>NZ_LZLS01000001.1 GCF_001673365.1 Mycobacterium asiaticum
ACACCCGCAAGCCAGCCCCTACCCGCGGGGCCACTTCAAGCCGTCACCCCGGGGCCACTTCGAGTTGACACAGCCACCCATCGCCGAGCAGCGCCACACTACGGCGCCCCGCCGCGCACCGTGACGTCTCCAACACCTTCAAAACAAACGCAAATAATCCAGAATGACCACCACCATCGGTATGCCGAATCCCTGACCGGGGCGCCACCGGTTCGGGGGACACCCCGGGGAACCGGTCCGGCGGGCAGTGGGGCGATTCGCCCAGCGTTATGTCGTTGGCGCTTAAAGCAATTGGTTCAGGGGAGGCCGTAACGACTCACGACACCCGACGGCGGACCTCGGCCGAACGCAACGCGGACCTGAACAACGGTCCGATCACCCCGGCGAGCTGCTCAGGCCGACCGATCGTCGCATGTGCGGTGCTACCGAACACTCGACGCAACGACGGCACGTCGGTTCCAGCACCGATGGTCAGGCACACGCAGCCGGTACCGCGCCGGCGAGCCTCGGTCAGGGCACGGCGTGCATCGGCGGCACCGTAAGCCCGCTCGTAGCCGTGGTCGTAGGCCAGCCCGTCGGACAGCACCACCAGCAACCGTCGCGAAGTGCCGCCGCGTGCTTCCAGGACCGCCGAACCGTGGCGGATCGCCGCACCGAGACGAGAGTACGCGCCGGGCTGCAGACTGTTCAATCTTCTCATCACGCGCGTGTCGAGATGGTCGTCGAATCGCTTGACTGCCACCATGCTCACCGCACGCCGCCCCTGAGAGTAGTAGGCGTACACCGCAATTCGATCGCCGAGATCGTGCAGAGCTACGGTGAGGTTGGCCGCGGCCACCCGCTGCTGTTCGTGCACCGTGCGCCCCGCCGTACCCGGCTCGGCGGCCGACCCCGAGACATCCAGGAGCAGCAGCACCGACAGGTCGCGCCGGCGCCGCAGGCTGTCGAGATACACCGCCTCGTCGGGTACCGATCCAGCCCGCACCTCGACGCGCGCCTCGACGGCAGCGTCGATGTCGATGTCGTCACCCTGCGGTTGCCGGTGGCGGCGATGCAGACCCATGCCGAGACGGGACAGCGGGCGCCGCACGCCGATAGCGGCGTCGATCGCCGAGGTGGCCGACGGTTTGATCTTCGGCTCCACCTCCTGCACGGTGCACCACCCCGGCCGATAGCTCTTGCGCCCAAGATCCCATTCCGGATAGGTCCAACCAGCGGGGGCGTCGTGCGACTGCGGGTCGTCGATGTCTGCACCCGATGTCGTGGCAAGTGACGACACGGCGTGCAAACCCCGATTCCCGGCATTGGTACGGTGTGTCGGCGCGTCCGCGCCGGGTGGTCCGCCGCCGCTGCCGGTTTTGCGCGCGGACGACAGCAACTTCTTGAACCACTTGCCGATGAAGCCGCCACCCCCCACTGGGCTGGTGAACAAATCGGGCTCGTCGGAATCGTCGACTTCGCCGTCATCAAGTTCCGCCAACTCCTGGGCACCCTGACTTCGCGGGACATGTTGCGGGTGAGCCTCGGCCTGCTGTTTGGCAGCCTGTGAGCAGGCGGCCAGCACCTTGGCAACCCGGATCACCCCGAGCTCTGGCGGCAGTTCCTCGATTGCCGCACGCCCCTGCGCAATTCGCAGGGAAGCGGCGGGTGAGTCGCTGCCACTTGCGATTTCCTCATTACCCAGTGTCGCCAGGAAGGGCGGAAGAAGAGAACTGTTGGCTACCAAGGCGCGATTCGCCTCGACTGCAAGGAAGCGCTTAGTCAGCCGGGGGTGGCGCACCAGCGGACGCACCACATCCGGATCCAGGCTGGAGGCCGCAATCAAGGACGCGTGGACAGCAACTGCCTCGAGACTGGAGCGGGCGGCAAGAGCCCCGTCGAGGTAGATAGTCTGGCCATCCGTCCAAGGCGGGTCGCCCGGCGGCAACAAGTCAACCGCCACCGGTCGGCCGGCGAGGGCCGACGCGAACATGCTCAGGCCCCGCAGCTGGTCGCCAGACGGGTCGTCTCGCATACTCAGCCCCCAATTCACGACCAACAACGTTGACCAAATATCTGTTCCAACGTAGAGTCCGGCTTGGTTGCAGTCAATCGCATAAGGTCGAAAGAGGACGTGGACTTCTCCTACCCCGCGGAAGTAGAACGGTTCCGTGACGGATTGCGTGCCTGGCTGTCGGAAAATCTCACCGACGAATTGATCGCAGCGCGAAGGCCTTCCGGACGTGACCTCCCCGGACAGGAAGCCGTCTTCGAGAGGCTTCGCGCGTGGAACGCGACCATGGCAGATGCGGGGTGGGCGGCGGTGTCCTGGCCCCGTGAATACGGCGGGCGCGGCGCGACGGTCCTCGAACAGCTGGTCTACACCGAGGAAACCACGCGAGCGCGAGCACCCGTGCCGCTCAACGTCATCGGCATGAACAACATCGCGCCCGCAATCATGCAGTACGGCACTGAGGCGCAGAAGACGACACTGCTGCCCCGCATGATGCGCGCGGACGACATCTGGTGCCAAGGCATGTCGGAACCGGAGGCCGGGTCGGATCTGGCCGCGCTACGCACCAAAGCGGTACGGGACGGCGACCACTTCGTCGTCAGCGGCCAGAAAATCTGGACATCGCTGGGACACAAGGCGAAATGGTGCCAGCTGTATGTCCGCACCGATCCGGAAGCCCCAAAACACAGGGGCATTTCTTGCCTGATCGTGGACATGACCCTGCCCGGCATCGAGGCCCGCCCACTGGTGACCCTCAACGGCGACAGCGACTTCGCCGAGGTGTTCTTCCACGACGTGCGAGTGCCGGTCGAGGCACTGCTCGGTCCGCTGAACGCCGGATGGCAGGTAGCCACCACGACGCTGAGTCACGAACGCGCCGGGGCGGCGCGGCTTTACGCCGAGTTGGAACTGCGACTGCACGAACTGGTGGCCGACTTCGCCGAAATCGACGGCGTGCTGGACGATCCGGTGGTGTTGCGACGGCTTGGTGAGCTCGCGGTCCGCATCAAATATCTCGAAGTGCTTTGCCAGCGCTCCATTTCGGCCACGCTGCACGGCGGTCCGGAACTGACGGCGCTTGGTACGGCGAGCTTGGCCAAGACGGTGTGGGGTGAGATCGGTCAGGACTTGGCCGCGTTAGCGTTCGACGTGCTGGGCGATCGTGCGGGTACGTGGAGCGACTACCGGTTGACCTCGCGAGCGCTGACCATCGCCGGAGGCACAACGCAGATCAACAAGAACATCACCGCTACGCGGGTACTGGGGTTGCCGCGCAAATGAACCTGGAACTGACCGAAGAACAGCTCGCACTGCGAGACACGCTGCGGCGCTTTCTTGTTGAGCGAGCATTGATTTCGAGCCATGTGCGCCCGCTGCTCGACGATCCCACCGGAACCACCGCCGCCGTCTGGCGGGGTCTTGCCGACCTGGGCGCGACCGGCCTGCTGGTACCGCAAGACCATGGCGGCGCTGGTATGACCATGGTCGAGGCCGGCATTGTCGCCGAAGAACTCGGCGCCGCACTGCATCCCGGGCCCTGGTCGTCCACGGCAGTGGCCGCTGTACGGCTGCTCAGCCGCATCGATGGTCCCGCGGCTGCCGACATTCTGGCTGGGATCGCCGACGGCAGCACCGTCGTCACGGTCCTTGGGTTGGGCGAGCAGTCGGCGCCGGACGCGGCCGCCGCGGACCTGCTGCTGTTTCTCGCAGAAGGGGACACGGCCTTGTTCGCCGTGCAGACCAGCGATGTCTCGATGACACTCGAGCCCGGTATCGACCAGACCCGCAAGCGTTTTCGGATCCAGCTCGACAACGCTACAACGCAGCGGCGGCTGGGTACGCTCAGGGCCCAGGACGTCGATGCGGTGCGCGACGACGTACTGATCGTCATGGCGGCCGACGCGCTGGGCGCCGCCCGCGCCGTCATGGAGATGGCAATTGAATATGCCAAGACGCGAACCCAATTCGGTGCACCGATCGGATCCTTCCAAGCGGTGCAGCACCTCTGTGTCGACATGTTCGAAACGGTGGAGCTCGCGCGCAGCGGGGTGCTCCACGCGTTGTGGGCGGCCGATCACTCGGCCGAGGAACGGCATCTGGCGGCGGTCCGCGCGAAAGCCTTCGCGGGACGGTTGGCAGGCGTCGGCGACACAGCGATCCAGGTGTTCGGTGGTATCGGCTACACCTGGGAACACGACGCCCATTTGTATCTCAAACGCTTGCTGAGCTGGAGCGCATACGGCGGCGCGCCGGAGCGCTATCTCACCGAAGTCGGTGCCCGCCTTGCCAAGAAGGGACGACCATGATCGATTTTGCGGGCCAGGTCGCGATCGTCACCGGCGCCGGACGCGGACTCGGCCGGTTGTACGCACTGGAACTGGCCCGCCGCGGCGCCTCCGTCGTGGTCAACGACCTGGGCGGCGCCATGCACGGCGAGGGTGCGGACGCCAGCGTGGCCGATCAGGTCGTCGCGGAAATCAGCAGCGCGGGCGGCTCGGCGGTGGCGAACCACGACTCGGTGGACAGTCCGCAGGGTGGCGAAGCGATCGTCGCGGCGGCGGTGGAGAACTTCGGCCGGCTAGACGCGGTGGTCAGCAATGCTGGCATCTTCACCAGCACCGCGTTCGACGAACTGTCCGTCGAAGACTGGCGGCGCATGCTCGGCGTGCACCTAGACGGCGGGTTCTATCTCAGCCAGCCCGCTTACCGGTTGATGAAAGCCCAAGGCTACGGCCGGTTTGTGTTCATCTCCTCCTCGGCCGGGATGTTCGGGCAGCCGTGGGAATCGCACTACGCGGCGGCCAAAGCGGGTTTGGTGGGGCTGTCCAACGTCATCGCCATCGAGGGCGCCGAGCACGGCATTCTGAGCAATACCGTGCTCCCCTTTGGCTTTTCGCGCATGGTGACCGAAACCGTCGGCGACCCGAAAGCACTTGAAGAGATCGGGTTCTTGGAGTTGATCAAACCGGAATTGGTGGTGCCCATGGTGATTTTCCTGGCCAGCCGCGCGTGCGAGTTGAGCCACCACAATTTCTCGGCCTGCGCCGGACGATTTGCCCGGGTGTTCGTCGGTCTCGGCGAAGGCTGGCTCGCCGACGCCAACACCGAACCCAGCGCCGAGGACATTGCCGCTCATCTGTCGGAGGTGACCGCGACCCAACCGTTCTCCGTGCCCGGTTCGATCTTTGAGGAAGTGTTCGGCGTGTGCGCCCGGCGCGGCGTCGAGCTCGGGGTCTGAGGTTGGACGTCTTCGATCTGTTGAACGCCTCTGGGCCGCCGTTTAGGATGTGATCAAGTCTCTCAGCAGCGCATTTGCTCCCGGCCAGTCTGCTAACCTTCAACAAAGATTTGGTTCAGCGGGAGGACGTAGTTCGCATGTTGCCGGCACAGCGATGACCGACAGCGCGACCGAATCCGGAACCCGCCGGACCGAGATTCTCGAGACCGCTGCGACGTTGATCGCGTCGTCGGGTTTGCGGACCTCGTTGCAGGAGATCGCCGATGCGGCAGGCATTCTGCCGGGCAGCCTGTATCACCACTTCGAATCCAAAGAAGCGATCCTGGTCGAGCTGATTCATCGGTATCAAGCCGATCTCGATCGAATCGGGCAGAGCGCGCAAGCGAAATTGGACGAGGCCGACTCACGACCCGCGGCAGACAAGATCATCGAGCTGGGCCAGGCGATCGCCAATTGCGCAGTGCGACACCGGGCCGCCCTGCAGATGTCGTTCTACGAGGGTCCCAGCGCGGATCCCGAGTTGATGAAGCTGACGCGGCAGCCGCCCACTGCAATACAGGAGGCAATGACACAAACGCTGCGCGCAGCCCGCGGGAGCCGCTGTATCAAAGCCGACGTCGATCTGACCACACTGGCCGACCGGATCTGCCAGACCATGCTCCAGGTCGGACTCGACGTCATCCGGCACAACTCGTCCGCCGACCAGGTCGCCGCGTTGATGTGCCAAACCATCTTGCGGGGCTTAGCTTCCCGGCCGCCGAGTGATCGCACTCTGGACCGCTCCAAAGCTTTCGCGGCGGCCACCGACGTCATCTCGTCCTGGGCCGACGACAAAGAGGCCGACCCGAGCGACAAAGCGGCCCACCTGCGTGCGGTGGCGCGAACGGAGTTCGGCCGCAAGGGATATGAAGTCACCACCATTCGCGATATCGCATCCGCGGCCGGTCTGGGCACCGGAACGGTGTACCGGGTAATCGGGTCCAAGGATGAACTCCTGGCCTCGATCATGCGCTCGTTCGGACAGAAGGTCGAAGCGGGCTGGGTCGACGTGCTGCGTGCGGAAGCCACCCCCATCGAGAAGCTGGACGCGCTGAGCTGGGTGAATGTCAATGCGCTGGACCAGTTTTCGGACGAGTTCCGGATTCAGCTCGCCTGGATGCGCCAGTCGCCGCCCCGGGACACGGTAAACCCGGGATGGTCCTACACGACGCGGTTGCGTCAGATGAAATCGCTTCTCGGCGAAGGCGTTAAGTCAGGAGAGATCCGGACCGACGCGCCGTCGACCACCATGCTGTCCCGGTGCATCATCGGCATGCAGTGGATACCAGAGAACATCCTGCGCGCGGTGGGCACCAGAAGTTCCCTCATCCTCGCGCGGGACACGGTGTTGCGCGGGGTTGCGATTCGCGGCAAATAGCAACCAAACTTCTGGTCCGGCCGACCCAAGGTAGCGTCGAGTCCATGGCGCACATCATCGTTATCGGCGGCCACGGCAAGGTCGCTCTGCATCTGGCCCGAATCCTCACCGAGCGCGGCGAGACCGTCAGCTCGGTGTTCCGCAATCCGGACCACGCCGACGACGTCGCAGCGACAGGCGCGACGCCGGTGGTGGCCGACATCGAACAGCTCGATACCGACGCACTGGCCGACTTGCTGGCCGGGCACGATGCGGTGGTCTTCTCCGCCGGTGCCGGCGGCGGCGACCCGACGCGCACGTACGCCGTGGACCGCGACGCCGCGATCCGGGTGATCGACGCCGCCGGACAGGCCGACGCCCGCCGCTTCGTGATGGTGTCGTATTTCGGTGCCGGCCCCAACCACGGTGTCCCGGAAAGTGATTCGTTCTTCGCTTACGCGGAGGCTAAGGCGGCCGCCGACGAGCATCTGCGGGCCAGTGATCTGGACTGGACGGTGCTGGGGCCGGGCCGGCTAACGCTCGAACCTGCCACCGGCCGAATCGAGGTGGGCAAGGCGAAAGGCGACGTCTCGCGGGCGGATGTGGCCCTGGTGGCCGCAGCTGCGCTGCAGGACGACTGGACCATCGGCCGCACCATCGAGTTCAACAACGGCGACGTGCCTATCGAGGAGGCGCTGGCAGGCTGAGCTCAGGGCAGCATCGTGACATCGGTTCACAGGCCCGTCAGAAAACCGAATATCAGATTGCCCACGTAAAGCGCCCGCGGGAAATAGCCGATGTCCTCGAAGCCCGAGGTGTAGACACCGATGTTCTTGATGCCCGAAAGCAGCGTGCCTGCATTGAGGATGCCGGAGTTGGCGAGGCCCAAATCCAGGAAGCCCGATACTGACGCCCCCAGGGTGAGCACCCCGGAGTTCCCGAGGCCCGCGAGCAGCCAGCCCGAGTTGCCGGTGCCCGGTGTCAGCAGGCCCGAGTTGCCCGCGCCCGGTGTCAGCACTCCCGAGCTGCCGAGTCCCAGGGCCAGGTAGCCGGAAGTGCCGCCGTTGAAGTTGAGCAGACCGGAGCTGCCCGCACCCGGGTTCAGGGTGCCCGAGTTCCCGACGCCTGGGTTGTAGCGTCCAGAGCTGCCCAAGCCCAGATTGTTGTTACCCGAGGTGCCCCCGCCCAGGTTGCTGGTGCCCGAAGTCCCAGCACCGATGTTGCCCGTGCCCGCGTTCCCGCCGCCAGGGTTCTTGGTACCGGAACTGCCGGCACCAGCGTTTTCAGTGCCCGAGCTGCCGAAGCCGATGTTGCCTGTGCCGGCGTTTCCGCCGCCGATGTTGCGGGCGCCCGAGCTCCCCGCGGACACATTGTTGCGGTCGCCCGAGCTTCCGCCACTTCCCGCGTTGTTAGTACCCGAAGATCCACCAGTCGCGGTGTTGCCGGAACCCGAGCTCCCAGCTGCTGAAATGTTGTTGGTGCCTGAGCTCCCGAAGGTGACCGCGGTGTTCCCGGTTCCCGAGTTCCCGGCGCTCCCGTTGTTGTTGTTGCCCGAGTTCCCGGCGCTGCCGTTGTTGCCGCTGCCCGAGTTTCCGGCGGTTCCGTTGTTCTTCGAGCCAGAGCTGCCGCCGGACGCATTGTTGTCATACCCCGAGGTTCCGAGGCCACCATTGTTGCCGGTGCCGGATTGACCGCCGCTGCCGTTGTTGCCGGTACCCGAGTTTCCGGCCGTTCCATTGTTTTGGGAACCCGAGCTGCCGCCCGCCGCCGCGTTGTGCTCACCCGAGCTCCCGAAGGTCGCCCCGCTGTTGTGGGAGCCCGAGTTCCCGCCGCCGGCACTGTTGTGTTCGCCCGAATTCCCCGCACTCCCCGAGTTCCCGGTACCCGAGTTCCCGGCGCTCCCGCCGTTGCTGCTGCCCGAGCTTCCGCCAGTGGCGAAGTTCTTGTCGCCTGAGCTGCCGAAACTGGCCCCGCTGTTGTTGGAGCCCGAGTTCCCCCCGCTGCCACTGTTATTTTCGCCCGAATTCCCGAGGCTGCCTGAGTTGCCCGAGCCTGAGTTACCGGCGCTCCCGTTATTGCGAGCGCCCGAGTTCCCGCCAGACCCGCCGTTGTCTTGGCCTGAACTACCGAGGGATCCGCTGTTGTGGGTGCCCGAGTTCCCGCCGCCGCCGCTGTTGTTCGTACCCGACTGCCCACCGCCGGCCTTATTCCCGAAGCCCGAGTTTCCGCCAGACGCCGAGTTTCCGACACCCGAGGTCCCGAATCCCCCGGTGTTATTGCTACCCGCGTTCCCGCCGCCGGCGGCACCGTTGTGGTCGCCCGAATTCCCGCCGCCGACACCACCGTTCGCGGAGCCCGAATTCCCGCCGCCGGCACCACCGTTGCCCGAGCCCGAGTTTCCGAATCCGGCACCACCGTTGCCCGAGCCCGAGTGCCCCCCTCCGATACCACCGTTACCGGTACCCGAGTTCCCGGCGCTGCCGCCGTTGTCAAACCCTGACGTTCCACCGCTGACTGTGTTTCGGTAACCCGATGTGCCGCCCGTAAGAGTGCCGTTGTCGTAGCCCGACGTACCCGGACTTGCCCCGTTCCCGTAGCCGGAATTGATCGCGCCAAACGGCGTTCCGGTCTGGTCGTCACCCGTGTTCAGGTTGCCCGAGTTCCGGTTGCCTGTGTTGGTGTCGCCCGAATTGTCATCGCCCGTGTTGGTACTGCCGGAGTTTCTGTTTCCGGTGTTGGTGTTGCCTGTGTTGTTGTCACCGGTGTTGGTGTTGCCGGAATTGCCGTTTCCGGTATTGGTATTGCCCGAGTTGGTGTTGCCGGTGTTGGTGTTGCCTGAGTTGCTGTTGCCGGTGTTGGTATTGCCTGAGTTGCCGTTGCCGGTGTTGGTGAAGCCGGAGTTGGCATTGCCCGTGTTGGTATTGCCCGAGTTGTAGTCGAAACGGTTCGTGTCGCCTGAATTTGCGCTACCGGTGTTGGTAAAACCCGAGTTCTGGTCGCCGGTGTTGGTGTCACCCGAGTTCTGCTTCCCGGTGTTGGTCTTGCCCGAGTTACCGTCGCCCGTATTGGTGAAGCCCGAATTGTGGCTACCCGTATTGGTGTTACCGGAGTTGAAGCTGCCCGTGTTCGTGTTTCCCGAATTCGCATTACCGGTATCGGTGAAGCCCGAGTTCAGATTGCCGGTGTTGGTGTTGCCCGAGTTCTTATCGCCGGTGTTGGTGTTGCCCGAGTTGAGGTCGCCGGTGTTGGTATTGCCCGAGTTCAGGTCCCCGGTGTTGGTGTTCCCCGAGTTCAGGTTGCCTGTGTTGGTGTTGCCGGAGTTCTGGTTGCCGGTGTTGGTGTTGCCCGAGTTCTGGTTTCCGGTGTTGGTGTTGCCCGAGTTCAGATTGCCGGTGTTGGTGTTGCCCGAGTTCAGATTGCCGGTGTTGGTATTGCCCGAGTTCAGGTCCCCGGTGTTGGTGTTGCCCGAATTCAGATGCCCCGTGTTGGTGTTGCCCGAGTTCTGATTTCCAGTATTGGTGTTGCCCGAGTTCTGGTCGCCGGTGTTGGTGTTGCCCGAGTTCTGATTTCCAGTATTGGTGTTGCCCGAGTTCAGATTGCCGGTGTTGGTATTGCCTGAATTGTGGCCGCCGGTGTTGGTGTTCCCCGAGTTGTAGCTACCGGTATTGGTCCCGCCCGAGTTGTAGATTCCGGTATTGGTCCCGCCCGAGTTGTAGTTTCCGGTGTTGGTGCCGCCCGAGTTGTAGCTGCCCGTATTGGTGCCACCCGAGTTGTAATCCCCCGTGTTGGTGCCGCCCGAGTTATAGCTGCCGATGTTGGTGCCACCCGAGTTGTAACTGCCCGTGTTGGTACCACCGGAATTGAAGCTGCCGGTATTGGTCCCGCCGGCGTTGTGGCTGCCGAAGTTGGTGCCACCGGCGTTAAAGCTGCCAGTGTTAGTGCCACCGGCGTTAAAGCTGCCGGTGTTAGTGCCACCGGCGTTAAAGCTGCCAGTATTGGTACCGCCGGCATTGTAATTGCCCGTGTTTGTACCACCCGAGTTATAGCTGCCAGTATTGGTGCCGCCTGAATTGTAGCTACCGGTATTGGCGCCCCCGGAGTTGTAAAGTCCGGTGTTGGTGCTGCCAGAGTTATAGAGGCCGGTGTTGGTGTTACCGGAGTTGTAGAGTCCGGTATTGGTGTTTCCCGAATTGAAAAGCCCTGTGTTGCTATTGCCGGAGTTCCACAAACCCGTGTTGAAATTACCCGCGTTCCAGAACCCGGTGTTGTAGTTACCGGAGTTCGACCCGAACGTATTCCCAGTGCCCGAGTTCCACCAGCCGGTGTTTCCGTTGCCGGAGTTCCCGAAGCCAATATTGTAATTTCCGGAATTGCCGAACCCGATATTTCCATGACCCGAGTTGCCGAAACCGATGTTGAAGTTGCCGGAGTTTCCGAGGCCAAGATTGAACCAACCTGAGTTCAGGGCGCCGATACCCACCAGATTATCGCCGGTGAGTCCTAGTCCGAAGTTGTTGTTGCCGTGATTACCGAAGCCGACATTGTTGTTGCCGGTGTTTCCCCAGCCGATGTTGTTGGTGCCGTTGTTTCCGCCGCCCTGATTGGCGGTGCCGATGTTCCCCATGCCGGGGTTGTTATTGCCGATGTTGCCACTGCCGGAGTTGCCGTCGCCCCTGTTTCCCTCGCCTACGTTTCCGCTGCCGTAGTTGCCGCCGCCTTGGTTATTGCTACCGAAGTTGCCGCTGCCGGAGTTGGCGTTGCCGTGGTTGGCGTGGCCTTGGTTGTCGTTGCCGATGTTTCCGCTGCCGCCATTGCCGCTGCCTTGATTGCCGCTGCCCGAGTTGTTGTCGCCGCCCGAAGCGATTCCGTTGCCTCGGTTGCCGCTGCCCGAATTGCCGTCGCCGATGTTGCCGCTGCCGGCGTTGTTGTCACCGATATTGCCGCTGCCCGAGTTGTTTGTCGCGCCGCCACCGAACGGGTCCTGATTGCCGCTGCCTGAGTTGCCGCTGCCGATGTTGCCGCTGCCGGTGTTGGTATCACCGATATTGCCGCTGCCTAGATTGCCACTTCCCAGGTTGCCCGAGCCCTGATTTGTGTCGCCGTTGTTTCCGGAGCCCGTGTTGTTGTTGCCGAAATTTCCGTCGCCCTGGTTGCCATCACCGCGGTTGCCCTGACCCGAGTTGCCATTACCCACGTTGCCATTGCCGGTGTTGGTGTTGCCGGTATTGCCGTTGCCCTGGTTGTTGTTGCCAGTGTTGCCGAAGCCGGAGTTGGTGTCGCCCGTATTGCCGTCGCCGCTGTTGCCGGTGCCCTGGTTGCCGTCGCCCGCGTTGTTGTTGCCGATATTTCCGTCGCCGGTGTTCGCGTTACCTAAGTTGCCGAGGCCCTCGTTGCCACCACCACGGTTGCCGTCGCCGACGTTGCCGTCACCAAAGTTGCCGTCGCCCTGATTGCTGTTGCCCTTATTTCCGACGCCGGTGTTGGTATTTCCCAAGTTGCCGAGGCCCTCGTTGCCACCACCATGGTTGCCGTCACCGACGTTGCCGTCACCGGAGTTGCCGTCGCCCTGATTGCTGTTGCCCTTACTTCCGTCACCGGTGTTGGTATTTCCCAAGTTGCCGATGCCGTCGTTGCCACCACCATGGTTGCCGTCACCGATGTTGCCGTCGCCGAAGTTGCCGTCGCCCTGATTGGTGTTGCCCGTATTTCCGTCACCGGAATTGCCGCCGCCCAGGTTGCCATTTCCCGAGTTACCGCTACCCGGGTTGTTGCTGTTGTTGTTGCCGTCGCCCGAGTTGTTGTTGCCGATATTGCCATCGCCAACGTTGGCGTTGCCCGTGTTGCCGCTACCCGGATTATTGTTGCCGCGGTTGCCATCGCCGCCGTTGCCACTGCCCTGGTTGCCGCTACCTTCGTTGCCACCACCGGTGTTGCCGCTGCCCGCGTTGTTGTCGCCGCGATTGCCGTCGCCAGCTTTGCCGCTGCCCTGGTTGCCGCTGCCTTCGTTGCCGTTGCCGATGTTGCCGCTGCCGACGATGTTGCCGTTGCCGACGTTGACGATGCCGGTGTTGCCAA
>NZ_LZLS01000002.1 GCF_001673365.1 Mycobacterium asiaticum
GAAGATCATCCTCGGGAAGGTGCGCCCACTTTCAGGCCGCCTCGCCGAGGCTCATCCACAGGTATTGATCATTGCTCCGTAGGCACGCGATGTTGGAGGTAGCGCTTTGCTTTCGGCAGGTCTTTCGGTAGGACGGGGCATCTCCGATATCACCGGTGAGGCGGCCGAATGCGGCATGCTCGGCTACGGCAAGACCAATCAGCGCACCGGCGGCATCCACCTGCGACTGCGGGCCCGGGCGTTCGTTTTCGACTCCGGGACAGCACGGGTGCTGATCGTCGTCGCCGAATTGCCCCTTCCCGCACAGAATGTCACCGACGAAGTGCTACGCCTGCTGGCGATGTCCTACGGCGACACCTACACCGCGCGCAACACGCTGATCACGACGACGCACACGCACGCCGGCCCCGGCGGCTACTGCGCACAACTGCTCTACAACCTCTCGACAAGCGGCTTCCGGCCCGCGACTTTCACGGCGATCGTCGACGGGATCGTCGAAGCCGTGCGATACGCCCACGAGGACCTGGCACCCGCGGACGTGACGCTCTCACACGGCGAGTTGCGCGACGCGAGCATCAACCGGTCCCCCACATCCTTCGACCGCAATCCGGCCAGCGACCGCGACTTCTTCCCCGAACGGGTCGACCCGCTTACCACCCTGGTGCAGATCGACCGCGGCGATCGCACCGTGGGCGCCATTCACTTCTTCGCCACCCACGGCACCAGCATGACCAACCGCAACCTGCTCATCTCCTCAGACAACAAGGGAGTCGCCGCCTACCACTGGGAACGCTGCATTGGCGCCGCCGATTACCTGTCCGGTCAGCCAGATTTCATCGCCGCATTCGCGCAGACGAACGCTGGGGATATGAGCCCTCACGTCGACGGACCCGTCGGTTATGGACCGTCGAGGGCCCAGGACGAACTGCAGAACACCCGACAGATCGGGCTGTCCCAATTCGAGGACGCCTACGGGCAATTGGGCCGTGGGACGCCGATTGGCGACACGGTGGATTCTTGCTTCACCTACGTCGATCTAAGTGCGGTGCACATCCGCGGTGATTACACACCGGACGGTCGCGAGCGTCGCACCGGACGGCCGATGATCGCCGCTGCGATGTTCGCCGGCACCGATGAGGGCGAAGGCTTCCGCGGTTTCCGTCAAGGCCGAAACCTATTCTGGGACACCGTATCCCGTGGCATCTACCGGACGGCCAAGGTGCTGCGAGCGGTGCAGGAGCCGAAGGGCATGGTGCTGCCGGCGCACCTGTTGAACCGGGTGCAGCCCTTCATCCAGGAGATCGTGCCCGTGCACCTGGTGCGGATCGGGCGCCTCTACCTGATCGGCATCCCGGGCGAACCGACCATCGTCTCGGGACTGCGACTGCGTCGCACGGTGGCTTCGATCGTCGGCGCCGAACTGAACGACGTGTTGTGCGTCGGCTATTGCAACGCCTACATCCACTACGTCACCACGCCCGAGGAATACCTCGAGCAGCGCTACGAAGGCGGCAGCACGCTGTTCGGACGATGGGAGCTACCGGCGCTCATGCAAACCGTGGCCGGACTCGCCGAAGCGATGCGCGACGGCCGACCCGTCCCGCCGGCCGCCGGCCCGCGTCCCAACAAACCACGCAGCTGGCTAAGGACCGGGCGCGCCGACACCGGATCCTTCGGCGCGATCATCGCTGAGCCTGATGCGACGTACCACCCGGGCGATTCGGTGGAAGCCGTCTTCGTCAGTGCCCATCCGAACAACGACGTCCACCGCAACCGGACCTTCCTCGAGGTGATGCACCTCGAAGGTGACAACTGGGCGCGGGTGGCCGATGACGGAGACTGGTCGACGACTTTCCGTTGGCAGCGCGAGGGCCGCAGCGGGTCGCGGGTCAGCATCCGCTGGGACATTCCCGCCGATGCGTCGCCCGGACAGTATCGCCTGGTCCATCACGGGATGACCCGCGATAGGCATGGCCGGCTGGAGCCTTTCCAGTCGACCACCCACGAGTTCACCGTGCGCTAGGTTGCGCGAGCAACGCAAAAGCACCCGACACGCCGAGCGTGCGGGTGCTTTTGCGGCTTGCTCGCGCTAGCTACCGGTAGTCGCTGTACCCGTAGTCGTCCAACGGAACCGCAGCACCGGTGGCCTGACCGAAGTCTGGGCTGTAGTACTGGTCCTCGTAGGACGGGATGGTGTACGCCGCGGCGCGGGCCTCTTCGGTCGGCTGAACCTGGATGTTGCGGTAGCGGTTGATACCGGTACCGGCCGGGATCAGCTTTCCGATGATCACGTTCTCCTTCAGACCGTTGAGCTTGTCGCTGCGGCAGTTGATCGCCGCATCGGTCAGCACTCGCGTGGTCTCCTGGAACGACGCCGCCGACAGCCACGAGTCGGTGGCCAGCGACGCCTTGGTGATACCCATCAGCACCGGACGTCCGGCAGCGGGCTCGCCGCCTTCGGCCACCACCCGACGGTTCTCCGCCTCGAACTCCGCACGGTCGATCAGCGAGCCAGGCAGGAACTCCGTCGAGCCCGAGTCGATGATGGTGACCCGGCGCAGCATCTGGCGAACGATCACCTCGATGTGCTTGTCGTGGATCGACACACCCTGGGCGCGGTAGACCTCCTGGACCTCGCGGACCAGGTGGATCTGCACCTCGCGTGGGCCCTGCACACGCAGCACCTCGTGCGGGTCGGCCGAGCCTTCCATCAGCTGCTGGCCCACCTCCACGTGGTCGCCGTCCGAGAGCACCCGCTCGGAGCCGTCCTCGTGCTTGAACACGCGCAGACGCTGACGCTTGGACAGCTTGTCGTAGACCACTTCCTCGCCACCGTCGTCGGGAACGATGGTGATCTTGTAGAAGCGCTCGCCGTCCTCGAGCCGCACCCGACCGGTGACGTCGGCGATCGGCGCCTTGCCCCGCGGGACGCGGGCCTCGAACAGCTCCTGGACACGCGGCAGACCGCCGGTGATGTCCTCACCCACACCACCCTGGTGGAAGGTACGCATGGTCAGCTGCGTGCCGGGCTCACCGATGGACTGGGCGGCGACGATGCCCACGGCCTCGCCGATGTCGACCAGCTTGCCGGTGGCCATCGAACGTCCGTAGCAGGTCGCGCAGACGCCGGTTCCGGTGGTGCAGGTCAGCACCGAACGCACCTTCACCTGCGTGATGCCCGCGGCCAGCAGGGCCTCGATCGACGGGTCCCCGAGGTCCTCGCCACGGGCGACGACGACGTTGCCGGCCTCGTCGACCGCGTCGGCACCCAAAGTCCGTGCGTACGCCGAGGTTTCGATGTACGGGTCACGGATCAGCGTGCCGTCAGGCTGACGCTCGGCGAGCTCGACCAAAATACCGCGCTCGGTCTCGCAGTCGTGCTCGCGCACGATGACGTCCTGGCTGACGTCCACCAGACGACGAGTCAGGTAACCGGAGTCGGCGGTACGCAATGCGGTGTCCGCCAAGCCCTTTCGAGCACCGTGGGTGTTGATGAAGTACTCCAGCACGGTCAGGCCCTCGCGGAACGACGACTTGATCGGGCGCGGAATGAACTCACCCTTGGGGTTGGTCACCAGACCCTTCATGCCGGCCAGCGTTCGGGTCTGGGTGAAGTTACCGGTGGCACCGGACTCCACGATCGTGATGATCGGGTTGTCGCTGGGGTAGTGCTCCCGGAGCGCCTGACCGACCTCGTCGGTGGCTTCCTTCCAGATCTCGACCAGGGCCTCGTTGCGTTCGTCGTGGTTCAAAGCACCACGCTGGAACTGCTTTTCGACCTTCTCCGCCCGCTCCTCGTAGGCGTCGAGGATCTCCTTCTTGCGCGGCGGCACCAGCACGTCGGCCATCGAGACCGTCACGCCGCTTCGGGTCGCCCAGTAGAAGCCGGCGTCCTTGAGCTTGTCGACGGTCTGGGCGACCACGATCATCGGGTAGCGCTCGGCCAGATCGTTGATGATCGCGGCCTGCACCTTCTTGTGCATCTGCTTGTTCACGAACGGGTAGCCCAGCGGCAGTAGTTCGTTGAACAGCACCCGGCCCAGCGTGGTCTCGGCCACCCAGGCGTCGCCCGGCTGCCACCCATTCGCGCCGAACCGCTCGGCCTCGATCTCGGCCGGCGGACGCAGCTGGGTCAGCCGCACCTTGATCTTGGCGCGAACCGACAGCACACCGCGGTCGGCCGCCATGATCGCCTCGGCGGGCGAGGAGTACACGCCCTCCTCCGGAGTGTCCTTGCCGGACGGCTGGAACGCGCCCTTGTCACCTTCGACCTCGGTGGTCAGATAGAACAACCCGGTCACCATGTCCAGACGCGGCATGGCCAGCGGGCGGCCGGAGGCGGGCGAGAGGATGTTGTTGCTCGACAGCATCAGGATGCGAGCCTCGGCCTGCGCCTCTGCCGACAGCGGCAGGTGCACGGCCATCTGGTCACCGTCGAAGTCGGCGTTGAACGCCTCACACACCAACGGGTGCAGCTGAATAGCCTTGCCTTCCACCAGCATTGGCTCGAAAGCCTGGATGCCCAGCCGGTGCAGGGTAGGTGCACGGTTCAGCAGCACGGGGTGCTCGGCGATGACTTCTTCCAGCACGTCCCACACCTGCGGACGCTGGCGCTCCACCATCCGCTTGGCGCTCTTGATGTTCTGCGCGTGGTTGAGGTCGACCAGTCGCTTCATCACGAACGGCTTGAACAGCTCGAGCGCCATCAACTTGGGCAGACCGCACTGGTGCAGCTTGAGCTGCGGGCCGACCACGATGACCGAACGGCCCGAGTAGTCGACGCGCTTACCCAGTAGGTTTTGCCGGAACCGGCCCTGCTTGCCCTTGAGTAGGTCAGACAGCGACTTCAGCGGACGGTTGCCGGGTCCAGTGACGGGCCGGCCGCGACGTCCGTTGTCGAACAGCGCGTCCACGGACTCCTGCAGCATGCGCTTCTCGTTGTTGACGATGATCTCGGGCGCGCCGAGGTCGATCAGTCGCTTCAACCGGTTATTCCGGTTGATCACGCGGCGGTACAGGTCGTTGAGGTCCGAGGTGGCGAACCGGCCACCGTCGAGCTGCACCATCGGGCGCAGTTCCGGCGGGATCACCGGGACGGCGTCCAGCACCATGCCCATCGGCGAGTTGCCGGACTGCTGGAACGCGGCCACCACCTTTAACCGCTTCAGAGCGCGAAGCTTCTTCTGCCCCTTGCCACTTCGGATGACCTCACGCAGCGAGTCGGCCTCGGCGTCGATGTCGAAGTTCTCGATGAGCTTCTGAATCGACTCCGCGCCCATGGCACCGGTGAAGTACTCGCCGTAGCGGTCCTGCAGCTCGCGGTAGAGGTTCTCGTCCACGATCAGCTGCTTGGGAGCCAACTTGGTGAACGTCGTCCAGATGTCCTCGAGCCGGTCCAGCTCGCGCTGGGCGCGGTCACGCAGCTGACGCATTTCACGTTCGCCGCCGTCACGCACCTTGCGCTTGGCGTCGGCCTTGGCACCCTCGGCCTCCAGCTCGGCCAGGTCGGCCTCCAGCTTCTGCGCGCGGGCTTCCAGGTCGGCGTCACGCTGGTCCTCGACGGCCTTGCGCTCCACCACCATCTCGGCTTCGAGCGTCGACAGCTCGTTGTGCCGCATCTCGTCGTCGACCGCGGTGATCACGTACGCGGCGAAGTAGATGATCTTCTCGAGGTCCTTGGGCGCCAGGTCCAGCAGGTAGCCCAGGCGCGAGGGCACGCCCTTGAAGTACCAGATGTGGGTGACCGGCGCGGCCAGCTCGATGTGGCCCATCCGCTCACGCCGCACCTTGGCGCGGGTCACCTCGACGCCACAGCGCTCACAGATGATGCCCTTGAAGCGCACGCGCTTGTACTTGCCGCAGTAGCACTCCCAGTCGCGAGTCGGTCCGAAGATCTTCTCGCAGAACAGGCCGTCCTTCTCGGGCTTGAGCGTGCGGTAGTTGATGGTCTCCGGCTTCTTGACCTCACCGTAGGACCACTGACGGATGTCTTCCGCGGTAGCCAGGCCGATGCGGAGTTCATCGAAGAAGTTGACGTCTAACACGTAACTCCCTTTCCCCTTGCGGGTTTAGTAATGAAACAGGAGGACAGATCTACGCAAGATCCTCGACGGAGGCAGATTCGTTGCGCGACAAGTTGATTCCCAAGTTGGCCGCAGCCCGCTCGAGGTCTTCGTCCTCGCCTTCGCGCAGCTCGATCGCCGCACCGTCGGACGACAGCACCTCGACGTTGAGACACAGCGACTGCAGCTCCTTGAGCAACACCTTGAACGACTCCGGAATACCGGGCTCGGGGATGTTCTCGCCCTTGACGATCGCCTCGTAAACCTTGACCCGCCCGACGGTGTCGTCGGACTTGATGGTCAACAGCTCCTGCAGCGTGTACGCCGCGCCGTAGGCCTGCATGGCCCAGCACTCCATCTCACCGAAGCGCTGGCCACCGAACTGCGCCTTACCACCCAGCGGCTGCTGGGTGATCATCGAGTACGGGCCGGTGGAGCGGGCGTGGATCTTGTCGTCCACCAAGTGGTGCAGCTTCATGATGTACATGTAGCCAACGGTCACCGGGTACGGGAACGGCTCACCGCTGCGGCCGTCGAACAGCACCGCCTTGCCGTCCTCGTTGACCAGCACCTCACCGTCGCGGTTCGGCAGCGTCGAGCCGAGCAGACCCTGCAGCTCCTCCTCCTTGGCGCCGTCGAACACCGGTGTCGACACGATCTGGTTGGGCTGTGCGTGCCGCAGATCTTCGGGCAGGTTCGCCGCCCACTCCGGGGCACCCTCGATGTTCCAGCCGGCCTTAGCCACCCACCCCAGGTGGGTCTCCAGGATCTGGCCGATGTTCATCCGTCGCGGCACCCCGTGGGTGTTCAGGATGATGTCGACCGGAGTGCCGTCCGGCAGGAACGGCATGTCCTCCACCGGCAGGATCTTGCCGATGACGCCCTTGTTGCCGTGCCGTCCGGCCAGCTTGTCGCCGTCGGAGATCTTGCGCTTCTGAGCGACGTACACGCGGACCAGCTCGTTGACGCCCGCGGGCAACTCGTCGTCGTCCTCGCGGGAGAACACCCGGATGCCGATGACCTTGCCGGACTCGCCGTGCGGCACCTTCAGCGAAGTGTCACGGACCTCGCGGGCCTTCTCACCGAAGATCGCGCGCAGCAGTCGCTCCTCCGGGGTCAGCTCGGTTTCACCCTTGGGGGTGACCTTGCCGACCAGGATGTCGCCGTCGCGAACCTCGGCACCGATGCGCACGATGCCGCGCTCGTCCAGGTCCGCCAGCACCTCGTCGGAGACGTTCGGGATGTCCCGGGTGATCTCCTCAGCGCCCAGCTTGGTGTCGCGGGCGTCGATTTCGTGTTCCTCGATGTGGATCGAGGTCAGCACGTCCTCTTCGACGAGGCGGTTGGACAGGATGATGGCGTCCTCGTAGTTGTGCCCCTCCCACGGCATGACCGCCACCAGCAGGTTCTTGCCCAGAGCCATCTCACCGTTCTCGGTGCAGGGGCCGTCGGCGATGACCTGGCCGGCCTCGACACGGTCGCCCGCGTCGACGATCGGCGACTGGTTGGCGCAGGTGCCGTGGTTGGACCGGGCGAACTTGCGCATCCGGTAGGTGCGCCGGGTGCCCGCGTCGTGCATCACGGTGATGTAGTCGGCCGACACCTCCTCGATGACCCCGGCCTCCTCCGCGACGACGACGTCGCCGGCGTCGATGGCGGCACGCAACTCCATACCGGTGCCGACCAGCGGTGCCTCGCTACGCACCAGCGGAACCGCCTGGCGCTGCATGTTGGCACCCATCAGGGCGCGGTTGGCGTCGTCGTGCTCGAGGAACGGAATCATCGCGGTGGCCACCGACACCATCTGGCGCGGTGAGACGTCCATGTAGTCCACCTCGGACGACGGCACGTACTCCACCTCGCCGGCCTTCCGGCGGACCAGGACGCGCGGCTCGACAAAGCGACCGTCCGCGTCGATCGGCGAGTTGGCCTGCGCCACGACGTGGCGGTCCTCCTCGTCGGCGGTCAGGTAGTGGATCTCGTCCGAAACCACACCGTCCACGACCTTGCGGTAGGGCGTCTCGATGAAGCCGAACGGGTTGACCCGCGCGTACACCGACAGCGACCCGATCAGACCGATGTTCGGCCCTTCCGGGGTCTCGATCGGGCACATGCGGCCATAGTGCGACGGGTGCACGTCACGGACTTCCAGGCCGGCACGCTCACGCGACAGACCACCGGGACCAAGCGCCGACAGACGCCGCTTGTGGGTCAAACCCGACAGCGGGTTGTTCTGGTCCATGAACTGCGAGAGCTGGCTGGTGCCGAAGAACTCCTTGATCGCGGCGACGACGGGCCGGATGTTGATCAGGGTCTGCGGCGTGATCGCCTCGACGTCCTGGGTGGTCATCCGCTCGCGCACGACGCGCTCCATCCGCGACATGCCGACCCGGATCTGGTTCTGGATCAGCTCGCCCACGGTACGCAACCGGCGGTTGCCGAAGTGGTCGATGTCGTCGGTCTCCACCGGCACCTCGCTGCCGCCGGGCACCGTCATCGTGTGCTGGCCCTCGTGCAACCGGACCAGGTACTCGATGGTGGCGACGACGTCTTCCTCGGTCAGCGTCGACGACGTGATCGGCCCGCCCACATTCAGGCCGAGCTTCTTGTTGACCTTGTAGCGGCCGACGCGGGCCAGGTCGTAGCGCTTCTCCTTGAAGAACAAGTTCTCCAGCAGGGTCTGCGCCGACTCCTTGGTCGGCGGTTCGCCCGGACGCAGCTTGCGGTAGATGTCCAGCAGCGCCTCGTCGGTGCCCGCGGTGTTGTCCTTCTCCAGCGTCCCCATCATGATCTCGGAGAAGCCGAACCGCTCGTGGATCTGCTCGTTGGTCCACCCGAGTGCCTTGAGCAGCACGGTGACGGGCTGACGACGCTTGCGGTCGATGCGCACACCCACGGTGTCGCGCTTGTCGACGTCGAACTCCAGCCAGGCACCGCGGCTGGGGATCACCTTGACGCTGTGCAACAGCTTCTCGGTCGACTTGTCGATGCTCTCGTCGAAGTACACACCCGGCGAGCGCACCAGCTGGCTGACCACGACACGCTCGGTGCCGTTGATGATGAACGTGCCCTTCTCGGTCATCATCGGGAAGTCGCCCATGAACACCGTCTGGCTCTTGATCTCGCCGGTGTTGTTGTTGATGAACTCGGCGGTGACGAACAGCGGCGCCGCGTACGTCATGTCCTTGTCTTTGCACTCGTCGACCGGCGCCTTGACTTCGTCGAAGCGGGGGTCGGAGAAAGACAGCGACATCGAGCCGGAGAAGTCCTCGATCGGCGACAGCTCGTCGAGCACCTCTTCCAGCCCGCCCTTGGGGCTGACGTCGCCACGTTCCAGCGCGCGGTCGCGCCAGTCCTGCGAGCCGATCAGCCATTCGAAAGAGTCGGTCTGAACGTCAAGCAGCCCCGGAACCTCTAGCGGTTCGCGGAGCTTGGCGAAGGACACCCGATTCGGCGCCCCAGGTACGGAGTTGCTTGAGCTCTGGCGGAAATCAGCCAAGATGCGTCCTTCCAGCACCTCGTGCGACGTACGAGAGCCCTGGTAGGAGCCGTGCGAACCGGACCGATCCGGTGCCCCTGTTCCGAGCCTTTTCGCCGCAGATAATTTGTGGGTTCGGCTGGCGGACGAACTGTCCGGATCTCACGCACGCAACTAAATAGCTGAGCCTCAGGAAGGGGCTCAGGCTAAGACCACAATGTCTTTAGCAGCCAAGTGGCAATGGTGAGGTGGGCAGGAAGTAGCCAGCGCAACGTCCAACAATAGCGCAGGCGCGCACATTCCTCAAATAGGCACGACAATTAGGCCGACCTAGATGGTCCGTGGGTTCACGGCGCTGGCTGGCACCTCGATATTCCCGCGCACACATGCTGCCCAACAGATTGACCCGTTTAGGCCCTGTCGTCAAGAGGGACAGGCGGCAAGTTGTGCGAAGTTGTCGTGAATTCACGCAGCGTGAGGGGCCGACGGGCAGCCAACGACGGTCGGTGGTAGCACAAGAATCTGGCCTAGCAGAACCCCGCCTAACAGGCGCGGGTGGACGCCGCGACTACCGGATCAGAATTCCTTGGACGCGTACTTGTGGGTGCCCTCGAGGTCGTCGAGGATCGCGGCCTGGGCGCTCTTGGGCAGGGTGTGCAACATCGCGCGAACTCGGGCCTGCCGACGGGCGACGGCTTTGCGCTCCGGCATGCCGGGCGTCGCCTGGATCTGCGGCGGCACACCTTCGATGTCCTCCACGCCACCGGCGTGCTGGCCGGCGTCGATCATGGCCTGCTCTTCGGCCATGGTCGCTTCGTCCTTCTCCTCGGACATACCGATCGGACCGATGCGGCGGCCGTTGAGGAACTGACGGACCACCGGCTCGTCGCTGGTCAGCAGCACTTCACGCGGGCCGAACATGACCAGGTGCTTGCGGAACAACATGCCCATGTTGTCCGGCACCGTGCGGGCGATGTTGATGTTGTGCGTCACGATCAGGATGGTCGCGTCGATCTGGGCGTTGATGTCCATGATCAGCTGGCTCAGGTACGCGGTACGTACCGGGTCCAGACCGGAGTCGGGCTCGTCGCACAGGATGATCTGCGGGTCCAGCACCAGCGCACGGGCCAGCCCGGCACGCTTGCGCATACCGCCGGAGATCTCGCCGGGGAACTTCTTCTCGTCGCCGCCCAGACCCACCATCTGCAGCTTCTCCATGACGATGTCACGGATCTCGCTTTCCTTCTTCTTGGTGTGCTCGCGCAGCGGGAACGCGGTGTTGTCGTAGAGGTTCATCGAACCGAACAGCGCGCCGTCCTGAAACAGCACACCGAACAGCGTGCGGATCTCGTAGAGTTCCTTGGCCGAGCACTCGATGATGTCGGTGCCGTCGATGATGATCGAGCCGCGCTCGGGCCGCAGCAGACCGATCAGTGACTTCAAGAACACGGACTTGCCGGTACCCGACGGACCCAGCAAGACGCTGACCTCCCCGGAGGGGATTTCAAGCGTGACGTCTTCCCAGATCCTCGAGGATCCGAAGGACTTGGTGAGTCCGTTGACCTCGATGCTGACGCCCATGGGAAATCCTTCCGTCGACGCGCGAATCCACCGCCAGGCCCTCTGTGGCTTGAGTCACTGTAGCGCACGCCTGTGGCATGGCATCAGGGTTAGGAAGATAACAATATTCGCGGCCCGTTAAGCGCTTCCCGTTACTGCGCAGGCGCCCAATTGCCGTGGAATCCCATCGGCACGCGCTGCGGCAGGTGCACGGTGGCGACCGTCTCCAATGTCTGGGCGTCGAGCATCAGCAAGATGCCTTCAGCACGGCCGCCCCTATGGCCACGGTGGCAGCCCATCCCCATCAGGATCCCGTCATCTTCGGCCTGGGCCCCGGGGTTGGGCACGAAAGACATCTCGCCGATCAAAATGTCCGGATCGAGCGGGGCAATCGCGCTTGATCCCGTCGCGTAGTCCTGCTTGTACACCGTTGTGGACATGTCATTGGACCCGTCGGAAAGGTAGCCGCCGTCAACGCCGAGGGTGTAGCCGAACCGGTGCCGGCTACCTGTCAGGGTCTCGTTGATACGCGGAAACTCCTGCGGCCGATCATCCCGGCGCTCGGTGGCGACTGCGCCGGTCGAGAGGTTGATGGTCCAGCGGTCGAGGGTGGGTCGAGTGTCGCCCGGGCCGCGCAGGTCGCTGTCGAACATCCGCGAGTAGGGCACCACGTCGAGGACCAGCACCTCTGCGCCGTCGCGCTGCTCGGTGTAGGCGTTGAGCGGGTGGAAGACATAGCACGGCTCGATCTCGAACCACCGCACGTCCTTGTTGTCTCCCTCCCGGGGTAAGACGCCGATGCGGGCCGGGTAGTTCGGATTCCACCGATACGGCATCCGATGCATGGGCTGCCGATTGCGGTTGATCATCGCCGTGACGGGGCTCGGGATCCGAACCCGGCCCAGAATTGAGCCCAACACCAACCGGGCCGGTGCACTCAGCCTGCGCGGCACATTCACCGGCATGACCTGTCCAGGATCAAATGTCACCGGAAGGTCGTAGATCACGACGTAGTCCCGGGTCAGCGAGAAGTCGTGCATCATCGGGGAGCCACTCACCTCGATGTCCACGGTGCGACGGGCCCGACCCTGCGTGTCGATCACCGAGTACTGCACCGTGCGCCCACGAGTGAAGGAATAGGACAACGCGTGCAGTTCGCCGCTCGCCGGGTCGCGGTGCGGGTGAGCCGTGTAGCCGCCGAACAGGGTGCCGTCGAAGTCGCAGGGCGCCACGGTGTCCAGTTCCTCGGTGAGCTCATAGTTGGCACCGCCGCCCTCGACGAGTGCCAACGTGCGCCCGGCGTGGCTGAGCACGTTGGTGTTCGGGCCGACAGAGAGCATGCCGGTTCGCGGGTTCAACCCCGTTGGCTCCGGTTCGCCCAGCGCGGCGCAGACGGACGGGGTACGCACCCAGCGGTTGCGGTACCAGCTGGCCCGCCCGTCATGCAGTGCCACGCCGTGCACCATCGCGTCGCCGCTGAACCAGTGGTAGATCGCGGGGTCCACGTCGGCGACCGGGTTGGGTCCGTTGCGCAGGTAGCGACCGCTCAAGTGCTCCGGAATGTGCCCGGTGACCTGCAGATCGTGGGCGGTCACCTCTTCGCGCACCGGCGCCAAAAAGCCCTCCAGGTAGGGGTTCCGGGATTCGACCGTCCGCATCGCTGTCATGTCTTGAGCTCCTATAACATTGTTATTTCAACGTTATTGGCACCGTACGCCCGCGATGAGAAGATGGCAATAATGTTTGGCGAGATGACTTCTTCCCAGGCTCAACGCAGCGTTCGCGATGACTTGTTGCACGCCGCCGTGGGGCTTCTCAACGACCACGGTCCCGATGCGCTGCAAACCCGCAAGGTGGCCAGCGCCGCCGGGACCTCGACGATGGCGGTGTACACCCACTTCGGCGGGATGCGCGAACTCATCGCCCAGGTGACCGAAGAAGGATTGCGACAATTTGCCGCCGCGCTGACGGTGCCACAAACAGACGATCCGGTGGCCGATCTCATGGCCATCGGGGCTGCCTACCGGCGCTATGCCAGCGACCGACCCCACATGTATCGGTTGATGTTCGGCAGCACCAGCGCGCACGGCATCAATGCGCCGGCGGGCAACGTCCTGAAACTGAAACTCACCGAGATCGAACAGCGTGAACCCAGCTTCGCCCATATCGTGCGGGCGGTGCACCGATCAATGCTTGCTGGGCGAATCACCACGCACTCCGCAGACGACCACGCATCGGTGGTGGCGATAGCGGCCCAGTTCTGGGCATTGATTCACGGTTTCGTGATGCTGGATCTTGCCGGCTTCTACGGCGACGACGACTCAGCCTTCATGCCGGTGCTGGCAGAGATGACCAGCAGCTTGCTGGTCGCTATGGGCGATTCGCCCGAAAGTGTGCAGCGCTCGCAACTCGCGCTTCGGGGCGACAATACGTAAAAGCACCCGCACGCTCGAACCTAAGTCGGCGTGTCGGGTGCTTTCCGTCTGCTTGGCAGAGTTACTTGACGCTGACCGTCGCGCCGGCGGCCTCAAGCTTGGCCTTGGCCTCGTCGGCGGCCTCCTTGGCGACCTTCTCGAGCAGCGGCTTGGGCGCGCTGTCGACCAGGTCCTTGGCCTCCTTGAGGCCCAGGCCGGAGACGATCTCGCGGACCACCTTGATGACGCCGATCTTCTTCTCACCGGCGGCCTCGAGGATGACGTCGAACTCCGACTGCTCCTCGGCGGCCTCGGCAGCGGCGCCACCACCGGCGGGGCCGGCCGCGGCGACGGCGACCGGAGCGGCCGCGGTGACCTCGAAGGTCTCCTCGAACTTCTTGACGAAGTCCGACAGCTCCAACAGGGTCATTTCCTTGAATGCGTCGAGCAGGTCGTCGCTGGAGATCTTTGCCATGGTGTTCCTCCTGAATTTTTCTGGGGTTTGTTGGGATTCGGGTTATTCGGCTTCAGTGGCAGCAGCTTCGGCCGGTGCGGCCTCGGCTTCGGCGGCGGGACCGTCTTGGCCCTTCTTTTCCTGCAGGGCGGCCAACAGGCGGGCCATCTGCGACGCGGGCGCGTTGAACAGCCCGGCGGCCTTGGCGAGGTTGCCCTTCATCGCGCCGGCCAGCTTGGCCAGCAGCACCTCGCGGGATTCCAGGTCGGCGATGCGCTCGACCTCGGAGACGGTCAGCGCATGACCGTCCATGTAGCCACCCTTGATGACCAGCGCCTTGTGCTCCTTGGCGAAGGTCTTCAACGCCTTGGCGGCGTCAACCGGCTCACCGGTGACGAACGCGATCGCCGTCGGCCCGGCGAACAACTCGTCGAGGCCTTCGATGCCGGCTTCCGACGCCGCCCGCTTGATGAGGGTGTTCTTGGCCACCGCGTAGGTGGTCGACTCACCGAGCGAACGGCGTAGTTCGGCGAGGTTGGCCACGGACAGACCGCGGTATTCGGTGATGACCGTCGCCGTCGAGGCCTTGAAGTGCTCCGCGATGTCTGCAACGGCGGTGGCTTTGTCAGCCCTGGCCATGCATGCCTCCTGTAAGTGTGTGGACTAGCGTCTCCGTCTACCGCGGAAACAACTAACGCCCCGGCGCAGGATTGGGCCGGGGCGTTGCGATACCGGCGCGCGGGCCGGCAAGATGCCTCGTCCTCCTGCGTGGGCCGCCGGGATGTTCCCGGACCTTCAACCGATTGCTCGGTGACCGACGGTCTTCGGTGGATCGGGCACCACCATAGCGCGGACCGCGGCGATCAGCCAAAACGGTCTGGTGCACCATCGCTAAGACATCGCTAAGTCATCGCTAAGTCATTTCGGTGGCTAACTTCACGTGCCATTCGTAGCCGCTCGAGGATGCCACCGCCAGGTACCGGTCCCTGTAGTCGCGATAACTCGCCTCGTCACCTCGAGCCCGCGCCAGCAGCGCCCGCAGCCGCAGCAGCCAGGTTTCCTGGAGGACATAACCCTGCTCAACCGTCGTGGCCGCCAAGCGGTCAACGGCCGCCTGCGCCTCACGCAAGTCAACGTCCGAACCCCTGCGCAGCAGGAGATCCACGAGAGCGGCCGTCACCGCCGGAGGATGGACTCTGTCGCCCGATGAGATCACCCGCTCCAGGGCAACCCGCGCCGATTCGAGCGCGCCCTCTTGGTCACGCTCCTGCGCACGGATGAGGTCAATGGCCCAAGCAGCAACCAGGGTGAAGCGCTCCCGCAAGGCCGCTTCCCTGGCCGCAGCAAGCAAGGCCAAACCCTCGTCGGCTGCGCCGCTGGTCTGGGTCAGGTTCAGTCCGTGCGCATAACGGGCACCGGCCAGGGTGAACTCGTCGCCGAATCGCTCGGCGAGATGTAGTAGCTCGGCAGTTTCGAGTAGATCAGCCTGGTCCGGTTGCAGGATCCGATTCATTACGGTCAGACTCCGATCGAAGACCATGCTCATGCTGCGCAGCCGCGGCACAATCGCGGCCTCAACGTCGCGCAACATCTCGTGCGCGTCGCCCATGACGCCTTTCCATCCAGAGTCGCCATAGCCACATCGGACGCAACTGCTCACCACGAGCGCGGCTGCCAGCGGCGACGATATGACCAGGTCGCCCTTTCGCGGATCCCCATCGGCTATCGCGATCATGCGGTCCGCCAATCGCAATACTTCGGCAAACTCGCCGACCTGATACTTCGCGGCAATCGCTGAATAGAGCAGCGACAATGTCAGCAATGGATCGTTGATCGAGTCGAGTAGGGCAACGAGTTCGGACGCAAGGACCGACGCATCGTTGAAGCGGGCGTGCACGATTAGGGACGACAAACGCCCCGCCATTGCCATGGCGAGCGACACCTTGTCGCCGTGGGCGTCTGCCAGGCGCCGCAACTCATCGAAGCCGGTGTCGGCCAAGCTGCCACCGACCATCCAGGCGCTCGCGCAGAGCATGGTGCGGGGAGCGATCTGCTTTGCGGCGCGGTCAAGGCTGCCTTCCGGTAGCCGATCGGCAGCTTTGGACGCGCGCTCCCAGCTGGTGCGTGCCGCCGCTGGGTCGCGGTGGACGAACCAAGCGCCTGCCCTCATGTGCCAGCCGAACGCTGCGTCGAGTTCACCGGCGGATTCCAGATGTTCGGCGATCAGCGCAGCGTGCTCGTCGGCCGAAACCGCGTCTTGCTGCTCGATCGCGGCCGCCAGGCGGCGGTGCATCTCGGCACGATCCGATTTGAGCTGCGCCTCGTACGCCACTGTTCGAATCAGCGGATGGCGAAATGCGTATTGGGGTTTCCCGGTGAACCTGACCTGATCGATGAATTCGCCGTCCAACAGCTCGGCAACTACCGGCTCGATCCCCAACGCGATCAGCAAGTCAAGGCCAAATCGTGAGCCGAGCACCGATGCTGCACCGAGGGTCCGTTTCGCCTCCGCGCCGAGTCGGTCGATGCGCGCGGCGATGGTCGCCTGCAAGGTGGCCGGTACCGTCACCTCTGCCCCCTCGGTAACCGCGACGTACGCCCCGAGCGACCCACGCAGGACACCGCGCTCGGTCAGTTCGCGCGCGATCTCTTCGGCAAAGAACGGGTTGCCCGCGGCCCGCGCGGCGACGGTATCGGCGAGTGGCGCAACCGTACGATCCGGGCCGAGCAACTGCGAGACAAGCGTGGCGCTTTCCTCGTCACTGAGCGGGACGAGAGATATCGTCTGCGCACCCGGCACTCGACTGAGCGGTCCTTGATATTCCGGTCGATAAGAAAGCAACACCACCGCGCGGGTCTGGGGTATCACGGTGAAGAATTCAGCCAGCATCGACTCACTGACCTCGTCGATCCAATGCACGTCCTCGATGACATAGAGGACAGGGGTTTCGCGGGCCAATGACGCGGCGTTGACCATCGCAGTCAACCGCCGTCGTCGGGCATCGGAGTCAATGGCCGGGAGCTCAACGGCGGAATCGGCAATGCCCAACAGGTCGTCGAAGAGCAACAGATCCTCGGGATCCGCGTCTGGAACCTGGGAGCGAACCCGGTCACGCGCGGCTTGGTCGTCGAGATCCTCAACGCCGCTGGTGGCCCGCAAAAGTCGGGATACCGTGTGAAATGGAATCTGGCGGGCATGCGACTCGCAGAAACTGATGAAGACGTCCATGCCGCGCAGACCGGCCTCCGCTGCCGCCTCCCGGCCCAACCGGCTCTTGCCGATGCCGGGCGACCCGACCACACCGACCACTGTTCCCTGGCCGGCTACCGCACGCTGCAGCAAGCTTTGCAAAGCTGACATTTCCCATTGCCGCCCAACGAGATTCGACTCGTTTCGCACTGCTGAGCCGCGAGATCCTGCCGGCCCATGCAGTCGACGGGCGGGCACGGGTTCGTCAGCGCCCTTGATCCGAATGAATTCCGGGGGGCCGAGTTCGAACGCCTGCTCGACCAGGCGCGCGGTGGCCGCGCTGAGCATCACCCCTCCGGGTGCCGCCGCCGACTCCATCCGCTGCGCGAGCCCGACCTGTTCCCCCACTGCCGTGTAACCCAGAGCACCGGAACCGATTTCGCCGGCGATCACCTGACCCGAGTTCAGCCCCACCCGAAGCCGCAACTCGACCCCGTCGAGTTGCCCGACCTCGACCGCCAGCGGTACAACCTGCTCCTGAATGGCCAGCGCCGCTAGACACGCGCGCAGTGCATGGTCCTCCAACGCTGTCGGCGCACCGAAGACCGCCATGATGCCGTCGCCGGTGAATTTGTCCACCGTGCCGCCCAATTGTCCGACAACTGCCGCGCATCGTCCCGCCACCTCGGCCATGATCTCGCGCAACCGCTCCGCGCCAACCGTTGCCGCGATTTGCATCGAATGCACCACGTCCGCGAACAGCACCGTCACCTGCTTGTATTCCGCGGAACGCGGGACACGTGCGGCCGGCGCTCCGCATTCGCTGCAGAACTTCGCTGTCGCGCCAAGGGCGGTCCTGCACGACCCACACGTCAGGTCCACGCAGTAATGGTGTCACCGCTGTCCAGTCGGCAAGGACGTTATAGCCCGGCAAGGCGCGCCGCGCCGACCAGACCGGCATTCCCACCGAGTTCAGCGGGCACCACGCGCAAACCAGCCAGGAAGTCCAGCCGGGCATATTCCGCCAGCGCCGCGAGTAACGGCTCGAACAGCAGGGCTCCGGACTTGGCCACTCCCCCGCCGACCACAACCAGATCCAGGTCGCACACCGCCCCAACCGAAGCGATCATCGCCGCCAGCGCCCGAGCGCCCCGATTAAAAGCCCTAAGTGCCAGCGGGTCTCCACCCGATGCCGCTTCGGCCAGCTCCTTGGCGCCGGCGGTGGGCGACGCGGACCACCCGTTAGCCCGCGCCCACCGCGTCATCGACGGACCCGACGCGACGGTCTCGACGCAGCCCCGGCCACCGCATGCACACCTCAGACCGTCCGGGTCGACCACCACGTGCCCGACATGACCGGCGTTGCCGGTGCGGCCGTCGTAGGGCAGCCCTTCGAGCACCAGTCCCCCGCCGACGCCGGTGGACACCACCATGCCCAGCAGGAAGCCGGCGCCCCGCCCCGCGCCCTGCCAGTGCTCGCCCAGTGCCATGCACACGCCGTCGCCGCCCAACCGTACCGGCACCCCCGGCACCAACGTCGAAACCCGTTGCCGCAGTGGAAATCCGCGCCAAGCCGCGATGTTGACCGGGCTGACGGTGCCGGCTGCCAGGTTCACCGGCCCGGCCGACGCGATCCCCACACCAGCAACCACACCGCCGGCGATGCGCACCGCGTCGCCGATCAATGCTTCGGCCGCGGACCAAACCTGTTCGGCGGCAACGCCGGCCGGTGTCGGGCAGGTTGCGGTGTGCACCAGCGCGCCGGTGTCGTCGACGAGGCCGACGGCGATCTTGGTGCCGCCGATGTCCAGGCAGAGGGTCAGCATCAGTGTCGGTGGGTGTTGTCGGGTTGGCGGGGATCGCCGGGATGTTCGTAGCCGGGCGCGAGTTGCACCAACGCGGCCCGGCGCGCGTCCAGCCACACCCGAAACTCACGTCGTTTAGCTGCGGCCAGCAGATGTTCGGTGACGGCCGGGCGCGCCTGTTCCAGCGATGCGCCGCGCGCCGCGGGGACTCGCCAGCCGTGGCTGCCGGGGCGGGCTGCGGCGAAGCGGAGCGGGTTGCGGCGGTGGTAGTCGGCGACGTCGTCGTCTCCGACGGTGACATCGGCGGTGACGGCAACAAACAGTGCGCGGGCCCGCGGGTCGGCCAGTGCCGCGGCCGCGATACTGCCGATCTCCAGCCGTGCGGTGACGTCGGGCAGCAGTTCGGATTCGGCCGGGGCACCGGAGAGGCTCAGCGCCCGCGCCGTCGTCTCGGCGGCGACCACCCGTTCGGTGACGATCAGCTGGGTGAGCCAGCGCCGCAATTGACGACCCTCGCTGGTGCCCGGTGCGGGCAGCACGTTGGGGCGATGACCGCCGCGCAGCCGCGCCTCACGCGCGTCGACCTCAGCTACAGCCACGGGGCTGCCCGCGACGGTCGCAACGCAAGAATCGCTCATATCACCGTCACCTTTACCGCCGGCGAGTAGACGAGTCGACCAGCGCAGCCGACCCGGATCAGTGCCCACCATTGTCCGGGTTCCAGCCAGACCGGTGGAGCCACTTCGAATACGACGTCGACGCTGCCCAGCGCAGGCAGCTCGGCGCCGACTGCGGCCGGGCCAATCCACTCCCAGGTCCCCCACGGGCTGATGAGATGTGCTTCCACGGCCAGGTCGGCGTGCGCACGACTGCCGATCGTGGCGGAAAGTCGTGCCGTCGTGCCGGCGGCCAGTTCGACGTCGGCGGGACCCTGGACCAGATGGATCAGCTCGCTGCCGACCGAGCCGACCCCGACGATGGCCACGTCCTCGACCGGTTGACGCCAGGCGGCCGGGGCGTCCGGGTCGGTAACCCGTAGTTGGGCCCGGATCGGGTACTGCCCGGCCGGCGTGTGCGCCGGCATCCCCACCAGGACGTCGGTCTCCAGGTACTCACCGGCGCCCAAATCAAACGGGAGTTCCGCCGGGTCCACCGTCCACCCCTCCGGGCACGCGAACTCGACCTTGCCGCTCAGCGCCGAATCGGTGCAGTCGCTGGCCGCGGTGAGCCGCAGCACCACTTCCTTCAGGCCGGGCTCAGCGCTGACGTGCTGGGGATGCAGGTGGGCCACGGCAGGCAACCCGCCCAACGGCGCCGGGCCCCGATTGTGCAGCCAGTACCGGGCGTACAACGGCTGGGCCGGCTCGGCTTGCGGCGCCAAAACCGTTGCGTTGGACGGGATATCTGGCACATCCAGGCGCGCCAGCAGGGTAGCCACCTGATAGCCGTGCAGGTTGACGGTTCGGGAGCGCCGTTGCGGCTCCTCCAGCAGGTTCGCTTGCGTGAGTCCCCTCACCCTGGCCAGATCGGAACCGACGACGACACGGGCAGCGGCCCCAGTCGACTCGACCAGTCGCATTGCGACCACACCGGGCGTGACGGGCTGGGCGCTGCCGGCAGCCAGCGGGTTGCCGGCCGCCTTCACCGCAGCCAGCTGCACCGCGTCGGGCTCGACCCGCAACAGCGAACCGACCGCCGGCAACGCGCCGTGCTGCTCTCGCGGAACGACGGCCAGCAGCGGGTTCGAGAACTGCGCGCTATGCGCCGGCACGCCCACCTGCCGCCAGTCGCCGTCGCCGGAAACCAGCGCGTAGTCGAAGTGGTGGGTCCAGTGCTGCAGTTGAAAATTGGACCCGTCGGGCGCGGTGCGACGCGGTTCGTCGATCCAGGTCCCCGATGGCCAACCGGTGCAGGACCGCAGCAGAGCGGTGTGCAGGGTTCCGTCGGCGCCCGGTCCCTCGACGGCAAAGCTGGGCACACCGCGGTTGAGGATCGCGACCGTACGGTCCTCGAAGGGTTCGGATCCCGACGAGGCGCGCTGGGCGACGACGATCTCGGCACGGGACAGGTCCTCGACCACTGATTTGATGGCCGCCGCCAGGTTTCGCGCACCTTTGCCGTCGACGATCAGCACTGGCAGCGCGCGCGGGGCGCGCAGGTCGGCGTCGGGCACCCAGACCTCGCCGAGCGGCGCCGCGGCCGGCACCCACACCCGCGCCCGGCCGGACTCGGCCAGCTGTCTTTCGAGTTCGGCGGCGTATGCCGAATCTGCTTCGGCCAGCACGGCTTTGGTGAATGCGTTACGGGCCGGCCCACCCAAGGCGATGCGCGCATCGGGCAGGTTCGAGTCGACGTCCAGGTGTCCGTAACGAGGTCGGTCGGCATGGCTACAAGTGGCCGTCACCCCGGCCCGAACGAGCGCCACCATCAGGTTGCGCGCCGCTTTGTTCCAGGTCTCGGACGGAGTCACCACTTCGGCCACCGACACCGCCCGCACGACATCACCGACGCGCACCCGTATGGTCGAGGACAAGCCGAACCAACCGAAAGCCGGGTTGTCCAACGTCCACGGATGCTGGGCCGTGTCCACCGACCTCGCGCCGTCGTGCAGCAGCGCGAAGCCGCGCCCGATCACGGCGTCCCCGACCTCACTGAGCGGCATCGCGCCGGGCACCGGACACGGCCAACGCAATCGCAGCAACTGGTCCTCGCCGGTGAAGTCTTCGATCGTGGTTTGGCAGTCCACCCGCGCTACGCCACGCCAGAGCGTCAACGTCTGGGTGTAGCCCAACACGGTCCCGATGCGGCCCCGCACGACCAGTCGCTCCCCGAGCGGCCCGTGGTAGGTCTGCACGGTGGCCGGCTCGGCAGCCGAGCAGACCACCGGCCCCTTCGGCAGTAGGTGCCATGGGCCCTCGCCTTGGGTCGGATGCGCGGGGTACTCCTCGTAGACGGCGAGCTCGTTGCCCACCTTGCCGTCGGCGATGAGCTCGCGGCGATTCTGTACCAGCGAGGTCACCGCGCCGCCGCGGCCCGGGTCGACGGTCAGCCGGTAGTGCTCGTTGGCGATCTGCACACCGGGGACCGGCTGCCAGCCGTCGGCACGGGCACTGGGGACCACGCGGTAGTTGCGCCAGCCCAGTGCGGGCACGTCGGTTGCCAACCAGGTCACCGACGCGCCGTCGTGCTCGACGAGCGCCGGCACCTGCGCGCCCGCGGAGTCGAGCACCTGCGCCCCGGCGTCGAGCGGCGGATCCAGCCGGACGGTGACGATGTCGCTGCGCTGGTGGGCCACTGGGTTCCAGATCACCACCGCGTCGGGCCCCCCGGCGACCGCGCTGGACAGCAGCTGCAGCGAGTTGTCCCGGGCGGTGCGCCCCAGCTCCCACGCGTCGCGCCAGCCGGTGAGCAGGTCGAGGTAGACCTGGTCGGATTCTGAACCGGTGATGGCGTCGTGGTGGGCGCCGTAGGCCAGCTGCACCCACGCCTTGGCGAAGGCCGCCTGCGGGTATTCGGCGCCGGTCAGCGCGCCGGCGAACACGGCGAACCGTTCGGCGTCCAGCACCGCGTTCTCGGCGGCCCGGTTGGCTTGCTTGGTGTCGATGTAGGACACGTCCTTGCCGGTGTAAATCGGGTTCATGTCGCGCGTCTGCGGGGAGGCCGCCGTTCGCCGCTCGGTGAGTTCGGCACGCACGGCCGCGAAGAACTCTCGGGGCAGCCCGCAGACGAACCGCGGCCAGGTGTAGCGATCCGCCCAGTCACGGTGGATCTGGGTGACCCACTTGTTCGGTGGGGTGTAGTCGGTGCCGACCGGAAGCAGCACGTTGCGGGTCAGCGCGACGGTCTTGAGCTGGCTGAACAGCCCGTAGGTCGCTTCCTCGGCCTCGGCCAGCGTGGTCGAGGAGTCCATCCACCAGCCCGCCGAGTAATGGGCCGGCATGTAGTGGGTCAGCAGGCCACGCCCGGATGGCGAGATCCATTCGAACTCGCTGGAAAACTGCATCCGCTCGATATCGCCGCCCTGGCCGGGACCCCATTGATGGTGGGGTCCACGTGCCCAGGAACTAGAGGTCAGCCCGGCGTCGGCGGCCAGTCCCGGAAACTGGGGATCGTGGCCGAACACGTCGAGCTGCCACGCGGTGGCCGGGTCGGCGCCCAGTACGTCGCGCTGGAAACCAATGCCGTGCACCAGGTTTCGGATCGTCGTCTCCGGACTGGTGAGATTGGTGTTGGGTTCGTTGTAGGTGCCGCCCATCACCTCGATGCGGCCCTCGGTTAGGAAGCGGCGCAGGTCGGCGCGGTCCTCGGGACGGGTGTCCCAATACGGCTTGAGGTAGTCGACTTCGGCCAGCACGAACTTGTACTCGGGTTCGCGGCGAGCCATCTCCAGGTGGGCGTGGACCAACTCGAAACCGTTGGTCTGACGGGCCCGCCCGGGCGGGTCTTCGGCCCACTCGCTGGTGTAGGCGCCCTGGGTGTTCCACCAGACCGGGTCGTAGTGGAAATGGCTGACCATGAACATGGTCCAGCCCGGTTCGGCGACGGTGAACTCGAAGGACAGGCTCGACCCGGCGGCTTCGACGCGGGATGCCCGTCGCTGCCCCACGACCGGTCCCGCAACGGTGACGGGAACCTCGATCACCTCGGTGGCGTGGTCTCCCGAAACGATCGCCTGCCCGTGCAGGCCGTCGCCTTCGACGCGGATCGTGGTGGCCTCGGTGCACTCGGTGATGGTCACCCGCACCAGTTGCAGTGGCTGGTCCGGCGGGCCGACGAACAGTTCGGTCGACTCGGCCGAAACCACCTGCATGCCCGAACCTTACGGCGCTGAGCCCACCCGAAAAAGCCGTTTGCAAACCAGGTTCTTGTCGGTGGGTGATGGAAGGCTGGCCGTCATGGCGAATCTGAGCTCGCAACTAGCCGACCAACTCGACGTGCACTGGCAAACGCAGCTGCGCCCGCGCCTGAGCGGCCTGACCGACGACGAGTACTTCTGGGAGCCGGTGCCCGACTGCTGGACAGTGCATCCGCACGGGACGGTGGATTTCGCATTCCCGCCTCCCACTCCGGTGCCGTTCACGACGATCGCGTGGCGCCTGGCCCACGTCATCGTCGGGGTGTTCGCAATGCGCAACCACAGCCACTTCGGCGCACCGCCGGCCGACTACCAGAGTTGGTCGTATGCCACCGACGCAGAAACCGCGCTGGGTCAACTCGACACTGCGTACGCGACGTGGATAGCCGGCGTGCGGTCGCTGTCGCCCGATGACCTGAACCGGCCGTGCGGGCCGGCCGAAGGTCCGTACGCCGAGTACGCGATCAGCGAGTTGGTCTTGCACATCAACCGGGAAGCGATCCATCACGGTGCCGAAATCGCTTGTCTGCGTGACCTTTACCTGCACACCCAAGAGGATTGAGCATGACCGCCCTGGCTTCGCCGGCCGAAAGACCCCCGATCATTCGAGCGGATTTCGACAACGAGTACGTGATGCTGCCGCAGGAAAGAATTGTTGCCGGGCGGAAAAATTGGGAGCCGAAACCGTGGATCACGCCCTGGCAGGCCAAATAGGTCAGTTTCGCGGCTTTTCACCTAGTGAGCGGGCTCACTGAAATTCGGATCGAATTGGGAATCGACTGCCCAAATTTGGCAGACTGCAGAAATGAGTTCCACTAAACACCGTGATGTGGCCAAGCTTGACCGCGTGCCGCTACCGGTCGAAGCGGCCCGGGTAGCCGTCACAGGTTGGCAGGTCACCCGTACCGCCGCTCGCGTGGTCACCCGACTGCCAGGCAAAGGGTCCTGGCAGCAGAAGATCATCAAGGAAGTTCCGCAGACGTTCGCCGACCTGGGTCCGACGTATGTGAAGTTCGGGCAGATCATCGCGTCGAGTCCCGGCGCGTTCGGCGAGTCGTTGTCCCGCGAATTCCGCAGCCTGCTCGACCGGGTGCCGCCGGCCGACACCAACGAGGTGCACAAGCTGTTCGTCGAGGAACTCGGCAACGAGCCGGCGAACCTGTTCGCCAGCTTCGAGGAGCAGCCGTTCGCCTCGGCGTCGATCGCGCAGGTGCATTACGCCACGCTGAAGACCGGCGAGGAGGTTGTCGTCAAGATCCAGCGGCCGGGTATCCGTCGCCGGGTCGCCGCGGACCTGCAGATTCTGCAGCGCTTTGCCCAGGCCGTCGAACTGGCGAAGTTGGGTCGCCGGTTGTCAGCACAGGACGTCGTCGCCGACTTTTCCGACAACCTGGCCGAGGAGTTGGATTTCCGTCTCGAGGCGCAGTCGATGGACGCGTGGGTTTCCCATCTGCACACCTCTGCGCTGGGCAAGAACATCCGGGTGCCGCAGGTGCACTGGAACTTCACCAGCGAGCGGGTATTGACGATGGAACGGGTGCATGGCATCCGCATCGATAACGTCGCCGCGATCCGCAAAGCCGGCTTCGACGGCACCGAACTCGTCAAAGCCCTGCTGTTCAGCGTGTTCGAGGGCGGGCTTCGGCACGGGCTGTTCCACGGCGACCTGCACGCGGGCAACCTTTACGTCGACGATCAAGGCCGGATTGTGTTCTTCGACTTCGGGATCATGGGTCGCATCGATCCGCGCACCCGCTGGCTGCTGCGTGAGCTGGTGTACGCGTTACTGGTCAAGAAGGATCACGCCGCGGCCGGCAAGATCGTGGTGCTGATGGGCGCGGTGGGGACCATGAAGCCAGAGGCAGAGGCCGCCAAGGACCTGGAGAAGTTCGCCACCCCGCTGACCATGCAATCGCTGGGCGACATGTCGTATGCCGACATCGGACGCCAGCTCTCGGCGCTGGCCGACGCCTATGATGTCAAGCTGCCACGCGAGTTGGTGCTGATCGGCAAGCAGTTCCTCTACGTGGAGCGGTACATGAAGCTGTTGGCCCCCAAGTGGCAGATGATGTCGGACCCGCAGCTCACCGGCTACTTCGCCAACTTTATGGTCGAGGTCAGCCGCGAGCATCAATCGGATGTAGAGGTTTAGGTAAACAAGTGGAAGTTCGCAGCGGCACCGCGGTATCAGGTGACGTGAAGCTGTACTACGAGGACATGGGCGATCTCGATCACCCTCCCGTGCTGCTCATCATGGGTCTGGGCGCCCAGATGCTGCTGTGGCGCACCGAGTTCTGCGAGCGGCTCGCGGGGCACGGACTGCGCGTCATCCGCTACGACAACCGGGATGTCGGGCTATCGACCAAGACCGAGCGTCACCCCTCCCCGCAGCCGCTGGTCACCCGGATGGCGCGGTCGTTTCTCGGTCTGCCCAGTCGGGCGGCGTACACGCTGGACGACATGGCCGATGACGCTGCGGCCCTGCTCGATCACCTCGACATCAGCCAAGCGCACATTGTCGGGGCTTCGATGGGCGGCATGATCGCTCAGGTCTTCGCGGCCCGGTTCGCCGAGCGGACCAAGACGCTGGGAATCATCTTTTCCAGCAACAATCACCGCTTCCTGCCGCCCCCGGCGCCGCGCGCCCTGCTCTCCCTGATCAAGGGACCACCACCGAGTTCGCCGCGCGAGGTCATCATCGACAACTCGATTCGGGTCAGCAAGATCATCGGCAGCCCCGGCTACCCCACGCCCGAAGAACAGGTTCGCGCCGACGCCGAGGAAGCCTACGACCGTAACTTCCATCCGTGGGGCATCTCTCAGCAGTTCAGCGCGATCCTGGGCAGCGGCAGTCTGCGCCACTACGACCGGATGATTGCTGCGCCGACTGTGGTTATCCACGGTCGAGCGGATAAGCTGATGCGCCCGGTCGGCGGCCGCGCCATTGCCCGAGCGATCAATGGTGCTCGATTGGTGTTGGTCGACGGTATGGGACATGATCTGCCCAAGCAATTGTGGGATCGCGTGATTGGCGAGCTGCGAAACAACTTCGCTGCCGTCGGTTGAGCCGGAGCCGGCGGCTCACGCACCCGGTTATCGAGCAAATAGGAGAGACTACGGTGTCCGCTGGAGGTGGTCCCAAATGGCTGAACTGAGGCCGTATTACGAAGAGTCGCAGGCGACGTACGACATTTCCGACGACTTTTTCGCCCTGTTCCTGGACCCGAACATGGTGTACACCTGCGCCTACTTCGAGCGCGACGACATGACTCTCGCTGAGGCGCAGATAGCCAAGTTGGACCTGGCGCTGGACAAGCTGAACCTCGAGCCAGGCATGACGCTGCTAGACGTGGGCTGCGGCTGGGGCGGTGCGGTGGTCCGCGCGCTGGAGAAGTACGACGTCAACGTCATCGGTGTCACGTTGAGCCGGAACCACTATCTGCGCAGCAAGGCCAGGCTGGCCGCGATCAACACCACGCGCCGCGCCGAAGCGCGACTGCAGGGTTGGGAAGAGTTCAACGAGAAGGTCGACCGAATCGTCAGCTTCGAAGCATTCGACGCCTTCAAGAAGGAGCGTTGGCCCGCATTCTTCGATCGCGCCTACGAAATTCTGCCGGACGACGGCCGGATGCTGCTGCACAGCATCTTCACCCATGAGCAGACCTACTGGCGCGACCATGGCATCACGGTGACCATGAGCGATCTGCGTTTCTTCCGTTTTTTGGCGACGGAGATTTTCCCGGGTGGCGGAATGTGCGGCGAAGTCGACATCATCGACAACGCGAAGAACAGCGGCTTTTCGGTCGGCGAAATTCAGTACCTGCAGCCGCATTACGCACGAACCCTGGACATGTGGGCGGCGAATTTGGAGGCCCACCGCGACGAAGCGATCGCCATCCAGTCGCAAGAGGTCTACGACCGCTTCATGCGCTACCTAACTGGCTGCGCGAACCTATTCCGCAAGGGTCTGTCCAACGTCGCTCAGTACACCCTGACGAAGTAACAGAACCCCGCTGACCTGCTAAGACGCGGTCGCGGTTTAGCGATGCACGCCCGCATCGGATAACATGCCTTCCAGCATGCTACGGGGGATGCGAGAAATTCGGCATGCGATTGCGGGGCCTGCACGGCCCGGGAAGGCATACACCAACATCATGGCTGAGAAGCTGAAGCCGCACTTTGACGACGTGCAGGCGCACTACGACCTGTCCGATGATTTCTTCCGCCTGTTTTTGGATCCGACTCAGACTTACAGCTGCGCGTATTTCGAGCGCGACGATATGACCTTGGAAGAGGCTCAGCTCGCCAAGATCGACCTGGCGCTGGGCAAGCTGGGCTTGCAGCCCGGCATGACGCTGCTGGACGTCGGCTGCGGTTGGGGCGCCACCATGCGTCGCGCGATCGAAAAGTACGACGTGAACGTCGTCGGCCTGACCTTGTCGAAGAACCAGGCCGCACACGTGCAACAGACCTTCGATGAGCTGGACACCCAGCGTCAACGGCGGGTGCTGCTGGAAGGCTGGGAGCAGTTCGACGAGCCCGTCGACCGCATTGTGTCGATCGGCGCGTTCGAGCACTTCGGTCACGACCGTTATGACGACTTCTTCACCCTGGCGCACAAGCTGCTGCCGGCCGACGGCGTGATGTTGCTACACACGATCACCGCGCTGACGGGTCCGCAGATGATCGAACGCGGCATGCCGTTGACCTTCGAAATGGCCCGCTTCAGCAAATTCATCATGACCGAGATTTTCCCGGGCGGGCGGTTGCCGTCGATCGAGAAAGTCACCGACCACTCGGCGAAATTCGGGTTCAAGCTGACCCGCCGCCAGTCGCTACAACCGCACTATGCGAAGACCCTCGACCTGTGGGCCGAGGCTTTGCAGGCGCACAAAGCCGAAGCCATCGAAATCCAGTCCGAAGAGGTCTACCAGCGGTACATGAAGTACCTCACGGGTTGCGCCGACTCATTCCGGGTTGGCTACATCGACGTCAACCAGTTCACCCTGGAGAAATAAGCGACCAGAGTGACGCCTGTTAGGTCTTATTCGAAAAATGGCGGCACCACTGCTTTCAGATACGGAGGATGCACGCACGCGCGTGTAGGGTGCCGGGGGATGGTCCCCTCGTGGGGGGTGGGCCTGTCCCATCGGGAGGACGTATGTCTAACAACCTAACGCGCGCCCGGACCAAGCGTGAGAACAACGACGACGTTCAGGCGCACTACGACATCTCCAACGAGTTCTTCGAGCTGTTCACCGATCCGACTCGGACCTACAGCTGTGCTTACTTCGAACGCGACACGATGACCCTGCAAGAGGCCCAGATCGCCAAGCTGGACCTCGCGCTGGGCAAACTTGGGCTCGAGCCTGGCATGACACTGCTCGATGTCGGCTGCGGTTGGGGTTCGACGATGAAACGCGCCCTGGAGAAATACGACGTCAACGTCGTCGGCGTCACGTTGTCCAAGAACCAGCACTCCTACTGCGAACGACTGCTGGACCAGGTGGACACAAACCGCTCGTACCGGGTCCTGCTGAGCGACTGGAGCGATTTCAGCGGCGAAGTGGACCGCATCATCACCATCGAAGCGTTGGAACACTTCGGCTTCCATCGCTACGACGAGTTCTTCAAATTCGTTTACAACGCGCTGCCCGCCGATGGCGTCATGCTGTTGCACTCAATCACTGGTCTGACCGGAGGGCAGATTGTCGAGCGCGGCATGCCGGTTACCTTCGAGATGGCGCGATTCATCAAGTTCATCGTGACCGAGATCTTCCCCGGCGGCCGGTTGCCGTCAATCGAGAAGGTCAACGACCACGCGACCAGGGCCGGCTTCACCGTGTCCCATGTCGAATCTCTGCAACTGCACTTCGCCAGAACCCTTGATCTGTGGGCCGAAGCCCTCTCGGCCCATAAGGACGAGGCCATCGAGATCCAGTCTGAAGAGATCTATGAGCGGTATATGAAGTACCTGACGGGCAGCGCCGAGTCCTTCCGGATCGGGTACATCGACTGTAACCACTTCACGCTGCAGAAGTAGGGTTCAATGGCCGAGCGCAGGTTGCCAGGCCGGTCAGCCGGCCCCGCCAGATCGGGTAAGGTTGCACGTCAGACACCTAGGAGCCGCACGCGCGACGAGGTAGCGGCACATCATCCAGGAGAACACCACAGCAATGGCCGATAATCCGACCGATGCCCTGACCAAGCCAAGACAGTTCGAGGAAATCCAGGCGCACTACGACGTTTCCGACGACTTCTTCGCCCTGTTCCAGGACCCGACTCGCACCTACAGCTGCGCTTACTTCGAGCCGCCGGAGATTTCCCTCGAGGAAGCCCAGATCGCCAAAGTCGACCTGAACCTGGACCAGTTGGACCTCAAGCCCGGGATGACGCTGCTGGACATCGGGTGCGGCTGGGGTACCACAATGAAGCGTGCCGTCGAGAAGTACGACGTCAACGTCATCGGTCTGACTCTGTCCAAAAACCAGCATGCCCGTTCGCAGCAAGTGTTGGACTCAATCGACACCAACCGCTCCCGCCGGGTACTGCTACACGGCTGGGAGGACTTCAACGAACCGGTCGACCGCATTGTGTCCATCGAGGCCTTCGAGCACTTCGGGCACGAGAACTACGACGACTTCTTCAAGCGGTGTTTTGACATCATGCCCGAGGACGGCCGGATGACCGTCCAGAGCAGCGTCAGCTACCACCCGTACGACATGGCGGCCCGCGGCAAGAAGATCACCTTCGAGACGGTGCGGTTCATCAAGTTCATCGTCACCGAGATCTTCCCGGGTGGCCGACTACCGTCGACCGGGATGATGATCGAGCACGGCGAGAAGGCGGGATTTGTTGTCCCCGAACCGCTTTCGTTGCGCCCGCACTACATCAAGACGCTGCACATCTGGGGTGACACCCTGGAATCCAACCGGGAAAAGGCCATCGAGGTGACCTCTGAAGAGGTCTACCAGCGGTACATGAAGTACCTGCGCGGCTGTGAGCACTACTTCGACGACGAGATGCTCGACGTCAGCCTGGTGACCTACCTCAAGCCCGGCGCCGCCTAATTTAGCGGTAACTGTCGGATTGGCGGGGCCGGTATTCGTCGTAAAGGTAGAGAGTGGGACACAAGGGTTCCGCTCCCCACCGGAGGTCACGACAGATGCAATACCTCGCTTTGTTGATCAGCGAAGAAAGAAACCTCACGCCCGACGAGCGTGGCGCCACGAAGGCGGCATTTCAGGGCTTTCACGCGAAGGCCGCTTCGGCGATCCGTGCCGGCGATGCGCTCACCCCCACCTCGACCGGGATGGTCATCACCGGCGGTCCTGATGCTCCCGTCGTCACCGACGGCCCATTCGCCGAAGCCGCCGAGGTGGCCTGCGGTTACTACGTGTTGGAGGCGGAGAACCTGGACGATGCCCTGGAGTTGGCGCGGGACATCCCGGCCGCCGCCTTCGGCGCCGTGGAGGTGTGGCCGATGTTCGGCACCTTCGAGTGCCGCCGTCCGTCCGGCACCCATTGGCTGGCACTACTGCTCGAACCGCCGTCGAACGCGGTGCCGCCCGGCACGCCGGAATGGCAGGCCATGGCGGCGCCGCATGGCGAATTCGCGGCCGCGGCCGGCGAGCGCGTCATAGGTGGGGCGGCGCTGCACGAACCGTCCACCGCAACCACGGTGCGGGTGCGCGACAGCGGGGTCCTGATCACCGATGGCCCCTATGTGGAAGGTGCCGAGGTGGCCAATGGCTTCTACGTGCTCACCGGCAACCGCGACGAGGCCGCCAAAGTAGCCGCCATGATTCCCGCTTCTAAGGTCGAACTTCGACAGCTCGCGGGGGCGTCGGGACTGTAGCCGCCGAATGACCAGCCTGGCCGGCGTCTTCCGCCGGGAATGGGGACCAGCCGTCGCCGCGCTCGCCCGGTGGTCTGGTGATCTCACCGTCGCGGAAGACGCCGTCCAGGAAGCCTGCGCCGAGGCGCTGCGCGTCTGGCCCCGGGACGGGGTGCCGGACAGTCCCGGCGGCTGGCTCATCACGGTTGGCCGCAACCGAGCCCGGGATCGGCTCCGGCGCGAATCCGTCCGTCCCCGAAAGGAATTGGCGGCCGTGTTGGACGACATCCGGGCCCGCACCGACAATTGTGACCCGCAGCCGGTGCGCGATGACGAACTGCGAATGATGTTCACCTGCGCCCATCCGGCGCTGGACCGACAGTCGCAACTGGCGCTCACGTTGCGGTTGGTGAGCGGGCTGACGGTCGCCGAGATAGCCCGCGCCCTGCTGCAGTCGGAGACGGCCGTCGGACAGCGAATTACGCGGGCCAAGAACAAGATCCGGCACGCAAACATTCCACTTCGGGTGCCGCCCGCGGAGCTGCTGGCCGAACGCACTCCACACGTGCTCAGCTGCATCTACTCGGTGTTCACCGAGGACTACTGGTCCACGGCCGGTCCGTCGGCCATCCGTGACGAACTGTGCGATGAGGGGGTGCGGCTTGCCGAAGAGTTGTGCGCTCTGATGCCGACGCAGGAGGCCAAGGAGGCGCATGCCTTGGCAGCCCTTGTCCTGCTTCATGATTCGCGACGTTCCGCCCGGGTGAACGCCGCCGGCGCGCTGGTGCCGCTTGAGGAGCAGGACCGGCGGCGATGGGACCGGAGTCGGATTACCCGCGGCTTGGAACGGCTGCGCCAGGCGCAGGGGTCGAGCGGCGCTTATCTGCCGCAGGCGGTGATCGCCGCGCTGCACGCCACGGCGCCGTCCTGGGAGCAGACCGATTGGGCAACCATCTGCGCGGCCTACGATCGGCTGCTGCGGTTGACCGACTCACCGGTGGTGCTGGCCAACCGCGCGCTGGCCGTCGGTTTCCGCGACGGCTCCGAGGCGGGTCTGGCCGCGCTGGAGAAAGTGGCCCACGATCCACGGCTGGCCCGGTCGAACCTGGTTGCCTCGGTGCGCGCCGATCTGTTGCGACGCGCCGGACGACCGGCCGATGCCGTGGTCTGGTACCGAACAGCGTTGGAGGCCAACGGTTCCGAGCCGGGCCGCGAGTTCTTACGGCGGCGCATCACCGAGTGCGGCGGGTAGTTCTGGGCTCGCCTGAACCCTCCCCCGGATCCCCCTCGCCGAAAGTGAATTTCACGACGCGACACGCCGCTGGAACGTCGCGGGATTCACTCTCGTCGACCGGGAGCGGCGGCCTCAGACGCCGCTCACTCGCGGGTGAGCGGCGTCAGCCGCTTACTCCGCCTCGGCGGTGAAGTTGCGGGTGATCGACGGGTCCACGGGGATGCCCGGTCCGGTCGTCGTCGACACGACGACCTTCTTCAGGTAACGGCCCTTGGACGACGACGGCTTGTGCCGCAGCACCTCGTCCAGCGCGGCGCCATAGTTCTCGGCGAGCTTCGCCTCGTCGAATGACGCTTTGCCGATCACGAAGTGCAGGTTGGCCTGCTTGTCGACGCGGAAGTTGATCTTGCCGCCCTTGATGTCGGCAACAGCCTTGGCGACATCGGGGGTCACGGTGCCGGTCTTGGGGTTCGGCATCAGGCCACGCGGCCCGAGCACCCGGGCGATACGACCCACCTTGGCCATCTGGTCGGGCGTCGCGATCGCGGCATCGAAGTCCAGGAACCCGCCCTGGATCTTCTCGATCAGATCGTCGCTGCCGACCACGTCGGCGCCTGCTGCGACGGCGGCATCGGCCTTCTCACCAACCGCGAACACCGCAACGCGGGCGGTCTTACCGGTTCCGTGCGGCAGGTTCACCGTGCCGCGGACCATCTGGTCTGCCTTGCGCGGGTCGACGCCGAGCCGGATAGCCACCTCGACGGTCGCATCCTGCTTGGTCGACGACGTCTCCTTGGCCAGCCGCGCGGCCTGCAGCGGGGTGTAGAGGTTGTTGCGGTCCACCTTCTCGGCGGCGGCGCGGTATGCCTTGCTGGTCTTGCTCATTGGATATCCAATCTGTGTTGGGTCGTGGTCGGCGGGCCGGAGCTGGCCCTCCCACGCGTTCTGATGTGTCGAACTATTCGACCGTGATGCCCATCGACCGGGCGGTCCCGGCGATGATCTTGGCGGCGGCGTCGATGTCGTTGGCGTTGAGATCGGTCTTCTTGGTCTCGGCGATCTCGCGAACCTGGTCCCAGGTGACCTTGGCGACCTTGGTCTTGTGCGGTTCCGCGGAGCCCTTCTGCACACCCGCGGCTTTGAGCAGCAGCTTGGCCGCCGGCGGCGTCTTCAATGCGAAGGTGAAGCTGCGGTCCTCGTAGACCGTGATCTCCACTGGGATGACGTTGCCGCGCTGGTTCTCTGTCGCGGCGTTGTACGCCTTGCAGAACTCCATGATGTTGACGCCGTGCTGGCCGAGCGCGGGGCCGACGGGCGGCGCAGGGTTAGCCTGCCCCGCCGTGATCTGGAGCTTGATCAGCCCGGTGACTTTCTTCTTCTTCGGGGCCATGGGATGTCGATGTTCCTTCCTGGTTTTGCTTAGTTCAGAGCCCACCCAAGGCGGCGGGGCTAAATTTTGGAGACCTGGCTGAAGGTTAGTTCCACCGGTGTTTCGCGGCCGAAGATGGACACCAGCACCTTGAGCTTCTGCTGTTCGCCGTTGACCTCGCTGATGGTGGCGGGCAACGTCGCAAAGGGCCCGTCCATAACCGTCACCGATTCGCCGACCTCGTAGTCGACCTCGACGACCGGACGTTCCAGCCCACCGGTCTCTGCCGCGGCGGCGGTGCTCGCCGCGCCCTTGGCGGCCTTCTTCGCCGCACCCGGCGGCAGCAGGAACTTCACCACGTCGTCGAGCGAAAGTGCCGACGGGCGCGAGGTCGCACCGACAAAACCGGTCACGCCGGGGGTATTACGCACCGCGGCCCACGAGTCGTCGGTCAAGTCCATTCGCACCAGGATGTAGCCGGGCAGCACCTTGCGGTTGACCTGCTTGCGCTGACCGTTCTTGATCTCGGTGACCTCTTCGGTGGGAACCTCCACCTGGAAGATGTAGTCGCCGACGTCAAGGTTCTGTACGCGGGTTTCGAGGTTGGCTTTCACCTTGTTCTCGTATCCCGCGTAGGAATGGATGACGTACCAGTCGCCCGGCTTGCTGCGCAGGTCCGCCTTGAGGGCGGCAACGGGGTCGACGTCTTCGGCTGGGGCAACTGCGCCCTCTGCACCCTCCGGGGTACCCGCCTCTTGCACGTCGACCGCCTCACCCGCGGACGTGTCACCGTCGAAGGTAGTCACGGTTTTCAGTCCTCTCTATAGCTCTGAAGTCTCAGCCGAACACCATCAGCACGAGCTTGCTCAAACCCAAGTCCGCACCGGCCACCAGCGCCACCATGAAGGCCAAGAACGCCAGCACCACGGACGTGTAGGTAAGCATCTGCTTGCGGTTGGGCCAGATCACCTTCCGCATCTCGGCTACAACCTGCTTGATGTAGTTGTAGACGAACATCAACGGGTTGGCCGAACTCGACGCTCCCGCCTTCTTCGGCTTCTTCGGCTTGGCTTTCGGTGTGGACTTGGTCTTTGCGGTGTCCTTGGCCGCATCTTTTTTGGCCGGCTGCTTCTTGGTGAGCACGACCTCGGTCGAGTCGTCGTCGTCCTCTTCCGGTGCCTCTACGGCGCGCGCCCGGGTCCGTTTGCCCGTGGGCCGCTGTGGCCGCGCCACGGCTTTGGTCACTACAGCACTGCCGTCGCCTGCGGCGTCGTCGGCAGCGTCGCCTTCGTCGCTCACCGCATGCTCCTTTGTTCGCTAGCTTTCGCGCCTATTTCAAGAGCCTTTCGGCTCCCGGCCACTCTTACAGTGTCCACCATGGCACGATACCGATGACTCACCGTCAGCAGGGGCGACAGGACTTGAACCTGCAACCTGCGGTTTTGGAGACCGCTGCTCTGCCAGTTGAGCTACGCCCCTATTTCCAGGGCTTACATGACTCGCGCGCCCCCCGTTCGGCAATCGCGAACCGACCGGACAGCGCGCTTGTAATGGGAAAACCCCGACGAACGAGTGTACATCCACGTGGGAGCCAGATACTAATTAGGCGGTTCGGACGACCTGGCCGCTTTCCTTGTCCCATTTGAGCTGGATCGAGTTGTCGCCCTCGTGGCCCATCAGGGTCGTGTAGGCCTCCAAAACCAGCGCGCCGTCCTGGTTGTGGCAAAAGTTCTTCGTGACCACGATGTCGGCGCCGAACCGCTCGTTCACGGATTCGATGCGCAGGCTGCCGTAGAGCTTGTCACCGACATGTATCGGCGCGTGGTAGACGAACTTCTGGTCGACCTGCACGATCTGCATGGTCTCGAAGCCGACGTCGACATTGCGGAAGAAATCGTCCTGGATCAGTTTTGCCAGGATGGACACAAAGGTCAGCGGGGCGACGAGGCGGTCGTAGCCACTCTCGGCGGCCGCGGCCTCGTCGTAGCAGGCCTGATCGTCGCACTTGATCGACCGGGAAAATTGCCGAACCTGCTCGCGGCCCACCTCGAAGTAGTCGGGGTACTGCCAAGTCATACCGCGAATATCTGTTTTGAGCGCCATCCGCTAGGCCAACTTCGCCGAGGCGACAGCCCGACCGAAGATTTTCTTGCCGCCGGTCGTCGCGGTGAGCGCGATGGTCACCGATTTGGTTTCCGGGTCAACGGACTTCACCCGGCCGCTGAACACCAGCTCAGCACCCTTGCTGTCATTGGGCACCGGGACTACCGCGGTGAAGCGCACGTTGTATTCGGTGACGGCGCCCGGGTCGCCGACCCACGACGTGACGTAGCCGCCGCCGATCCCCATGGTCAGCATGCCGTGCGCGATGGCGGTGTCCAGACCGACCATTTTGGCGATCTCGTCGTCCCAGTGAATCGGGTTCAAGTCACCCGACACCCCCGCGTAATTGACCAGATCCTGTCGGGTCAACGGGTAGGTCCGCTCCGGCAGCTGGTCACCCACCTGCACCGAACTGAACTCACGCAGAGGCATCTGAAAATCCTTCTTCCCCGTCTTCGCCGGAACGACCTGCCAGCGTCGTGTAGGTCTCTTGCACAATGTCACCAGCGTCATTGGTGATGATGTTCTTGGTCACGATGATCTGGGTGCCATGCGCCTCACGCACAGAATCCACGTATACGTCACAGTAAAGTTTGTCGCCCGCGACGATCGGCTTCTCGAACTTCAATACCTGATCGATCTGGACGATCTTCTCGTCCGAAATGGCGATGTTGGCATAGTCGAAAAAAGCCGATTGCGCCTTGTAGCCGAAGACGCAAATGAACGTCAGCGGAGCCGCCAGTCCGTCGTAGCCCAGTTCTGCCGCCGCCTTGTCGTCGAAGAACGCGGCGTCATCGTTTTGCACAGCCGTCGCGTGCTCGCGAATCTTTTCTCGCTCGACCAGGTAATAGTCGGGATAGCGGTAGTGCATCCCGACGATCTTTTCGGACAACGCCACGATTTTCGAACCTACCTACGAATCTTCGGCCAGACTGAGACCACTGCTTGTGGTGGGCAGTTACCGCGTTTCGCGGTGCCCTTGGTGCTTACCGCAATTCGGGCAGAACTTCTTCAGCTCCAACCGGTCAGGGTCGTTGCGACGGTTCTTCTTGGTGATGTAGTTACGGTGCTTGCACACCTCGCAGGCCAACGTGATCTTCGGCCGTACATCAGTACTGGAAGCCATGACTTTCTTCTCTCAGTTCTCTGTCAATCTCGTCAAAGTCTCGATGTTGTTTTGTAGCGATGGCCGGACTCGAACCGGCGACCTAACGATTATGAGTCGTTCGCTCTAACCGACTGAGCTACATCGCCTCTGGTACCGCCACCTTGCTCGGCGTCCGCCGAGCCCCCTAACGGAATCGAACCGTTGACCTTTTCCTTACCATGGAAACGCTCTACCGACTGAGCTAAGGGGGCCGTTCACCCGAAGCGACCAGTCGTGCAGGTGCGCTATCAAGGCCAAAAAGAGGGTACAGCGTGGCCTGCAACGTAGCCAAACCACGTGCGCGGGTAGCGACCGAACGTCAACCGGGACTGCCGTTGCGGTGCGGGACCCAGGCACTGAGATCGCTGAACTCGTCGCATTCGTCGTCCTGCGGATCGTGTTCGGTGTTGTCGGCTACGTCGATCATCGCCCGCAGGGCGATATTGACGGCCTCTCGCGCATCGGCCAGGTGGTAGCGCCGAATGATCTCGTCGACGAGGTCGACGTCAACCACAATCTCCACCCGTTTCAACATGGACCAACGATACCTATTACCCACCACCCGGAACCATCCCATTTAGGCGCTTTACCGGCAGTTTCGGCGCCCCGCGACGCTTCGGTGACGGCGGAGTTGGTCGACTGCGGGGCGGCCCATACTCTGGTGGCGTGTCAGATTCGGACCGGTTGTACTTCCGCCAACTGCTCTCCGGCCGCGATTTCGCCGCCGGCGACCCGATCGCGGCGCAGATGCGCAACTTCGCCTACTTGATCGGCGACCGCGAGACCGGGGACTGCGTCGTCGTCGACCCGGCCTACGCCGCCGGAGACCTCGTCGACGCGTTGGAATCCGACGGCCTGCATCTGTCCGGTGTGCTGGTGACCCATCACCACCCCGACCACATCGGCGGGTCGATGATGGGATTTGAGCTCAAGGGCCTCGCTGAGCTGCTGGAACGGGTGAGCGTACCGATCCATGTGAACTCCGAGGAGGCGCTGTGGGTGTCCCGGATCACCGGGATCGCGATGAGCGACCTGACCACCCACGGCCATCGCGACAAGATCAGCATCGGCGATATCGAGATCGAGTTGTTGCACACCCCGGGGCACACGCCGGGGAGCCAGTGCTTTCTGCTCGACGGCCGGCTCGTCGCCGGCGACACCTTGTTTTTGGACGGCTGCGGGCGCACCGACTTCCCCGGCGGCGATTCCGACGAGATGTATCGCAGCCTGCAGCAACTTGCCGCCCTGCCCGGCGACCCGACGGTGTTTCCCGGCCACTGGT
>NZ_LZLS01000003.1 GCF_001673365.1 Mycobacterium asiaticum
GCAGCCAGCACATCGCGAACGATGGCCTGGTGCTCGGCCTCCAAGTTGGCGGCCTGGGCGCGGATCAGCGCACCGTGCGCGTCAACGTCCCCGAACTGGTAGTTAATGGTCATGACGTTGTTCTCCTAACGTAAGAAAGCGTAACCAGCCAGTGCTTTGGCGGCTAGCTGCTGAGGATCTGCTGGGAGGCCTGCTCTTGCTGCTCGTAGTTGTTCGCGTCGCGAACCAGCCCGTCGCGCACCCCGTGCAGCATGTTGACGATGTTGCGGAATGCGGTGTTCATCTGGCCCATGGTGTCCAGCGAGGTGGCCGAGGCCAGACCGCTCCAGCCGGCGCCCGAGATGTTCTGCGAGGACGCCCACATGCGACGGGCCTCGTCCTCGACGGTCTGAGCGTGGGTCTCGAAGCGCCCAGCCATTGCCCGCATTGCGTGCGGGTCAGTCATGAAACGTGAAGTCACCTGATTTCTCCTTGTCAGTACTTGAATCAGCTGTTGGAAAAGAAACACGATGGCCGATCGGCTGCACGCGGACGTATCCGCCGACCGGTAGAGCTAGCGATTTTCCCCTTTCGGTCGGCCGGCGGCCACCGGGTGCTTCACGGTCGGAAAGGTGTCGAACCCGAACGCCGTTGTACGGGTTGACGGCGGATGCAGGTGATCCGGAAGCGACGGCCCCGACCGGCCGTCCAACCCCGAAATCACCGCCTGATGGGAGATTGCCTTGGAACGCATGTCCATAGCTAATCCGACCCCAAACCTGAAATGGCCAGGCCCGCTAGCCGGCGGCCGCCGCGTTGGCGGCTTCGGTCGCGGCGTACGAGCCGGAACTGGTCGACAACGTGTTCACGAACATCTCGTGAATCGCAGCGGCTTGCGCGCTGACGGCCTGATACATCTGGGCGTGCGCGGCGAATTGGGCTGCAGTCAGCGCCGACACCTCGTCGGCGGCCGCGGGCACTACACCAGTAGTCGGCGCGGCTGCGGCGGCGTTTTGAGCGCTCATAGTGGTGCCGATGCCCTGCAGGTTCCCGGCGGCAGCGGCCAAAGCTTCCGGCTGTGTTGTCACGAACGACATGGGTGTTCCTCCCTAAATTCATCCCCAGCAACCACTCTCTGGACGAGAGTAGATGACTGCTCGGCGCCAGGTCGCCTTCGACGCCGCCCCGTAGGGATTTGTTCACTAGACGGCAATACGAATAGACCTGCTGTAACGACACAGTAACAGCGCCTGACCAGGTTCGGAGCGTGCTGGAGACAGTCCACGGAAACCTTTAAGGTTTCTCGCTTGCAAACCAAGCTGACCTGGGCTTTTGCCGATGCGCGGAACTGGGCCGAAATTGGGCGGCCAAAAAGGGGCCGGTTCTGCCTGCTGCCGGTGGCGCCGGGCCGGACTGGCAAAACCGTTCGCGTTGGGTCCATCGCCGCTGCGGTCCGGTTAACCGGCGAATGGCGGTCGGGACATCACGGTAGGGCGGAATCCGTACTTTTGGCCCACCGCGGCGGCGCTACCCTGGCCGAGGCCACCCAGGGGCATACCGCCCAGCAGGTTTCCGCTAGCTTCCGGTACCGCGCTGACGGTGCTGATCGGGATGGGGGCGGCGTGGCTAACAGCGCCGGGTCCGATGGCTCCGATATTGGCGGCGGCTGGCACCGATAGCTTGCCCAGCGATGCCGCCTGGCCCATTCCCGCGGTCACGCCGGGGCCGCCGCCGAGCAAACCGCCCAGTCCAGCCAGGCCGTGTGCTGCGTTGGCCGCAGCCGACGAAGCTGCCGGTGCCAGGCCCTTGCTGAGCGAGAGCATTGTGTTGGCCATACCGGTAGAGAAGTACGGCAGGCCTTCGATGTTGTATGCGGGACCGGCGAAGTTCCTGAATGCCGTAATCAGCCACTGCGGGTTAATCGTGCTGCTGCCACCGATGCCGTTAAGCGCCGATCCAATGACGCTGTTCGGGTTGAAGGCGATACCGGTCAATGACTCGCTGGTCGGATTCAACCCCAGGAGCGCCACGTTTCCCGGCGATGCCAGACCGGATAGCTGAGCCTGGATACCGCTGAGCATCTGGGTCAGGGTTTGTTGCGCAGAACCCGCCGACGTTGCGGCGGCTTGACCGACCGCGGTGCCTTGGATGGCAGCGGCGGCCGGACTGACCGTCTGGGGTGGCGTGGCGAACGGGGTGACCTTCGCCGCGGATGCCGACGACGCCGCGTACTGATACATGGCCGCCGCATCTTGGGCCCACATTTCACCGTACTGCGCCTCTAGTACGGCGATGACGTTGTTGTTCTGACCGAAGATGTTGGTCGCCATGGCTTGGGCCAACTCGGCGCGGTTGAGTGCCACCAATTGCGGGGGAACCGTTGCGGCGAAAGCATTTTCGTATGCCGCCGCGGCGGCGGTGGCTTGGCCTGCCGCCTGTTCGGCCTGCGTGGCGGTGGTGTTCATCCAGGCCACGTAGGGCGTGAAAGCCTCGGCCATCGAGGCCGACGCCGGACCCATCCATTCCTCGCTGGCCAGACCGGTGACCACCTTCTCGTAGCCCACAGCCGATGCATTCAGTTCCGCGGCCAACGCGTTCCATGCCGAAGCCGCGGCCACCATCGGTGCTGACCCGGGACCGGAATACATCAGCATTGAATTGATCTCCGGCGGTAATGAGCCGAAATCCATGACGTGATCCCTATCTGCTCGCGGCCGCATTGGCGGCCTCGGTGGCTGCATACGATCCAGCGCTGGTGGCCAATGTGTTGACGAACATGTCGTGGATCGCCGCGGCTTGCGCGCTCACTGCCTGATACATCTGGGCGTGCGCGGCGAACTGGGCCGCGGTCAGGGCGGACACCTCGTCGGCCGCCGCCGGAACCACCCCGGTGGTAGGCGCTGCGGACGCAGCGTTCTGAGCGGCTACCGCAGCGCCGATACCTTGCAAGCTGGCCGCCGCCGACGACAGCGCCTCGGGTTGCGTGGTCACGTACGACATCTGGGTCCTCCTCGATAGCTTTGCGGGTCAATGGTTTTCATGACTAACCCGCAGACGGTGAGCGGGTCAGCACGTTGTACTTGAAGCCGTACTTGTTGGCGTATCCGGTGGCGGCGCGGCGACCGACGCCACTGGCGGGCAGTCCGCTCAGCACGCCATTGGTGGTTGCTTTGGCCCCTGGTGACGTCGCGGCGCCCACGCCGTCGAACCCGGCGGGTGTCGACGGCAACGGGCTCACCGCAGAGACGGTGTTCGCGGCCCAGACGGGCGGCACCGACAATTTGCCGATCGTGCCGGCCTGGCCCCATCCGGCGGAAACCGGTGTCCCCCAGGCGCCGATCGCACCTGGCGGCGTCAGAGCGCCGCCCAGTGCCGGGTTGGGCGCGGGGGCGCCGGGCAATAAGCCGCCGCCCCACGAGATGAGCGAGTTCACCGAACCCAATGCGAAGTACGGATAGTTCGTCACCGAGTTCCAGATATTGGTGGAATCGCCGAATATCGTCGCGATCAGGCCGGTCGGACCCAGGAACCACGACGGAAGGGTCACCGACGACGGTGTGATCGAGAATCCCAACCCCGGTGCGCTGAGCAACGAGGCCACCGCCAGCGTCGGCGCGACGGACGCGGCGGCATTTCCTACCGGGGCAGCGAGGGCCTGGCCGACCGCCTCCGCCTGCGTGGTGATCGCCTCGGTGTTGGCGGTGAGCGGTGGTGAATTGAATGGATCCAGCGCTGCCGCGGTAGCGGAAGAAGCGGCATAGCCGTACATCGCGACCGCATCCTGCGCCCACATCTCGCCGTAGTGTGCCTCGGTGGCCGCAATCGCCGGTGTGTTCTGACCGAAGAAGTTCGTCGCAATCAGTGTCGCCAGCAGTGCCCGGTTGGCCGCGATCACCGGTGGCGGCACGGTCATGGCGAATGCGACATCGTAGGCGGCGGCGGCTGCCCGAGCCTGCGTCGCGGCCTGCTCGGCCTGCTCGGCGGTGGCGCTCATCCACGCCACGTACGGCGCAGCCGCGGCGACCATCGACGCCGACGCCGGTCCCACCCACGGGGAGCCGGTCAGTTCGCTGATCACCGAGCCGTATCCTGTTGCCGCCGTGCCTAATTCGGCAGCCAATCCATCCCAGCCCGCCGCGGCCGCCAGCATGGGACCCGGTCCAGGGCCGGCATACATCCGCCCCGAATTGATTTCGGGTGGTAACGCCCCGAAGTCGAACACCACCCCTCCTCAGCCGGCCGCGATCGCGTTGCCGATGTGGTTTGCGGCACGCCCGCCGTTGGGCCTGGCATAAGGCCCCCCATGAGGCCCCGAATGAGGCCCCGTGTGGGTCGCCTTGGTAGTTCTTCGCCGGGGCCTCCCGCCCTCGGCCTCGACAAAAGGTCGGAATAATAGCACTGTCAGCTGCTCGTTGGTTCGATCTGGAACCGCCGCATATGAAACACATTAGATTGTCGATCGTGGCAGAGCCGCCGATGACGCCAACAATTCATTACCCGCAAACCATTGTTCAGCTGGAGTTAAACGACTCGTTGAGCCTCATACGTGCTACCTGCGGAAACGCACCATATTGGGTTGCCGGATAGCGCGCCACGGCGCCTATCACAGTTCTATGAAGTCGCTATGTCCAGGCCAGCTACGCCGCATTTATATGCGGCTTCATAGAAATGCTGGCAAGCGCGAAAAGACACTGCCGCCACGTCAATCGACGCGGCGGCAGTGTGCTTCCCTGAGAGAACGTCGGTTACCGGCGCACCTCGGTGGCCGCAACCTGCACGAAGATGCCGGTGTCCTCGGCCATCAGCAGGCCTCGACCACGGGGCAGCGGGCCGCCCTTCATCTTGCCGCGAATGAACCCCTCGTCCGGGTCGGCGTCCATCACCAACAACGGCGCATTGGCCTGATGCAACGCCCGCAGCATCGGGTCGCTGCCCGCCGACGACCAACCACCGAAGGTACGGGTGACGATCACGTGCAAACCGACGTCGGCGGCCCGGTTCACGAACGGAACAGCCTTGTGCAAAGGCGAATCGAAGCCCGGCGGCAGCTGCTGGATATCGTCGACGATCAAGAAGATCTCCGGACCGCTCCACCAGGACCGCGACAGCAGTTCCTCGGCGGACAGACCAGGCGGCGGTTCCCGGCCCGCCAACGCCGCGGCCAGCTCACCCATCATCGCGACCACGCCGTCGAGGTTGTAGGCGAACTTCTCCACATACTCCGAACCCAGCATGGTCAGCAGCTGACGCCGCGGGTCGATGAGCCACACCTGCGCAGACTTCCGTCCGGCTGGCGGCGGCGGCGCGCTACTCGAGCCCGGCGCGTAAAGCCGTCCGATCTCGGACATGATCGTGGCCAACGTGGTGGTACGACCACATTCGCGTCGCCCGGTGACCATCAGGTGTGAGTTCTCGGCGAAGTTGAGGTAGACCGGCTGCAGGTCCAATTCCGAAATCGCCCAAGCGATTCCACCCGCACCGACGCCCTGACGGGCGTCCCGGGCGGCCAACTCGCGGACCTGGTCCACACCGAAGCGGGCCGGCAGCCGACGCACCGGCGGGGCCACCGCCGTGGTCATCCGGCTGACCGCCGCGACGATGCTGTCGCTCTCGAACACCGTCTCGGCGGTGTTGGCCAGAGCGGGCCGGGCAATCAGCGTGTGCAGACCGGCCTGCGGGTCGCTGTCCAGTCGCACGTAGTTGACCGCCACCATGCCGCGACCCGGCTTGACCGGGACGTCCTTGGCGAATCGAGAGCGCACCAGCTTGGCGTCTTCCACCGCGGCCAGGCGCAGCTCGACGCGGGAACCGAAGCCGCTTCGCACCGGCGGGCGCAGCTCCGATTCGCGGTCGGCGGTGACGATCACGTGCACACCGAACGACGGGCCCTGGTTGATGATCAGGTTGACCTGCTCGATCAACACTTCGTTTTCCTCGGCCAACGCCCGGTAGTTGTCGATGACGAGATAGACGTCGCCGAACCCGTCATTGGGCACCGGGCCCGCTTCACCGGCGAACTTGCGCCGTCGGAACATCTCCATCGAAGCGATGCCGTATTCGAGGAAGCTGCGCTTGCGCTCACGAACCAGCGCGAGCAACTCGGCCACCGTCCGGCGCACACCGTATGGATCGGTGGGTCCGGCCACCTCACCCACGTGCGGCAACGGACCGATCGTCGTCAACGCGGTGCTGCTGTAGGCCAGGCAGTAGAACTGCACCTGTTCGGGTGTGTGGGTCAACGCCGCCGCACAAATCAGGGTTTGCAGGGCGGTGGTCTTTCCCGAACCACCGGCGCCCAGAATCAGCACGTTGGAGCCCGGCCCGGACGTGTCGACCGTCCATGGCGGCTGGTCGTGCTTGAACGGGCGGTCGATGATTCCGATCGGGAACACCAGATCCCGCGCCGAACCGTAGTCCTTGTGCCACGGGCGACCGAGGAAGCGGTTGACCAGCTCGTCGATGGGGACGGGCTGGGTCAGCGGCGGTTGCCACAACCGGTACGGCTCGAAGTTGATCCGGCGCAGCTGCTCGATGATCACGGTGCCGACCTTCGGCGTCCTGATCGCTTCTTCTTCCTCTTCGCTTTCCGCCTCGACGACTTCACCGTTGGAGTAGCTCGCCGCCGGTTCCACACTCGGGCCGCCGACGCTCACTTCAAGCGGCGTGAACGCGTTGGTAAACAGTTGCGGGCGAACGTAATCGATGCTGTGCACCAGCACCGGGGCTTCGTCGCCGTCGACGCTCGAGATGCGCAGGTAGTCCCGCCACAAGAACTCGGCCTGGAACCGGATGATGTCTTCGAGGCTCTTGCGGAAGTAACCCAGACCGGCCTGAGCGGGCAGGTTGACCGCGTTGGGAACACCGGCGGCCTGCGCGGCGCCCGCGGTTCGTGCCTTCAGCACGAGCCGGTAACCCATGTTTTCCATGAGCTTTTCGGCTCGGCTCTCGATGGTCTGCGAGGCCATCATCAGGTGAATCCAATAGGCACGTCCCTGCCGACCGATCGAGTCGAGCACGTCGACGGCGGTCGGCATGATCCGGAACCACTCGTAGAACTCGTCGATGACCACCACGAGCATCGGTAACGGCGCCATGTCCTGGCCACGTGCTCGCATCCGGCTTCGAACCGAGTTGTACTCCTTGGCGTCGTCGACACCGGCCGAGTCACAGATCGTCTTCCGTCGGGCGATCTCGCCCCACAGTGCGTCCAGGAAGCGCTCCATCAGCGCCTGGTCTTCTTCGAGGTCGGTGATGATGCGTGAGACGTGCGGAACGCCGGCGAACGGCTTGACGGCCGATCCACCCTTGAGGTCGGCCAGCACGAATTGCAGTTCCTCCGGCGGGTGAGCGAGCATCAACGACTCGATCACCGTTCGCACCAACGTGGACTTGCCGGAACCCGTGGTACCCGACATAACGCCGTGCGGGCCGTCGCCGCCCTCGTCCAGCGACTTCATATCCAGGAACAACAGCTCGCCATTGTCGGAACGGTTCCCGAATGGCACCCGCAACCGGGATCGGCCCATGCTGTCGGTACGGCTGTCCCATAGTTCTTCGAAGTTGATCGAAGCCGGGTCGGTTACGCCGTAGTAAGCCAAGATGTCGCGGGCACCGATGTGGGCAACCCGTTGCCCGATCTCTTCGTAAGCCTCCGCCAGGCGCCACTGCGCCAGCTTCTGGGCGAACTCTTCGGCTTCGGCGATGCTCATCTGGTCGGTCAGCGCGAAGAACCACGCCTTGTCGTCAATCACCATCCAGGTGTCGCGGTCGCGGGGCAGCGCCTCGATAACGCCGATCTTGTCGAACTCGAGCTTGCGCTCGGGGACCTCGGTCCACATCGGCGAGCCGGTCAGGTCGAAGAATGTCACTCCGTCGACGCCCTCGGCGCTGATCACGTACTCCCACTGCGGGTCGTCGACGTCGGCGATGATGACGTGATGCGGCGTCGGGGTCTGCGCCGACGAACTGGCGTGCCTGGGCGTGAACGACCCGCGGCCGGCGAACAGTTCGGCCTGTTCGGCGGCGAATTCGCGCACCGAGCTGTACACCATCCGGGCGCTGCCCGCGGCGTCGGTCCGCCGCGAGTCACCGAAGTGCGGAAGCCACTTGACCCAGTCCCACTCCTCGAGGTCCGAACTGACGACGATGAGCCGGACGTGGTCGGGCCCGTGGGAGAACGCCAGTTGGCAGATGATCGCGCGCATCAGACCCAGCGTCTGCTCGCGGTCCCCGACCAGCGCGTACCAGGGTTCAACCAGCACCGAGATCATCTTCGGCAGGTTGTAGACCACGCTCTGGTAGCGACCGAACTCCTGCAGCGCCTTACCGGTGACCGGCTCCAGCTCGATGTCGGTGGGCATATTCTGCGGCTCACCCCAGGTCACCTCGGGGCGAGTCATGCCGACGCCAACCCGCACGACCCCGAAGTTGAGGTCTTTGCCGTCGGGCTTGCGCTCCCACATTCGCTGGGTTCCGACGGCCGCCGCCAGTGTGTTGGGTGCCGGGTGGAACCAGCGGTAGTTGGCGTCCATGCTGTCGGCCGACTCTTGAGCGGTCTCGCGCAGCATGTCCAGCATCAGCATGAACTGGGCGCGCATCGCGTCCAATTTCGGTCGACTCATCTGCTGTGCGCCGCCGCCGCCGACACCGCGGAACATCATCAGCATCATGCCGCCGACCATGAAGATCGGGAAGATCGAGCCGACGCCACCGAACACGTGTGAACCGCTGGCAAACGTCATGGCGACCATGCCGCCCAGCAGACCGATCACCACGACGCCGACCACGATCAGCCACCAGGGCTTGCCTTCCGGCGGCGGGATGCTCAGCGGAGTCGGCAGGACGATGTTCTCCGGCTTGATTACCGGAGGCTTCTCCGGTGTGGGTCGTGCAAAACCACGTTTCACTTCGGTACCACCAACTCTGCAGGGGTCATATCCATCGGTAGCGTGTTGTGCTCCACCAGGGCGTCCGCACGCGACAACGTCGGACCCTGCGGCAGCAACCGCAGTGCCACCCAGGGCGCGAGGCTCGGCTGCAACGTCAGTCCCAGCGCTTCGCGTGCTTCCTTGGTGTCGTCCACGCCGAATCGCGCGCCGGCGCTGGTCAGCCACCACAACGATTCGGTGGTCTGGGCGCCCGGATTGTTGCCGGTGACGGCCACGAAGTTGGAGTAGTTGGGGCCGTAGTAGATCTGGTCGGCCACCCGACCGCTCATGTCGGCCTTCACCAGGTTGACGACCCTGTTCATCTCGGACGCCTTGATCGGGATGGTCGGTCCGGACACCACCTGCACGCGGGCCCGGTGCTCGCCGTCGGTCCGTTCCCACCACCAGCAGGTCGACGGGTTTTCCCGGATGTCGATCACATTCAACGGGTCGTTCGGGTACGCGGACAGGTCCAACCGGTTGACCACCGGCATCTTGGCCAGAGCGGACGGCTCGACGGTGACCGGCTTGGTGTTGCCCGGCCGGCCGGCGTTCTGCAGAATCTGGGCGACCAGCGGCGGCAGGGTCTGCACACCGTCCTCCAGCACCAACGAATACTGTTGCGGCCCACTAATTTGCGGCGTGACGAGGATCGTCCCGACCGGACCCGGCGCACCGGGGAATGTTGCCGGGGCACCCGCCTTGGGGACCTCGGGAACCAACAGTTCCGGCCCGACCGGCAGGGCGTCGTACAGCGCGTGGCTCATCGGCCGCGCCTGGCTGATTTGCTCGGGCGTCAAGCCCAGCGGCAACAACACCGAGCGGTCGGTGGCGTCGATCTTCGAGCGGCGACCTTCCCGGATCACCCAGGTGTTACCGCCGTAACTGAGTACCACGGCGTCCGATCCGCTCAGTACCTTGCGGTGGCCGGTCATATCTGGGGTGCCGTCGATGACGGTCACGGTGACGCCGCTCATCGAAGCCACACCGCCGGAGGCGCCGCCCACGGTGTCACATACCAGCCAGGACGACGCCGGAGGATTCTTGGGTGCGAACTCCGTTGGCGCGCCGGGAATACCGACCAGCGGCCCGTGCGGCATGCTGGCGATCTGACTACTCCGAACCTGATGCGGGTTATCGGGTCGTCCGGTGATCAGCCGCGCCGAGGCCAGGTTCAGCGCCGGATACAGCCGGTCCCCGACCTTGACATAGAGGGCGCCCGAGTCGCGGTCGGCGATGATCGGTGCGTCATTGATCTGACCGGCTGGGCTCAGGAACGAGTACAGCAACGCGCCCAGGCAGATGACCAGGGCGGCCGACACCGAGGCAACCACCGCCAACGTCTGACGACGGCCCGGCTCGATCTCCATGCGCACCCGCCAACGGGTCAACGCCATTGCGGTGCGGCGGGCCAGGAATTGGTAGCCGGTTACCTGGGTCCGCGTCGACAATCCGAGGCCGTAACCCGACCCCCGCTGTCCGCGGCTATGTTCAGCCAACCCTCGATCACCTTTCGATCTGTCAAAACGCCTGGATTTGTAGCACTCAACCGTAGGACACCGGCACTGACCTCGCCAGGCGGGCGACGGCCGCGCTGAATCCCCCGTCGATTCGCCGTATCTTCACTGGGAATGGTAGCTGCGAATGGCCTTCTCGGCGCGGCAAGTAACAGACTGTTCAATCAACCTCGCACCGAACGCGCACACCCCACGTGTCTGCAGGCGGGTACGGCACGCAAGATGGGCGCATGACTGAGCTTGCGCCTTCGCTTGTCGAACTTGCCCGACGGCTCGGTATTGCCACCAGTTACGAGGACTGGAGTGGTCGCGAGGTGCAGGTCAACGAGAACACATTGGTGGCCGTTCTCGCTGCCCTTGGTGTGTCCGCAGCCACCGAGCACGACCGCAACCACGCGCTCAAGGCGCACCTTGGTGCGTTTTGGGCGCGGCCGTTGCCGCCCACCATCGTCGGGCGAGCGGGTGACCAGACGCGATTCTGGGTGCACGTGACGCACGGCGCTCCGGCCGAGGTGTGGGTGGAGCTCGAGGATGGAACGCAACGCTTCGGTCCTGACAGCGGCCCGGTGCAGGTCGACAACTTCACCCCGCCCTTTGATCTGGATGGACGCTGGGTCGGTGAGGCCAGCTTCGTACTGCCGACCGACCTGCCGCTGGGCTATCACCGATTGGTCCTGCGATCGGGCGACTACCAAACCAGTACCGCCCTGATCGTGACGCCGGATTGGCTCGGTCTGCCGGACCGGCTGGGGAACCGCCGCGCCTGGGGGCTGGCCACCCAGCTCTACAGCGTGCGGTCCCGCCAGTCCTGGGGCGTGGGCGACCTGACCGACCTGGCCGATCTGGCCCTGTGGTCCGCCTCGGCGCACGGCGCAGACTACGTGCTGGTCAACCCGCTCCACGCCGCGGCACCACCGAGTCACAAGGTGCCGATGGAACCATCGCCGTACCTGCCGACATCGCGGCGTTTCGTCAATCCGTTGTATCTGCGGGTCGAAGCGATTCCGGAGTTTGCCGAGTTGCCCAAGCGCGGTCGGGTGCGGGCACTGCGCGAGGAGGTGCAGCGCGCGGCCGGTCGCCTCGACAGCATCGATCGCGACAGCGCCTGGACCGCCAAACGCGCCGCTCTGCGACTTATCCACCGGGTGCCGCGGTCGGCCGGCCGCGAATTGGCCTATGCCGCGTTCCGCAACCGGGAAGGGCGCGCCCTGGACGACTTCGCGACATGGTGCGCGCTGGCCGAGAAGCATGGCGTCGACTGGCGTCGGTGGCCGAAATCACTGCGGCATCCCTACTCCCCCGGCGTCGCCGAGTTCGCAGCCAAGAACCCGGCCGCTGTCGATTTCCACCGCTGGCTGCAATGGCAGTTGGACGAACAGCTCGCAGCGGCGCAGTCGCAGGCCGTCCGAGCCGGCATGGCGCTGGGGATCATGCATGACCTCGCTGTCGGCGTCCATCCGACCGGAGCGGACGCATGGGCCCTGCAGGACGCGCTGGCCCTGGGCGTGACGGCGGGTGCGCCCCCGGACGAGTTCAATCAGCTCGGCCAGGACTGGTCCCAGCCGCCGTGGCGGCCGGACCGGCTCGACGAGCTGGAGTACCGGCCGTTCCGCGCTTTGATCCGGACGGTGTTGCGGCACGCCGGTGGGGTCCGCATCGACCACATCATCGGGTTGTTCCGGCTGTGGTGGATCCCAGATGGCGCGCCACCGACCGACGGCACCTATGTGCGCTACGACCACGAGGCGATGATCGGGATCGTCGCCCTGGAAGCACACCGGGCCGGCGCCGTCGTCGTCGGCGAGGACCTCGGCACCGTCGAACCATGGGTACGGGACTACTTATTACTGCGCGGACTGCTCGGCACCTCGATTCTGTGGTTCGAGCAGGATGACGCGGGTGGCGGTCCGCTGCCCGCCGAACGCTGGCGGGAGTACTGCCTGTCTTCGGTCACCACCCACGACCTGCCGCCGACGGCCGGCTACCTGGCCGGCGACCATGTGCGGCTGCGGGAATCGCTGGGTCTGCTGGGGCGGTCCGTCGAGGCGGAGTTGGACTCCGCTGCGACGGAACGGGCGGCGTGGCTTGCCGAGTTGCGTCGGGTGGGCTTGCTTGACGACGGCGAGGACAGCCCCGAGCGGCTGATTCTGGCCCTCTATCGATACCTGGGCCGGACGCCGTCGCGCCTGTTGGGCGTGGCGCTTACCGACGCGGTCGGTGACCGGCGCACCCAGAATCAGCCCGGTACCACCGACGAATACCCGAACTGGCGGGTTCCGTTGTCCGGGCCGGACGGCAACCCCGTCGTGTTGGAGGACGTCTTCACCGATCCTCGCGCCGCTGAGTTGCTCGATGCCGTGCGTGCAATTACTGCCCCGAAAACGACCTGAAATCATGGTGGATCGAGTCGCACTCAGCGACCTGGTGCATCGCTACGCGGCCTGGGTTGACGACCGCGAATTTGATTTGGTAGCAACGCTTTTCACTGAGTCTGCGGAATTGGTGGTGCCGCATCCGCCGACCAGCCTGGAGCCTGTCGACACCCATCGCGGCCATCAGGCCATCGCCGCGGCGGTAGCTGCCGTTGCCCAGGTCGTCCGTACCCAACACGCGATCGTTGGCGAGGTCTATGACGCGGTCGATAGCGGGCAGCCCGGGGCGGCTCGCGGGCGCATCGCCTGTATTGCGCACCACTTCAGCGAACATCCGGACACCGGATTCACCGATCACGTCTGGCATCTGCGCTACGACGACGAATATGAATTGACCGACGCGGGTTGGCGCATCGGCCGCCGAACCCTGACCATCGACGCAATCGAAACCCGGCCGGTGCGCCTATTGCGTCTTCGGAACCCGCCGTCCGCCTAGCCCGGCAACCGGTCCACTATTCACCGAACCCGTTTGTCCAGAAGGCATTTCGGGTAGGCGAAACACATGGCGGACAGCGCGCGCGATCCCCTCGGTCCCGACGATCTGCTCGAGTTGGAAAAGCGGGCGGAGCGCACACCGGAGGTGGTGGTGATAGTTGGCGCCGTTCTTGCGTTCGTCATCTCGGTGGCGGCCTTCGCCTTGGGGCAAGCGGGCGCGGGCATCGTGGCCGGCAGTGTCGGAATGCTGGTCTTCGGCGCGGGGCTTTCGTGGCTTGGGATGGAACGCCGGCGCGTTAGAGACGCGGAACGGGATGTCCGGTTCGGCGATCCGAGCTAGAGCCCAGCTAGATCAGCGCAGTGCAGCAAGATTGTTTACCGACTTCTCCACGTCGGAACGCAACACCCTGGCCACCAGCCGTCCCACCGGTCCGCTGAGGACGCCACCGGACAGGTCGGCAGTCAGATGGAAATCAGAGCCGGGATCCTTATCTTGAACCGACATTGCCACCGTGATGCGAATGCCGCCGCGGCCGCGACCTTTGAGTTCGATGGCGTTGGGCTCGTCGTACTGGGTGACTTCCCAGTGCACCACGTTGCGAAATCCCTTGACCCGGATGCACGACGAGACGCAGGTGCCTTTTTCGATCGTCGACGGGACCTCGCCACGCCAACCGGCGAAGATCGTCATCCACTCGTCGAAGCGCTGCAAATCGGACGCCAACTTCCAGGCTGCTTCCGGTTCCACGTCCGACGTGGTCGACACCTCTACTTTGGCCAACGGAATCCGCTCCTCACGACGTCGAGTTGCGGTCTTGCATACCCCGCTGTCTTGGCGGGTTAAACCCGGTCGTCCCTGGTGACCGAAGCAGATCGGGACAGTTTCCTATTTATACAGTCGACATGGTGTAAATTTGCTCATCGTGAGTAAAACCACCAGCAAGGATTCCGCCACCCCCCTCGACGCCGATGCGATGGAACGACAGTTGGGCGTCGATTACGCGAGCGAGGTGCACGAGGCGGAGGACGTCGTCGACGTCGAGTCGTACGGCGGCGGATTCGATCTGACCAGGCGGGCAACCGCCCCGCGCCTGCGCGTGGGTCGGGACAAGTGGTTCAACCTGCTGTGGCTGATTCCGATCGGCTTCGTCGTGATGGTCGCCGGTATCGCGGTCGGCAAAGGGCTGCACAACATTCCGGAGGTGCAGTCGTTCATCAGTCGCTACCCAGGGACTGACGTGAGTTCCAGCATCGCCGGACGCCCCGCCTGGATCGGCTGGACGCACTTTTTCAACCTCTTCATGATGATGTTCATCATCCGGTCCGGGATTCAGATCCTCTGCGACCACCCACGGCTCTACTTCAGCCGCAACGCCACGCCTGGCAAGGATGAGTGGCTGCGTGTCGGCCCGCCCGTCCCCGACGACCCGCTGTGGACGGCCAACGCCGATACCGTTGCTCTCCCACCACAATTCGGGTTGCCCGGGTTCCGGCACTCCATCGGACTGGCCCGGTGGTGGCACCTCGGCATCGACGTGTTGTGGTTGGTCAACGGTGCGGTCTTCTACGTGCTGCTGTTCACCACCGGCCAGTGGCGGCACCTGGTGCCGACGAGCTGGGACGTATTTCCCAACGCCGCATCGGTGGCGATTCAGTACCTGTCGCTTAATTGGCCGGCCGACAACGGTTGGGTTGCCTACAACGGCCTGCAGTTGATCACCTACTTCACCACGGTGTTTATTGCCGCCCCGGCCGCCCTGATCACCGGGCTCGGCATGTCACCGGCGTTGTCGCAGCGGGTGCACTGGCTCAGCAAACGGCTGAGCATCCAGCACGCCCGGTCGCTGCACTTCCTGGTGTTGGTGTACTTCCTGTTCTTCATCCTCACCCACGTCACGATGGTTTTCGCGACTGAGGCACTGCGCAACCTCAACCACATGTTCGCCGCCCGCGACGACAACAGCTGGGTGGGCTTCGGGGTGTTCTGCGTGGCCATGGTGGTCGTGGCGGTCGCATGGGTCGCCGCGACGCCGTTCACCATTCGCCATCCGCGCGTGGTGCAGCGAGTCGGCAACGCGCTGGTGGGCCCGTTCCAGCGGGCGCTGGAGCGGCTTAACCCCAAGCCCGGTGCCTTCACCGAGAAAGACATTTCGCCCTATCACTGGCGGAACGGCCGGCTGCCGGAGACCGTCGAATACAAGGAGCTGGAGAAGGACGACTTCAAGGATTGGCGGCTACGGGTCTACGGCCTCGTTGAGAATCCGACGGCTTTCTCGCTCGACGATCTGCATGCGTTGCCCTACCACGACCAGATCACCCAGCACTTCTGCATCCAGGCCTGGTCGGGTGTTGCCAAGTGGGGCGGGGTGTCGATGCAGACGATCATCGACATCGTCAAACCGCTGCCCGAGGCGAAATGGGTGGTCTTCTACTCGATGGGACTCGGCGCCACCGGCGGCATCTACTACAACGCGCACCCGCTCGAGCAGATGACACATCACATGAGCATGCTGGCCTACAACATGAACGGCGAGCCGCTCCCTTACCTGCATGGCAGACCGTTGCGTCTACGCAACGAGTTGCAGCACGGCTTTAAGCAGGTGAAGTGGATCAAAGGTATTGAGTTCGTCGCCGACTACTCCGAGATCGGAAGTGGCTACGGCGGCTACAGCGAAGACCACAAGTTCTTCGGCCGTCACCAGACGCTCTAGCGCTTGCGCGCTAGGCGCCTGGCCAGGCGGATTCCACCTGGGTAGCTATGTCGATGACCTGCGCGGCCTGCGACTGCGGTGAGTCGATCTCTTCCCTGACGTACTGAGCGATAAACCGTCGGATCTCCCCGTCCACCCCGGCCAGGATGCGCAGCACTTCGCCGCGGATCGACGTGGACGACACGTTGACGGTGATGTCGGACGGCCTCGGCTTGGAGACGTCGACGATGATCAGCAGTGGGTCGGCTGCCCGCGCTGTGGCACGCAGCGCAATGTCGCCGGCTACCACGAAGCGCTGCTTGTCCAGCCGTAGGTCGAGAAGCAGGTCGATGGACAGCGGAATGTGGATGACGAAAGTGATCAGATCGCCGAGCTTGCGGGTGACTCGGGGCTCTTGAATCTTGACTTTGGCGCTCACCTTGGCGATCCCGCCCGGCCCTTGCGCGATGGGTTCCATGGCGAACTCACTGCCCGCGATATCGGCCAATGCGGCAGCGACCCGGTCGGGCGTTACGGCAACCTCGAAAAACTTGCGACCGAACTCTTCGTAGCTGTAGAAGGCATGGTTTTCCATAAGATTTATACCGTCTCATGTCGCGCGCTCTCTGGGTCGCTGATCCGCACGAGTCGCAGCAATTCGCCCCGCGTGACCGGGTGTGACCGGGACCGTCACACGTTTGGGACCTGCACGGAGAGCTGCGTTGTGATCTGCGCCACCGCTGTGAACAAGGCCACAAGCGGCCCGTTTGATTCGGTGTGTCGCGCGAGGGCCTGCCACCCTGGAACGTTGGAGGTGTTTGAAGTCTGATGGGCGTGCACGAATCAACTCAGCAGCGCTCGGGGGTCTCGCGAAGCGACGAGCCGCCCGTTACGCGGGCCATCACGAAGAGGGCCATCACGCGGGCCCCGGTGTTGCTCGGTGCCGCGTTGGCCTGGCTGGTGGCTGCGTTGGCCGTCGGGTCGTCGGTAGGCGCGGCGATGCCCACGATGCCTATGTGGGCGATTGTCGCGCTGACGCTTGTCTTCGGTCTATTGGTGGGTGCCGTCACGCGAGGCATCGCCGGTGGGCCGGACCTGGATTGGCGGGGCCTTGCCGGTCGCGCCGCCGTCGCGGTAGCCGTGGGCGTGGTCGTCGGTGAGCTCGCCGCGCTCGTGATGTTTTCCGGCGCGGTCGACCACCGGCTCGAGGAAAAAGCCTTGCGCACCGCGGACACGGCTCCGGCGGTGGCGCAGGCGACGGCCTCGTTACAACAGGCGCGAGCGTCACGCTCGGCGTTGGATACCGCCGTCGAACAAGCGCGCGGGCAGCTGGACAACGCCCTGGTGGTGGCCCGCTGCGAGTACAACCCCTCCCCGGCCTGCCCACAGACCCGCATTACCGGCATTCCCGGTCGCGGACCCGAAGCCCGAACGGCCAACGAGTTGCTCGCCGACGCGCAACGTGAGTTGGGTAACGCGCTGGCCACCCGCGACCGGCAGGCGCCCGAGCGGGACGCCGCGATCTCGCATGAGGAGAACTCCCTGGCCGACGCACGCAGCGCGGTGGTTGCCAACGCCGGCAACGGCCTGGGTGCGCGCTGGGTGGCCATGAATGACTTGACGCTTGCCAGCCCGGGCGCGTTGGCCCTGCGCATCCTGACAATCGCGTTTTTTGCGCTGCTGTATCTGCTGCCCCTGATTCTGCGGATGTGGCGTGGCGAAACAACCCACGATCGGCATGCGGCGGCGCACGCCGAGCGCGAGCGCGCCGAGCTGGACGCCGATACCGCGATCGCGGTCAAGCGGGCCGAAGTCCGCCGCGCCGCCGAAATCATGTGGGCTGAGCATCAACTCGTCCAGACGCGCCTCGCCATCGAGGCGCAGGCCGAGATCGACCGCGAGCACCATCGCCGCCGAGTCGTCGAGGCACTTGACGCGCCGGTGCACGCCACGTCGGAACGTACCTTCGAGCCAGTGACCGAGCTAGTGTCCGAGCCAGTGTCCGAGCTAGTAGAGGAAGACATGTACTTGCCGATTGCCGCGGAGGCCGAGGCCGCCAGCCGCGCCCGCCGCACTGATCAAGCCGAACTGCCTGCCGCTCCGGCCCATGTTCCCGAGAACCTGCCGGCACCCGTCCAGCCTGACGCGCCGACGCTGGAGCACTACCAGGAACCCGCCACCAATCGGGGCACGCCGCTGATTCCGTCGATTCCGGATGCCACCAAGGCGGCCGCCCGGTGGATTCGCCCGCTGGTGCCGCCGTTCGTGGCGCGCGTGATCGACAACACCACCGCGCCACTGCGTTCCGCGCGGCAGGTGTTCGAAGAGGTCGAGGAAATTGCGTTCTCGCTCAAGCGCACTCGCAAGGTGACGGTCGATTCCGAGAGTTCTGAACCAGCCCGCACGCAGCAGCAGCCGCTGCCGGCCGTGGAGGCTCCGGGTGGGCCAGTCCCGGGCGGCCCCAACCGGATCGATTCGACGCGCGGTCACGCCGCGCACCCGCACTCTGCCGCCAACTATGGTGCCGCCAACTATGGTTCCCTCGGCGGCGAGGGAAGCCAGGCGTCGTTGGGTCAGACACCGCCGCCGGATCTGGCAGGTCTGTCCGTCGGGTCCTCGGCGCACGAGGGTCGTCGGGAGTTGGCCGAGCGGCAGGGGCCTCGTGAACTGCGCGCCCCAGAGGGTCCGCGCCAGCTGCCGCCCGGCAAATAGGGTGCAGTAGCCTAACGCAGGTGGACCTCGTGACGGCAACAATCGTAGGGCAGCAACTGACGGTCATCCGGGCGACTTCGTCCACGACTCCGGCCGCCGCATGAAGGTCAGTCTGTTTCTCGCGGACGCGGCCCAGGCTGACGTTCAGTCCGGCAAGGTCCACACGCTCGGGCTGGGCTGGCGACAGTGTCAAACACCAACGCCCCCTTTTGCTCTGGTGATTTTCCTGGATATCGATTGGGACGAAACCAACAAGCAGCACAAGCTCACCTGCCAGCTGCTGACTACCGACGGCGAGTTGGTGATGGTGCCCGGGCCGCAAGGCCCGCAACGAATTCTGTTCGAGGCGGCCGCCGAGGCGGGACGGCTGCCGGGTGCCATCCACGGCACCGCTGTCCGGATGCCACTCACCCTCAACATCCCGGGCGGTATTCCGCTGGAACCGGGCATCTACGAGTGGCGAGTGGAGGTAGACGGCTTCGAGCAGGCTACGGCTGTCGAGGCCTTCATCGTGTCCGCCGGTGGGACCCCACCGACGCCGGCGTAGCGCGCCGATATGAAAGTTGTTGCGCGGCCGGTTAGTTGACGCTTAGTTCGAGGCGCTCTAGACGGCGCACCAGCAGGCTGGGCAGCCATCGTCCGACGTCGACCGCGTCGAATTGCGTGGTTCGGTCGAGCAACAGTCCCAGTACGATCTGGGCCTCCATGCGGGCCAGGGCGGCGCCGACGCAGAAGTGCGCGCCGCGCCCAAAACTCAGATGGCTTTTGCCTTGGCCACGGTCGAGCCGGAACTCGTTGGGCGCTTCGACGTGCTCGGGATCCCGGTTCGCGGCTCCCCACAACAGCAGGAGGCGAGAGTGCGCGGGTAGGTCGACCCCGCCCAACGTGGTGTCGCGCACAACGTGTCGGTAGTGGCCTCGGAACGGCGCCTCGTAGCGCAGCGTCTCCTCGATGAACGCGCCAAGCAAGTCGGGATGGTCACGAACCTGACGTTGAATATCGGGCCGCAGCGCCAGGATGTAGGCGGCGCTGCCCAACAATGACGCGGTCGACTCGCCGCCGGCCGCGAACAACGTAATCATCATGACCTGGGCGGTGAGGTTGTCGAGTTCGCCGGCGGCACAAGCACTTGCCAGCTCGCCGAGCAGATTGTCCCGCGGTTCGGCGGCCGCGCGGGTGAACTGCTCGGTGACGTAGCCGCTGAGTTCCATCACCGCGACCCCCGCGGCGGCGAGCTGCGCCTGATCGGCCAGGCCTTCCAGCATTTGGGTTGCCGCGCAACCCCATTGCACCAGTTGATCGATGTCCGGATCGGGCAGTCCGAGCAGTTCGGCAACCACCATCATCGGGAGTCGATTGGCCAGGGCGCCCATCCATTCGATCCGGCCGGCGTCGATGCCGGTGGTCCATACCCGTTCTGCGGTCCGGGTGGCGAAGTGTTCGATGGCGCGAATTCGCTTGGCCGCCAGGTAGCGCACCAGTAGCTTGCGGTGTAGCGCGTGACTGGGGTCGTCCGCCGTGGCCAGTACATGGGTGGGTCCGCCGAGTCGATCCATCTCGAACGGCACAACGGTGCCCTCGGCGGTGTACATCATGGTTGCGGTCAGGTTCGACGAGAAGTCTTCGGTACGGGTGATCGCTTCGTTGACGGCATCCCACCCGCACACCGCGTAGAACGCGGATTCTCCTACTCGGTGGACGGGGCCGGCGGCGCGCATCCGCTCATACAGCGGGTAGGGGTCCTGCATGGACTCGACACCGAACAACTCGATGGGATCGTGCACCAGGGTCATCGCTTCAGGCTCATCGCTTGACGGCTACCAGGTCAATGGGACGACGCGAAGTTGAAATCCGGATGCGTGAGAGAACCGCTAGACACGTCTCAAGAGCGTGCCGGGACCTGGCACTATGCTGAGACGCAATCCGTCTTTCGTCTCAGCACTAAGAATTACGCGAAGCGTGATCTCGCCCCGCTAGATGTCCTGCTCCCGGATGCGCACTGCGCTACTCATTGCCGAACCTCTCGTAGAGTTCGGGCAGAAAGCCGGCCAAGTGGTTCATTTCCTGCGCACAGTGCACCAGTAGATTCCGTCCACTGGACTCGGCGTTACCGAGTATTCGGGAAGCTATGGGGCGCACCGCCTTTGAGGCGACGCCGGGAGCTTTGCGCACCGCGATGTGCGAGCCGCCCATCCAGAATCGCGACCGCATCTCCGACCCAGCCCGGGTGGAGCGGATGTGATGGATGAACCATCCGACATCCACGGGTGCGTCGCCGGATCCCAGTCGCGCGCAGACTGCCACGGCGTCATCGGAATCGGGCGGCAACCCCATGACGGCAGGTTCGACGAATTGTATTGCGGCACTGAGCATTGAAGAGCCGATGTACTCGTTGATCATCGACCACCGGCCGATGTAGCGTGACGCGCCGCTGGCGTCGTTACCGTCCTTCCATGCGGCGGACAGATGCGCACGGGGATGCCACAGCTTGTAGCGACGGCTGTCACTGCCGTGCCAACCGAACCACCAGGCCCACATGCCGGGCGTGACACCGGGCATATCGGTACGCACCGAGACTTGGTAGCTGCCGTCTTCGAGCACGCCGAAGCCGTTCTCGGTCTGTTGATAACCCTCATCGGCGACGCTGGCCGCGTCGGCGAACCCCAGCAGCGTTGGCTCGGCCTGGGTGCCATGCTCCAGCGCTTCGACGACATGCCTTGGCAGCGCCGCCATTTCGGGTTTGAAGTACTTGCCCCACGGTGTGTCGGCGTCGCCGCCGCGGTAGCCGAGGTAGAGGTCAGTGGCCATCAGAGTCTTCCCATCCAGCTGTTGAAGAGGCCGTCGGGATCGTATTGGGCGCGCACCTGATCCAGCTTGGCCATGGCCGCGTCGCTGGCGAACCGTGCCGGACGTTGGCCGAGGTTTTCGTCGGCGAGTTGGATACCGGTGGCCAGGTGCGACATGGCGGCCATGTTCGAACGCGCCCAGTCGCCGTACTTGGCGTCCTCCGCTGAGTCTTTCCACGCCCCGTACAGCGCCAGGTAGATCTCGTCTTCGATGCTGTACGCCATGTCGGGGCGCTGCGGTGACGGTCCCCAGTTCAGCCACAGGAAGTGCGACGGATGATCCGGGATGGTGTCGATGATGTTGCGGATTCCGGGCAACAGTTCCTCGGCCGACGCGCCGGTCCACATGTTGTCCGCGCTGTAGCGGTAGTCCTCCAGGTAGTTGCTCATCACGGCGGTGTACCAGGTGGGCATGTCCGTGGGCATGTAGGGAACCGAGACGAGCGCCTTATCCAGCACCGGAACGGTGCCGAATATCGCGAGGGCCTCCTGCGCTTCCTTCTCGGTGTCGGCGAATGCAGGTGAGGCGAACGTGATCGAGGGGGTTTCGATACCCATGCTCGGCACGCTGCGACCCGCCACGATCTGCATCTCGACGCGGCGGTCCACCTCGGAGCTGACATTGCGAGCCCAGGTGTAGATCTCGTCGGCGTACTCGATCGGGTAGACGTAAACGCTGGTGCCGCATGCGCCCGGGCGTGGAAAGAGCTTGAGGTAGAAGGACGTAACCACCGCGAAGAAGCCGGGGCCGGCGCCACGGGCAGCCCAGTACAGGTCGGGGTGATTGTCTGCGTCGCAGTGGATCTGTTCACCGTCGGCGGTTACCACGTCCAGGCCGATGACGTTCTCGCACGCCAGGCCGTAGACACGGCTGTTCCAGCCGTAGCCGCCCTGCAGTAGATAGCCGCCGACACAGACGCCTTTGCAGTGGCCGGCCGGAAAGAACAGGTTCTGCGCCTCGAGTTCACCCATCAGGATGCTGCCGCCCTTACCGGGACCGACCACCGCGGTCCCTTTTTCGGCGTCGATCCTGGCGTGGTCGATGCGGTGGACGTCTAGCAGGAGTGCACCTTCGCGCAGATGGTTGGCCGCCCAGCTGTGCCCGCCGGCTCGGATGTTGACGTTGAGCTTGTTGGCTTTCGCATACCGGACGGCGGCGACGATGTCGTCGGTGTCAACGGCCACAACGATCACTTCCGGGTAGCGCTCGGGAACGCGTTGGTTCCAAACAGTGCTCCGGCGCGCTTCTTCATAGCCGTCGTCCCCGCGGAAGTAATGCCGCCCCGTCGGCAGTGCACTCATCTGCGTCTCCTTTGATTCGTATTACGGTTCTTCTCAGACCGCGATGCGGAACACTATATTGGAATCGTGGGCTCGATGGAACGGAAAACACCGACAAATCGCGACGAGGGAATCCAGGTGCTGCGTCGCGCCGCGGCGGCCCTGGACGAGATCGCCGCTGAGCCCGGACAGTTGCGTCTCGTCGACCTCGGCGAGCGGTTAGGCCTGGCCAAGTCGACGGTGCGACGCCTGCTGGTCGGCCTGGTCGAGGTCGGATTGGTCAGCGTCGATGCGAACGGCCGGTTTTCCCTCGGCGAGCGGTTGCTTGGGTTCGGCAGTGGAACCGGGGCGCACATCGCTGCCGTGTTCCGAGCGACCATTGAGCGAGTCTGGGAGGCGACCGAGGAAACGGTCGACCTTTCGGTGCTACGTGGCCAGCGGATGTGGTTCATCGACCAGATCGAGTCCTCATACCGCCTACGGGCGGTATCGGCCGTGGGGGTTCGCTTCCCCTTGCTGGGAACCGCAAACGGGAAGGCGGCCCTGGCAACACTGCACGACGAACACGTCGACGCCGCCCTGTCCCGGGTGGGCGCCGCGGAGGCCGACACCCTGCGCCGGGAAATCAACGAGATCCGTTCCACGGGAATCGCTTTCGACCGGGACGAACATACGCCGGGAATCTCCGCAGCCGCGATCGCGCGACGATCCGCCGGGGGCAACGTCATCGCGATCTCGGTGCCTACGCCTACCGATCGATTTCTGGAAAAGGAGCAGCAGATCGTCGCGGCCCTGCGCGTCGCCGCCGAATCACCGGCGTGGACATCACGCTGAGCCGTCGGCCACGGCACTTCCCTTTGCCGCGGCCGACGACTCTTGCTGCGGCTAAACGGCTGAGCCGGCGAACAATTCGCCCCACTCGTGGCGAGCGGCTGACTGCGCTTCGATGAAGCTGGGCGTCTCTTCGCCCTCGCCGGCCAGGTGGACCAGTGCCCATGCCATGGCATACACCGGAACCCGATGCCGTTGTGCGGCACCGTGCAATTCGTCGAATGCGGTGGCCGAACGGCATCGACGCAGCCCGATGAGGATGCCACGGGCGGTGTCGAGAATGCGACCGGAGTTCGGGTCGCAGGAAATCTGGGTAGGACCCCAGCTTGCGGTCATACCTTTCTTACCCCCTACTGATACGCCCACCAGCGGGACGAACATCTTGCGGGTGAAGACATCTCGCTGGGGGTGCGCCGCGTTGTGCGCACCGTGCCATGATTTGTGGCTGCGCTGCATTGCGCCAGAGGGCCGTTCGGATCGATATGCAGCTGTGAGTGTGTTGATATCGAACGAATCAGTTTCCGAGGACGCGCCGGGTGTAGTCGTTGAGGAAAACGCGGTTGGGATCGAGGCGGTCGCGGACAGCGAGGAAACGGTCCCAGTCCGGGTAGCGCTCGGAAAGGGTTGCGGCGCTCTGATAGTGCCGCTTGCCCCAGTGCGGCCGACCGGCGTACTCGTTCATGATCTCCTCGACGCCGCGGAAGTAGTTCTCGTACTCCATGCCGATGAACTGGTGCACCGCGATGTAACAGGTCTCGCGTCCGTTCGCGGTGGACAAAAACGCATCGTCGGCAGCGCTGAATCGAACTTCGAGGGGGTACATGATCGGCAGCTTGCGCCGCCGCACGAGATCGATGACGCGCTGAACGGCCTCGCGCGCATGCTCCCTCGGTATCGCGTACTCCATCTCAGTGAACTTGACGTCGCGTGAGCTGGCGTACACCTTCCAACCGTGGTCCTGGACCGTCGACGGCGACATCAGGCTCGTCAGTAGTTGGTTCAGTCGCGGTGCCGCGCTGGGGAATCGCCGACCGGCGCGGCAGATCACGGTCAGCCCGGCGTTCTCGAATTCCTCGCCCAGTTTCTTCTTCCACGCCGGCCCCGGCCTCGGTTCCTCGTTGCTGCGCCGGGTGGTGCGGGTCAGTGCCGTTTCGCCGTAGGGAAACACGAAAAACTCGAAGTGGTCGTTGCCGTCCACGTCCGCGTCGAGTCGCTCGAGTGTCTTGCTCAGCGGACGCAGCTCGTCCTCGCGGTGCAGCGTGAACAGCGGCACCACTTTGAGGGTCAGCTGCGAGACGACCCCCAGGGCACCGAGCGACACCCGCGTTGCCAGATAGGTATCGCCGTCGGACACGTCCAGAACCTCGCCGTCTGCGGTGACCAATCGTGCCGAGACAACTTGTGCCGAAACATTTTTGAAGCGCACCCCGGTACCGTGCGTTGCGGTGGCCGTCGCTCCGGTGATCGACTGCTTGTCGATGTCGCCCTGGTTCTCGATTCCGAACCCGTGCCCGGCAAGCTCCGCGAAGAGCGGATTCAGCTTGGCGCCACCTTCGACGGTTGCCAGCCCGTTCGCCGGGTCGACATCGATGACGCGCTGCAGACCGGTCATATCGATCATGACGCCGTCCGTGCAGGCGCAGTCGGTGAACGAGTGCCCGGTGCCGACGGCGCGGACCCGCTGTCCCCGTTGCGCTGCGCGGGAGACGATCTCGACCAACTCCGCTTCGGAGGTCGGTCGTTCGATCGCAACCGGCGCACAGATTTGGTCACCGGCCCAGTTCTTCCAAGTGTTGTTCATCGCACCAGCTCCCGTGCTACCGATTCGGTGACAGTGACCGTGTGAATCACGGTCTCGCACAACAGAATTTCTGCTGTATCAGATATTTGGTGGTGGTTGGACAGCGCCTTGTGGCGGTCGCTGGGCGCAAGCGTCGATGTCACAGGAAGGTGCGCCCTTCCCCCCGATACGTCGGGACGGTGTCCACGATCTGGGTACCGCGAAGCAGGTGCAGGCGGTCGAAGCGTTCACATAGTTCACCGGCCTTGGTGTGCCGGAAGTAGACCTTGTCGCCGACCTTGAGTCCCCGGGCGGGCTCGCCGGTGAGCGGTGTTTGCACTTCACCGGTGCCTTCCATCGGGTTGAGCTTCAACCCGACGGGCAGGTACGGCGTTGGCATCCGGTCCTTGGCGCCTACGCCACTGGCCAGGTACCCGCCGCCGAGCGCGGTAACGGTTTTTTCGTCCGGGCGCCGTGAGACCGGCAGCGCAAAGATGGCCGCCGGCGCCAACGTGAACGTCGAGTAGGAATCGAACAGCGTCGGGGCATAGAACCCCGATCCGGCGGTTGCCTCGGTCATCGCCGGTTCCCGTGCGACCCACTGCAAGTCGCCGGTGCCGCCGGCGTTGACGATCTGCAGATCGGCGACGGTGCGCACCAAATCCACGGCGCGGGCTCGACGTTCGGCCAACTCCGCGATCGACTGGCGCTGCATCCACCCGACGATGGCGTTCTGTGCGCGCTTGCCGGCAACCTGGTCGCCCAACCCGGCGATGTGGCCTTCGTAGGACATCAGTGCGACCAGCTTCAGGGACGGTCGCCGGGCGATTTCGACCGCCAACGCGTGTGCCTGCTCCGGTGTGTGCACCGGCGAGCGCTTGGGCCCGATCTTCAGCCGACCGCCCGCGGTCCAGTACCCGGCATCGAGGTCAAGGCACAACCGAACGGGATTGTCCGTGCGGGCTCCGATGGCAGCTTCGATCACGTCGAGGTGTTCGACGCTGTCGACCATGACGATCGGTGCGGTGTCGGGGCGATCGGCGGTGAGCTCGCCGAGCTCGCGCAATGCAGCGCGGTCGGTCGTCGGGTAGGCGAGCAACAGATTCTCGAACCCGTGGCCGGCCAACCACAATGTCTCAGGCAGGGTGAAGGTCATCAGCCCGTCGAAGCGCTTGTTCGAGTCCAGGATTTCCTGCTGTAACGACCTGCAGCGCAACGACTTTGATGCCACCCGGATCGGCTTGTCGCCCGCTCGCTCTAGCAACTGTGCGGCGTTAACCCAAAATGCGTCGAGATCGACGAACGCGAAGGGTGCATCGAGGTCCGCGAACGCCTCCTCGTAGCGCTGCAGCCGGCTACGCGGATCCAAATGTTGCTCGAGGCCGGCATTCACGCCGTCACCTTACTGAACATTTGCCGGATTGCAGACCGAATTGGAATCGAGTTCGCGCTATTGGCACGGTTGCCGGCAAAGCGACCGCAGGTTGTGCAAGTTGCCCAGTACCTCAGCTCGGACCGTTCGCCCCGTTCACGCCGAGCAGCAATCCGCGTCGACCTCCCAGACCGCCGGGAGCGCCGCCGGTGCCTGGGCCACCGGTGCCGCCGTTGCCGATCAGAATCGCGTTGCCACCGGCGCCGCCCGCGCCCGCTCCGCCGGGTGCGCCGCTGCCTCCGGCTCCGCCGTTGCCGAACAAGAAGCCACCCTGGCCGCCGGTGCCGCCGGTACCGAGCCCGCTGGCGCCGGCGGTACCGCCCGCGCCGCCGGAGCCGAACAGCAATGCCGCGCTGCCACCGCTGCCGCCGTTGGCGACACTGGCATTACCGCCCGCGCCGCCGTTGCCGCCGATGCCGCCGTTGCCGAACACCCAGCCGCCGTCGCCGCCGGTGCCGCCGCTGGCGTACAGCACCCCGCCCTGGCTGGTGGCCCCGCCGTTGCCTCCGTTACCGCCGAGCCCGACTAGCAGTCCGCCTCGACCGCCGGAGCCGCCGATGCCGCCGACCGGTTGCTGCGTAGCGATCGCGGCGCCGACGAGTCCCGTGGTACCGATGCCTCCGCCGTTGCCGCCGAGGCCACCGACACCTAACAGGCCGGCCGCGCCGCCGTTGCCTCCGAAGCCGCCCGAGCCGACGTAGCCCGCAAAGCCGGGTCCCGGACCACTGCCCCCGTTGCCGCCGATCGCACCGCTGCCGCCGGTACCACCGACCCCGTAAATCAAACCGCCGGGACTGCCGTCACCGCCGAGTCCACCAACACCACCGTTACCGCCGTTGAGAACTCCGGAACCCCCGGCACCGCCGGCCCCGCCGCTGCCGCCGGTGGCGCCGTTACCGAACAACCCAATGGGGCCACCGTTACCGCCAGCCCCGCCATGCCCGCCCTGATTGCCGTCCGCGTATAGCCCGTCACCGGCACCCCCGGTGCCGCCCACTCCTCCGGAACCCGGCGCGCCGTACAACAGTCCGCTCTGCCCGCCGTCGCCACCCTGACCGCCGTACCCACCCAAGCTGTTGACTGGCAACGTTGCATCGCTTAACCCGCCGGCACCACCCGCTCCCCCAGCACCGCCGAACCCGAATAGTGCGGCCCCGCCTCCGCCGGCGCCGCCGGATCCGCCGACGCCACCGGCGGAGGGGACGGTTTGCGTCAGACTCGGCAACGGCGCGGCGCCGCCGGCGCCGCCCGCACCGCCGACTCCTCCAAACCCGTAGAGCAGGCCGGCGCCACCACCGTTGCCGCCGATCCCGCCGCTGGTGCCCACGATGGTCCCCAGGATGGGCGCCCCGCCGTTGCCCCCGGCGCCACCGAAACCTCCGTTGCCCCAGAGCAATCCACCGTTGCCGCCGGCGCCGCCGTTAGGTCCGTTGTTGCCGGCGACGGTCGCGTTCCCCGCCGCGCCCCCGTTACCGCCGTTGCCGATCAGGCCGGCGTTGCCGCCGTTGCCGCCGCCCTGGGCGGGACCGCCGGGGCCGCCGTTACCGCCACTGCCGAACAGAATGCCGCCGTTGCCGCCGTTCTGTCCGACGCCGCCGTTGGCGCCGTCACCGATCAGTGGGCGCCCAAAGAGGAACTGAGTGGGCGCATTGATCAGGGCGAGCAGGTCCTCACCCACCGACTGTGCCGCCAGCGGTGCGACATTGGCGGCCTCCGCCAGCGCATAGGTTCCCGCTCCGGACGAAAGGGCCGTCACGAACTGCTGATGAAAGGCGGTGGCTTGGACGCTCAGCGACTGGTATGCCCGCGCATGTGCACCGAACAAGGCTGCGATCGCGGCCGATATCTCATCGGCACCGGCGGCCACAAGTGCGGTCGTCGGGGTCACCGCCGCCGCGTTGGCTGCACTCAGCGTGGAACCAAGGTTTGCCAGGTCAGAAGCCGCCGCCGTCAGAAACTCCGGCGCGGCGATGAGATAGGACAAAGTGACCTCCGCTGCCCGATGACTCAGCTAGCACCGAGCCGCCATCAAATCCTCGGCAAAGGGTATCGTGATCGCACCGCCAGACCGCGCATTTGCGTCGGCCGTCGTGCCTTCGGAGAAGCACGTGTCACAGGATGGCGCGGGCGTCTTTGGCCTGGGTGATCTGGTCCCAATCCACCGCGAGTTCGAGCAGTATCTCTTCGGTGTGCTGGCCGTGTTCGGGTGCGCGCGTCGGACCCGGCGGTGTTTCGTCGAATTGCACGGGGGCGGCGACGATTCGATACTTTTCGCCGCGATCGTCGACGTTGACGATTACGTACCCGTTCGGCTCGACCTGCGGGTCGTTGAGGGTTTCGCGCGGTGTCGCCAGGGCTCCCCAGACGCCGGGTTCGTCTGCCAGCACCCGCCGCCAGTGCGCGAGGTCTTGACTGGCAAACGCATTGGCGAATATGGCCGTTGCCTCGGCCGCGTTCGCGATCAAGTTGCTCGAAGGCACGAACCGTGCATCGTCGATGAGTTCAGCCAGGCCCATCCGCCGGCAGAACCCGGCCCAGAATTTGTCCGGCTGCAAAAAGACCAACTGCAGCCACCTGTCGTCCTTGGTCCGGTAACGGGCCACCAGCGGATTGATCGCCAATCCTGGTGGCGCGCCGGGGATCCCGTCGATATCGAATAGGTCTGCCACCGAGATCGACGGCGCGATCGCCCACATCGCCTGGGCCAGCAGCGACGAGTCGACGATGCTGGACTCCCCCGTTCGCTCGCGGTGGAACAGCGCGGCGCACACCCCACCGGCCAGCGTCGCCCCACCCTGTAGGTCGCCGAACGCGGTCCCTTGCACCGCCGGGTTTTCGGTACCGAACGGGGTGAGCGTGTATGCCACCCCGCCGCGTGCCAGATAGGTGGCAGCGTCGAAACCGCCGTTGTCGCGGTCCGGGCCGCGGACCCCCAGGCCGGTGCCCCTGGCGATGATGATGTCGGGGTTGAACGAACGGATGTCCTCGACCGTCAGCTGTGCGCGCTCCAACGCACCCGGCAGCCAGTTGGTCAAAAAGACGTCTGCCGAAGCAAGTAGCCGGCCGAACAACTCCCGGCCGATGCCGGTCTTGATGTCGATGGCGATGCTGCGCTTGCCGCGGTTGCTCAGCTCCAAAATGAAGTCCACGTCGGCGCGCGCCGCCTGGCGGGTGAAGCCACCGACCACCAGCGCCCGGCCCGGATCACCGGACGCGACGCCTTCCACCTTGATGACGTCGGCCCCCCAGTCCGACAAGGCCACTCCGGCCGATGGAACGTATGTCCAGGAAGCCAGTTCGACCACTCGAACACCGCTGAGCATGCCCGCCATCGCCCGTCCCCTCAGTGATCCACGTCATTTTTTGCTATTTTAGATATTCTAGCTACTGTAAGGCATGTCTGCTGGGGGCAGCGGGTGCGACGGACGGGACCGCCTTGGCGATGAAAAACGTTGGGCCGCAAGGCGGATCGTCCAGACCGGGGCCAGGGTGAAGGACAGGCTATGGGCCGAGTAACCGGAAAAGTTGCGGCGATCAGCGGAGCGGCGCGGGGGCAGGGCAGGTCTCACGCGCGACTGCTGGCCGCCGAGGGCGCCGACATCATCGCGGTCGACCTGTGCGAGGACATCGAGACCAACGAGTATCCACTGGCCCGGCCCGAGGACCTCCAAGAGACGGCCCGCCTGGTGGAGAAGGAAGGCCAGCGGGTCTTTTCGGCCGTCGTCGACGTCCGCGACCGTGCTGCCCTGGGGGCCGCCATCGACGACGGGGTTGCCGAATTGGGCCGGTTGGACATCGTCGTCGCCAACGCAGGTATCTGTCCGCTAACCGCCGGCCTGCCGCCGCAGGCTTTCGCCGACGCCGTCGACGTCGATCTGGTCGGTGTGCTCAACCTGGTGCACGTCAGTCTCAAACATCTACAGGCGGGTGCGTCGGTCATCGTAATCGGATCAAACGCCGCGTTCATGTCCTCAATGAACACCTCTGGCATTGACGGCGGCCCCGGTGGTGCCGGCTACGCATTCGCCAAAATCGCTGCTGCACATTATGTCAACGACTTCGCGCGGGCACTGGCACCGTTCTCAATCCGGATGAATGCGGTGCACCCGACCAACGTCAACACCGACATGCTGCACAGCGCCCCGATGTACCGGGCGTTTCGCCCTGACCTGCCCAACCCGACCCGCGCAGACGCTGAACCGATCTTCCCGTTGGTCCAAGCGATGCCGGTGCCCTACGTGGAGCCCGAAGACATCAGCGAGGCCGTGCTGTTCCTGGCCTCCGATGCCGCGCGTTACATCACCGGGCAGCAGTTGCGGGTGGATGCCGGAGGCTTCCTCAAAGTCAAACCATGGTCGGGTTCATGACGACCGGCGTGCAGCGCCGTCTCTACGAGCTGATGGTGTTGATGAAGACCGCCGACGACCGACTGTCCAAGGGCATCGCCACTGGCGAGTTCCTCTGTGTGTACTGGCCGTCGCGCGGTCAGGAGGCCATTGCCGCGGCGATGGGCGTGACACTGCGGCCCGACGATCAGCTGGTGACGACCTACCGGGGACTGCACGATCTGATCGGCAAAGGTGTGCCGCTCGAGGAGATCTACGGCGAGATGATGGGCCGCGTCGTCGGAGCGGGGCGCGGCAAGGGCGGCACCATGCACATCGCCAACCCCGACAAAGGCGTCATGCTCTCGACCGGCATCGTCGGCGCTGGTCCCCCGGTCGCCGTTGGACTGGCTATGTCCGCCAAACGTCAAGGGCTGGACCGTGTTACGACGGTGAGTTTTGGAGATGGCGCCACCAACACCGGTTCGTTCCACGAGGCGGCGAACATGGCCGCGCTGTGGGATCTGCCGCTGATCTTCGTGTGTCAGAACAATCTCTACGCGGAAATGACGCCGACTGCGGACACGATGAAGATCGCACACGTCGCCGAGCGGGCGGCCGGTTACGGCATGCCTGGCGTGCGCGTCGACGGTAACGACCCGTTGGCGGTGCAGTCCGCACTCGAGGAGGCGCTGTCCCGGGCACGCAACGGCGGTGGTCCCACTTTCCTGGAATGCGTGACGTTTCGCTTCCGCGGCCACTACTTCGGCGACCGAATGCCCTATATCCCCAAGGATCAGCTGGCCGAAGCGCTCGCGGCCGACCCGGTGCCACGGTTCCGCGGCCATCTCGAGGCCGCAGGCATCTGCACCGCGGAGGAACTCGACCGTATCGACGCGGACGCGCTGGCGGCAGTCGAAGCGGCGCTAGCTGCGGTGCTCAACGCCGATGCGTCGCCGATCGACGATCTGGAACAAGACGTATACGCAACCCCAATCACGTTCCCCGGGTGAGGAAGCCGGCTTGATGGACGAGAAAGAGATGACGATGCGCGAGGCACTGAACCTCGCGCTCGATCAGGCGTTGCAAGCCGACGACCGCGTGTTCCTTCTCGGTGAGGACATCGCCGACCCCGGTGCATCCGGACCGACCGCTGGCCTGTCGACGAAGTATGGGCACGAGCGGGTGCTGGACACACCGATCTCCGAAGCCGCGATTGTCGGTGCCGCGATCGGCGCCGCCATCGACGGGCTGCTACCGGTGGCCGAGATCATGATCATGGACTTCATCGGTCTTGCCGCTGACCAGTTGATCAACAACGCCGCCAAGCTGCGATTCATGACCGCCGGGCGCACGACGGCGCCGATCACCGTGCGCACCCAGGTGTACGCGGGTCTGGCCACCGGAGCGACGCACTCACAGTCCCTCGAAGCGTGGTTCATGCACATCCCAGGGATGAAGGTGATCGTGCCGTCCACCCCGCGGGACGGCAAAGGTTTGCTCACTTCGGCGATATTCGACCCGGACCCGTGCCTGTTCGTCGAGACGATCCGGCTGCAGAGCAAGAAGGGGCCCGTCCCGGTCGATGCCGGCTTCGCAATTCCCTTGGGCCAGGCCGATATCAAGCGGCCCGGCACCGATGTCACCTTGATCGCCTACGGCCGTGCGGTGCACGACGCCCTGGCGGCGGCGGCCACCCTGGACGAACAAGGCGTTAGCGCCGAGGTGGTCGACTTGCGCACACTGCTACCGCTCGACGTCGAAACCATCGTCGAATCCGCGCGCCGCACCAGGCGGGTCGTGATCGTGCACGACGCGGTGCAATTTGCCGGGCCGGGCGCGGAGGTCGCCGCGATCCTGGGCGCCGAACTGTTCGGCGAGCTGGCCGCCCCCATCCAGCGCGTCGGGGCCAGGTTTGTGCCCAGCCCCGCCACCGCAGCTCTCGAGGCGCACGTGTACCCGTCACCCGCGCGCATCGTGGCGGCCGCACAACTCACCCTGGAGGGCGCTAAAGCCCATGGCTGACTTCGCTATTCGAATCCCTCGTGTTTCCGTGGCGGTCTCGGAAGCCGAACTCACCGAACTGCTCGTCGACGGCGGCGCGTTCGTCGAAGTGGGCACCCCGATCTATGTGATCGCCACCGAGAAGGTGGAGCAGGAGATCGAAGCAGGCGCATCGGGCACCGTCCAGTGGACGGCCCAGATCGGCACGACCTACGAGATCGGCACTCAAATCGGCGTTATCGCCTCGTCATGAAAGGTAATGAAAAGCCATGGACCTCAACGAGACCCGGGAACGAATCATCTACCAGAAGGAAGGTCCGATCGCCCGCATCACCCTGAACTGGCCGGAGAAGGCCAACGCTCAGGACCAGAAACTGTCCGAGGAAGTCGATGCCGCCCTGCTCGATGCTGACCGGGACTACGACATCAAGGTATTGGTACTCAAGGCCAACGGCAAAGGCTTCTGCTCGGGACACGCCATCGGCAACAACGCGGTCGACTACCCGGCTTTCGTCGAGGGCGCCAAGGTGATGGGCACCCCGTGGAAGCCGCAGACCGATCTGTTCGTCAAACCGGTGCTGAATCTGTGGGAGTTCTCCAAGCCGACGATCGCGCAAGTACACGGCTACTGCGTGGGCGGAGGCACCCACTATGGGCTGACCACTGACATCGTCATCGCCTCCGAGGACGCTTACTTCTCCTACCCGCCGTTGCAGGGGTTTGGCATGCCTTCGGGCGAATGCTCGATCGAGCCATGGGTTTTCATGAATTGGCGCCGGGCGGCGTATTACCTGTATCTGGCCGAGGTGATTGACGCCAAGAAGGCATTGGAAGTCGGTCTGGTCAACGAGGTGGTCCCCCGTGATCAACTCGACGACCGTGTCGAGGCGATCGCCCGGCACATCGCCCAGGCGCCGATGACAACCCTGCTGGCGACCAAGGCCAATCTCAAGCGCGCGTGGGAGCTGATGGGCATGCGGGTGCACTGGCAGAGCTCCAACGACCTTGTCGCACTTGCCTCAATCAGCAAGGACGTGCAGGAGTTGATCCAGACGGTCTTCCGGGACAAGGTGCTGCCCTCCGAACAGGCACGACGACAAGCTGCGGCGGCGGCGTCGACCGACGGCGCTGCGGCGACCTAACCAGAGGGTCGGCCCGTTGAACATCGCCGATCACGCGAGGACGAGACCGGAAGCGCCGGCCCTGATAGTCGAGGACGGCGCGGTCTCGTTCGGCGAGTTGTACGCCAGCAGCCAGCAAGTCGCCGCGGCGCTGCACGACGCCGGGTTGCGTGCCGGCGACGGGGTGGCGCTGGTGTTGCCGAACCGGCCGCAGTTCTTCGAAATTACCTGGGGTTGCCAGCTTTCCGGGATCTACTACACCGCCGTCAACACCCATTTCACGCCCGAGGAGGTCGCGTACGTCATCGACGATTCCGACGCGAAGGCGGTTTTTGTCGATGCATCCGTGCCCGCACTCGCCCGGCACATCCGCGACGCCAATCCAAAAGTGCATACCCACATAGCAATTGGGGCCAGCCTGGCGGGCTGGCAGTCATACGACGATGCACTGTGTGCGGCGGGCCAACCGCCACCGCACTCGGACGGTTCGGAGATGCTGTACTCCTCCGGAACCACCGGCAAACCGAAAGCGGTGCGCCGGCCACTTCCAACGGATGGCAACGGCTCCTGGGCACAATCGGTGCTGGAACTGGCGCTGACTCACAAGTACGGGATGAGTCCGTCCAGCGTTTACCTGTCCCCCGCGCCGCTGTACCACGCGGCCGGAGTCAACTACACCATGGCGGTCAATCGTGTCGGCGCGGCATCGGTCATCATGGCGAAGTTCGATGCCGAATCCGTGCTGCGGCTGATCGAGACCCATCGCGTCACCCACGCCCAGTTCGTACCGACGATGTTCGTGCGGATGCTGAAACTACCCGAGTCGATTCGAAATAAGTATGACGTCTCGAGCCTGCAGTGCGTCATTCACGCGGCTGCACCCTGCCCGGTGGATGTCAAGCAACAGATGATGGCCTGGTTCGGGCCGATCATTCACGAATATTACGGCGGGACAGAAGGATTCGCGGGTACCACGATTGGACCGCAGGAGTGGTTGGCACACCCGGGATCGGTGGGTATCCCCATGACCACCGTGCACGTGGTCGGGGAGGACGGCAGTGAGCTGCCCATCGGGGAATCCGGAGAGCTCTACTTCGAAGGCGGTCCCGACTTCGAGTACTTCAAAGACCCCGACAAAACCGCCTCGGTCTACAACGAACGCGGCTGGCGCACGCTGGGCGACATGGGCCACGTCGATCAAGACGGCTACCTATATCTCACGGACCGCTCGACCTTCATGATCGTCTCCGGCGGAGTCAACATCTACCCGCAGGAAGTCGAGAACCTACTTGTCATGCACCCCAAACTCGTTGACGCGGCGGTATTCGGCGTACCGAACGAGGAATTCGGCGAAGAGGTCAAAGCCGTAGTGCAACCGGCTGCCGGCGTCGTAACAGGCCCCGAACTGGAAGCCGAACTCATCGACTACTGCCGCGCGCACCTTGCGAGGTACAAATGCCCTCGCACCGTCGAATTCGACGCGGAGTTGCCGCGGGATCCGAACGGAAAGCTCTACAAGAGGCGCATACGCGAACGGTACTGGCGGGGACGAATGTCCCGGATTGTCTGAACTTGTGAGCAACGGAGAAGAACTATGGACGTGAACTGGTCGCCGCTGCCGGTGCCGTGGGCCGTGCGGTCCGCCGACCGAATTCCCAAGCAGCGCTACTACGATGCCGAGTTCTACGCGTTGGAGAACGAGAAGTTCTGGCCCCGGGTGTGGCAGATGGCCTGCCGCCTCGAGGAGATTCCCAAGCCCGGCGACTTCGTCGAATACGAGATCCTGGATCAGTCGATCATCGTCGTGCGCCTGGACTCCGAGAGTGTGCGCGCCTACCACAACGCCTGTCGCCACCGCGGGGTGAAGTTAGTGGAAGGCAACGGATCCCGGCGTAGTTTCGTGTGCCCGTTTCACGGCTGGTGCTGGGGTATCGACGGACGCAATACCTTCGTGCTGCGCGCGGATGCGTTCGACGAGCACAACCTGGACCCGAAAGACCTTGCGCTGGTGCCGGTGCGATGTGAGCTCTGGGGCGGCTGCGCCTGGATCAACTTAGACGACACCGCGCCCGGGCTGCGGGACTGCTTCGAGCCCTTCGCGACGATTTACGACGCGTGGCAGGTCGAATCGCTGCGCACCGAGTGGTGGCAGTCCTGTCGGCTCCCGGTGAATTGGAAGTTGGCGACGGCGGCATTCATGGAGGGCTATCACGTTCCACATACCCATCCGCAACTGTTGCCGTCCGCGCAGCCCAGCCGCGCGCAGCCGCCTGGCCTGGCCCAGACCAGCCTGTACTTCATGCGGACATTGGGCGAGGGCATGGCCGGTATGGTCCACGAAAACGACATCCGCATTGCCGAGGGTCTGCAGAACATCGATCTGCCAACCGATCCCGCCGAGGCGATGACGGTATGGAAGCGCACGCTGAACGACGCCGTTGTCGCCTGGCACCGGGCTCGGGGTTGCGAGATGCCCGACCTCAACGATTTGCAACGCCGCGGCATCGTCGACGCGATCGGCTTCTGCTTCCCGCATTACTTCCTGCTGCCGCAGTACAGCAGCGCCTCCTCGTACCGGATCCGTCCGCTGGGCCCGGAGGAAACGCTGTTCGAGATCTGGTCGCTCACCCGTATCCCGCCGGATCGCGTCACCGGCAAGCCCACGCCGCCCGAGCCGATGGCGCCCGACGACCCGCGCTGGCCACCGATCCCGGCCCAGGATTTTTCCAATCTGCCCAAGCAGCAGAAAGGGTTGCATTCCCGCGGATTCGAGTACATGAGGCTGTCCAGCCAGATCGAAGGGCTCATCTCGAACTTCGAACGCGTCATCGACGGCTTCCTCGCCGACCTTCCCTACGACGCATTGGTGCCGGCAATCCAGAAGACCAACACGACCATCGACGTCCCGATCGCGGATCTTGGCCTCAGCGCGCGGGGGGCGGCGCAATGAGCACCGACTGGGATCGCACGGTCGACCTGGTGATCGCGGGCAGTGGGGGTGGCGGCATGGTGGCGGGGCTGGCCGCTCTCGATGCGGGTTTGCAGCCGCTGATCGTGGAGAAGCAGGGCCTTGTCGGCGGTTCGACGGGGCTGTCCGGCGGAATAGTCTGGCTACCGAACAATCCGTTGATGCGGGCCGAGCGCATCGCCGACTCACACCAGGACGGCCTCGCCTACCTGGCAGACGTCGTCGGCGACATCGGCGCCCCCTCGTCGCCCGCGCGCCGCGAGATGTTCCTCACCGCCGGTTACGAGATGATCAATTTTATGCTGCGCAAAGGGCTTCGGCTGATCCGCTGCGCGGGCTACAGCGACTATTACCCAAATCACAAGGGCGGCAACGAGTCCGGTAGGGCTGTCGAAGGAATTCCGTTCGACGCGGCCGAATTGGGTGCGTGGCGCGACAAGGTGCAGCCGTCGCTGGCCAAGAACTACGGGTACGTCGTGCTCACCAACGAGTTGCGCTCGGTTCAGTACTACAATCGGTCGCCACGCGCGTTCGCCGTGGCCACCAAGGTTTTCGCCCGAACGAGGGCGGCCAAGTTGGCGCGTCGCGAACTTCTCACCAACGGCGCCTCGTTAATCGGTCAAATGCTGAAAGTCCTGATCGCGCTGAGCGACGGCCAACCTCCGTTGTGGATCAACGCCGCGATGGACGACCTCATCGTCGAGAATGGGCGGGTGGTGGGCGCGCGTGTCGTCCATGACGGAGTACCGGTGAATGTCGAGGCGCGCAAGGGAGTCTTGTTGGCCGCTGGCGGATTTGGCCACAACCCCGAGATGCGCCGTAAGTACAGCGGCGATCAACCCAACGAAGGCCAGTGGTCGATCGCCAATGCCGGCGATACGGGCGAGGTACTTCAGACGGCGATGCGGCTGGGTGCCCAAACGGACCTGCTCGACGAAGCCTGGTGGCTGCCTTCGGTTTTCATCGCTAATGGCGGGGCGGCCGCCGCCTCATTGGGGTCGGGACGACAACGCCCCGGAGCCATCTACGTCGATTCGACCGGCCGGCGGTTCTGCAACGAGTCGAACTCCTACGTCGAGGTCGGCAAAGCGATGTATGCCAACAAGGCGGTGCCGTGCTGGATGATCTTCGACGACGGCTACGTAGGCCGCTACGTCGCGGGCACCAACCCGTTGAAGCGTCAGCACTTACCGCCCGAATTGGTCGAGAGCGGCGCGGTGAAACGCGCCGACACCCTCATCGAACTCGCGCGCCAGATCGATCTTCCCGCGGCCGAGCTGATGCGAACAATAAAGCGGTTCAACGCATTCGCGGTCAAAGGCCTGGATCCGGATTTCGGCCGGGGTCAGTCGGCGTACAACGACTGTCTTGGCGACCCCGGATACCGGCCGAACGCCGCGCTCGGTCCCCTCGACCGGGCGCCCTACTACGCCACGCGGGTCCTGCCGGCAGACGTGGGTACGTGCGGTGGCGTCATCACCAACGAGTATGCCCAGGTGCTCGACGAGCAAGACCGGGTAATCGAGGGTCTCTATGCGACGGGAAACACCACCGCGACGGTGATGGGTCGGACCTATCCGGGTGCCGGGGCGAGCATTGCCAGTTCGATGGTGTTCGGCTATGTCGCCGCCCGCCATGCGGCGGGCCGCAAGCTCCCCGGCGAGCAGACGTAGAAGCACGCGACACGCCGTGCGTGCGCGTGCTTCTACGATCCCCCACCAGCGGGTGGCGCCCCCAGCTCGGCACCCTCGATGAAGTCGCGCGGGGTCCTGCCCGACTGCATGAGCTCGGCACGGCGCGCCTGAACATCGGATGCGGCGCCGACCATGTTGGTCAGGATGTGACTGACCTGCAGGTGCACCCGCATGCCCATCAGTTCCCACGCCCGCTTCACGTTGCTCTTCACCGCCATAAGTGTGGTGAGCGGAATCTGGGCGATTTTGCGTGCCATCTCCTCGACGGTGGCTTCGAGATCTTCGCGCGCCACCACCTTGTTGAGCAGTCCCCATTCCAGGGCTTGGTCGGCCGTCAGCGTGGGCGCCAATAGCAGCCAGTCCATAGTGCGGTGCCAGTTCATCAGCAACCACGGTTCGATCATGGTGTGACCGCCTGGCTCGCCGAGACTTTGGGCCAGCGGCATCTGGAAGTACGCGTCCTCGGAAGCCACACAGAAGTCGGTCAGCAACCCGAGATAAATACCGCCGCCCATGCAATATCCGTGGATTTGGGAGATCGTCGGCTTCGGGAACTCCCAGAGATACAAAGTCGGCCACAGGAACAGGTCAGCGGTCCCTTTGTAAAGATCTTCGAACGTGTCTCCGAAGTCGGGATAGGGATTTTCGTCCGGTCCCCAGCGGGCTACATGTCCGCCGCAGAAGCCTTTTCCGTTCGCCTTGAGGATGACGACCTTGATCTCCTTGTCGCGGTCCGCTTCTCGCAGGCAAGTGTCAACTTCGGTGACCAGAACCGCGTCTTTGGTGTTGGCCTTCTCGACGCGGTTGAGGATGATCCGCGCGATCGGTGGTTCCCGCTCGTAGATCACTGCCTCGAGGACGCGCCGCTCCATGTTGCTGACACTACCTGACACTGCTGCGATCGGCCGGTGAATCTTTGCGTCATTTCGCTTGTGCCGGCACAGATTTTGACTATGAAGCGGGCCGCGTAAAGGACTAGCCAATCACGCGCGACCCAATAACCAGGCGCGCCCGTCGCCCTCCCCCGCCGCCATCACCTCGAGATCGCCGAACACCGCCGATAGTTCACCGCGCATTGCCCGAAATGGCCCGGGGGTAGCATCTACCTCGCTGTGTGTGGCGATCGCGAGTAACCCACCAGGAGCCAACCGTTCGACCAATGCCTGATCCAGACGACGGTCACGAAACTTGTGACAGAGCAACATGTCGACGGCCGGCCCGGCCGGCAAGCCGTCGTCGAGATCCACCACGTCGAATTGGCAACGCTCGTCAACTCCGCTGCGGCGGGCCAGATCTCGCGCCTGTTCGACGGCCACCTCAGACACGTCTATTCCCCACACCTGCAGACCGCGCCGCGCCAGCCACACCGCGGCAAGTCCTTGGCCGCAGGCGACCTCCAAGGCGTGTCCCGCGGCAGGCACGATATCGGCATGTGCGCGAAGGAAACTCGGCGCCGCGATTGCGTCGAGCCGGGGCGGCCCCAAGCGGCTATAGCGTTCGTCCCAGCGGCGCCGGTCCTGCTCGGTCACACCGGCCAGGTTAGTGGGCATCGCTACCAATGCGGACAATTCTGGACAAGTGTCTGCATTTCCCTACACTTGACGGGTGTCTAGAGAAGTGACTTCTCCAGTGGTGCGCCGGTCCGATCGCCGGCCCGGCCAAACGATCCGCAAAGTACTCGACGCGGGTTTGGCGGAACTGCGCGAATCGTCCTACGCGAACCTGACGATGCGTGCCGTGGCCCAGCGTGCGGGAGTTTCGCCGGCCAGCGCTTACACCTACTTCTCCTCCAAGAGTGCCCTGGTAGCCGCGGTCTATCTCCGGCTTCTTCGGGAACTGCCACTTCACACCGACGTGAACGACACGACCAAGACGCGGGTCAGCGCGACCATGCGAGATATGGCGCTGGTGGTTGCCGACGAGCCCGAGTTAACCGCGGGATGCGGCGCGGCCCTGATGGCTGACGATCCTGCGGTTGCTCCGTTGCGGGAGGAGATCGCCGAGGAGGTGTCCCGACGGATCGGCGCCGCGCTGGGCCCCGGCTGGCCGCGCGCGGTGAAGTCCACCCTGCAGATGACGTTTGCCGGCGCGCTGATGACCGCACGCTTTCTCAGCTACCAGGACATCGCCGGGCAACTCGACGAAGCGGTCAACCTCATCCTCGGCGCATCCGTTGCTTGAGCCGGCTAAACCGGGGTCAGCGGTAGTGACTTTCGGGGCTGGAAGACGAACGTCGAACCGCCACTGAACTTAGTCACCGAAACCTCGGGGTATTCCTTTGCGGCAGTGTCTGTTTCGAATATGGTTGCGGTCCACTCCGTTGACGTGCCGCTGACCTCGACGCGCAGGTGCGGGTCTACCGCTGCGACGATCGCCTGCAGCGGTTCGACCGAGTCGGGTGACACCAGTGACGGCCACGCCTCGTCTTCATGCGCGGGCGACGGGTGCAGGTGTACGCAATCCGCCTCGAAGTCTGCCGATACGTAAGCGGCCGGGTTGAACAGCGGGTGCAGCTCCAGCACACGCCGGGCACCCTCGATGCCGCCTGGCAGGTCGAGCGCCCGGTGAATCCGCTCGGCGGCCAAGCCCGCCAGACCGATCAGCTGCTTGGTGGCAATCGAGCGGGTAACCGCGGCATCGCCCTCGGCGCGCTTGTCCACCGCAAGCGCAAACGACAGGTAGAGCAAGTGCATTTGCAGACATACCTCGTCGGCGATGCGCACCAGCGCCGAGTGGGAGAAGGCGGCGAAGTCGAAGTCGGACTGCAACGGACCGGAGTAGTCGGCCTGCCCAGGCTCGGTCTCGTCGATGGCGTCCAGTTCGGTGTTAGCGGCCCGGCTCGCGCCGATGATCTCTATCTGCGGAATGAAACCCACTTCGGGGTGCGCGTCGTCAATGATTACCGTCCACGCACAATGTGGGTTGCGGTCGGCCGGGACCCTTGGCGGGCGGTGGATCGGCCGAACCTGCGCCCGGCGGTTGGTAGCCAAGGCGGTGGCGTCAAAGGTCGGATCCTCGATGTCATGGCACATGCCTTGCACGTAGTCGTCACCCATCGGCTCGACGTCGAGCAGGGCGCCGCAATGGTCGAGCTGGAACTCGCCGTGCCAGCGGTCATGCACCGTGTAGCGAAAGTCCATGAACTGCGGCGGGGCGCCGATGTCCAGTTGCAAACCCTTGAAGATGGTGATGACGTCGACGCCCTCGTAGCGCAACGCCCGCTGCATCCGCTTGGTATAAAGCGGACTGGCTCCGGCCCACTCCTCGATCGCAATCTGCAGCATTTCTTCGCGGCCGAATTGCTGGATACACCAGGCCATTCCGGACCTGTCGATCATTTGGCCGATCAGCAGCAGCTCCGGCACCAGCGTGCTGAGCTGCGCACGGCTGAGGGCGGCATATCTGCTCGTCATTTACGAGTCCTTACTGACGAACGGGCTGCGATCGTCACGAATTATGGACAGGTGTCTGATTATGCTGGAGACTCTAGTCGACCTGTCCGCGGTTCGGCAACAATCCCGCCGGACGTGCAGGGGCTGCGCAATCGGGCCCAAGTCCCGAAGTTTAGCCAGCCGGGGCAGAAACGAGCCCCGCCGACGACTCGATCGGCGGCAACACCGTTCTGGACACCTGTCCGATTCGATACGTTTCATCTGGACCGCGACCGGAACTCGTGTCGAACGCCGGCGGCGTCAGCGTTGGCGGGCAGCTTCTTGCACAAGTTGTACGCGCGAGGCGATGCCGAGTTTGGTGAAAATGTGGCTGAGGTGGGCCTGTACGGTGCGGGGAGACACGAATAATCGCGCGGCAATCTCCTTGTTGGCCAGGCCATCACAGACCAGCCGCGCCACGTCACGCTCGGCCGGTGTCAACGACTGCCAGCCGCTGGCCGGTCGCTTGCGTTGACCGCGACCGCGTTGAGCGTACGCGACAACCTCGTCCATGGTGAGTGTTGCGCCTTCAGCCCAGGCAGCGTCAAAGGCGTTTTCGTCCATGCCATTTCGAAGTTCGGCGACCGATTCTTGGTAGCCGGTTTCGTGAACCTTGAAGCGCACCAAGCCCATCCGTTGTCGCAAATCCGTCGCCGCTCCGAACAGCCGTGCCGATTGGGGTAGGTTGCCTCCTCGCGTGGCCAATCCGGCGAGGGTTTCCAGGATGTCGGGGATATGCAGGTATACGCTCCGGTCGACTGCACAGGCCAGCGCGTCTTGAGCGTCGCGCTCGCTGACCTCTAAGTGTCCTTCCGCTTTTGCTATGCGCGCACGTACCGACAGGCCCGCCACCAGATGCCAGCCTTTGGCCACCGCGACGGCCGCATCGGCCTGCTGTCGCGCCATCTCGAGGTCGCCGCGTCCCAACGCCGCTTCGACCGAATTGAAAACGCGCTGTGCAATAGCGGGCTGGAGCTGGAACGCGCGTAGGGCGTGCCAGGCTCGTTCACCCGCATCGAACGCCCCTTCGATATCGCCGGCGGCCAAGCAAAATTGGGAGTACTGCGCATTAGCCATCCCGAGAAAATATTCGCTGAGGTCGGGAGCTCTCTTCAGCGCGGCACTGGCGACCTCGGCCGCCGCGTCCAGCTCACCGTGATAGGCAAGCGAGATGCCCAACCCCATCATGGCGACTCCGTTGGTGAGTTCGTCGTGCGCTTCCTCGCAGTCGGCGGTCAACGTCTTCAATTCCGAGATCGCGCCACCTACGTTGCCCTGCACCAGAAGTGCGTAGCCGATCATCAGCCGACATTGGCGTGAGCCGGCGCGGTCACCGATGGCATCTGCGATGCCACGTCCTTCATCGGCCGCCCGGTACGCCGCGGACAGATCACCAGTGCTCAGCCCGGTATTGGCTTGCCAGGCAAGGATTTGACACAACCGCCATCGGTCGTCGGCGGCTCGGGCCAACTCGACCGCCTCCGCGTAGTAAGCCGCCGCGGACTCCCCGTCATAGGTTGCGCCGGCGATCAAACCCAATGCGGATAACGCCCGGGCCAGCAGGGCCGGGTCATCGAGTTCGCGGGCTATCTGCACGGCACGTTGCGCGCGACTAGTGTGCTCGCCCATATACATATTCAGGACAGCTTCGTCGCAGAGTGCGCGCGCATGTGCCGTCGGTGCCACGTCGATCGGTTGATCGAAATCGTCCTGGATCGTATGGAACCAGGCCAGGCCCTCCAGAATGCGGCCCCGGGTCAGCCATACCGGTTGCAATGACGACGCCAGTCCCAAAGCTTGCTCGGTGTCCCGGTTTTCCAGGTGCCAGCCCAGTGCGTTGCGCAGGTTGTCCATCTCCAGTTCGACTTGCTCGAGTCGTTGCTCGTAGTCGGTGCGTGCCGGTGCGTCCAGTAACGCGGCGATCGACGTGTAGTGATCGCAATGACGTGACCGGACGGCATCGGCCTCACCGGACTCGCCGAGTTTCTCCAACGCGTACTGGCGCACCGTCTCCAGCAGTCGATAGCGGGTGCGACCGCTGCTGTCGTCGGCAACGACCAACGATTTGTCGACGAGCAGAGTCAGTTGGTCGAGTACCTGGTAGGGTTCGATGTCGTTGCCGCCACAAACGAATTGCGCTGCCGGTAAACCGAATCCACCGTAAAAGACAGCCAGCCGCCGGAACAGGATGCGCTCGGTATCGGTGAGTAGCGCATGTGACCAGTCCACCGATGCGCGCAACGTCTGGTGGCGGCGCACCGCGGTGCGCGATCCGCCGGTCAACAATCGGAAGCGGTCGTGCAGGCTGTCGACGATCTCGGTCAACGACAGTGCCCGTACCCGCGCCGCGGCAAGCTCGATCGCCAGCGGGATCCCATCCAACCGTTGGCAGATCTCAGCCAGTGCCGCGCTGTTCTCGTCGGTGACGACGAACTCGGGACGGGCCAGCCGGGCCCGTTCGGCGAACAGTTCGACGGCTTCGTCGGCCACCGACAGCGACGGCACCTGCCACGTCACTTCCCCGGCGATATTGACCGGTTCGCGACTGGTGGCCAGCACGGTTAATCCCATTGCGGCGCTGAATAACTCGGTGAGCAACGACGCACAGGCATCCAGCAGATGCTCGCAGTTGTCCAACACGATCAGCAGGTGCCGGTCCCGGACAAAACGTAGCAGAGTGTCGACGGTGGATCTGCCGAGTTGGTCGGACAGACCCAGCGCACGTACCACCGTCACCGGAACCACCTCGGCCGCTGTGATCGGCGCCAGGTCGACCCACCAGACCCCGTCGTCGAAATCGCCTGCGGCGGCGGTGGCGACCTGCACCGCGAGGCGGGTCTTGCCAACGCCGCCGGCTCCGGTCAGCGTGACCAGCCGGTTACTTGCCAGCGCATCCCGCAAATTGCTGATTTCATTCTGGCGCCCAACGAAACTGGTGAGTTGGACCGGGAAGTTATGCGTGGCGGTGTTAGCGGCGGAACGCAGCGGCGGGAACTCATTGCGCAAGTCCGGGTGGCACAGCTGCACCACCCGTTGCGGCCGTGCTAGATCGCGCAGCGGGTGAGCGCCTAGATCGGTCAGCCAGGCGTCAGCTGGCAGGGATTCGGCGACGAGGTCATCGGTCGTGCCCGACAGCACGGTCTGACCGCCGTGGGCCAGGTCGCGTAGCCGAGCCGTGCGGTTGATGGTTGGACCGATGTAGTTGCTTTCGTCGCGAAGTCGTACCTCACCGGTGTGAATCCCGATACGCAATCGGATCGGCGCAATCGGTGCTCGCTGCAGCGCGAGCGCGCAGGCGACCGCATCCGTCGCGCGCCCGAACGCGATAACAAAGCTGTCGCCCTCACCTTGCTCGACCGGACGCACGCCGTCATGGGCCGCAACCGCTGAAGCCAGCGCCTGATCCAGCCGGCCCACCGCGGCTGCCATCTCGTCGGGCTGCGTCTCCCACAACCGCGTCGAGCCTTCGACGTCGGCCAGCAGCAGCGTCACGGTTCCGGTCGGCAGCCCAGTCACACCAACATCGCTCCACTCAGTCGTGCTCATGTTAGCCAGCATGCGGTGACGCAGATCGCAGAACATCAGCGATATTGCCAATGATTCCTATACGCCATGCCTAGATACGCCACCTGCTCCGCGAAAGAAATCGGCAGGTTGGCCGATGGCCGGAGGTCTCGAGCGCGGCGATAGTCGACTCCGACCCGATCCGAGGAAGGCCGTCATGACCAGTAGCAGCACGAAATTGTTCGACCTGGATTTGCCCACGATCGCCTATCACGACGCCTGCGATCCCGACGAAATCCATGGCCTGATCCGGCAGGCCCGCCAGCGGGCCCCGATCGCCCTGGGGCGGTACGGACCCGAGGTTTTGACCTACGACCTGGTCCGAAGTGTGCTGCGCGATCCCCGGTTCGCGATGCCACGCGGCATCGGGCTGGTGGTCCAGGGCATCGACTCCGGCCCCATCTATGACCGCGTCTGCCGGCTGCTGATCAGTATCGACGGCGCCGAACACCACCGGCTGCGCCGCCTGGTGTCACGCGCATTCACCCCGAAGGCCGCGGCCCGGATGCGCACCGCCTGCAAGGCGGTCATCACCGACCTCCTCGATCGACAAGCCCACGCGGGACGGTGCGACCTGGTCGCCGACATCGCTCGCCCCTATCCGATTCCCATCATTTGCGAGCTGTTGGGTGCGCCCCGATCGGACTGGCAGCTCTTCTCGCTATGGGCCACCGACATCAGCAAGGCGTTCGGGGCCAACGTCGCCGCCGAGGAGGCGGCCATCCTGGGCGCGTGGGAGCAACTCGAGGCATATATCAAGGATTTGGTCGAACGGCGTCGCACGTCGTTGACCGACGATCTGATCTCTGAGCTGATCCGCGCCCAGGCGGACGGGCTCACCGACGACGAGGTGGTGAGCTTGGTCGCGATACTGCTCAACGCCGGCACCGACACCACCCGCAACCAACTTGCAGCCGCCGTGCAAGTGCTTTGCGACCATCCCGACCAGTGGACGTTGCTCGCCGAACATCCCGAACTGGCACCCCAAGCCGTCGAGGAGTTGATTCGTCACACCCCGATCGTCTTCGCGGCAATACGCATAGCCACCGAAGACATTCAACTCGGCGGTGTTGTGATCCCGGCCGGCACAGTGGTGATCGCCAACACCGCGTCGGCCAACCGTGACGAGACGGTCTACCAGCATCCGGAGAAGTTGGACATCACCCGCAACCAACTTGCGGCGACACCGCCGGCGATGCTGACCCTCGGCGGTGGCGTGCACTACTGCCTGGGTGCGCATCTGGCCAGAGTCGAACTGAGCGAAGCGCTGTGCGTCCTCACCCGGCGGATGAAGGTCAGGCGGACCGGTCCGGCCCCCTGGCGGGCGCCAACCGAATTGTCCGGGCCGACAACACTTCCCATCGAGTTCGAGCTGGCGTCAGTCTGAGCTTTCGAGATACGCCACGATCGCGCGGGTCAATCCGCGCCGCGCCTGGTCCAGGTCCGCATAGGTGCCAAGTTGCCGTTCGGAGTTGATTCCGCGCATCGCTCCCGGGATCAAGGCGGCGACCTCGCGCACCCGCTCCGGATTGACGTCTAGACCCGCGAACGCTTTCTGGCAGGCCGCTGCCCAACCGTGCTGCCAGGACGAGAGCTCGGCCGCGGTGCGCGGATAGAGCCGCTCGAGTTCCCCGCGGTCCGGGGGCAGCGCCCGGCGCAATGTCTCGATCGCCCGCGAATCGGTGGACGTCAGACCGTCGTAGATGGTGTCGATGATGACTGCCACCCGGTTGTGCAACGGGCCGTCGGACACGACGTTCGCCGGTAGCTCGCCGCGTCGTTCGGCGGTGCGGCGCAACACCGCGGCCCAGAAGCCGTCGATGTCGCCGAACTGATACTTCACCGCGCCCCAGGTGGCACCGGTCTCCTTGGCGATCCGGTTGGCCGATGCCGCACCCGGATCACCGGAGGACAGCGACCGCAGCGCACCTTCCAACATGTTCTCGCGCGTGGCGAGGCCCCGCCGGTTGGTCCGGCGGCCCTGCACGCCCGCTATGGCCATGCCGGGGATGTTAGTGGTTGCGGCGCATCCTTTTGCCTGCGCCCCGACTAACCTGCGGTTGCGCCAGTCCGACATCACGAGAACCGATCGCAGATGCTATGAAATCAATTACTTAGCAACGCCTTTCGTCAAACCATGAAAGCCGCTCGCGGACTCCGCCAGCCCGGCCAGGCTACCCGCGCCCAGACCGCTCCCGTGCCCCCAACCAGCCAGGTTGATCCGATCCCCCGCCATCGGCAATCCTCAACGGGAAGAGATCGTGTCGATGAGCCGAAGGTGAGGCGGACGTGGCCGGTATTGGACAGATCGCGCTGAACAGCGCCCCGGTTCTGGGCGGCATCATGCTGGCCCTGACTGCGGGACAGTTCAGGGGACCCGACTTCCGCGGCTTGATCAAGCAGGACATGGACCTGCTCGACCGGCTGCCGGCCGAAGCAACCGAGCGGCGCGCCGAACTTCAGCGCACGATCGACGCCCGCATCGACGATCTGGTGGAAGCCGCCGACCGGGGGCGGGCCGTCCGAAAGGCAGCGTCGTCGTATCACGGCAACTGGCGCGACATTGTCCTGTTCGTCTGTGTGGTGTTGTTCGCAGTGGTCTGGTGGAACGTGAGCCACAGCCGCGCCAACTGGTTGCCGACCTTCGTCGTGCTGATTCTGCTGTCGTTGGTGACCGCGGCCTACGCGGCGCGGGGAGTATTCCGGGCCGCGGTGTCGGTGGCGCGAGCGCGCCGTAAGTCCTAGCGCACCGCTCGATTACCGCATCGGCACGCCGTCACGCCAGGCAACCATCTCGCTGAGAGTGGTTAAGTCATAACCCTTTTCAGATGGCTTGATCTCCGCGGTGAACAGCGTTACGCCTTCCTTATGGTATAGATCGGCCTCGCTGGGACCAGTCCATGCCACCGCACGTTCGATCGCGGAGTCGTCACGTTGAGCAGCTTCGGCATACCACTTGAGTAGTTCGTCCTTGCGGCGGAATTCATCGATCGGCTCGAAGCTGTGCCAAATGTCGGCGAACCCGGCGACCAGAGGTAGCGTCTTCTTTTCCCCGGAACCGCCGATCAGGATCGGGATTTCGCGCAGGGGCGGCGGAATGAGCCGCGCGAGTCGGTTCTCGATCCGGGCCAGGCCGTCGACGAAGAGCCGGAATCGATCCCCCGCAGTCGGGTAGGCATATCCGTAGGCGGCGTAATCCTTCTCGTACCAACCGGATCCGAGTCCGAGAATGAGTCGGCCGCCACTGATGTGATCGACGGTACGTGCCATGTCGGCCAGCAGGTCCGGGTTGCGGTACCCGATCCCGGTGACCAGGAGCCCGATTTCGGCATGCGTGGTCAACTCACCCCAGGATGCCAGCGCGGTCCAACCTTCGAAGTTGTTGACATCATGCTGCTCGGGCAGCAGTTCTGGCACGCCGTTGCGGATTTCGACAAATGGTTTGTGAAAGTGGTCGTAGCCGAATATGACGTCGGCACCCATGGCCTCGGCGTCGAGCACGGCCTGGCGCCAACCGGCGTAGCTCTGGGTACCGCCGGGCCAAAGTTGAACTGCGACCCGAGTTCGGCGGGAGGAATTCATCCGAACCTCTTGTGCTAGTAGACAATCGAAAGCTCGATCAGCAGGTCCCCCGCGCCCGGCCTCGTTGCCGATGCGCCCTCCCTAGTGAATGTGCAACCAACCTAACGCGGAAGTGGGGCGAAATATTTCTAGAAGCTATAGAACCTGGTGATGGCACCCATCGAAATCTGTGATGGCATCATTGCCCGCCGTGCGGCATGGTGCCAGGCTGACTACATGACAGAAGCCGAAGGGTTTGTCGACCAGGCCGTAGTGGGGCTGGCCGAACCCCAACCCATGTACAAGGCGCTGCGCGAATCAGCGCCGGTGTTCCGATCGCCGCAAGCGGTGGTTCTCAGTCGGCTCGCCGATATCGAGATGGCCCTCAAGCGCACCGACCTGTTCTCCTCGAACATGGACGCCGTTGACCTCGGCAACCTGCGGCCGCTGATCCCGCTGCAGATCGACCCGCCCGATCATGCGAAATACCGCCGCATCCTGGATCCGCTGTTCACCCCCAGGGAGATGGCGCGGCGCGAACCGATGGTCACCGATCTGGTGAACGTGATGATCGATCGCTTTGCCGATCGAGGCGAATGCGATTTTCACGAAGAGTTCGCGGTGCCGCTGCCCTGCACCGTCTTCTTGCAGTTACTCGGTCTGCCGCTAAAAGACCTGGACAGGTTCTTGGAGTGGAAGGACGGCGTGATCCGCCCAGCGGGTGCGACAGACTGGGACGATCGCCACGCAGCCTCAGCCCCGGTAGCCGAGCAAATCTACGCATACTTCGAGCGGGCCATCGACGACCACATCGCCCATCCCCGCGACGACGTGCTGTCGGCGATGATCGCCGCGAGCTTCAAGGAAGACGGTGCGGCCTTGTCGCGCGAGGAACTGCTCGACATCTGCTTTCTGTTCCTGATCGCCGGACTCGACACGGTGACCGATTCACTGGACTGCTTCTTCGTATACCTGGCACGACACCCCGAGCGTCGGCGCGAGCTCGTCGAACGGCCCGAGATCTTGCCACACGCCGTGGAGGAACTACTGCGCTGGGAGACCCCGGTTCCCGGCGTCGTACGGGTCGCCATGCAAGACGTCGAGATCGGCGGGTGCCCGATCAGCAAGGGCGACCGAGTCAGCCCGTTGCTGGGCGCGGCCAATACCGACCCGGCCGAGTTTCCCGATCCCGAGGTCGTGGACTTCGAGCGGAACCCCAATCGGCACCGGGCCTTCGGCGGGGGTCCACACCGTTGTCTCGGATCTCACCTGGCACGCATGGAACTGCGGGTAGCTCTGCGTGAATTCCACCGCCGCATACCCGATTACGAGATCCCACCCGGTACCGAGCTGCGCTACACAGCCGCGCTTCGCTCGGTCGAAGCGCTGCCGCTGACGTTTCCGGTTCCGTCACGATGACGCACGTCTGGATCGACGCCGACCGCTGCGTGGGCCACGGACGCTGCTACTCCCTGGCGCCCGGCGTTTTCGACGCGGACGAAACCGGACATGCGATCCTGCGCGTCGAGCAGGTCTCCGGAGAACTCGCGAAGCAGGCGGTAACTGGTGCACAAAACTGCCCAGAAGAGGCGATCACGCTGTCGGACTGAGGTAGCACGGGCTGCTCGGTACGCTGACGCACGCAAACCACTGAAAGGGACGCCTACACATGGAACCGACCGCGCTAGATCCGGTGGCGAGCGAGCGGTTGTCGCACGCCGCCAAGTCGTTCACCTCCGACTTGTCGATCAACGAGTTCGCATTGCTACACGGTGCCGGATTCGAGCCGATCGAGCTCGTGATGGGTGTGTCTGTGTATCACGTCGGGTTCCAGTTCACCGGTATGCGCCAACAACAGGAGTTGGGTGTCCTCACCGAGGCGACTTACCGGGCGCGGTGGAATGCGATGGCTCGTATGCAGGCCGAGGCCGATTCGCTGCAGGCCGACGGAATCGTCGGGGTCCGTCTGAGCTGGCGCCACCACGGCGAGGGCGGCGAGCACCTGGAGTTCATGGCCGTCGGGACCGCGGTGCGATACACCGAGAAGCCCGGAGCATTTCGGCGGCCCAACGGGCAGGCGTTCTCCAGCCATCTGTCCGGCCAGGACATGGTGACCTTGCTGCGGTCCGGCTTCTCCCCGGTGGCGTTCGTGATGGGCAACTGTGTATTCCATATCGCCGTACAGGGTTTCATGCAAACCCTCAGGCAAATGGGTCGCAACATGGAGATGCCGCAATGGACCCAGGGCAACTACCAGGCCCGTGAGCTGGCGATGTCGCGCATGCAGACCGAAGCCGAGCGGGACGGCGCGACGGGTGTGGTGGGAGTGCACTTCTCCATTTCGAATTACGCCTGGGGACACCACACCGTGGAGTTCTACACGGCCGGAACTGCGGTGCGGCGCACCGGCAGTGGGGAGACCATCAAGCCGACGTTCGTTCTGCCGATGGACAACTGATGACGGGATTCGACGCCGAGCGCGTGAGCCGCACGATAGCGGGCGCGCTGTCGGGTCCCGGCGGGGTCGCGATGGTGGTGAAGGTGTTCGCCAACCTGCCCGGAGTAGTCCACACGCCGGCCCGGCGCGGGATTTTCTCTTCCGCACCAGAGCGCGTCCAGATCGGTGATTGGCGCTACGAAATCGCCCGTGACGGGCGGCTGCTCGCCGGGCATATCGTCAACGGCATTGTCATCGCCGAGGACGTTCTGCTGGCCGACGCGGTCGGCCCCCACATCACCCGATCACTCGGCCAGATCGTGGCCCGCTATGGCACCACAGTGGTCCCGAACATCAATGCCGCCGTCGAAGCCCTGGCCACCAGCTATCCATCCTGAGTTGCCCAGTTCGATATCAGCGGTAATTCAGCCTGACCGGAAGCCGGTCGTGGGTGTGCACCAAAGCGGACGCCCGCGCAATGCGCTCACCGGTGACATGAATCCCATTGGCGCGCATGATGACTTCCTCGAGAAGCAGGCGGGCTTCGCGACGGGCCAGTGCCGCACCCATGCAGAAGTGTTCGCCCACACCGAATCCCAGATGCGAGGCGGCCCCGGCCCTGGTCACGTCAAAGGTCTCGGCGGTGGCGCCCCAGTGTTCCTCGTCGCGATTCGCCGAGGCGTAGGCCAACAGCACACCGTCGCCGGCGCGCACCCGGGTACCGCGCAACTCGACGTCGCATGCCGCCTGGCGCGCCATGCTCATTACCGGTGTCCAGTACCGCAGCGTCTCCTCGACGGCGTTGGCACTCAAAAGTGGCTCAGCGAACAGCTTTTCGGCCTGCTCCGGGTAACGGTCCAGGCAATCCGCCAAACCCGCGAACAGGCTCTGAGTGGTCTCACTACCCGCTGCCAACAGCGTCAGCGCGTAGGTCATCACCTGTACCTCGTCGAACGGCTGGCCGTCGACGCTGGCGGTGGTCAGCATGGTCAGCAGGTCGTCGGCAGGCTCGCGAGTCCGCTCGGCAACCAAACCCATGAGGTAGGGAGCGATTTCACCGAAGATCACTTGGAAGTCGTCGTCGGTGGCCAATCCGCTGCCCGCGTTCGCGATCGTGGTGGCCCATCCCGAGACCTGCGGCCAGTCCGCTTCGGGCACGCCGAGTAGGTACGCGAACACGTACACCGGGATGGGCTCGGCAACACGGGCGATCCAGTCGAATTCACCCTCTGGAAGTCCGTCGAGGATGCCACGGATCACCCCGCGGATCCGGCTATCCAACTGTTGCACCACCGCAGGCGTGAAGCGGACACCGATGGCCTTGCGATACGCACGATGCTCGGGGGGATCGGTGAACATGATTCCCCGGCTGCCGTAGTTCTGCGGGTCACGGCCTTCGCGGTGGGCGATCAAGTCCATCATGATCGCGATGCGCTCGGACCTGAACCGCTCGGGCCTGGTTGACACCGACTTGATGTCGTCGTACTTGGTGATTACCCAGAACTTGCCCTCCTCGTACCAGTGCACCGGGTCGGTTTCCCGCAGGTGTCGAAATGTCGAGTTGGGATCGCCCAGGTAGAACGTCGGCTCGTCGAATCGGGCGGTTGTCGCAGTAGGAGGTGCTGGCATTAATGAACAATAGAACATCATTTGTTCAGCTGGGGCACCGGGCGTTGAGCCCGTTGACGGCACTACAGAATCATCGGAACACGCGCCGGACCGCGCACCGAGTTGGTGTGCACGAATTCCACGGCCCGCTCGTCCACGTCCCAAGTCGGAAACCGTGCCAGGGTCTCCTCGATTGCGATCCTGGCCTCCAGCCGTGCCAGCGCGGCGCCAAGGCAGAAGTGGCTACCGTGACCGAAGCTGAGGTGCCGAATTCCGGTGCGCTGCACATCGAAAACATCGGGGTTGCGGTACTGGCGCTCGTCGCGGCCGGCCGAGCCGGTCAGGAGCGCCACCCGGGAACCGGCCGGGATGACGGTGTCGTGACAGGTGACGTCTGCCGTGGTGTAGCGGCCCTGCACCGGCGAAGGCGCTTCATAGCGCAACAGCTCTTCGATCGCTCCCCCGATCAGCTGCGGGTTGTCGACGAGCGTGGCCCGCTGATCCGGGTTGCGCGCCAGCGTGAGAGCCGCCCACCCGAGTAGCCGCGCCACCGTTTCGTTGCCGGCGACGTTGATCAGCGCGACGAACATCAGCAGCTCGCCGTCGTCGAGGCGGCGATCCGGGTGACCGGGTTGGACGAGCTCCGCAGCCATCAGCTCGCTCACGATGTCGCCCTGGGGGGCTTCGCGCCGCCTGCGGATCTGTTCGTTGTAGTAGGCAATCAGCTTCTGGTAGTCCTGAAGTCCGGATTCGCCGCGCGTCGCGGTCCCATCCTCACGATGGATCTGCGAGTCGGTCCACTCCCGCAGGTCGTCGTGATCTTCCTCCGGGAAGCCCAGTAGCGAGCTGATTACCATCACCGGCAATTTCATGGCGAAGTCGCGCACGTAGTCGAAACCATCGGCGCCTAGGACCGCGTCCAGATAGCCGCGGCACAAGATTCTGACTCGCTCCTCGAGCTCGGCCACCCGGCTCCGAAAGAAACTGTGGTTGACCATTTTTCGCATCGCGGTGTGTTCCGGCGGATCCATCATGATCATCGGCTTGGGCGATGCCCACGGATCATCGGTGATCCCGTCGAGCGTGACGCCGTGTTCAGACGAGAACGTAGCCGGATCCAGCGACGCGCCCAACACGTCGTCGAACCGGCTCAGCGCGTAGAACGCGTACTCCGCGTTGTAATAGACGGGCTCCTCGTCGCGCAGTCGCTTCCATACCGCGTAGGGATCCCGGTGCAGACGGCGATCGAAGGGGTCCCAGGACAGCCGCGGTAACCCCATCTGCGCCCCTTCATACCCGGCAACGGTTCACACTGCTGTACAACATTACACTTTTCGTGCTTATGTTCTGTGCCGATCAGTCGGGATCAGATTGCCTATCGTGGCGTGGCGACTTGTCACCGCATTCCAGCAGGTCTTTGAGCGCGTCCGGAAAAGCGTCGGCCATCCCCCACAACTCCGGCATCAGGTCCGGACACGAGAGGATCCCGATGCCCAGCGTCCCGTTGAGCGACATGACGGTGATGTTGAGGCCGGCGCCACCCAGCAGTGGGCCGAGCGGATACATCGCGTCGATGCGAGAGCCCAGGAAGTACAGCTGATCCCCGGGGCCGGGCACGTTCGACAGGATCATGTTGTAGATAGGACTGGTACTCAACGGAATTCGGGGCAGGATGCGCATCGCCGCACCGAACATGGATTGGCCGCCGAATTCCGTGCAGTCGTGCAGCAACGTCGGTCCGATCGCCGCCGTGTGATCTTTGGCGGCGTTGTTCCCGGCGGCGACGGCGCGAAGGCGTTCGGCGGGATCGCTGATTTGGCTCTCCAACCGGCAGAACATCCAGGTGGTCTGGTTGCGCCCGGGTCGGTCGGACTTGTCACGCACCGAAACCGGGACGGTGGCCACCAACGGAGCGTCGGGCAGCTCGTCACGCTCGAGCAGGAAACGCCGCAACACCCCGCTGCACAACGCCACCACCACGTCGTTGACGGTCACACCGAACTGATTCTTGACCCTCTTGACGTCGCGCATGTCGAGTTGGGTGTAGGCGACATTGCGATGCCGAGTAAGCGGACCGTTGAAAGGAGTCGGCGGGGCACGGAACGGTGCGGCCATCGTCTGGCCCCCGCGGGCACGCAACAATGTCTGAGCAAGTGTCAGGATCGTCGCGGGCACCACCGTTGCAAGCCGTAGTGGCCGCTTTGCGACGTTCCACAATCCACTCGCCGCGATCTGCAGCGTGCTGGCACCGCCGGCACCCGCAACGGGCCGAGGCACCGGTGCGTCCGGCGCCGTGCTGCACAGCTGCGCAAGCAGATTCGCGCCGGCCACGCCATCCACCACCGCGTGATGCACCTTCAAGACCAACGTGACCCGGTCATCGCGAGCGCCGCCTTCGATCACCCACATCTCCCACAGCGGGCGGTCCCGGTCCAACGGCAACCCCGCAATGTGCCCGCCGATCTCGGATACTTCGCGCCGGCCCCCGGGTGCCGGGGCGGCGACGCGGTGCAGGTGGCGACGCAACTGGAAGTCGTCGTCGTCCACCCACACCGGATGATCCGGATTGAGCTGAGTATCGGCCAGTTTCATGCGAAATTCCGGTACCGCTTTGACGTGTTTGGCCAGCGAAGCCCGCAACCGGGGATACGAATAGCCGCCCGGCATCGTCGAGGTGTCAAGCTCCAAGACGCAGCACACGTTCAGTGGCTGGGTCGGAGTCTCCATGTAGAGAAAGAATGCATCAAGTCCACTTAAACGTTGCATAGCCGCCTGCTCGACTAGTGACGTACAAATTGCTTTTTAGGAAAACCCCCCGCTCCCCATTGAGCCCCATCCGCCGAGGTTCCGAACCGCGTACCCCGCACACCGGATCGACTAAACCCGTGGAGCTCTGTCAGCGCACTGCGCTAGAACTGGGGCAATAGCTGCGCCAGAGCCGCGATAGAACAGAGTGACAAGGAATGTCGCGTAGTATTGTCTCGATGTCGACCGAACAAGCCGTGGCCGAACCGGGTGAACTCGATGAGCTCGGCCGGCGGGATCAGATCCTCGATGCCGCCAACGAATGCTTTAAGCAGCTCGGCATCCAGCGCACCAGCGTGCAGGATGTGGCGCGATTGGCCAATCTGTCGCGGGGCACGGTTTACCGCTACTTCGAAGACCGCAAGGTCCTCGTCGAGGCCGCCATCGAGTTCGGCGCCCAGAAGTTCTATCGCGAAGTCGCTGAAGCGATGGCCGAGAAGCGCACCCTGGCCGAACAGATCGGTGCGATGGCGCAGGTGACTGCTGCCATCCTGATCGATCACCGCACCCGCAACCGGCTGATGACCGACGATGCGGAACTCATGCGACGCATAATCTCTGACGGCGACAGCTTCGTCCGCCGCACCACGGCATTCCTGGTTCCCTATGTCGACGACGCCCGGGATCGCGGCGAAGTCGGAGCAGGCGTCGACGTGCAAGCTGCCAGTGAATGGCTGGCCCGCATCATCTACTCGTTCTCGACGGTCAACCAATCCCAGACTTTCGAAATGTCCGAACCGGACACGGTGCGCCGCTACGTGGAGAAGTTCGCTGTCAATGGATTGCGTTGAGCGACAATCACCATCCGCTCGACCCGGCCGGATCATCCCCACTACCGCATCGACATCGCGTCGTCGAGTGCAAGCACGCAAAATGCTGCGAGACCAACCAGTTGATCGCGATCCTGCGCGTCGGTGGTAGACAACTGGCATGACTGTTGGCGCGACCGCGATCACGATTTTCCATCCGCCCGCAGATCTTGAACGATTCGACCGCTGGGTCGTCGAGTACATCACCGCAGCGCGCCAGGCGAACGGGTATGTCGGTGCCCGCCAATCGGTTCACACCGGTGAGCAACTGGATTGCGCCGTCGCGGTTACCTTCGGCAGCACAGAATCCCTCGACGCGTGGCTCGACAGCGCGCAGCGTCGCGCCGTCCTCGCCGAGGGCGCCACCCACGGAGTCTGGCGGTCGGATGCGGACCTGATTCTCGCCGACGGCGAGTTACCACCGGGCAACGCCGGCGTATTCCTACACAGCGTCGCCCACGGCAAAGACACCGAATTCGCTTCCGCGCAGCGCGATTTGACATCGGTCAGCTCAATCTTTCCCGGATACCTCGGGACCGCGCTGTTTCCGGCCGACGCCTCGGGCCAGTGGATGTCGGTGCTGCGCTTCCGCACTGCCGGGCAGTTGGCTAACTGGATTCGGTCCGGCGAGCGTCAGCAGGCGCTGCCCAGTCTGCGCAACGAATTGACGCGCGACTTCGCCGAGTTGCCGCGCAGCGCACCATTCGGATCGACGGTCCGCGTGGCCGACGGACAGACCAAGATCACACCGGCATGGAAGTCGGCGATGCTGGTGGTGCTTTGTCTGTATCCGACGGTGATGCTGCTGACCAAATGGCTGGCGCCGGTGCTGAGCCGGCTCGGAATCGACCAGGTGCCAGCGGTTTTCGTCGGCAACGTTGTCAGCGTCGCGCTGCTGCAGTGGGTTCTGGTCCCCGCCGCCTCGCGGCCGTTTCGACGCTGGCTCGATCCGATTGATGGCGCCTCGGCGGGTATCAGCGCACTCGGCGCGACGGTGGTCATCGGCTGTTACGCGCTACTGCTGGGCATCTTCGCGCTGGTTAGGTAGCTATCCGCTGATCAAAGTATGCAACTCGGCAACCGACCACGGATCGCTGGTTTCATGGTCACGGTACCCGAGTAGCTGCGGTGTCGGCCGGTCGAATCTGCCGACGAAACCGCCTGCGGCAACGATGATTTGGCCAGTCACGTCGCGCGCCAGGTCGCTGGCCAGATACGCGTAGACCCCGGCGACGAACTCGGGGGCGGGCGGGTCAAGAGAGGCGCGCATGGTCGCCTCGTCGAGCACTCCGCGGCGATACAGATCGTCGATGTGCTCTTCGTAGTCTGGGCCAGTCGAGATTCGCGTATTCGCACCGGGACACACCACATTGGCCCGCACCCCGGCACCCTTCAACTCCGCCGCGATGGCCATCGTCAGACCATTGACCGCGCCCTTCCCGGCGGGGTAGCCGGTACCGCCGTAGTCGCCGAGGTACGCCACCGAACTGGTGTTGATGATCGATCCGTAGCCCTGCGCGGCCATGACGGGTGCGGCGACCCGACAGGTGTGAAACACCGTGCCCAGATGCACCCCGATCAAGTGGTCGAATTCGGCCGGCGAGACCGTCAGAATCGACGAGCGCGGCGGCTCGGCGACCCCGGCACAGTTGATCAGCACGTCCAGGCGACCAAAACTGCTCGTGCATTCGTTGATCAATGCGGTGGCGACGCCTTCGTCGTTGGCTGATCCCGCTAGGCCGACGGCTCGTCCCCCCGACGCGGCAACCATGTCGACGGTCTGTTCAACTGCGACCGGATCGCGGCCGTTCACCACGACGGACGCGCCGAGGCTGCAAAGCAATTCGGTGACGGCACACCCGATGCCTCGACTGCCGCCGACCACCACCGCACCGCGACCGGCCAGCTGGACAGGCCCGCTCATGTCGTCGCGGTCACCGGCTCGAGCTCTTCTTGCTCGTCGTCGCTCACCTCCGGTCGCCGCCACCACAGCCAGCGATCCAGCACGACCATCATGGCCGGCAGCACGAAAGCCCGCACCACCAAAGCATTCAGCAGCAGACCCAGGCCTACGGTGACCCCGATCTGCGAGACACTGAGCACGTCGCTACTGGTCAGCGGAAGCATCGTTATCCCGACCGCTACCCCGCCGGCGGTCACGATCGCGCCGGTTGCCGCGAACGCGCGGATGATGCTGGTGCGCATCCCGTCGGTCAGCTCCTCGCGGATCCGCATCGCAAACAGCAAGTTGCCACCGGAGGCGATGCCGACCATCGACACAAACGCGATAGGTGCCACCGACCAGTGCAACTCTTGGTGCAGCAGCCGATGCCAGATGAAAACGCTGGCGCCCAGGGCGCAGACGTAGGAGGCTGCGATCGTGCCGAGAACGACAAGCCCGGCGAGCGTACTTCGCAGCACCACCGCGCAGACAACCAAAACGACGCCCAGCGTAATCAACACCAGCAGCGTCAGGTCCGAGGCGACGATGTCTTGCAGGTCACGGGTTGCCGGCCCGACGCCAGTGAGTTCTACGGCCGTCGGTTTCAGGGTGCTGTCCTTGGTGGCGTCGCCCACCGCCGCCACGATCGCGCGGGCCCGAACCGCACCGTCATTGCCCCATTCGGATCCATTGCCGTAGACGAACAGCCGGGTGGCATGTCCGTTCGGCGAGAAGAATTGGCTCAGCACCGGCCGCAGGGTCGGATCGGTCAAAATCTGGCGCGACGAATAAAGGTCCGTTCCAACGCCGCCTTCGGAGACGGCGACGAGCTTGTGCAAATAGTCGGGCAACTCGGCAGTAGGGACGGGGCGAGGGTTCTTCAGCACCTCCCGCAAACCCGCGGCCAGACCGCGCACCTGGTCGATCTCCGTGCTGACCTTGGCCAACAATGCAGGCAAATCCGGCGCTTGGACTCCGGCGGCGGCATTCACCGTTGATTGCGCCAGTTGTTCGACCGCATCGACCAGCTTTCCGGAACCGTCGACGACACCTGTTGCCCACTGCACGGCTTCCTGGGCGGACGAACACACCGGTGTGTTAGGGCAATCGGCGATAACTCGGACGAAGCTGCGCAGTGGGTCGAAAATCTCCGATACGTCCCCGGCGCGGGTCCGGACCTTGACGGTGGCCTGCTGGGTGAGGTTGACGGCCAAGCTCACGCCGCCGAGGGCATAGCTGCCCGCTTGCATCCCGGTCTGAATCAGGTCGAGCCCATTGAGCAGGTCCCCGACCGCGGCGTCGAGGTTGCCGATGGCTGCGGGCCGCGCGGCGAGTTGGTCGGCAAACTCGTCCAGCCGGTCACCGATATTGCCACCGGTGGCGCTAAGTGCGGCCTGCTTGGACACCATCCCGGCAGGATGGCTGGCCGATTGCACCATCCGCACGCCCGAAATCCCCATGATCGCGGCCGTGACGCGCTCGAGGGCGGACAGGCCGGCGACGGTGCGTAGGTCGTGGTCGGCTTCGATGGTCACGACGCCCGGCTGCAATTGGTTGGGGCCAAAGTGCTCGTCGACGGCCCGGTATCCGCGATTTGCCTCGCTCGCCGGAGAGGTCGAGGTTCTTTCGTCCCAACCGATCGGCACGCCCGGCAGCGCGATCAGCATGATCAGCACGAACACGCCGGTGGCTACCAGGATCGGCGCGGGCCAGCGCGCCACGTGGGTTCCGATTCGTCGCCACTGGCGGCGCACGTTCTTGCGCCGCGGCGGCTTAAGCAGGTCAGCACGACTAGCCAGCGCTATCAGCGCCGGCGTCAACGTCAGGGCGGCCACCCCGACAGCGAGCATGCCGATGGCACACAGGACACCGGTGGTCGCGAACATGCTGATTCGAGCAAGGCTCAGCCAGCCCACCGCGCCCAGGGGCGCGACGACGATAAGCGTCGAGCCGATGATTGCCGGGGCCACGCCGCGATACGCATCCGCCAATGCCGCCACCGGATCGAGGTCCTGCCGTCGCCGCTCGTGGTAGCGCCCGATCAAGAAGATCCCGAAACTCGTTCCGGCCCCGACCGACACCGCAACACTGACCGCGATCGCGAACAACGAAACTCCGATGAGTTCGTTTGCGGCCAGCACGGCAATGATCGGCTTGGCTACGGCTAAAGCCAGCATCACCGACACCAACGGCACCAGGGCGCTAATCGGGGACCGGAAGATGATCACCAACAGGATCAGCAGGACCGCCATGATGAATTCGGTGATGAGCTGCATCTGCCGGTCAATCTCGGCGAACTCGTCCATGATGGTGGCGCCGGGGCCGGTGACGTAAACGTGCAAACCCTCCGGGGGATGCAGCTTGGCCACCGCGTTGCGGGCGGCCATGATCGAATCGACCGCTTCGGTGCTGCCCACCGTGCCGTAGAGCCGAAGGCCGGCGGTGACCACGTGGCGGTCGTCGCTTTGCGCCACATGCGACAGGGCGGGCAACTGCCACCAGTCCGCAACTTCGAAGATGTGTTGGGGATCGGCACGCAGCGCCGTGACCAGTTTGTCGTAGAACACCCGGTCCTGGTCGGTGAGCGGTCCGTGACGCTCGAGCACCAGATACCCGACGTTGTCGGTCGGAGTTTGCGAGAACGCCTCTGCCGACCGTTGCACCGCAAGTGAAGTCGCGGTTCCGGTCGGCAAGAACGGCTGATCCTTATCGGCGACGACCCCTTCGAGTTGGGGGGCGAGGCTGTTCCCGGCAACGGCGACAACGGCCCAGATACCGACGATCAGCAGCGCAAATCGATAGATGAATCGGCCAATCACCGCATCACCTTCTCAATTGACACCGCGCAACCCCCGGTTGAGTCGGATAATTCAACCACCTTGACCACCGGACCGACAGCGGTTTTCATCGATAGGGTCGCCGGTCCTGGGCATCCAAGTCTGGCGGCTTGAACTGTACTTTGTTGTGCCCCCCGGCGGTGGACGCCGGACACCGGCGTCAACGCGCAGTCGTCCCTGCAGATTCCCGTCGCCGCGTGATTCCCTGTTTCGAGCGCACAAGTGTCGTACCGTTCTCGTACCCGTTCTCAGGTCCCGGGCAGACCACTGACAGAGAAGCGACGCTGGGCTATCGAAAGGGGCTAGCGAAGATGAGCAGGCGGGTCTTGAGACCAGTCTTTGTCGTTGTGGCAACTGCCTTGTTACCGGTCGCGTGCTCCGGATCCAAGACGCATTCCGAGGACAGGGCGCCCGCTCCCGCGCAGTCAGCGCAGACCTCGCAGGCGGATCCGTCAAGCGAGCCCGCGGCGGCGGGAAGGATGACCTTCCGCTACGAGGCGGCCGACACGCCTGAAGCGCAGCGCGGCCGCCAGTTGATGGTGGATGCGAAGCTGCTGGAAAGCGTCGCCGGTCACGTCAACGACACCCTGAATCTGCCGCACGAGGTGGGTGCTGTCGGCAAACAGTGCGGTGAGGCCAACGACTACTGGGATCCGAACGTCAACGAAATCCAACTTTGCTACGAGGACATCGCGCAAAGCGAGCAACGCTTCGCCACTGCCGGCAACGCGAACTCGGTGCAGGCCTCCGTCGATGCCACGATCTCGGGGTTCTACCACGAACTCGGACACGCGACCCTCGCCATCTACGAGCTGGCTTTCACCGGCCGTGAGGAGGACGTGGCCGACCAGTTGTCCGCCTTCGAGCTGCTGGCCCCCGGCGCGGACGGAAAGCCCTACCCCAACGGGGTCCAGATCGCGATGAATACCGCGCAGGACTGGAAGTTGAGCGCCAAGGAGGCGGGCGACGCCAACGAATTACCCTTCTGGGACGGACATTCGATGGACATCACCCGCATGTACAACTGGGAATGCTGGATCTACGGGTCGGATACTGCGGCTAACGCCAGCATCGTCACCTCCGGCGACTTGCCCGAAGATCGGGCTGGCAACTGCGAGGAAGAGTTTCAGAACATGTCCAAGGCGTGGCACCAGATGTTGGGACCACACCTCAAGAAGCCCAGCTGAACGCACATTGGTTTGCTCGTGGCGCGAATCAGACTGCCACGCTGCATGATTCGATTAGCGCCGGCCCGTAGACGGCGGCGCCGCATTCACATTCCCAGCGCACATGTGGACCACAGGAGCAAGGCACTGTCGCAACGATCATGTGTCCCGGCAGCAGCCAGTGACCGCGCGTGCAGCGCTGTGGCGGTCGATCCGCCCACTGCGCACGCGAGATGTGTGACAACTCGCCGATATCAGCACTCACGCGGATCACCGTCGCATCAGCACCGTCGCGAAATCTAGCGCACGGCTTGAATCGTTACTCTTCGTTGCCTCTTGTTGACCGTGTCGTTGTGGCCTGCCATCAATGTTCGCTGAGGCTTGCCGGCTTGCCGGTCGCTTCCTCGAGCAGATCGACGATCGGGTGGCGCTGCCAGAGGTAGAGCAGATTCGCCAGCATCTGCAGTGGTGCGCGCAGACTTTCGTCGTCTTTGATGCGGGAGTCCATGCGGTCGTGCGGGAGGTCGGCGCCGAATCGCTTACCGAGCAACGCCGGAACGTCCAACAACCACGCTGCCCCCATCGAAGCCGCATACAGCAGCGTGTGGCGGCGCAGTCTGTCCGCGTCCACCTCCGGTCCACCGCAGCGCTGAAACTCCGTGACGAAGACATCCAGCAGCTCACCGAAATGGTTGTTCCACAGGTCGGTTTCGGCGGCCGACATCGCGCCCCATACCGCCATGCCGATGTTCATCTGGCCCACACAACCCCAGTCCAGTAAGCCGCACTGCAGTGCGCCGTCGACGTCTCGCCAGAACCATGCGTTGTCCACGTTGGCGTTCCAGTGGCACAGCGCGACACAGTCGGAGTCGGCGGCGAGGTGGCGAACAATGGTGTCCTCGTGCGCAGCGATGCGCGAGACTTCATACCGCAGCCGGATGAGAAACTCGCCGTCGACGACGGTCGCAGGCAACAGTCCGGGGCGGCTCTGGACCAAGGTGGCCAGTTGTGTCAGTCTCCGGTCCAGCTTGTCGATGTCGGTCGTCGACCCCTCCCCTACTGTCGCCGCTCGCAGGTCTAGCGCAAAAGGTGCGGTGAGCTCGAGCGGCAACCGACCCGATTTGTGCGTCCCGGCTAACCGGGCCAGTGCGGTCAGCAACACCCGATAGTGTTCGACGGGCTCGGGCATTTCGTGGTCGAGGCACTTGTGATATTGCCGCTCAATTCCATTGCTGCCGAACGGGATTCTTTCGGTGATGAGGATCCCCGTGCCACTCGCTTGGTGATAATCGGCGAACAACACCTGCGGCACCGCGATGGGAAACTCCGGCGCGCGGGACAAGGCGGCGAATCGGACCTCAGGCGCCATCTGGGTCTTCCCGCGATCGCGAATCGGATCGTCCAGATCGCGGGAGAACTTGACGAAAAGCTCGGTAGGCAGCGCAGGTGCCGGGGTGTCGTACCGCACCGAAAGCACGGCTTTGCGGCCGGTGCTCCCGCCGCGGGTCTCCGCCAACCCCGTGATGGCGGCGACGGAGATGTCCTGTCCCAACGCCCCCGACGCCCGAAGTGCTGCAGTCAAGAAGTTAGGACCGCCGCTACGCAACGTTGCGGCGTCGACCGGTAACGGATGCCCGAACATGTCCCCGGTGACCCAGGTCAGCGTGTCGTCGGTCACGAGTCACCAGGTTTGTTCGGCAGCGCGTACCAGCATGTGGTTGACCGCCACCCGACGGTTCCGGGTCACCATGTACAACACCGCATCGGCGATGTCCTCCGAGCGCAGCTTGACCATGCCGGCGGTTTGTTTTTCGAATGCCTCAACGGAAGGCGCGGCCAGCTGCGAAAAGATTTCGGTGTCAACGGTTCCGGGGCCCACCACGCCCACCCGGACCCGCTTGCCCAAGACTTCTTGCCGAATACCTTCGCTGAATGCGTTCACTCCGAACTTGGTGAGCGAGTAGACGGCCGTACCGGGACGGGCCACCCAGCCGGCGGTGGAACTGATGGTGACCAGATCGGCCACCCCACGCGGTGAGTCGGTGGCCGCCTCGATCAGATGTGGAAGCACCGCACGGGTGACATAGAGGACCCCTTGTATGTTGACCGCAACCAGGTCATCCCAATCCTGCAGCGACGCTTGGGTTGCCGTGCCCATCCGGATCAGCCCGGCGTTGTTCACCACGATGTCCAAGCGCCCGAGGTCGGTGACCACGCGCCGCACCGCCGCCGAGACTTGCGCTGAGTCGGTGACATCGGCCGGTACGACGACGGCGGTGCCGCCGGCGGCTTCGATCTCGCCTTGAAGTTGCCGCAACCGGTCGGCACGTCGCGCCAGCAACGCCACCGCGGCGCCTTGTGCGGCAAGGGCTTTCGCCGTTGCCGCGCCGATACCGCTGCTAGCGCCGGTTACTAGCGCCGCAGTGTGGTCCAGCGTCGCGGTCACCGGCGGGCTCCCGTTTGGGTGCCCAGTATCTGGTGTAGGACGTAGTCGGTGTCCTCACCCAAAGTGGGTGCGCCTCGAGTTATCTGCGCCGGGTCGTTGGACATTCGCCACGAGGGTCCCACCACCGGACGTTGACCTTCTCGATGATCGGTGACGAAACGGTACAGCCCACGGTCCCAGAGCAGTTGGTCGGCAATCACGTCAACCGACGTGGCGCTCTTGGCGGCTGGGACTCCGGCGGAGCGAAGCCGCTTGGCAAGATGCTCGGCGCCGTGAGTGGCGGTGTGTCTGGCCAAGGCGGCATCGAGGGCGTCGTGGTGTTCCTGTCGCCTTTCCATGGTCGAGAAACGTGGATCACCGGCCAGCTCAACAGCATCAAGCGCATCGCACAGCGCCTCCCACTGGTTCTGCCCGGCAACGGCCACAGTGATCCAGTCGCCCTCGACGCAGGGATAGCAACCGTGCGGGCACATGTCCGGATGGCGATTGCCTTCGGGACCAAGCGGGCGCCCGGTGAGACTCTGCTCTAGCAGGCGGTCCCCGATCATTGTCGACAAGGTCTCCACGGCTGACACGTCGACGAATTGTCCCCCACCGTGCAAATCCCGGTGCAGTAACGCCACGACTGCGGCGTAGGCCGCGGCCGCGCCCACCGTGGAGTCCCCGTAGCGCATGCTCGCACCGAGCGGGGGTCCGCCGTCGTAGCCGACCTGTCCCGCCAGCCCGGCAAGCGCGGCGAAGCACGGCGCGTAGCCGGTCTGATGCCCTAAGGGTCCGTCATTGCCCCACATCTTGATCGACACCGAAATGATGTCGGGGTTGATGGCTTTGAGTTGCTCGTAGCCCAGACCTTGGCGTTCCATCGCGCCCGGGCGCAGGTTGTTGATGACGATGTCACTGTGCGCGATGAGTTCGCGTAGTCGCGTCATGCCTTCGGGCGTCTTGATGTCGAGGTCAACGCTCAGGATCTCAGGGTTGATGCTCAGGAAGAACGGTGCATGGTCGACGTCCGTGCCACCGTAGGCGCGCATCTCCTCGGGAATTGCCGCCGACTCGACCTTGATGACCTCGGCACCCAACAGCGCCAACAGTTTTCCCGCGTAGGGTCCCGCCCACACTTTGGTCAGCTCGATGACACGCACGCCGGCCAGCGGGCCGCCGCGAGGATTCTTGGCCGTACGCAGTTGCGCCGGCTGCGCCGGCGGCCGGGCCCGTGGGCCAGCCGGTCGGTGCAGGACTGATGCGGTGTGCTGACCGAGACGCGGTGCAGCAGAACGGATTTCGGCAGGAGCGGAACTGGATGCATACGGCACCGTCGGATATTCCGCCTTACCCAAAACCGGATGGTGCACTTGTTGAAAGAAGCCGCGATGCCGATACTGTGCTGACCGGTGCAGGTCGTCGGCACCGTTGACCGGAACGAGCGGCACGCCCAGGTGCTGGGCACGGTCGGCCGCCTCTTCCCTGGGCTGGTCCCGAATCCAAGCCCCGAAGCCCTGCTGGAATCTCGCGACCTTCTGCGGGGTGACGGAGAACTCCAGCCAGTCGTCGTCAAAGTCATTGAGCCACTGCGGATACCCGAGCAGTGCCTTCACGCCCAGCCAGTGCGCGCGGTTGGTGACGTAGAGGTAGACAAACCCGTCCGCACACGCGAAAAACGACGCCGGGCCCTGCTGGTCGTAGTCACTTCGGTCGCCGTCGGCGGGAACCTCGCCGGTCACGAACCGACCCACGACGCAATCGGCGCGCGAGACCAGTACGGCTTGTTGGGAGATGTCGATGAATTCGCCCTTACCGTGGTGTAGCTGCCGGAAAAGCGCCGCAGCAATGCACAGTGCAGCGTCGAGTCCGGCTTCGTAGTCGGCGAGATATCGGCCCGGCCCCTGCAACGGGGAGTTGTTCGGGTCGGCATGGCTGGGAGTGTGGTAACCCCAGCCGCTGGCGTGAAACACGTTGATACTCGTCGCGTTGTCGAGTTCGCGCGCCGCCCCCTGGCCGAACGGCGTGATGGCGCAGCACACCATGTCCGGATAGCGTTCGGCCAGTGTGACCGTGTGCTCGCCGACAACCGCGTCGGCCTCACCGAGCAACCGATGGAGAGCATTTCGGCCCTCAGCCGAGGCGACATCGAGTTCGACAGACTGTTTGTTGGTGTTCAAGTACGCGAACAGAGCGCTGCCCTCCCCGCCTGAGTGCAGTACCGGGCTCAACGCCCGGGTGCGGCTGCCGCACCCGGGCGTCTCGACCTTGACGACATCGGCGCCGAAGTCGGACAGCAGTTTCCCGCAGTATTCGCCGGCGACCGACTCGGCTAGCTCGACCACCCGGATCCCCGTCAGCGCCGACATGTCTTCGGTCAAGGCTTCTGGCGGCCCGACCGGCTCAAGCGCCACTCCGGCGGGAAGTTCAGATCATTGTCTTTCACCACATTGTTGAGGCCCTTCTCGAAGGTGCCTTCGGTGAGGTCGACATCGTTGGCCTGGTCGTTGGCGATCATCGGCAACATTCCCTCGACCATGCCGGTGAGCAGACTTCCGAAGTATTCACCCTTGTGCTGCTTGTACAACTCCAGGAACGTCTTCTGCACCGCGACCGTGTCGGTCGGACGGGAACGCGAACAGGCCAGGGCGTATTTCTCCGTCTCGGCTTCCAGCTTGTCGCGTGGGACCACGCTGTTGACAAAGCCGCAGTCGTACATCTCCTTGGCACTGAACGGCCTTCCGGTGAAAAGCATCTCGGAAAACTTCCGCAAGCCCATCGTTTCGGCCCACCACCACAGCCGCGGTCCCCACCCGACATAGCGAAACGCCGGATGGCCGAATAGCGCGTCTTCGGAGGAGATCACCAGATCGGCGTCACCGGCCTGATAGAAATGCCACCCGTAGCAGTAGCCTTTGGCCTCGATGATGCTGACCTTCCGAAGTTCCTGCAGCGGACGGTTTCCCGCGCGCGCCTTAGCGTAGAAGTCCGTCACGGTGGACAGGTAGCGGTACGAACCGCCCGGCGGGTACTTGACCTCGTCGTCGTTGATCGCGAGTTCGTGCAGCAGCGGCATACCCGGGTTTTCCAGCATGCCGCGTTGTTCGGGCAGATCGCCGCCGCTGCCGAAATCCTCACCCTCACCGCGGATTACCACGACCTTGACGTCGTCGTCCACGTTGCACTTATGGATTAGGTCGGCATAGTTCTGCCGCATGCCTAACGTCGTGGAGTTCTGCGCGTCGGGACGATCGAAGGTGATGTAGGCGATCCTGTTCTTGACGTCCTTCTCGAACCTGATGTACTGCTCGGCTTCCCTTTTCATCTCTTCGTAGTCGTATTCGGGCATGTGACTCTCTCTCTACTCGAGTGGGCTGCCCGCGGCTACGGGAAGCATAAGGGAAGCAAACGCCGAATATCACAATCATCACGAAACACCGTCTACCACCGAGTATTTCGCGGTCAACCGGCCCTTGGCCGGACTCTTCAGGATGCCACTTGCCATCGCTGCCAGGATCGCGTCGAGTTGTTCTGCGCTGTCGATGATCCGGTCGCCGTGGGCCAGCCTGAGCAGGAGGCCGTTGATGAAGGTCAACGTGATGTTGCTCAGGTCCTCGATGACAGCCGCTTCCAGCTCGGCCCCGCGCGGCATTAACTGGACCAGGATTTCCCGATGCAGCTTGGTGAAAGCGTCGGTGCTGTGCTGCAGCGAGGCGGCCATGGCCGGGTCGCGAGTCGCCTGCATGGTCAGCTCGTAGCGAGCTTTGGTGCGGGACAGCTCCGGCTCGTATCCCGACTGGATCACCACCTGCGACAGCGACGACGGTGAACCTTGATCGTCGTCGTCGGCGGTGTCAGCGATGGATTGCAGATTGGCCAGGTCCAGGTCTGCTAAGCGCTCCGCCACCGCGAGCAGTAGTGCCGAACGCGTCCTGAAATAGAACGAAGTCGTTCCGTCCGGCACGCGGGCCTTGCGGTCAACTTTGAGGTGGCTCAGCCCTTTAGCCCCGTCGTCGGCCAACAGTTGAATCGCCGCATCGCATAGGTCGCGGCGGCGCTCGGCCGGGTTTGGCTTTCGTCGTTTGTCCATCGCTCATCCGTCCTGGGCTTGGCCGCCGACAGTACTCTATATTTGTAGTGTCGGTAAAGAGCCCAGGCCGGTTCAGTCGTAGACCTGTGCGTAGATCGCCTCTATCTGGGCCGGGTCCGGTACGACGGGGTTGTTGGCCGGGGACCCGGATGCGACCGCCTGCTCGGCCATCAGCGGGACCAGCGAGTCCCAAGCGGTGCGGTCGATGCCGTAAGACTTCGGCGTGGGGACCTCGAGTTCCCTGCACAACTCGGTGAGCGCCTCGACGAGAGCCAGTGCGGCGACGTGGTCGCTCGTGTGGACGCCAGCAACGCCGTATTCGCGGGCGCAGGTGGCGTAGCGCTGCTGCGCGCCGCCGACGGAGAAGGCGGTGACCGCGGGAAACAGCATGGCATTAGACAGCCCGTGCGCGACGTGAAAGTGCGCACCGATCGGTCGGCTCATCGCATGCACCAGGGCCACACTGGAATTCGAGAACGCCATCCCGGCCTGGGTGGCTGCGGCCATCATGCCCGCACGGGCCGCCGCGTCCGCGCCGTCGCGGTATGCCGGCTTCAAATGTGTTGCGATAAGGCGGATTGCCGACAGTGCCAATCCGTCGCTGATGGGATTGGCTTTACGGCTGACGTACGCTTCCACGGCATGAGTCAGCGCATCAATGCCGGTGTCCGCGGTCAACCGCGGCGGCATAGTCATTGTGAGCTCATAGTCGACGATTGCGGCTATCGGCAGAAACGACAAGCCAGGGCACAACATTTTCTCGTTGGTGTCGCTGTCGCTGATCACCGTGAATTGCGTTGCCTCCGAGCCACTTCCGGCGGTAGTAGGGGCCGCGATGATCGGTAATGCCGGACCGGCATAGCTGTGGGGCGCTTTAAATCTGCGCATTGGACCGGGCTGCACGGCCAATACCGCCAGAGCTTTGGCGGTGTCGATCGGACTGCCCCCGCCGAAGCCGATTACGCCGTCGGCCTGATGGCGCCGTAATGCCTCGACCCCGTCGGCGAGCGAAGCCGTGGTGGGGTCGGCGACAGTACGGTCGAACATAGCGGTCGCCTTGCCCGCCGCCTTCAGGATGTTCACGACCTGCTCCGCGGCGCCGCTGCCAGCCAGGTAAGAGTCGGTGACCAGCAAGGGACGGTGGAGATTCAGGGTTTCCAGCACCATGGCCAACTCGGCGATCGCCCCGCCGCCGAGGCGGATGTGCCGGGGAAATGCGGCGGTTGTCGGCATCATCGAGACACTACGACCAACGCCGCTGTCGTCAAAGCGACAAACGCGGGCCCCAGTTTAGGTACACGGAATCCCGTGCGGTCCGCCAATCCAGTGACCCGGGGGGTTGTTTCCCGGACAGAACTTTTTTATCTGCCCAGGTGCAGGACCCCAGTTCGCCCCATTGTCGATACGCGGCACCGGCGGAATTGGCGGCGGGCCGGGGATATGTGGACCGGGGCGGGCTTGCGCCAGGCCGGCCCCCAAGCCGAAGCTTCCGGCACCAAGCGCGCCGGCAATTATCGCTGTTGCCGCAAATTTCTTCATCATCGTTATTTTCGCCTCCCTCGTCAGCCCGGGCTCAACGTGGAGTACCAGCGGGCCGAGATCACAGCTGGTAAGGAGTACCCGGCCGTACCCTATTTCAACCCCCGCGCCGCCGATCACCGTTGTAACCTGCAGAAATCATGGGCGAACTCGGTCTCGGTTACCTCAGCGTCTTCGGGCTGCCGCCGCTGGAGTTCATCGGTCTTGCAGCCGATCTGGGCTGCCCCAACATCTCGATGTTCCTGCGTGGACTCCCGCTGGCGCCGCTGGGTTATCCACCGTTCTCGCTGAAGAAAGATGCCGCCCTGCGTGGCGCGGTTCGCGCCGCCGCGCAGCAGCACGGCGTCACCATCACCCTTGGTGACGGCTTCCTGGTGACGCCGGATGCCGACGTACGACTATTTGCCGCCGATCTCGATGTGATCGTCGAACTCGGCATCCCTCGGATCAACGTCGTCAGCCTCGATCCCGATCGTGGACGTACTTTCGACCAATTCGGTGCTCTGGCAGAGCTTGCCGCGCAACGTGGCTTGCGAACGGTGCTCGAGCCGGTACCCGGCCTGACCGTCGGTGACCTAGCCACCGCGCTGGCCGCGGTCCGGCACGTGGGGCGACCCGACTTTCAACTTCTGATCGACACCATGCATATGGCGCGGTCCGGTTCCAGCCCGGCCGACCTGGTGGCCGTCGACTCCCAGTACATCGGCTATGCCCAACTCAACGACACGACCCTGCAACCACGTCTGGCAAATTACATGGAGGAAGCCATGTTTGAGCGCTTGCCGCCCGGTGAGGGCGAACTGCCCCTGCGCGAGTTCATCCAGGCACTTCCCACTAACGTGGTGATTGAACTTGAGGTGCCGCAGCGATCGCTGGCACTGTCCGGCCACAGTCCGATCGATCGGCTACGACCTTGTGTCGATGCTGCGCGGCGCTTGTTGTCCGACGACGTAATCGGCTGAGTATCAACTCGGCTCACGCAGCGGCAGTCCTGCGGCACGGTAGATCGCGTCGATCACCATCATGTTCTCGACGGCGTCTTGCGGCGTCGTCTTTACCGGCTCGCCGCCACAACAGGATTCAATACTTCAACGATCCGTCGCTGCCAACCACTTTGGCGCCGATATTCAACAGATCCGTTGACCACATCGAAGTACGGATTGCACCGGTGTGGCCCCCGGCGCACCGCAGCTCTGCGATCATCACCCGGTCCACCCGGGCATCGCGCAGCTTTGCTTGTGCGGAAACAACTTCCGGGGTGGAACCGCCGAACGTGCGAACCATGTGTACGGCATAGCAACCGGCGTCCATGGTCGCCCCGCCGGCCAGCGAATAGTTGGCCAGCGAATAGTTAAGGCCTCCATCACTGGCCCGGTTGACAACCGCGAGCGGGGCGATGCGTGCGGCACCCAGGATCCCGATGCGCAGCGGCGACGCCGCCTTGTCAGCTGTCACGGCGGGCGAACGCGGGGGCATGCTCTGGCAGCACGCCGACGCCGATGAAGTAGGCGGGCACAATAGAGAGCCACGGCAGCCGTTCGACAACCCGGAGCACCGCTGTCGGTGGCGCCGGATCCGCACCACGAAGCAGCGGTCCGAGCAGGCCCCGGTGCAGCATCCGTTGCACCAATTGCGTTACTGCGGTGGGAAATAGCCTCCTGCGGCGGACGGCCGCCAGATCACGATCGGTGACTCGATGCTGCCGTAGCGGCTCGGCCAATTTGGATGCTGCCGCGACAGCATCCTGAACAGCCAGGTTTATTCCGACGCCGCCCATCGGCGACATCGCGTGTGCGGCATCGCCGATGCACAGCAACCCGGCACAGTGCCAGCGACGCAGTCGATTCACCTTGACGTCGAGGTGCTTGACATCGTCCATGGACGTCAGACCCCCGGCCGAGTCGGCGGCCTCCGGCACGAGCGCGGCGATGTCGCGACGAAAAGCCTCGATACCTTGCGCACGCAACTGCGCGTCGGTGCCTTTCAGGCCGATATAGGCGATTTGGAAATAACCCTGCCGAGGGATCACGGCAAGTGCCTTGCCCGGGGCGGTGCGAGGTAAGAAAGAGAATTCGGTGTCGTCTTCGCGTGCCAGTTGGAACCACCAGACGTCGAATTTGACCGGGTAGTCACGGGTTTGCAGCCCGGCCTCCTGGCGCGCGATCGACCACCGCCCGTCGCATGCCACGGTGAGTTCGGCGTGCAGTTCCCCGGGGCCGTCCGGCCCTTGGTAGCGAACGCCAGTGATCCGATCGCCGTCCCGCAGGAGTCCGGTGACTTCGGTGTTCATCCGCAGCGTGAAACTGGGCTCTGCGCTAGCGGCCTCCGCGAGCAGGTTCAGCAAATCCCATTGCGGAACCATCGCAATGAACGGATGCGGTTGAGAGAGCCGCTCGAAGTCGACGTAGGTAACCGAACGTCCGTTGGTTTCGAATGCCGCCTTGCGTACCTGCGTGAACGGCAATTCCGAAAAGCGCTCCCACAGCCCCAGTTCGTCAAGCAACCGCATCGTGGAGCAATGCACGGTGTCACCGCGAAAGTCACGCAGGAAGTCGCCGTGTTTTTCCAACAGCGTGACATCTATCCCAGCGCGGGCCAGCAATAACCCCAGCACCATGCCGGCCGGGCCACCACCGATGATTGCGCACGTCGCCTTCTCGCTCATTAGCGCTTAAGCATAGGCCCGCCAGCCGCGACCCTGGCTCCTGCTCAATGATCAGGTAATCAGCGCAGAAATATCCGCGCCAATCATCTGTGCGGCGCTGATGACAAGGAAGAGTTCGATAGTCGCTGCCACGGTCAGCAACGTCACGTCCGCTGCGAGCGGGTACCCGATGGTGTTGATCAGACCCATCGGATCGCCGTGCGCGAGCTCCCGAATTCCTTCCAGGAACAGGTTGACGTTGTAGGACGGCACGGTGGTGATCAGAGCGTTCACCACGTCTGCGGTCGGCAGCAGCACCTGGTAGCCCGTACCTGCCACTTTGGTAACCGTATTGAGGATATCGGTGTTGACCGTTTGGATCCCGTCGATGACGCTGTCGATCGTGATGGCCGGAGCCGACGTTCCCCCTCCGGATCCCCCACCGGAACCACCACCGCCACCGCCAGTGCCACTGGATCCAGGCGACATCCAGTTCGCCAAGTCAACCGATGGCACGTCGAGATGCGCCATGCTGTAGCCGAAGTCGTTGATTCCTTGCTGAGTTCCCGCTGCCAGGGCATTGGCCACAACCATCGGATCAACTTCGGGGAACACTCCGAACGGGGTGGGAACGTTGGGTGGTGACGTCGAGTAACCATATGCCGGATCGCCGTAGCCGAGGTTGACGATCACCCGCAGGTTAGGTTGAACGAGGTCGGCGATCGGATCGCCGATGATCGGTATCGCGCGCACCGGCTCCAACAGCGGAAGATTTTTGGTGGGCAGGATGTAGTACTCGGTCATGGTCGGGCCCACCGTGTTTGTCAGCGGTATTGCCGCATCGATCTGGTCCGGCGTGAACGTGAAGTAGTTCAGGTGCAGATAGTAGGTGCCCGCCAGCGCGTTCAGTGTTGACACCAGGTTCAGCGGATAGCGCGGGAAGTCTGCGATGCCGTCGTACTCGATGGTGTAGATGCGGGTCGGATACAGATTGTCCGGCGTGGCGGGGCTGGAAGTAACACCCAGGCTGGGAAACGAGATATTCGGAAAACGCGCAGCCACCCCACCGTTGGGGTTGTTGGGATTACCGATGAGTGTGAACGAAAGCTGGTCTGGGGTAGGCGGATTCACCGATGCCGCGAGTCTCGCCATCTCCAGTGACGCGATAGTTGCGCTTTGCGAGTAGCCGAACACCGAGACAGCGTTACCCGCGGCCAGGTGCGACCGGATCGTGTTGTCCAGGATCGCAAGCCCCTGCGCCACTGAGGAATCGAAGGTCAGGTTCTTGATTGCGATGATCGGATAAAGCCCTTCGGGCGTGAACAGCGAGCGCGCGATCGCGGACGGCGCGAGATGGTGGACATAAAGTTCGAAAGCGCGCTGTACATACAGGGCGGACGGAATCGGGGTTCCGCTGCCTCCCATGACTTCGGCAATAGTCACCGCTGCGGCACTGTTGGCCATCACCGAGCGGCTCTCCGGCGCGGCCCAACTCCCTTGCGCTGCGGAACGGGCGGCCGCATTGAACAGTCCCTGTAGCTGTTGGTGCCACGGCGCCAACTGAGCCGCGACCGCAGAGGCGCCGACGTGATAGCTCGACATGGCGGCCACATCCTGGGCCCACATCTGCTCATACAGCGATTCGATCGCTGCAATCGCCGGCGTGTTCTGACCGAACACATTCGACGCGGCCAACGACATCACTTGTGTTCGGTTGGCGGCAACCAGCGCTGGATGCACCGTCGCGGTCATCGCGGTTTCGAATTCAGCAACCGCCGAGCGGACCAGACCCGCCGCACCCTGGGCGTGAGTCGCCGTCGTGTTCAGCCAGGTGATGTAGGGGGCGGCCGCACCCGCCATCGCGAGCGACGCCTGGCCCTGCCACGACCCGCTCGCCAAACCGGTGACGATCGATTCAAATGATGCGGCCGCGGTCTCCAACTCGATCGCCAGCCCATCCCATGCCGCTGCCGCGGCGAGCATCGGCGCCGGGCCCGCGCCGGTGTACACCCGTGCCGAGTTGATCTCCGGAGGGAGAACCGCGAAGTTCGACACCATGGTCAGCGCTATTCCTCCGTTCGGTCGACGGTATCGGATTGTTGAATGGTCGAGATAATAACCGCGTTCCAACGCTTCCGTACGATTTTCGGCGACAAAACGAGCGAGCTTCATTTCCGCGCGAATATTTCTTTCGGAACCGTTGCTATACAGGCGCAGTTGAATTCAACAGAACAGGTGAAACCGTCGGTGCGACAATATATTTCGTGTCCTTGGTGCGGTAAACGCGCTAAAGCGCCACGTGCCGGATTCATGTCACACTGGGTGGCTGTCCCCGAGTCCCCAATTTGGTCCAGTATTTTTACTTCGCCAATTAACGAAATCCGTTACACCTAATCGTGTCCACTTCATTGACATCCACCGCCGTTTGCCGGGCCTGACCCCCGCGACCTTGCCAACCGCCCCCTGCCGATAACATTGCAAATGCAATGTTTATGCTGGTCGCATGAAACCCCGACTCAGGTGTGGTGATTTGTGGTGATCTCTCGAGGTGTGGCTCCGACCCGGCCGGCTCATGGCAATCAGGTCCGGGCCGAACGCACACGCAACACGGTCATCGACGTGACCGTTCAAATCGTATTGAGTGAGGGGATCGCGGCAGCCAGCGGCAGGCACATTGCCGAGACCGCGGGCGTCACCTGGGGAGTGATCCAATACCACTTCGGAGACCGCGACGGATTGCTGATGGCGGTGGTGGACCAGGGATTTGACGAATTGGTGGACGCGCTGAGATCTATACCGTCCGCCACGCCGGACACCACCACACGCGACCGGGTGGCGGCGGCAGTGACGGCGGCCTGGCAGGCGATGTCGAGCCCGACTGCGCGCGCGGCAACCGAGATCCTGATCGGCACCCGCGCGAGCCGCGGATCGACCACGACCGGGCATATCAAGCGGCTCGGCAAGACTTTCAAGACTTTAACTGCCGGCATCGATCGCGATCTGGGTCCGAATGAGAGCGCGGCGATCGGTGAACTGCTGCTCACCACGCTGCGCGGGATGATCGCCAACCAGCTGGTGATGCACCGCTTGGTCGACACAGCTAGCCAACGTCGCCTCCTCGTGGAGATCCTGAGTACCTACATCGACAGCCAGTCTGCGGACCAGCCCCGGATGGAATCACAGTCATGACCGAGACGATCCAGGCACTTCTGCGCCAACGGTTGTCCGACTCGGCGATTGCTGTGAAATATGTTGAACTGCAATGGACTTGGCATCAGTATCTGGAGCGCGCGACCGTGCAGGCCGCCGCGCTTCTCGGTGCCGCCGATCCCGAGCGGCCCATGCATATCGGCTCGCTGCTGGGCAACACGCCAGACATGCTGACGCAGATGGCGGCGGCTGGCCTGGGCGGGTACGTGCTGTGTGGACTGAACACCACGCGGCGCGGCGAGGCCCTGGCCGCCGACATCCGGCGCGCGGATTGTCAGATCGTGGTGACCGATGCCGAGCATCGTCCGCTGTTGGATGGCCTGGATCTCGGCGACGCCAGAATCCTGGAAATCGCGAGCCCGCAGTGGGACACGCTGCTCGCCGATGCCGGGCCGCTGGTCCCCCACCGCGAGGTCGAGATGACGGACCCGTTCATGATGATCTTCACCTCCGGGACCAGTGGTAACCCCAAGGCCGTCCAGGTTTCGCATCTGATGCCGACCTTCGCCGGTCGCAGCCTGGCGGACCGGTTCAACCTGACCGAGCAAGACACCTGCTACGTCTCGATGCCGTTATTCCACTCCAACGCGGTGGTCGCGGGCTGGGCGCCTGCGGTGGTCTCCGGGGCCGCGATCGTGCCGGCGAAGTTCTCGGCGAGCAACTTTCTCAGCGATGTCCGCCGCTACCAGGTGACCTACATGAACTACGTCGGGAAACCTCTTGCCTACATCCTGGCCACGCCGGAGCACGACGACGACGACGCCGACAACCCGCTACGGGTGGCCTTCGGCAACGAGGCGAACGAAAAAGACATCCAGGACTTCGCGCGTCGGTTCGACGTGCAAGTCGAGGACGGGTTCGGTTCCACCGAGAATGCGGTCATCGTGATACGCGAACCCGGAACGCCACCCGGATCGATAGGCAGGGGCATCGGTGGAATCGCCGTCTACAACAGCGACACCGGTACCGAATGTGCCGTTGCGGAGCTCGACCAACACGGTGCCCTGCTCAATGCGGACCAAGCCGTCGGGGAATTGGTGAACACCGCGGGATCGGGCTTTTTCACCGGCTACTACAACGACCCCGAAGCCAACGCTGAACGCTTGCGCGACGGCATGTACTGGTCGGGAGACCTCGCCTACAAAGACCGCGACGGCTGGATCTATCTGGCCGGTCGCACAGCCGACTGGATGCGAGTCGACGGTGAGAATCTTGCCGCAGCGCCAATCGAGCGAATTCTGCTGCGCCACAACGCGATCAACCGTGTTGCCGTCTATGCGGTGCCCGACGAGCGGGTCGGTGACCAGATCATGGCCGCCGTCGTGCTCCACGAAGGACGCACCTTCGAGCCCGAATTGCTGCAAGCCTTCCTCGACGAGCAACCAGACCTGTCACCGAAAGCGCGACCGCGCTACGTCCGGATCGCCGCGGACCTGCCCAGTACTGCTACCCATAAAGTGCTCAAGCGGCAGCTGATCGCCGAGGGAACGACCGTTGGTCCGGGTGAGACGTTGTGGGTGCGTGAGGAACGCGGCACCGCCTATTGGACGATGAGGTGATGACAAACTCCGGCCAGACGGCTGATCCCGGCGCGACGCGAGTGGCCGTCTATTTCGATTTCGACAACATCGTGATCTCGCGCTACGACCAGGTGCACGGCCGCAACACGTTCCAGCGAGACAAAGCCAAGGGCTTGGACAAGGAACGGCTGCGAATCGCAACCGTCGACCTGGGCGCCATCATCGACTTCGCGTCCTCGTTCGGGACGCTGGTGCTCACCCGCGCGTACGCGGACTGGTCAGCGGATGTCAACGCCGGTTACCACGGCCAGTTGGTCGGTCGAGCGGTCGACCTTGTGCAACTGTTTCCCGCGGCCGCCTACGGAAAGAACGGCGCCGACATCCGGCTCGCCGTCGACGCGGTCGAGGACATGTTCCGGCTACCGGATCTCACCCATGTCGTCATCGTCGGCGGGGATTCCGACTACATCGCGTTGGCGCAGCGCTGCAAGCGTCTCGGCCGCTACGTCGTCGGAATCGGGGTAGCCGGTGCCAGCAGCCAGTCCTTGGCTGCCGCCTGCGACGAGTTCCTCACCTACGACGCACTTCCCGGGATTTCGACGACCGCCTCCACGTCGCAACCCAAGAAACGCGGACGGCAGGCCAACTCCGACGACACCGACGAGGAGTCGTCGGCACCCGATCCGCAGGTCGCGGCTACCGGGTTGCTTGAGCGCGCCCTCCGGATCGGTCAGGAAAAGGACGACGCGGACTGGCTGCACAATTCGGCGGTCAAAGCACAGATGAAGCGGATGAACCCGTCGTTCAGCGAAAAGTCCTTGGGTTTCAAGTCTTTCAGCGATTTCCTGCGCTCGCGCAGCGACCTGGTCGAGCTCGACGAGAGCACCACGACGCGTATGGTGCGACTCAAGAGCACCTAGCCGTCGAGCTCGCCGGCGATACCGCGCTCCAGGCCGGTACGGGTGTTGTCCGGCAACACTATGAGGCCCTCGAGTTCGGCGCGTGCCAAACCGTATGCGTGCTGGCGCTCCTGGGTCGTCGCGGCGCTGTCAGCGGCGATCCGAAGCAGGCTTTGTGCCCGGGCCAGTCGCTGCTTCTCGGCCGTGGAGAAGTCGCTGTTGCGCCTGCGAGTCGCCTCTGCTTCGGCGGCGTTGAACGCGGTCACATAGTCCTCGACGGCATCGAGATACTGCCTTGCGGCATCGCGGTCGTCGAACAGATCCTCCGCACGCACCGGCTTGTGCAGATCTGCCCGCAACTTGGCCTTGTGAAAGCCGGTGGTCAGCGGGTCCCGCATGTCGGTCATGACCGGGAAATCCAGCAGTCGGGCCGCGTCGAGTTCATACTGCAGCCAGCGGGCATCGGTCTTGTCGTGCGCGTCGATGGCGCGCTTTATCGCCTGCCAGTGGGTCGCGGGGTTCGTCGGCGAAGACGCAGCGTTGGGCACGGCGTCGGGTGCCCGATCGGCGCTCCCCTGCCCCATCCGCCGGTTCAAAGATGTAAGCGCCTTGATAGCGGCCGCGATCAAGCCGATCAGCGGCAACGCCAGCAATAGCAACTCGATGAGCCGAAACAGCACTCCCACGACGTCAGGATGCCACCATTTCAGCGTTTGTCGGTTTGACCGGCGGCGATCTCGTCGGCCGCCTTGGCAGCCACCCCGCCGGCCAGCCTCGAGGCTACTTCCGGCGCATTCGCGGCGAACCGGGCCAGCACGCGCTGACGCAGCGGCGCTACGGTGATCTCGCCGCGATTGCGCTCGATCGCGGTTACCACCGCCGCGCCCACCTGCTCGGGTGTCCCGGTCCCGATCAGCGGCGGCGGTGCCGCGCCAGAATCAGCGAACATACCGGCGCCGCCGATCGCACCCGGGCTGACAACCGAAACTCCGATCCCGTCGGGTCGCAAGTCGTCGCGCAGGCACAGGGCGAATCCGCGTAGGCCGAACTTGGTCGCCGCATACAGCGAGGCGCGAGCCGTCGCCGTTTTGCCCGAGATCGACGAGATGTAGACGAAATGGCCTGAACCTCTGGCGACGAAGGCCGGGATCAACTCGCGGGTCATCTGTACCGGCACTTCGAGATTGACGCGCAGCGCGCGGTCGATCTGCTCAGCGGTATAGCTGTCGAGCTTTCCCGAGGCCGGCAGCGCCGCATTGGATACCAGCACATCGATCGGGCCGGCTTCGGCCAGCAGCGCCTGGCCCGCGCCCGGTTCGGCGAGGTCGCTGACGATCGTCCGGTGTCCACTGCCCGAGAGAGCAGCCACCAATCCCTCGAGTTCCTGAGGCTTGCGTGAACTGACTATCAGCCGCGCACCGCGGTCGGCGAGTGCCGTGGCGATCGCCTGGCCCAGGCCGCCAGTCGCCCCAGTGAGCAGAACAATCTTTCCCGATAACTCCATTGCGACGACGCTAGTCGATCCAAAGACCCGCCCGTACGGCCATACGTTCAATGGTCTATGTATGGTGCGTGAAATGACGTCCCTATAGACCGCGCACAGTCAGGAGATTCAATGCCGAACCGATTGACCGACAAAGTCGCCCTGATCAGTGGCGGGGCGCGCGGCATGGGTGCGTCCCATGTGCGGGCACTGGTAGCCGAGGGCGCCAAAGTTGTGTTCGGCGACATCCTCGACGACGAAGGCAAGGCCGTGGCAGCGGAAGTCGGTGACGCCGTGCGCTACCTGCACCTCGATGTCACCGACCCCGACCAGTGGGATGCCGCGGTCAACACCACCCTGAGCGAATTCGGGCGCCTCGACATCCTGGTGAACAACGCCGGCATCATCAATGTCGGCATCCTCGAGGAGTACGCGCTCTCGGAATGGCAGCGGATTCTCGACATCAACCTCACCGGCGTTTTCCTGGGCATCCGCTCGGTCGTCAAGCCCATGAAAGCCGCGGGCCGCGGGTCCATCATCAACATTTCCTCTATCGAAGGACTTGCCGGCACCATCGCCTGTCACGGTTACACGGCGACCAAATTCGCTGTCCGAGGTCTGACCAAGTCCGCAGCTTTGGAGTTGGGCCCCAGTGGAATTCGGGTGAACTCCATCCACCCTGGGCTCATCAGGACCCCGATGACCGAATGGGTGCCGGAGGACATTTTCCAGACCGCGCTGGGCCGGATCGCCGAGCCGCAGGAGGTCTCCAACCTGGTCATCTACCTGGCCAGCGACGAGTCCAGCTACTCGACGGGTTCGGAATTCGTGGTCGACGGCGGCTGCGTGGCAGGCCTTGGGCATAAAGACTTTTCGGTGGTCGACACCGCGGGCCAACCCGACTGGGTCACCTAGTCCGTACTTACCCCCGCCTCCGTACCTACCCCAGCGTCCACTGTGCGGTTAACGACGCCCAATCGGCGTGTCGCGTCGTGAAATTCACACTCGACGGGCGGGCCGGGTGCGGGCGGGAGCGGACCAGGCGATCGGCGGGCAAGGCCGGACGAGGGCGGGCGAGGGCGCGGCTAGAACGCGTCCGGATCAAGCGCAACCTCCGGTGGCACCGGATGCTGATAAAGCCGTGCGGCGTTCTCCCAAGTGATCTTTCGAATGACGTCGTCGGGCAGCCCACCGATTTCCTCGTGGATCGTCTGCTGGGTATGCGGCCACGTCGAATCGCAGTGCGGGTAGTCGGCTTCCAGCATGATGTTGTCCACGCCGATCCGCTCGTACTGCACGAACGACGACTTGTCCTCCACCGCGCAGAACCAGAAATTGCGGGTGAAAACCTCTGCGGGCGTGAGGGTTTCACTAAACGCTTGCCAGGTGCCGTACATCGCGTGGTAGCTGAGCATGTGATCTAGGCGGTCCAATAGCCCGGCAACCCAACCGATTCCGCCCTCGGACAAGCAGATTTTGAGGTCGGGGTATCTGCTGGGCAATCCCGAGTACAGCCAATCCACGGCGGCGGAGATGGCGTATGCGAAAAACAGGACGCCCTGCACGTCCGGCGGCGCGTCGGCGGTCGTCGACGGCGAGGACCCGGACGAGCCGATATGCAGGTTCACGACGGTGCCCGTCTCGGCACACGCCGCCATCATCGGCTCCCAGTGGCCGGAGTGGATACTGGGAAAGCCGAGCATCGCCGGGTTCTCGCTGAATGTCACGGCGTGGAAACCGCGCTCGGCGTTCTCGTAGATCATCTTTGCGCCCAGTTCCGGATCCAGCAGCCAGGGCAACTGGCAGGGAATGATCCGGCCGGGATAGCTGCCGGCCCAGACGTCCAAATGCCAGTCGTTCCAGGCCCGCACGGAAGCCAGTGCAAGGTCACGGTCCTTGGTGACCTGCTGCAGTCGCTGTCCGGCGAACCCGGGCAGGAAGGACGGAAAGTTCAGCGACGCGTAAATGCCGTTGAGGTCCATGTCCGCGATCCGCGCATGGATATCCCATGCCCCTCTGCGCATTTCGTCGAATCGGACCGGTTCGAAGCCATACTCTGATACCGGCCTGCCCACCACCGCGTTGAAGCCGACGTTGGGCAGCACCTGTCCGTCATAGACCCACGTCTGCCCACCTTCTGGTGTGTCGACGACCTTCGGCGCGCGGTCGGCAAACCTGCTTGGAAGACGCCCGGTAAATGTGTCCGGCGGCTCGACGATGTGATCGTCCACCGAGATCACTGTGTAGCGCCGCTCGGCCCGAGGCGGATCGGGCAGCAACGTCACCGTTCGGTCCTCACCCGTCTTGGCGGTGGTGAAGTTCAGGTCGGCGGCAAGCTCATCGATCGATTTCACGGGGTCTCCTTCCGTGCGCGAGAAGACGCGGGATTACGTGAGCACATCGGGGTCGGACTTGATCGTCATCCGTGCCGCACCCGCCCAGTAGACATCGGCGGCGCGTTCGATCAACGAGACCTGCATGCCCGCCATGTCCGACCAATTCATCCGCGATGGTTCCTCGCCGGTCAGCAAGACGTCATAGGCCATTCGGCAGACCCGCTCGATCGATGCCGCCCGATACACCGCTTCGGCCAGATTCCGGCCGGTGGCGACGACGCCGTGATTGGCCAGGATCGTCAGGTTGGCTCCGCCGATATGTGCCGCGAGATCGGCTGCGCGGGAAGGGCTGTCGATTTCTCCGTCGTAAGCCGAGACGAGGCACAGATCGTCCAGGAACAGCGATCCGGTCTGGTGGACCAACTCGGGCAGCCGGCCCAGCGCAGCCAGAACGCATACGTAGTAGGGGTGGTTGTGGATGACCACCCGGGCGTCGTCACGAACCCGGTGCAATTCGGTATGGATGTGGATGGCCGGCGTGACGTCCCAGCGGCCGCGCACCACTCGTGCGTCGGCGTCTACGGCACAGATGTCCGATGCGGTCAGTTCGGACCACCACAGCCCCCACGGATTCACCAGCATGTCGGTCTGGCCGTCGAGTTGCCAGGTGATGTGGCCCGCCATGTTCTCGGCGAAGCCGATCGACGCGAGATGCCGGAACGCGACGGCCAACGCCTGCTCGTTGGACAATTCGACACCGATCGGCGGCACCACCGACGGCGCCCACACCTGCAGACCGCCTCTGCGTGCGTTAGGAGCGTCCACCAACACCCTCCATTCTGGCTCGAAGGTCTTCGCGTAGCTGCCCTTTGGCGACCTTGCCACCCGAGGACCGGGGCAGCTCGTCCACCACGATCAGGTGCTCGGGCAGTAATTCCTTGGAAACACCCAGTCCCAGAAGGTGATTGACCAACGCGGGCAGGTCGATCGTCTGCGAATCGGCGAGTTCTATGTACAGACAGACCCTTTCGCCCAAAACGGGGTCGGGCATCGGCACCGCCGCGGCCAGCGCGAGCGCTGGGTGCGTCATGGCAGCGTCTTCGACTTGTGCCGCACTGATGTTCTTGCCGCCACGCAGAATGAAGTCCGACGTTCGCCCGGTGACGGTCAGATAACCATCGGCATCGATCTCGCAGAGATCGCCCATCCGCATCCAACCGTCCGGGGTGAATAACTTGTCGTGGTCGGTGCCGTCTGCCAAACCGCTGAGGTAGCCGAGACTGGTCGCCGGTCCACGGCAGGCGGGCTGGCCGCGACCTGTATGGGTGACGTCCAAATCACCGTCGAAAAGGCGCACGGACATCTCCGGGATTATCCGCCCACCGGTGCGGAGTCGGCGATCCTGCGAGTCATCAAGGGTTGTCGCGCTCAGCGCACCGGTCTCGTTCGAGCCGTAGAACTGAAGAATCTTGGCTCCGGTGAGTTCCTCGAAATCCGCGGCCGGCCGGTACGGCAACGCCTCGCCGCCGGTGAACACCACCCGCAACGAACGAAGATCGACTTCCCGGCTGGCAGGATCAGCCATCAGCATGGTCAATTGTGTACTGACGCAACACAATACGGTCACCTTGTGGCGTGCTATCGCATCGCACGCCTCGCGCGTAGCGAACCGCGGCAGGATCACCGCGGTGGCACCGAGGTAGATCGGGGTGGTATGGCTGGTCCATATTCCGAACCCGAACGGCATCGGGATGATGGGCAGGAATACATCGGCCGATGTCAACAGCCCGTTGGCAACCGCCTGCTGGTGGAAGTAGTGCCAACGGTTCTGGGTGTGCACGACGCACTTGGGTAATCCCGTGGTGCCCGACGTGGAGTTGATCAGGAACACGTCGTCGGGACCTAGTTGCGATGCGGCATCCAGCGCCCCAGGCTCCCCGTCGGCGTCCAAGCCCAGCGCCGCGCCATCTTGGCGCAGTACCAGCACCGGCATCGATGTGCGAGCCACTTCGGATGCGGCAGCGCTGTGCGCCTGATCGCTGACCAGCAGCTTCGGGCGCGTCGTACCCAATAGCTGGGCCACTTCCCGCGGTCCGGCACGCGCCCCGATACCGACAACGACGGCCCCGCACCGCTCCACCGCGACGAAAAACGCGTGGAGGGCCGCCGAGTCGCCATGCCACACTGCGAGCCGATCACCCCTGGCCACACCGATCCCGACCAGCTGCTTGGCCAGCGAATCGGCAGCCAAATCGAATGCCCGCCACGATAAGTCGTCGCCACGGTGGTCCACGTACGCCGTACGATCCGGCGACCGGTTGGCGTTGCGGCGCACCGCGTCCGACAGCGTCGAATCCGACCACCAAGCCGCCGCGTGATAGCGCGCGACATCCTCGGCGGTGAAAGCCGGCGATTGCGCAATACTCAGCGCCCCGGCGGTCATCACCAAATCATAGGAAAGTCGTCCGCGTCGTAGGCCGCGAGCCGTCAGTTTTATGCCGCTGAGCTGCGCTCCAAGAATCCGTAGAGAACCCTCCAAGCTCGGAACCAGAGTCTGATGCCGCCCGAGATACCCCGACATTCAGGAGTGCAGGCACCGCCATGGCCATCCTCGATTCGCCGACCCAGCACCATCACCCGCACTTCCCCGCTCCGCCCGGCTACCGTGAGCACCCGAGACGGCACCCGTGGGAGATCGGGCTGCTGGTCCTGGTGATCGTGTCGAGCATCGTGCTCTATCTGATCGCATTCGCGGTGGTGCTGTCCGGTACGGTCAGCCTGCTGTGGCTCTCGGTACTGGCCAACCCGCTGCTGCTGTTCCTGGGCCGGGGACTCAACTACGGGCAGCAACGCACCAACGGTGTCAAAATGTCGCCCACGCAATTCCCCGAGGGCTACTGGCTGGTGGTCGAGGCTGCCCAACGCTTCGGCCTCAGCGAGGTACCCGACGCCTACGTCGTGCTGGGTAACGGCCAGATCAACGCCTTCGCCAGCGGTCACGGCTTCCGCCGCTACGTCACGGTCTACAGCGACCTGTTCGAGATCGGCGGCCAGGCTCGCGACCCGGAGGCACTGGCATTCGTGATCGGCCACGAGGTCGGGCACATCGCAGCCGGGCACACGTCGTACTGGCGCCAGCTGAGTCAGCTGGCTATGAAGATCCCTTTCCTCGGTCAGGCGCTGTCGCGGTCGATGGAGTACACCGCCGACAACTACGGCTACGCGTTTCGCCCTGACGGTGCCCGTCGCGCCATCGGCGTGCTCAGCGCCGGCAAGTACCTGCTGCGATGGGTGGACTTCGACGGCATGGCCGACCGGGCCGGTACCGAAACCGGGTTTTTCGTCTGGTTGGCCAACATGCTCGCGTCACATCCGGTGAACACGTGGCGCGCCGCGGCTCTACGCAACCGCGCCGTCGCGGGGGCCCTGTTCTTTCGCCCGAAGCAACCGGTCACCGCACCCGCCAGCGCCAGTTGGCCGAGGTAAGCACACCGGCTATGAAGACCAAGATCGCAGTGCTGCTGACCGGTGGCGCGATCGCGGCGATGCTGTTTCTGCACTATGTGGCGCTGACCCGAGCCGGTCTCCCAGTGGACTGGATGCTCTACCTCGGGCTGCCCGTCACAGTGGCAGGCGTGCTGTTCGCGCTCCGGTTGGCCGCGCTCGGGGCTGGCTGGGACAACGCAGATCGGCGTATTGCCAGTTGCGATCCGAGCGAGGACAACTAGGTCTTGCCTAAGCGGTGTGCGATCGAGGTTTGCCGGGAAGACGAAGGCATGACTACGCGCAACCATGAACTAGCACTGCGCATGGCCAAACTGGCGCAAACCGTGGCCGTGCCGAACGAAGTCGAGGACATCCTCGCCGCTGTCACCGCGACCGCGGTCGAGTTGATACCCGGCGCCGACACGGCGGGAGTGCTGTTGATCCGCAGCAACGGACAGTTTGAATCGCTGGGCGACGTCACCGAACTCCCGGCCAAGCTTGATGCCTTGCAACATGACCTGCAGGAGGGCCCCTGCGCTCAAGCAGCGATGAAGGAGACGGTCGTACGTACGGACGACTTTCGGGTGGAAAGGCGCTGGCCGCGCTATTCGCCGGCGGCAGTCGAACTCGGCGTCCTCAGCGGACTGTCCTTCAAGTTATTCACTGCCGAACGCACGGCGGGAGCGCTCAATCTCTTCGGTTTCGAGCCCAACGTGTGGGATACCGACGCCGAGACCATCGGCACGGTACTTGCCGCGCACGCGGCCACCGCCTTGTTGGCCGGTCGACATAGTGCGAACATGCAAGCGGCACTGGTCAGCCGCGATCGCATCGGCCAAGCTAAAGGCGTCATCATGGAACGCTTCGGCGTCGACGAAATCCGCGCTTTCGAGATGCTGCGGACGCTGTCCCAGGAAAGCAACTCCAAACTCGTCGACGTCGCGCAACGAGTCCTCGACACCCGGGACGGCACCGCAAACGAGGATGCCTAGTTCAGGCCCAGTTGGTCTTAACCGCCGCTCTTGAGCCGAATCTTCCAGCGCACAAAACCCAGGTAGCAGATGCTGAGGAACGCCAGCATCGCCATGTCGAAGAACCAAGCGCCGGGCGTGTGCTTCCAGTGGGAATCCCTGGGGATCTGCGGAGCCTGCGACAAGGTGGTCAGGTCGATTGTCGAAGCCGACGCCGCGAAGCCCCAGCGCGCCGGGGTGACCCAGGACATCTGGTCCAGCCCGAGGCGGTTGGTAACGGGAATCATGCCGCCGGAGAACACCAGCTGCGACATGACCGCCACCACTAGTAGGGGCATGATCTGCTCGCTGGTCTTGGCCAGCGACGACAACACCAATCCGAGCATCGCCGACGTGACGGTGGTGGCCGCGATATCGACGTACAACTCCAGGGCGGGACTGCCCAACACGACGGCACCTTGGGTGGGTCCGGGCTTGCCGAGCAACGCGATGACCGTCACGATCGCGGACTGGATCAGCGCCAATACGGTGTACACGCACACTTTGGCCAGCAGGTACGCGGTAGTGGACAGGCCGACCGCCTGTTCGCGCAGGAAGATGGCTCGTTCACCGATGAGGTCACGGATGGTCAGCGCCGTCCCCATGAAGACCGCGCCGACGTTGAGCAGGACCAGGATCTGTGCCGGCTCGGTGGGTGCGTCACCAAGCGGGTTCGGTTTACCGAAGCCGACGTCACCGGGCACCGACATCGACAGTGACCCCATGATGAACGGCAATATCGCCAGGAAGATGAAGTAGCCGCGGTCGGAGACGATCAGTCGTAGCTGGCGCCGGGCGATGGTGGAGAACTGCCGCATGAGGCTGGTGTGCGCCGCCTCGCCCAACTCCGCGGGTTTCTCCGTGGGCGGCACCGGTGGAGGCGGCCCGGTCTGCGCGAGGTAGCGGGCTTTGGCGCCTTCCGGGTCGTCGGCCACGGTGCTGAAGATGTCGGCCCAGTTGGTGGTGCCCATGGACGGACCGATTTGGCTGGGCGGCCCGCAGAATGCGGTCTTGCCGCCGGGCGCCAGCAGCAGCACCTGGTCGCAGACATCCAGATAGGTCAAAGAGTGGGTGACCACCAGCACCACACGACCGGCGTCGGCCAGTTGCCGCAGCATGGTCATGACCTGGCGGTCCAGGGCCGGGTCCAAACCGGATGTGGGTTCGTCGAGGATCAACAGCGACGGGCCGGTCAGCAGCTCGAGAGCTACCGAGGCGCGCTTGCGCTGACCACCGGAAAGCTTGTCGACCCGCGTCTCGAGGTGCTTGGTCATCTCGAGTTCTTCGAGCACCCGGGCGACCACCTGTTCGCGGTCCTCTTTGGTGGTGTCCGGCGGCAAACGCAGCTCGGCGGCATACATCAGGGCTTGCTTGACCGTCAGCTGGCCGTGCACCACGTCGTCCTGCGGAACCATCCCGATTCTGCTGCGCAGCGAGGCATATTCGGCGTGCACGTTGTGGCCTTCGAACGCCACCGTGCCGCTGGTCGGGTGGGTGTACCCGGCCACCAACTTGGCGAACGTCGACTTACCCGCACCCGACGGTCCGATGACGGCGGTGAGCATCCCCGGACGCGCGGTGATGGAGATGTTGTCCAGCAGCGTCTTGTTGCCTTCGATCGTCCACGTCACCCCGCGCACATCCAGGCCACCCGTGCGGGTTTCCAGCAGGCTCTCTTCCCGCCGTGCCAGCACGCCGTTGGAGAAGACCAAGTCGATGTTGCCGATGGTGACCACGTCACCCTCGCGCAGCATCGCCGATTCCACCCGGGTGCCGTTGACGAAGGTGCCGTTGATGCTGCGGTTATCGCGGATCTCGAGGCCGCCGGGCGTCGGGATCAGGGTCGCGTGGTGGCGAGAAGCCAACACCTCGGGAATGACGATGTCGTTGTCGTCGGCGCGGCCGATCTTGATTGCGCCGGCCGGGACACCGGCATCGCCCTTGCCGGGCCGCAGGATCTTCATCATCGAAGTTCGGCCGCCCGCCTCGGCGGTGCGACCGATCACCGGCGGTGGCTGCTGATCGCCAGACCGGTAAATCTGCGGCGCCGGCTGCGGTCCGCTGTGGTGCTGCGGCGGGCCACCCGGCGGCACCGATTGCGGGCCGGACGGGTAGCGCGGCTGCGGTCCGCCCGGTGGAGCCGCGGGCATGCGCGCCGTCGACGGATGCTGGGGCGGCGGCGGTGTACCCCAGTTAGCTCCGGACTGTGGTTGCCCCTGCGCTGGGATGGGTCCGCTGGGTCTGGCCGGGATTGCCATCGCCGTGGTGGCGGGCGGGCGTCCGACCGAACCCTGTTCGCGGCGGCCGACGCCGAAGTCCAGCGCTGGACCGTCCGGGTTGCCGATGTTCACGCGTTGGCCGTCCTGGATGTCAACGACCGGCACGCGGCGGTTGTTGACGTACAGGCCGTTGAGGCTGCCGTTGTCAATGGCAACCCATCGGCCCTGGTCAAAGCGCACCAACAGGTGTACGCGGGAAATCAGCGGGTGTGCGACGCGGACGTCCGCACGCAGGTCACGCCCGATGACTACATCGTGGCCTGCTGCGAAGGTGCGTTCGGCTCCGTCGTACCGGACGGTCAACGGAGGGGCAGCTGTTTGGGTCATCGCAGACAACTGTATCCACATGAATGCCAACTAAAGAAGCAACACATCAAACTTGTGTTTCCTCCTTCAACGCCCGTGCGCAGCCGCTGTCGCCAGTTCGCCGAGTCTGCGGGTGCTGGGCTAGGGCCGAGAGTTGCCCCGCCGGATTTCCTCGAGACATTGACGCAGGGTTTGACCGGTCTGCTCCATGCAAATGCGAACGGGCGTTTCCTGCTCGGTGGGCGGTGGCGACTCGCTCGGCCCAGGACGGGCGGTGACCGTCGGGCTGGACACGGTGCCCTCGGTCAGTGACCAGATGCTTGTGTCGGTGCCCTGGATCATCGAGCAGTAGGCGGTCGCACCGGTTTTGGTGGTTCCGAGGCTGCCGAGCGGAAAACAGGCCGCCCCAATCGCGACCACTGGGATCTCCGGGCCGACAGTTGGCGTGTTGCCGGCGCCGGAAGGCGGCGACGACGTTGCGGCCGGCCCCGTAGTCGACGTGGTCTGCGGCTGCGGAACGGCATGCTCCTCACGGTCGGCACGCAGAAATTCCTGCAGCGCGACCACGACCGCGATGATCAACAGGACCGCGAGAAGGGCCGGGACGATGACGGCGGGCCGCAGCAGCGAGCGCTTCGACGCCGGGACCACGACGCCAGGCATGGACAGACTCGTGTCATCGGGATCGGCGGTGCCGCCCAGGTGGTGGCCGAGGGCGCGGGCGAAGTCGATGCACCGCAGGTAACGATCTTTCGGGTCCTTGGCCAGCGCCTTTGCAAAGACGGGGTCAAGGTTCGACAGGGCTGGCCGGCGGTCACCGATAGCCGGAGGTGACGCGCTGAGGTGCTGACTGATCACGACCGCCGGGTTGGTGTGGTGGAACGGCGGGGCGCCGGTGAGCAATTGGAAAGCCGATGCGGCAAGCGCGTATTGGTCGGCTCGACCGTCCAGGTCGTTGCCCATCAGCTGTTCGGGTGCGGCGTAAGCCACGGTACCCACCGTCATGTTGGTGGCGGTCAATCCGGTCGATTCACCGACCAGGCCCGCAATGCCGAAGTCTGCCAGCAGGATTCGACGATCCGGGGAATGTGGCTGGGCGATCAGGATATTCGCCGGCTTGACGTCACGGTGCAGCAGCTTGTTGAGGTGGGCGTAATCGAGGGCTTCGGCCACCGCCGTGATGATCTCGACGACCTCGGCGCCCGGCATGCCGTCCGGGTAGCGCTCCTCCAGCAGTTCTCCGGCGTCGGTGCCATCGACGTAATCCATGTCGATCCACAGTTGGCCGTCGGTCTCGCCGCGGTCGTGCACGGCAACGATGTGCGGGTGCCACAGCGTGGCCGCCGTATCTGCCTCGCGGTGGAAGCGGTCGCGGTATTCGCGGTCTGCCGATACCTCCGCTTTCAGGACTTTAAGGGCGTCCTGGCGAGGCAGCCGGGGGTGCTTGGCCAGATAAACCTCACCCATTCCGCCGGATCCCAGCGGCCTGATGATGGTGTACCCGGCAAACGTCGAACCTTCGTCGAGCGCCATGGCGGCATAGTAGCCCGCACGCTGGTTTCGGAAACCGAGGCTCGGGGTCATCTCGCGGCTATATCGGTGTTTTTGTGCGGTTGCATATCGGGTAACCGCCGCCCATGCCCGAGCGCGACAATTTGTTCCCCGAGGAGCCGGGGTTCGGTGACGATGTGCCCATCGCCGACGCCGCTGATCAGCACCGCCCAGCGGTCGATTCACCGGCGGACGAACAATCACGACTGGCCCACGAACCTGTCCCGCTGGAAGTGAGCGCCGCGGACTGGCAGGAGCAACAGGAAACGGTCGTGTTCGATGCGGAACTGGAGGAACCCGACCGGTGAGGCGCTCGGGAAAGACGGCCGATCGGTAAATGGGCCGTCAAACTCTTTTAAAACCGTCCCGAGGCCGTGGCGAATAGGGCGCTAGAAGGCATAGATTCGAGAGGCCGGTCGATCAGAGAGTGCTCACCGGTTTCTGTAACGCCGATTCCTTCAATAAGGAGGCGTCATGAAAGTTGAGGCGAGACTTCGCCAGGAGCTACGCAACTACGCCGTCGAATTGCGTCAGGTGGCTTACGGCCTGCCTGGCGGGGTGGGCGAACACGACCTGCTTCGGTTGTCTGATCAGATGCGCGCCGCGGCCGATCAGGTGGTCGGCAAGACAGCGTAGGCGTTCCACCCGACCGGTTGCCGACCTTGGCGATCGGATCTGTACGTCGAAAACCCAAGGCGCAGCGCGTTTTTTGGACATCCGCAGCGTGGCGGGGTGTGCCGCGCCGATGGCTGCCCCGGCCTCGTCGAGCAGCGCCGCTTGCGCTGCGGGTTCGGTGACCGCTAGCTGACGGTCACCGGGATTCCGTTGAGGACACCGTTGCCCGACGGCTCGTCGATGAACGTTGGTGGCGACAACACGTTGGTGTTGACACCCGGCGACCCATTGGCGACCGACATGCGGGTGCCGGGTTTGCCGTGTCCCCAGCCGTGCGGCATCGACACGACGCCCGGTTTGATGGCGTCAGTGACCTCGACCGGCACCTTGATCTCCCCGGCCTCGGATTTCACGGTGACGATGTCGTCATCGGCGATGCCGCCGCGCGCGGCGTCGTCCGGGTGCATCAACAACGTGCACCGGTCCCTGCCCTTCATCAGCGCGGGGACGTTGTGCAGCCACGAGTTGTTGGACCGCAGGTGCCGACGGTTGACGAGGACGAGGGGGTCCGCCGGCCGGTCCAATCGCGCGGCCAGCCGGGACAGGTCGTCGAGGAGGTACTGCGGTGCGAGTCGGATCTTCTTATCCGCTGTGCCCAGGATGTCGGGCAATTGCGGGACCATCGGCCCGAAGTCAATGCCGTTCGGCGTCGCCTTGAGTAGGTCCAGGGTGAGGCCGCCGGGGTTCTCCCCGTATCGATCGCCGAATGGCCCGGTGCGCAACGTGAGATCCAGCATCCGCTGCGGGCCGCCGTGCTCGTAGAGTCGGCGGATCGAAGCACCGTCCAGACCCTGAGTGAAGGCCAGGTAGTCAAAGAATCCGTCGTCGATCACGGCGACATCGACGTCCTCAGCCGGGGTGCCGGTACACAGTCCGGTGAGACGGATCAGAATCTCCCACTCGTGGGGACGCTCCCCCGGCTCGAACACGGGTGCGGAGTAATTGGCGAAGCTGCGAATCGCGAACTGCAGCACCAGGTCGTCGTGGTGCGGCTGCTCCAGTGGCGACAGGCCCGGCAGGATCACGTCGGCGTGCCGGGTGGTTTCGTTCAGCCAATTGTCAACGCAGATCATGGCTTCCAGCATCGGCAGGGCTTCGTCGAGTTTGTCGCCGCCCGGCGAGGACAACACCGGATTGCCGGCGACGGTGATCAGAGCTTTGAGCTGCCCCTCCCCCGGCGTCGCGATCTCTTCGGTCATGCACGAGACCGGCACCTGGCCGAGCACCTCCTTTGCCCCGCGCACCCGGGTTTGCCAACGGCCGAACTCCGGTGCCTCATTTTCCAGGCCGGGTAGCGGCTGCGTGGTGATCGACCAAGCCGCCGGCCGCGGGAACATCGCGCCGCCCGGAGTGTCGAAGTGTCCGGTCAAGATGTTGACCACATCGACCAGCCAGCTGGCCAAGCTGCCGAACTCCTGATTGCACAGACCGATGCGGCCATAGACGACGGATTTATCGGTGCGGGCCAGCTCGCGGGCCAATTCCCGGATGCGGTCTTCGTCGATTCCGGTGACCGCACTTACCCGGCTCGGCGGCCACTGCGCCGCGACCTGGCGCATTGTGTCCAGGCCGTCGACGTGCGGGCCGGGCGTGACGAGGTCCTCAGCGAACAGTGTGTGCGCGACCGCCAGCAACAGTGCCGCGTCGGTACCTGGCACGATCGGCAGCCACTCGTCGGCGCGCGCGGCGGTCAACGTGCGCACCGGGTCGATCACGATCACCTTGCCGCGGTGGCGTATCGCGTCGATCAAGCCCATCACGTTGGGCGCGGCGAGCAGTGAGCCCTGCGACGCCGCCGGGTTCGCCCCCATGATCACCAGCAGATCGGTGCGTTCGATGTCGGGCACCGGAAAGTTCCACCAGCCGCCGTACATCAGGTGTGACGACAGATTCTTCGGCCACTGGTCCACCGTGCCGGGCGAGTAGGTGACGGGTATCCCCGACATACCCAGCAGCACACCGGCGTAGCGAGCCAGCGAGAACGAGTGCGCCAGCGGGTTGCCGGTGTAGGCGGTAACCGCACCGATTCCGTACTTGCGAATCACCGGCGTCAGCAATTCGGTACAGCGCCGGAATGCGGCGTCCCAGCTGACCTCGTGCCACTGTCCGTCGACCTTGATGAGCGGCTGACGGATGCGGTCGGGGTCCTCGTGCAGCGCGGCCAGGGAGGCACCCTTCGGGCAGATGTGTCCGCGACTCCACACGTCGTCGCGGTTGCCGCGGACATCGGCGACTTTGCCGTCCTGGACGCGAATCTTCAAGCCGCACATGGCTTCACAAAGTGGACAGGTGTGCAGATAGCTGCCGTCTACGGGGCTGGTCACCTGCCCACTCTATTCCGCTACCACGGGTATCGGAAGGGCAAGGGCGTAGTCTGGGCAGTGGCGGCACAAAACTTTGGTCGCTACGTTTGATGTCCCCCAGGGTTGGCAACGCGCTAAGCGAGCAGGATGAACGAACGTGCCGCAATGGCGCTGGTCCCCTGCTCGATAAACAGCTGTAATCTTGCTGTTCTCAGTGCTGAGCTGCCATATCGTTTGTTTTGCAGCATCTTTGAAAGACATGTTTATTTCAGTGAACAATTGTCTACCCAGGACCAATGGCGGAACGCGGCGCTCAGCCCCAGGTACCTCGCGGCCGTAGGTGGTTTTTGAAGGCTGTCCGAAATCTCTTCAAGCCCCTGCAGCCCGACGACTACATCGAGATGATCAACCCGCTCTGGACCACCAAGGAGCTACGCGGAAAGGTCGAGCGGGTTGAGCCGCAAGGCTCGGAAGCGGCCAGCGTGCTCATCCGGCCGGGTTATGAGTGGCCCGGTCATCAGCCAGGGCAGTACGTGCGGCTCGGGTTGGTCATCGACGGCGTCTACCACTGGCGGGCGTATTCGCTGACCTCGGATCCCGAACCTGCGGACGGACTGATCAGCGTGACGCCCAAGAAGGTAGACAGCGGCGTGGTGTCGCCCTATCTGGTGGAGCGGATCCAGCCCGGCGAATTGGTCCGGCTCGGCGAAATCGAGGGTGTGTTCACCTTGCCCGAGCCGTTGCCCGCCAAAATGCTATTCATCAGCGCCGGCAGCGGCATTACCCCGATCATGTCCATGCTTCGCAGCCTCGACCACCGCGACGAGGTGCGCGACGTGCTGGTCATCCATTCGGCCCGCACCCGCGAGCAGGTCATGTTCCTCTCGGTCCTCGAAGATCTCGCCAGCCGCCACGACGGGATGCGACTGGACCTGCGCCTCACCTCGGATCGCGGCCGACTCAAGCCGAGCGACCTGGACGAGGTGTGCCCGGACTGGCGCGACCGGGAGGGGTTCTGTTCGGGACCCGAGGAGATGCTCGATGCCCTCATCGAGCACTGGGAAAACAATGGCGATCCCGATCGCCTGCACTACGAACGGTTTCAGCCGAAGATTGGCGGTGACGCCGGCGAGGGCGAAGGCGGCGAAGTCTGCTTCCTCAAGAGCGACAAGGCCACCGAATGTGACGGCGGCACATCCATTTTGGAGGCCGGTGAGAACGCCGGCCTGGAACTGAATTTCGGCTGCCGCATCGGCATCTGCCACACGTGTGTGGGAACACTCAAGTCAGGCAAGATTCGCGACCTGCGCTCCGGTGACATCAGCGAACCCACGGGGCAGGACATCCGCATCTGCATCCACAGCGCCGAAGGCGACGTCGAACTCGAACTGTGATCGAAAGGAACCGCAGTGACTTCAACTCTGCAACGCACCGACCACCCGTTCGCCCACCTGGGAGAACAAGAGCGGGAGAAACTCGGCAAAGAACTGGACGCCATACACGACGAGGTCTTCGCCGACCTCGGCGAACGGGACCGCCGCTACATCAAGGCCGTCATCTCGGCTCAACGCCAGATCGTGGTCCTCGGCCGGGTGCTGCTGCTGGGTTCCCGATCCAAAACCGCCTGGGTGCTGGGTACCGCTTGTCTGGGCATCGCCAAGATCTTGGAGAACATGGAGATCGGCCACAATGTGATGCACGGGCAATGGGATTGGATGAACGATCCCGATATCCATTCCTCGGTGTGGGATTGGGACACCGCCTCCACCGCCGAGTCGTGGAAACATTCGCACAACTACATCCATCACACCTACACCAACATCCTGGGCAAGGATAAGGATCTCGGGTACGAGATCATGCGGATCGATCCGCGGCAGAAGTGGCGTCCGTACTTCTTGGGCCAACCGCTCTACAACTTCTTGCTCACCATTCTGTTCGAGTGGGGCGTCGCGGTGCACGACATGGACATCGAAGCCATCCGGGCCCGCGAGAAGCCTTGGTCCGAGGTGCGCAAGGACCTGAAAGGCATTGGCGTCAAGGTTCGCTCGCAGGTCATCAAGGACTACCTGGGCTGGCCGTTGATCAGCGCCGGGGCCTTTGCGCTGCTGCAGTTGGCGTTGCGCGGTCGCCTGGAGCAGCCGCCGACGTCTCGGCTCGGCCGTCGACTGCGGCGGATATCGGGTCGCATGTCAGGCGGGCGCCGACTGGACACCGCAGCAACGTTTTTCGACAAGTATCTGTCCGGAGCCGAAAGCACCTACCTGCGCACCCTCGCCGCCGACGCATTAGCCAACGTGATTCGCAATGTGTGGGCGCACGCCATCATCTTCTGCGGCCACTTTCCCGACCAGACCTATACGTTCACCGAGGATGAGGTCGCGGACGAGACTCGCGGAGAGTGGTATCTGCGTCAGTTGGTCGGCGCAGCCAACATTGAGGGCAGCCCGCTTTTCCACGTCATCAGCGGCAACCTGGGCTATCAGGTGGAGCACCACCTGTACCCGGACATGCCGAGTAGTCGGTATTCGGAGATCGCACCGAAAATCAAGGAGATCTGCGAGCGCTACGAGCTGCCCTACAATTCCGGGCCCTTCGGAAAGCAGTGGTACACGGTGCACCGCAGCATCTTTCGATTGGCCTTCCCCGGCGGCGAGCCGCGGCCCAAGCCTGGCCCGTATCGCGGTTCGCAGGGGTCGTCGAGAGACCAGGAGTCCAGCGAGGCCAACCGATTTCGCGACCGCGTTCCCGCCGAGCATCCCGATGCCGGCCCCGAGCACGAGTCGAGCGGCGTCGAAGTAGAGCCGCCGCCTCGCGGCAAGGACTGAACCGGCGCGAGCTTTACCCGGCTAATGGCTCAAGATGGGGCCATGGACTCCGCAGTGCAGCGCGGACGGCTGCTACCCGACCGCGTGGCGGTGGTGACCGGCGGCGGTGGCGGCATCGGCGCGGCCACCGCACGCTTGTTCGCCGAACAGGGCGCTCAGGTGGTCATCGCCGACGTCGACAGTGATCGCGCTCGGCAGACCGCAGCGCAAATCGACGACTCGGTATTACCAGTCGGCACCGATGTCAGAGATTCCGAGCAGGTCAGCGCATTGGCGCAGACCGTGCTAGCCCGCTACGGGCGGGTGGACGTGTTGGTCAATAACGTCGGCGACTGGGTGCGTCACCCAGGTGGCTTCGCGGGCACCGATCCGCAGCTTTGGGACGAGCTCTACCGGGTCAATTTGCACCACGTCTTTCTGGTCACCCGCGCGTTTCTGCCCACGATGATCGAGCAGCGCTCCGGAGCGATCGTCAACGTATCGTCCGTGGAGGGGCTGCGCGGCTACCCGGAGGATCCCGTCTATGCCGCATTCAAAGCGGCCGTCATCCAGTTCACCCGCAGCCTGGCGGTCCAGGTCGGTCGCGATGGCGTCCGGGTCAACGCGATCGGGCCCGACGTCACCGAATCCCTGCAGGTTCCGTACTCCCAGTGGCTTTCACCCGAAGAGCAGACGCAGTGGCCGCAATGGGTTCCGGTCGGGCGGATGGGGCATGCCGAGGACCAGGCTCGGGTGATCCTGTTTCTAGCCTCCGACCTGTCGGCTTTCGTCACCGGCCACACCATTCCCACCGATGGCGGCACCGCTGCGGCGGGTGGCTGGTTCCGTTCGTCGCGTCGTCCCGGCCGGGACTGGACGAACCGGCCTTTCGACGCTTGACAGGCGCTAACCCAAGGTCGTGTGCATCAACATCACGTCGTATGCCGACCACAGCGACAAGTTGAAGTACACGTCCTTACCGGTGGTCCAAGGGTGCATCATCGGCGCGTAGACGCCGCCGGGCATCGAGAAGCTCGACACAAGTAGATGCTCCGGGCTGTAGGGCCCCTGCGGGGTCGGCGCCGTCCTGGCCACGACGTCGTTGGCGCCGTTGGTGTACATCACCAGGTACTGCTTGAGGTAGGTGTTGTACTGGGCTGACATCTCGGCTACCGGACCCGGGATCACCTCGGTGGCCGCCGACGGCTTGTTCGGGACCCACGAATTCGAATCAGCGTTCCAGTACTCGTATTTGGTGAGGTCCGGGATGAAGCGCGGCTGCACTCGGGACAGGTGCGCCGCTCCGCCCCGTCCATTCGGCGTGCCGAACGAGTACAGGTAGCCGTCGCCACCCTTCACGTAGGCTCCCATCTGGAAATTCTCGTTCCCGGGAACGTACGGGACCCGCGCGGCGTCAGGTCCGTTCGCGCGGATGGTGCCTGGGTAAACCGCCCAGGTCTGGCCGTTGTCGGTGGACATCGCAATGCCCGAATAGTTGGTCCACCACTCGCCGTCACGGCCCCACTCTTTGATGGACATGAAATTGATGTACTGGGTCTTTCCGACCGAAATGGCCGCGGTCGGGATGATGCCTGTCTCTTCGTTGGCGTACTTGATGCTGTTGATGACCTGTCTGGAAAAGCCTGGTTGCTGGGTCGGCGAACCCGCGAATCTGTTGGCGGGGTCACCGTTGGCCACGTGCAGTCCGTGCGACAGGTCACGATCGTTGCTGCGGAACAGCACGTTGTACCGCCATTGGTCGCCGTGCACAGCGCAGTAGCCGAAGGTGTCACCGAAGGCCATCAGCACCTGGTGGTTGGTGGGATCGCCGTTGTCCCAGAGGATTCCGAGGTCGGTGCCGGAGATACCGAATCGTTCGAGGGTCTTGTTCGGGCCGTCCGGACCGGTCACCCACTCAACAAGTGAGGTGTTGGAGCCGCCGAGCGCGCCACCGGCGTCTGGCGCGTCCGGCGGCGGCGCCGCCTCGGGCACCGGGTTGGGCGCCGGCGCCGCGGCCGCCTCCGGGGTCAACTGCCCGGCGGGCGGTTGCTGAGCGGCGGGCGGCGCGGGAGCGGGTGGTGCCGGGTTGGGGTTGGCACCGGGCACTCGCGCTTGCTGTTGCATTGGCGCGGAGTACCGCTGACCAGGTTGGAGCACCCGCTGCAGCGGCCCGATGCGAGGCAGTGGGGCGCGGTCATTCGCGCCACGGGGCCGCTTGTTCAACGGCCCGAGCACCTTGCCTCCCGGATTGGTCACTACGGCGTTAGCGGGCGGCGGAACATTCGCTTCCGGGGCGCTGCAGGGCAACGCGTTGGCTGCTGGCGCGAGACCGATCGGGAGGATGAGTCCGATAGCTGCCGTCGCTGCCAGCGATACCGAGACGAAGCGAGGAATCGCCGACATGTCACACCTCTCGAGGATCGGACGCGAATTGACGTCCGCAGTGGTTGATGTGACGATAGTGAGCGATGGGGCCATTGTGACCGGTGAGCAGCCAATAGGTATGCGTCCGTGACCGTGTCGCAACCAGTCGATTCGCACTCTGCCCGCCGCCCTCGTGTCAGACCCGATTCGACTGCGGCCGCCTTCCCGCGAAACCGGCTGCCGAGCAACGTATTTGGGCTAGTCAAGCAGCCCTTGTGCGCTGTCATAACCAGCGTCGCAAGTGGCCTCGGACCCGCGGAACTCGCTGAGAGCAATGTCATGCTTAGCTCGGTACTTCAGCGGATATACAGTTCGCGATCGCCGGTCGGTCAAATCCAACGCAAGCGCCTTCAGGAGGCATAGGTGGCTACCAACGCCAGCACGCAGGACACCGCCGCACCGACGAACGCTGAGGCCAGGGAACGACCGGAGGTCTGGCCGGGCAAGGCATACCCGTTGGGGACAACCTACGACGGCTCCGGAACGAACTTCGCGGTCTTCAGCGAGGTTGCCGACCGGATCGAACTCTGTTTGTTCGACGACGACGGCACCGAGACGAAGATCGCACTACCCGAAGTCGACGGATTCGTCTGGCACGCATTTCTGCCCAGTGTCCAACCGGGCCAGCGCTACGGGTTCCGGGTGCACGGCCCCTACGATCCGGCCAACGGTCAGCGATGCAACCCGAACAAACTACTGGTGGACCCTTACTCGAAGGCGATCGACGGTATCTTCCAGTGGGACCAGTCGCTGTTCAGTTACAACTTCGGTGACCCCGACAGCCGCAATGACGAAGACTCGGCGGCAAACATGCCCAAATCGGTGGTGATCAACCCGTACTTCGACTGGGGCGTCGACCGCCCACCCGGCCACGAGTACGCCGATACCGTCATTTATGAAGCCCATGTCAAGGGCCTCACCCAGACTCATCCGGCCATCCCCGAGCGCATCCGCGGCACCTACTCCGCCATCGGACATCCGGCCATCATCGAGCATCTGACCAGCCTTGGCGTCAACGCGATCGAACTGATGCCTGTTCACCACTTCGCCAACGACTCGACGCTGATCGACAAGGGACTCTCGAACTACTGGGGCTACAACACAATTGGATTCTTCGCCCCCGACTTCAAGTACACCGCCAGCAGCACCCCGGGCGGGCAGGTCCAGGAATTCAAGGCGATGGTGCGCGCGCTGCACGAGGCAAACATCGAGGTAATTCTCGACGTCGTCTACAACCACACCGCCGAGGGCAACCATCTTGGTCCCACGCTGTCCATGCGCGGCATCGACAACGCCGCCTACTACCGCCTGGTCGACGACGACAAGCAGTACTACATGGACTACACCGGTACCGGCAACAGCCTCAACGTCGGCCACCCGCACACGTTGCAGTTGATCATGGATTCGTTGCGGTACTGGGTGACCGAGATGCATGTGGACGGATTCCGGTTCGACTTGGCATCCACGCTGGCACGCGAGTTCTACGACGTCGACCGATTGTCGACGTTTTTCGAACTGGTACAACAAGATCCGATCGTCAGCCAGGTCAAATTGATCGCCGAACCGTGGGACGTCGGGCCCGGCGGGTACCAGGTGGGAAACTTCCCGCCCCAATGGACCGAGTGGAACGGTAAATTCCGCGACACCATTCGAGACTTCTGGCGCGGCGAGGACGCCATTCTCAGCGAGTTCGCCTCGCGTATCACGGGCTCGGCGGATTTGTACGAGCACACCGCGCGCCGTCCGGTGGCCTCGATCAACTTCGTCACCGCTCACGACGGCTTCACCCTACGAGACTTGGTGTCTTACAACGAGAAACACAACGAAGCCAACGGTGAGGACAACAACGACGGCGAGTCGCACAACCGGTCCTGGAATTGCGGCGTCGAGGGACCCACCGACGACCCGGAGATCAACGCGCTGCGGACTCGTCAGCAGCGCAATTTCCTGGTGACAACCCTGCTTTCGCAAGGGGTTCCGATGATCTGTCACGGCGACGAGCTTGGTCGCACCCAGCACGGCAACAACAACGGCTTCTGCCAGGACTCCGAGTTGACCTGGATCGATTGGGACAACGCGGACGCCGACCTCATTGAATTCACCCGTTCGGTCGCCGCGATCCGGGCCGCCCATCCGGTGTTTCGGCGCCGCCGGTTCTTCACCGGCGCTCCGCTGCGACACCGTGGATCCCAAGGCCTACCGGACATTTCGTGGTTCCGGCCCGACGGATCGGAGATGAGCGACGACGACTGGGACTCCGGATTCGGCAAATCGGTCGCCGTCTACCTGAACGGTCTGGGCATCGCCGGCACCGACTCGCGCGGCCAGCGCATCACCGACGATTCGTTTGTGCTGTGCTTCAACGCCCACCATGAACCGATCGAATTCGTCCTTCCCCCTGACGAATTCGGCCAAGGATGGCTACCGGTGCTGGACACCGCCGGCGACACCGGACTGGTGGAGAACGGCGACACCCTTGGGCCGCAGGCCAAGACCACCGTCGATGGGCGCGCGGTGGTGCTGCTCCGGCAGATCACCTGACACCGAGGAGCAATACCCGGCGCTAGCCGAACAGTGGCCGGAAGTCGACGTGGAAGCTGCCCGGCCCGGCTACCGCCGACGCGCCCTCAGCGGTAGCGACCGCGAGGTTGATGAAGCCGTTGAAGGCCTTGGCGCCGGCGCCACTGGCCGTGACGATGGCGAAGTTTGCGGCGGCCAGTCCCCCGCCCTGATCGCCGGCCAATGCCGTGCTGCCGACGCCGGCCGTCACCGCGATGTTGAAAATTCCTGCGCCGCCCGCGAACACGTCGTGATTGCCGTCCCCGACGACGGTAGCGATATTGGCGAAGTTGGCTGGGCCGAAGCCGACAGCTTCGACGAGCTTGTTGCCGGAGCCGGCGACAGTCGACACGATGCCGAAGTTGCCCGGCGCCATCCCGCGGGCCGCCACGCCGGTGTTGGAGTCGCCGACCGCGGTGGCGACACCGCCGATGCTCAGCCCGGCCACGCTGGCGGTGACGGTGTTCCCGTTGCCGACCGCGGTTGCGCCGGTGGCGATGTTGCCGCCCAGCCCGGCCGTGGCGATCACCTCAGAGTTGCCGTCACCGACCGCGGTGCCCAGGGTGAGGATATTGCCGCCGACACCGGACGCGGTGGCGACGACCCCGTTGTTCGCCCCCGCCGCGGTGGCAATGGTGCCGATGTTCTCCAAGCCGGTGGCCGACGCGGTGGCGGTGTTCCCGCCGCCGATAAAGGCGCTGGCAATCGTGGCGATGTTGCCCGCGCCGTTGGCGGTGGCCGAAACCGCATTGCCGTCGGTGATGGCGGTGCTCAGCGTGGCGATGTTGCCGCCGATGCCTACGGCCCTGGCGACGGCCGCGGTGTTGTCGTTCCCGAAAACTGTTGCCAGAGTGGCGATATTGCCTCCGACGCCACCGGCCTCGACCACGCCGCCGGTGTTTCCGTCGCCGTACACCGTGCCCAGGGTGGCGATGTTCTCCAAGCCGAAGGCACTGACCTTCATCGAGTTGTCGGAGCCGATCACAGTCGATGCGGTAGGCACGTTCCCCACCCCGGTGACATCGACGGTGGCGGTGTTCTTGTCGCCGATGGAGGTAGCGACCGAGACGATATTGCCCGACCCGGTCGCGCTGGCCGACACCGTGGCATTGTTGTCGCCGATCACGGTGCCCAGGGTGACGATGTTGCCGCCAACACCGATCGCGTGCGCACCGGTCGTGGTGTTGCCGCTGCCGAACACGGTGGCCAGGGTGGCGATGTTGCCGCCCGCGCCGCCGGCCTCGGCTGCCACGGTGCCGTTGCCGTCGCCGTAGGACGTGGCCACCGTGGCGATGTTCTCCAGCCCGAACGCACTGGCTTTCAGACCGCTGTTATTGCCGATGCCGGTGGCCACGGTGGCAATGTTGCCCAGACCAGTTGCACTGACTTCGGCAGTGTTGTTGTCGCCGAACACGTTTGCCAACGTCGCAATGTTGCTGCCACCGCCGCCGGCTGAGGCGGAGACTTGCGTGTTGCCGTCGCCGATTGCGGTCGCGATGGTCGCGACGTTGGCGCCGACACCCGGTGCACTGGCGGCCACGCCATTGTTGTCGCCGTACGCGGTCGCGATGGTGGCGATGTTCTCGACACCGAATGCGTCCACTTTGGCGGTGTTGTTGTCGCCGATGGCGGTGGCGATGTTGGCGGTGTTACCCAGCCCGGTGGAGATGGCCGAAACCGAGTTTCCGTCGCCAATCGCGGTGGCGAAGGTTGCGGTGTTGCCGCCCCCTCCGCCCGCCTCCGCGTGCACCTGGGTGTTCCCCTCCCCGATCGCGGTGGCAAACGTCGCGACATTGAGGCCGACACCGGGTGCACTGGCCGAGACGTTGTTGTTGTCGCCGTACGACGTGGCGACGGTGGCGATGTTTTCCACGCCGAGCGCGCTGGCCGAGGAGGTGTTGTTGTTGCTGAACAGCACGGTGGACAGGGTCGCGGTGTTGCCCGCGCCCAACGCGCTGGCCTGGGCGGTGTTGTTGTCACCGAACACGGTGGCCAAGGTGGCGATGTTGCCGCCCGCGATGCCGGCGTCGGCGTCGACCTTGCTGTTGCCCTGACCGATCGCCGTGGCGATGGTGGCGGTGTTGCCGCCGACGCCTTTGGCTTCGGCAGAGACGTTGTTGTCGTGACCGTAAGAGGTCGCCAACGTGGCGACGTTGCCGACCCCGATCGTCTCAGCCGCTGAGTTGTTGTTGTTGCTGAACAACACCGTCGAGACGCTCGCGATGTTGCCCGCGCCCAACGCGCTGGCCTTCGCCGTGTTGTTGTCGCCGAACACGGTGGCGACGGTGGCGGTATTGCCGCCGGCACCGCCGGCATCGGCGCTTACCTGGGTGTTGCCGTTGCCGAAGGCCGTCGCGATCTGGGCGGTGTTGGCGCCCACACCCACGGCACTGGCTCCGACGCCGTTGTTGTCGCCACCGGAAGTAGCCAGGGTGGCGATGTTCCCCGCACCGATTACGTTGGAGGTGACAGTGCTGCCGTTTCCAAAGGACGTGGCGACGTTCGCGAGGTTGCCGACGCCCAGCACGCTTGCTGTGACGGCCGGGTTGTTCGCACCGAATGCGGTAGCTACCGTGCCGATGTTCCCCGAGCCGTCGGCTTGCGCGGAGACCAGGGTGTTGCCGCTGCCGCCGACGGTTGCCACCGTCCCGAGGTTGTCCAGACCGAACGACGAGGCCTTGATGCCGTTGTTGTCGCCGAATAGCGCGCTGGCCACGGTGCCGATGTGACCGCCGCCGGTGGCCGACGCGGTAATCGAGTTGTTGCTGCCGATGATGGACGCCGCGACGGTGCCGATGTTGCCACCCACGCCCGTCGCACTCGCTGCGACCGTGCTGTTGTTGTTGCCCAAGGCGGCGGCCACCACACCTTCATTGCCGCCGACACCGGTGGCATCGGCGAGCACATTGCTGTTTCCGCTACCGGCCACCGCGGCCACCACAGCGTTGTTCTCCACGCCGAAAGCATTGGCCGCGACCGAGGTGTTGTCGCTGCCGAACACCGCCGAGACGATGCCGGTGTTCTCCACGCCGATCACCTTGGCGGACACCCCGGTGTTGTTGTTGCCGAACGCGGCAGCCACTGTGGCGTTGTTCTGCACGCCCTCGGCGCTGGCCCAGACCGCGTTGTCGTTGCCGAACGCGGCCGCCACAGTGCCGATGTTTCCGACCCCGACGGAGTTGGACAGCACGGTGTTGTTGTTGCCGAACGCTAGGGCTCCGGTGCCGATGTTCACTGCTCCGGTCGCCTTGGCTATCGAGTTGCTGCCGATGACAGCGGCTAGGTTGAGTACGCCGCCGGTCGCGGCGGCACTGCTGCCGTCACCGAAGGCGAGCGCGATGTCGGCCAGGTCGGCGTTGGCCGAACTGTTGGCTCCGGCGGCGATAGCCAGGCCACCGAACGTTGTGTTGGCGTTGGCCGAACCGGACTGCAGCAGTTGCAGACCGAAGATGGAGATGCTGAAGTCGACTCCCGCGATGCCGGGCAACAACGCTTCGCTCCACGGAGCCAATGCCTCGGCCACCGCCGAGGCGCCGGCGTGATAGCCCGCCATGACCGCCACATCTTGCGCCCACAACTGTTCGTAGATCGCCTCGGTGGCCGCGATGGCCGGCGAGTTCTGACCGAACAAGTTCGAGATAACCAGCGCAACAAGGCTATTGCGGTTGGCGGCGATGAGTTCTGGATGCACGATCGCGGCTTGGGCCGATTCGAACACCGCGGCTGCCGAAGCCGCCTGGCCCGCCGTGCCGGCGGCTTGGGCCGCTGCCGCGCCGAGGTAGCTGGCGTACGGTGCGGCCGCAGCCGCCATTGCCGCCGATGCCGGGCCCTGCCAGACTCCGCCGACCAATCCCGACGTGACCGCACTGAATGACGCTGCCGCGGACTGTAACTCGCCGGCGAGTCCTTCCCACGCCGTCGCCGCCTCCAACAACGGGCCCGGTCCGGCACCGGCGAACATCAACAAAGAATTGATCTCGGGGGGCAGCACCGAAAAATTCATCAAATTTGTCCGTTCTCAGGTGGTGGGCCCCCCACGTGCCGTCGCTGCACCGACCGAAGCAGTTGCACCTGCCTCTCGCACCCCATCGCGCGCCTCCAACCGACTTGGGCAATCACCGGTTCCGAATGAGCAACTTGGCAAGACGAACATAGTCGCTCGGCACGGATCATGGTCGAAATTCCCGCAATGAGTTTGGATTGAGACGTTCCGGCTGTGCAGCCCGACCAGCATGCCCCGTAAGCCGATTTGGGAACACCGCGGCGGGGTACCAGCACAGTCATGAGTGCAAAGTCCAAAGCCATGTACATGCCGCTATCGATTGCCACCAGCGTGACGGGTGGATTGTTGGCCGGTGCGGTATTCAGCCAAGTCTGGAAACGCTTTAGCGACGACGACCAGGCGCCGCCGGATCCCAAAGATCTCAGCAACTCCACTCGCGCCGCGCTGCTGGGCGCGGGCTTGCAAGGGCTGATTTTCGGTGTGGTTAAGGCGGCGGTCGACCGGGTCGGTGCCCGTGGCTACCGTGCCGTCACCAACGAGTCACCCGTGCCTTGAGTTTGCGCGCCAACCGCCCCGGTAGAACGTGTTACGGTTTTGCCGACGGTGGCCGTGGACCTGAAATCCGGGTGTTGTGCGCGAGGAGTATCCGATGGCATGGCTGGCCGAAAAGTGCTGCTGCAGAGCTGAATTGAGGACCGTGGCCGCCGGAGATGAGTAAAGCTCGGTCGCTGGCGCTCGTCACCGCCGCATATGTCGTCGCGATCGGCGTGGCCGCCGGCTGGCTGGCGTGGGGCCCGAGCACCGGACGGTTGTGGCTGGATACCTTCATCGCCGACGTGTTCGCCACCCTCGTGGTGTTCGCATTCAGCCGGATCTATCACAACTCGAGCTTCTACGACGCGTACTGGAGCGTCATTCCCCCGCTGCTGTTGTTCTATTGGTGGAGTCAGGCCGGTGCGGGTGTCGACCAGTTGCGTTGTTGGCTGGTCGCGGTACTGGTCCTGGTGTGGGCGGTGCGGCTCACTGCGAACTGGGTGTACGCATTTTCCGGCCTGCATCACGAGGACTGGCGCTACCCGATGTTCAAAGAGCGCGCCGGCCGGGCAGAGTTCGTTGTCGACCTGCTAGCGATTCATCTGATCCCCACCACCCAGGTGTTCGCGGGCATGCTTCCGGTTTATGTCTGTGTGACGTACACCGGCGCCGACATCAGGTGGCTCACCATCGTTGCCTTCGTCCTTGGCATGGGGGCGGTGGCCCTCGAATTCGCCGCCGACGCGCAGCTGCACCGGTTCGTCCGGGACCGGCGCCCCGGGGCGGCGATGGACCAGGGATTGTGGGGCTGGTCGCGACATCCGAACTACTTCGGTGAGTTCAGTTTCTGGTTCTCCCTCGCGCTGTTCGGGGTGGCGGCGTCGCCGTCGGACGCCTGGTGGTTGTTTGTGGGTGCGATGGCAATGTTGGCGATGTTCCTTGGTGCCAGCATCCCGATGATGGAGACCCGCAGTCTGTCGCGGCGCCCCGAGTATCAGACCGTGATCGACCGTGTTCCGCGTTTTGTGCCCCGACCACCGCGCAAAGACACGGCATGACCCGCAAGCGCGTCGTCATTGCAGGCTTGGGGGACGTCGGCATTCTGACTGCGATCCGGCTGGCACCGCACGCCGACGTCGTCGGCATTTCGGTGAAGCCCGGGCTGGTCAGCGGGCAGGAACTCGGCGTACGACTCGCCCGTCCCGACGATTGGGCGCGCGACTACTGGATTCCGTTCGACAGGTTCCGCCGGTTAGACGGGGTCCAAACGGTGCAGGCCGAATTGACCGGTGTGGATCTGACTGGGCAGATGGTGTTCGGCCACCGCGAAGATGGCTCCACCGTCACCGAGGAATACGACGCGCTGGTCATCTCGACTGGCGTCAGCAATGGCTTCTGGCGCCAGACCCAGCTGCAGTCAGCCGCACAAGTGGGCGCTGGGTTGTACGCGGCCCACGAACAAATAGCCACGGCCAGGTCGGTGATCGTGGTGGGGGGTGGCGCGGCGGCGGTCAGCAGCGCCGTCAACATCGCCAGGACCTGGCCGGACAAGCAGGTTGACCTGTACTTTCCGGCAGAACGCCCGCTGGGTGAATATCATCCGAGAATTTGGCAGCGGGTGGCCGGCCGGCTGACCGAACTCGGCGTCGGCCTACACCCGGGCCATCGGGGCGTCGTCGCCGCCAGCTTCACCGGCGACCAGATCACCAACGAACCGGTGCGCTGGAGCACCGGGCAACCCCCAGCCGTCGCCGACGCCGTGCTCTGGGCGATAGGACGGGTGCGGCCCAACACCGGATGGCTACCGCCGCAACTGGTCGACGAGCGCGGCTACATACGGGTGACACCGCAGCTGTGGGTGCCCGGCCACCGGAACGTGTTCGCGGTCGGCGACGTGGCGGCCACCGACCCACTGCGCAGCTCGGCCCGCAATCGTGGTGATGCGTTGGTGGCGCACAACATTCGAGGCACCTTCACCGGCGGCCAGCTGCGGGCGTTTAAGGCACCCGGACGCCGCTGGGGCTCGTTGGTGGGGATCCAGCCCGACGGGTTGGAAGTGTTCTTCCCCACCGGCCACGCGTTCCGGTTTCCGCGGTGGGCGGTCGAGCGGGTGGTGATGCCGTGGATTGTGCGCTGGGGTATGTACCGCGGGGTGCGGGAGAACCGCCCGTTCGGCTGAGAGGAACACGCTGACCATGGAACAGTGGGAACTCGTTGCGCGCGAACAGATTCGAGACACGCTGGCGCGGTACAACTGGGCGGGTGACGCGGGCCGAGTCGACGGACTTGCCGAAACATTCTGCGTCGACGGCGTTTTGGAGATTCGTGGGTTGCGGTCGCTACACGGCCGATCCGAGATCGCGGAGTTCCTGGCGGGCGTGACCGGCAACGTGACAGGCAGCGTGACCGGTAACGCCAAGGTCGAGCCCCACCTAAAGCACGAAGTGAAACCGATAGTGCGGCACAACGTTGCCAACGTGCTGTTTACCGAAGTCACACCGCAACGGGCCCTTGTTTCGTCCTACTTCACCGTCTTCACCCACGTGGGGCTCGACCATTTCGGACGCTATCGCGATGTCCTTGTGCCCGAGGCGGACACGTGGCTGATCAGCCACCGGAAGGTGTCGACCGATTGGGCAGCCCCGGACTCGCAGATGGCACGCGGTTAGCCAGTGCGCGACGGCACCCCGGCGCTGACCCGAGCGGCCAGGGCCGCAACCAGGAAGCAGCCCAGCGCAATCCATCCGTCGCCGGTCAGGCCGTCCTTGGCCATCAGCACCAGCGCGATGCCCGCGAGACAAATCAGCACACCGGCAACCGTCGACCAGACGCCGCCGGAACGAACCGGCGCGTCCCACCAGGGCAGGCGCCGATGCTCGAGCGGTGAGAGCAGCTTGAACGTCACGGCCATGACAACCGCGAAAACCACCGCCCGCAAGGCGAGCAGGCCCCAGAACCCGGGAGCATGCACGTCGAAGGCATCCAGACCGACAGCGTGCAGACCAACCGCGGCAACCGCGATCGCCGGGATGTGCCACAGATAGAGCGTCATCGCTCCACCGTTTCCGACGGCAACGGCCTGCCACACCCTGGGACGCTGAGCCCAGCGTCGGATCGGCCCCGCAGCCGCCACGAACGCGCACGACATCCACGTGCAGTGCAGCGCCAGCAAGAGCGTCGGCGGCGACACGTTGGACATCCGCTCCGCACCGGTCACCACCAGCGAAACCTCGTAGGTGCCAGCCACAGCCAGCAGTACTTGCACGCTCAACGCGCACACCGCGGTGACCAACGCTGCACGCAGACCGATCAGCCCGCGCGCATAGGCCACGCCGATCACCACCGGAATCAGCCAGACGATCAAGAAGTTGGCGATCCCGGATTCGGGCGTACCGACGGCGAACCTGATGGCATCGACAGCGGTGGCAGCAGCGAGCAGACCGGTGACAACGAGTGCGAACGCGCGCCCCGTGCGCAGCCGGGTCAAAGCTGGCACGAAGGCAAGCGCGACCAGGTAGATGCCGAGAAACCACAACAGCGCCACGCACTCGCGGCCGAGTCCGGCCGCGGATTCCTGGCCAACCGTCGCGCGCACAATCAGTAGCGCCACCGTCCACGCCGCCAGATACCAGAACACCGGCCGGCACAGCCGCTGTGACCGGGTGAACAGCCACGACCCCCACGCGGTGCCGGGGTGCCAACCGTAGGCACCGGCGGCCCCGCCGGCCAGAAAGAACAGCGGCATCACCTGAACGATCCAGGTCACCGGCGCGAGGGCGGGAACCGCGCCGAGCAGGTTCCCGATTCGCACCCCACTGGAGTCGATGGTGCCGAGCAGCAGCGCGCAGTGCCCGAACATCACCACGACGAGCGCGGTCAGGCGTGCGACATCGACGGCACGGTCGCGCTGGCGTTTGGTGTTGGCAGAGATCTCACCCGCGGTGGACATGGAGGTAACCAGAGGCATTCGACCAGCATGCCCAGTTATCCGCGACGGCGAATGAGTAGTACTACCCGTCGCGGATCCGTCACTACCGCCCGAATCCCGCATCGCGCAACGCCTGGGCCATCGAATTGCCCGCCGAACCGGCGCCCGCCCGGCCCGAACTTCTGGTGTGCTGCGAATTCTTCTGCCGCGGGCCCGGTCTGCCGTCCCGCGGGGTTCGTGCAGCACGGTCGGGACGCTTGTCCCGTTGCGGCTCGTCATCCAGACGCAGGCTCAGGCCGATGCGCTGACGTTCGACGTCGACTTCCATCACCTTTACTCGCACGACTTGACCGGATCTGACCACTTCGTGGGGATCGGACACGTATCGCTGCGCCATCGCCGAGATGTGCACGAGTCCGTCTTGGTGCACTCCGACGTCGACGAAAGCGCCGAAGGCAGCCACGTTGGTGACGACCCCTTCCAACACCATGCCCGCCTTGAGGTCGGCGATCTTCTCGACGCCAGCCGCGAAGGTCGCCGAAGTGAACGCCGGCCGCGGGTCCCGGCCGGGCTTTTCCAGTTCGGCGAGGATGTCGGTCACCGTCGGGATGCCGAACCTGTCGTCGGCGAAATCGGAGGGACGAAGCTTCCGCAACGCACGTTCGTCACCGATGATCTCGGCCAGCGCGACACCGGAGCGGTCCAGGATGCGCCGGACCACCGGGTACGCCTCGGGGTGGACTCCCGAAGCGTCCAGTGGGTCGTCCCCGTCACGGATCCGAAGAAATCCCGCGCATTGTTCAAAGGCCTTGGGCCCCAACCGTGGAACTTCCAGCAGCGCACGGCGGTTGGCGAACGGGCCGGTGCTGTCGCGGTGGCCGACGATGGCCTCGGCCAACGATTCCGAGATGCCCGACACCCGCGCCAATAGCGGGACCGATGCGGTATTGAGGTCGACACCCACGGCGTTGACCGCGTCCTCGACCACGGCGTCCAGGCTTCGTGCCAGGATTCCCGGGGTCACGTCGTGTTGGTACTGCCCGACACCGATCGACTTCGGCTCGATCTTCACCAGTTCGGCGAGCGGATCCTGCAACCGCCGGGCGATCGACACCGCCCCGCGCAGCGTCACGTCCAGATCGGGCAACTCGTGTGCCGCATACGCCGATGCGGAATACACCGATGCGCCAGCTTCGCTGACCATCGCTTTCGCGGGGGCGCCGGCACCCGCAGCGCGGATGTCGGCGATCAATTCGCTTGCCAGAGCATCGGTTTCCCGCGAAGCTGTTCCGTTACCCACCGCAATCAACTCCACGCCGTGCCGGGCCACCAGCGCGGCCAAGGCCGCCTTGGCGGCCTTCCACTGCCGTTGCGGCGCATGCGGATAGATGGCGCATGTATCGAGCACCTTGCCGGTGCCGTCCACCACGGCAACCTTGACGCCGGTTCGAAAGCCCGGGTCCAGGCCCAGCGTCGTGCGCGCTCCGGCAGGGGCGGCAAGCAGCAGGTCCTTGAGATTCCTGGCGAACACCGCCACCGCCTCCTCTTCCGCGCGTTGCCGCAGCCGCATCCGGGCGTCGATCGTGGCGGAGAACATCAGCCTGGCCCGCCAGGCAAGGCTCACCGTGGTGGACAGCCACGGTGTCGCCGGGTGAACTGCATGCGGCGCCGACATGTCGATCCCGAGAGTGCGCGCGATCATCGCTTCGTACACCTCGTCGTGCCCGCCGTCGAAGTTGAAGGCTAATGCCTTTTCCTTCTCCCCGCGCAGCACCGCGAGGACGCGGTGGGACGGCATTTTCTCCAGCGGTTCGGCAAAGTCGAAGTAGTCGCGAAACTTCTGTGCCTCAGCACTTTTCGCGGCTTCCTCAGACCAAGGTTTGGTCCGGAGCGACGCTCTCCCCCAAAATGTCTCGCGAATCGCGCCGACCAGCTCCGCGTCCTCGGCCGCCCGTTCGATAAGGATGTGCCGGGCGCCTTCCAAAGCGGCGGCGGCATCGGCGACATCGTCACCGAGAAACGTCTCGGCAACGACGTCGGGGACCAGCGTGGGATCGGTGACCAACTGGTCGGCCAGCGGCTCCAAGCCCGCCTCGCGGGCAATCTGCGCCTTGGTCCGCCGCTTGGGCTTGTAGGGCAGATAGATGTCTTCGACGCGCGCCTTGGTCTCGGCCGCCAGCAGCGCCCGCTTCAGCGCGTCGGTCAACTTGCCCTGTTCCTCGATGGAGGCCAGCACCGCCGCCCGGCGCTCGTCGAGTTCCCGCAGGTAACGCAACCGCTCCTCGAGGGTGCGCAGTTGACCGTCGTCCAGACTGCCGGTGACTTCCTTGCGGTAGCGGGCGATGAACGGGACGGTGGCGCCTTCGTCCAGGAGCTTGACGGCGGCGACAACTTGGACCTGTTCAATCGCCAGTTCCTCAGCGAGACGGGCGTTTACGGATTTGATCGGTACGGTCGGATTCACCCGCAGGACCCTACCGAACATGTCCGACAGCGTCGGTCAAGCGGGCACGGCGAGCCTGCTGCGCGGCTGGACCCGCTTAACCCCGCGGGTAGCCGCGGCGCACAGTTCGGTCCAGAACGCCCAGCGTCGCTCGCAGCGCGGCTTCGGAGATGACCGGGAAAATTCCCGCGTCCCGCCACTGTTGATCGATGTTCGACCAGTCGTAGAACGAGGTGACCACCGTCGCCGCATCAGAAGTTTCGGCGGGCGCCAGGCGGTAACCGTAGACGTGGCCGATTTGGGGCCGGATCTGGCCGAGGATCGTCCAGGCGATCAACCGGTCCTGCTCGAACTCGGTGATCTCAACGGTGACGTCGTATTTACCCAGTTGCGGAAAGTCGTTCAGCGACTCGCGGTCCATGTGGACGACGAAGCTGTCGCCCACGGCGGTCACCGGGTCGCCGTCGGCGTCCTGCAGCATCCCGGACGAGTCGATCGCGACATGGCCCTGCGGGTCGCAGAGCACCGCGAAGATGTCAGCCGCGGACGCTGCGATGGTGCGCTCGGTCTCGATGCGTTCGGTCATGCGTCCTCACTGTTGGGTAGGTCAGCCGATCAGTTTGGTCAGCCAGTTCGGATTCTGCAGGTCCACACCGCTGCTGCCGTCCCATACGAACGGCGTGCCGTTGGCGTTGAACCCGGCCAACGACGTACTGGCGTTGGTGGCTTTGGTTTGCGCGGTGCCGAGGTCGGCACCGGACTTGATGCAGTTCGTGGCGGTGGTGTTGGCGCCCACGGTTTGTGCCAGATGCGCCAGTTCGGCGTCAGTGCGGTCCGACAGAGCGCCCTCTTGCGGCTGGAAATCGCTGCCGAACAGCGCGGCGTAGAAGCTCATATAGATCTTCGGATCGTTTTGCGTCGCAACGCAGTACGACGCCGCGACGGCGCGAGTCGAGTAGTTCTTGGTGTGGGACTGTTCGTCCAAAAAGGTCAGCAGGTGGTAGCGCACCGCAAGTTTCTTGTTCTCTACGGCCGTCTCGATATCGCTGGCGTAGGACCTGATGAAAGCCCCGCACGGTGGGCAGATCGGCTCGTTGAACACATCGATCGTGGCGATCGCCGCCGAACTGCCAATGAATACCCCGTCATTGAGCACGTTGAGGGCGACCGCGTCGGCAGCCGGCTGCGGTGTCGAGGTCTTCGGCGGCGCGGCCGAGCGCTTCGACCCGGATAAACCGATGATCAATCCTCCCGCGACCGCCACGATGACGGCGATGGCAAGGCCTACCCAGAGCCAGGGCTTGCGCAGCAATCCGCTCGGACGGTTCGGCTGCTGGCCCCACTGCGGTACTCCGGTGCTGCCCGGCGGTGCCGCACCCCAGCCGTGCGTTCCGGCCCATTGCGGCGGCGGCCCCGATGCGGACATGGGCGTGGGCATGGGCGTGGGCATGGGCGCTGACCCAGGCACTGACCCAGGCCCGGACGGCCACGGTACGGGCGCCGATCCCCCGTGCGGCATCGCATGTGCGGGCGGTGGGACCGGCGCATAGCCGCTGGGGGTCTGGCCGGCGAACTGGGGCGGCACCTGGGCAACCTGGCTGCGCGACAAAATATCGGAAGCACGGTCTTGATCGGGGCTGGCCAGCGCCGCATAGGCCGCCGCCGACAGGTCGCTACAGGTGGGGTACCGATCTGCCGGATCCTTGGCCATGCCGCGGGCGATCACCGCGTCGAACGCGGCCGGAATGCCGGAACGCGCCAGACTGGGCCGTGGCACTGGTTTGTTGATGTGCGAACCCATCACGCTGAGCTGGTCGCCCCGAAATGGTGGCGATCCGGCCAGGCATTCATATAACACACACGCCAATGCGTAGATGTCGGCGCGGTAAGTCACTTCGGTTTCGCCGAAACGCTCCGGGGCCATGTAGTACAACGTGCCGACGGTGCTACCGAGCTGGGTGAGCTTTTCGTCGGTCCCGGCGCTGGCGATGCCGAAGTCGACCAGGTAGGCAAAATCGTCGCTGCTGACCAGGATGTTTTCCGGTTTTACGTCACGATGCGTCACTCCGGCGGCGTGCGCGGCGTCTAGCGCCGAGCCGATCTGGCGAATAATCGCCACAGCGCGAGGCGGGGTGAGCGGTCCGAAGCGTTTGAGGATGGCCGCCAGGTCTTTGCCGTCGATCAGGCGCATATCCACATACAGCTGACCGTCGATCTCGCCGTAGTCGTGGATCGGCACCACATGCGGTTCCTGCAACCGTCCGGCGGTGCGTGCCTCACGTTGCATCCGGGTGCGGAAGACCGGGTCCTGTGACAACGACTGCGACATCAGTTTCAGTGCGACGACCCGTTCCCGCACGGTGTCCTCGGCCTCGTAGACGTCGCCCATGCCGCCGCGGCCGACCAGGCGTCGCAATCGATACGGCCCGAATTGCGTACCCTCTCGCGAACCCTCGGTCGTATCAGCCATCGCCGACTCCTCACCCGCCTTCCATCAGCGTTCGATGCGAGCAAACTCATCCGAAGCGCCTTCGCGCTCCCGACCAGTGATTGCGCCGGAGACGAGTACGCGGTGGCGTGCCACGCATAAGGCTAATGGCTTCAGCAACTATCGGGCGCGCTGACTATCCAGACCGTCGTTAGTTAAGTAATTGATTTGAGCGGGGACGGCACGGCGTCAATGAATACACGGCTTTGTTAGGTTACCCAATGCTAACTTGGCCCGCAGCAGTCCTGCCGACTATACGAGGAGACCCGGACCCATGCGCTGTCGTCGAGAACACCTGATGGCTGACAATTCTTGCTCTCGCGCCGTGTGCCACGGGATGAGGGCACGATGACCGCTCCGGTGTGGATGGCCGCACCGCCCGAGGTGCACTCGAGTCTGCTGAGCACTGGGCCAGGACCCGGCCCATTGCTGGCGGCCGCATCGGCATGGCAGACCCTCAGCGTCGAATACACCCAGATTGCAGCGGAACTGTCCGCGGTGCTAGCCGCGACACAGGGCGCGTCGTGGGACGGCCCGACGGCCGCGCAGTACGTCGCGGCGCATCTGCCGTACCTGGACTGGCTGGTACATAACAGCACCAGCAGTGCCGGCGCCGCGGCACAACACCGGGCGGCAGCGGCCGCCTACGAGTCCGCGCTGGCAGCCATGCCCACGCTCGCCGAACTGGCGGCCAATCACGCCGTCCACGGAGTGTTGGTCGCGACCAATTTCTTCGGCATCAACACCATCCCGATCGCGTTGAACGAAGCCGACTATGTCCGGATGTGGATACAGGCCGCCACCACAATGGCTGTGTACCAGGCACTTTCGACCGCGGCTTGGACGGCTCTCACCCCTGCCGATGCGGCACCGCCGATCGCCACCGCGGAACCGGCCTCGTCACCGCCCACCGATCCCATCGAAGAATTGCTGGCCTGGTCCGAGCATTTCACCAGCATGTACCGCGTCTTGAAGGCACTCGTCACCGATCCGGTCGGCACGGTGGGACAACTCATCATCGACTTCGCCACCAACCCGAGCGCCGCGTTCACGACATGGCTTCCACTGATTTACGTATTCGCCTACGCGGGCGTTTTCGCGTTGATGGGGACCCCGATGTATGCCGCGGTTGCCGCACCGGGGTTCGGAGCCATCCCGCTTGCGCTCGGGCTTTCCGCTCTGTCCCTTGTCCCGGAAGCTCCGGCCCTACTGGCCACGGAGGTGCCTGTCGTCGCCGGCCCGCAGCAGGTTGTGCCGGTGGCAACCCTGTCCCCTACCGTGACAACCGCCGGCGCGGCGCCGGCATCCAGCGTCCCTTCCCAGGCGCCGGCCACCACGGCCACCGCGTCCACGGCCCCGCCCCCCGGATTCCAGGGTTTCGCCTATCTGGTCGGCGGTCCCGGCCCGGGCCCTACGCTCGGTCCCGCTTTGCACAACAAGGCGACCGCCAGCGCGCCCGCGTCGAAGATCGCCGCCGCATCGGCGGCCTCCGCGGCGGCCACTGGCTCGGCAAAGGCGCGCAGGCAACGCCGCGGTGAGGCCAAGAATCGCGGTTACCGCGACGAGTACCTGACCCTGGACGACACCCCCGAATGGGTGTTGGAGGATCGACCGACCGACTTTTCCGCGTCGGATTCAGGTGCCGGACCGCTCGGATTCACCGGCACCGCAACGAAATCCAGAGTCCGCGAGGCAGCTGGGTTGACGACGATGACGGGTGACTCGCTCTCCGAGGCACCGACGTTGCCGATGATGCCGGGCACCTGGGGCACCGATCCAGCTGCCGAAGGACCGCCTGCACACTGATCGGCGCCACCGGTTGGGGACCAACTAGCGATCGCCGTAGCGTGTTGGCGTGACAGCAGCTGAACCGGCGCTACCCGACCCGGACAACAGGTTGCGGCGCAGCCTTGGTGTCGGCGACGCGGTCGTGATCGGGCTGGGCTCGATGCTCGGTGCGGGGATCTTTGCCGCGCTGGCCCCCGCCGCGCAAGCCGCCGGGGCGGGGCTGCTGATCGGTTTGGCAGTGGCCGCAGTGCTGGCGTACTGCAACGCGACCTCATCGGCCCGATTGGCGGCGCTCTATCCCGCCTCCGGTGGCACGTACGTCTACGGACGAGAACGGCTGGGCGAATTCTGGGGTTTTCTCGCGGGTTGGGGATTTGTCGTCGGAAAGACCGCCTCGTGCGCGGCGATGGCGCTGACCGTCGGCTGGTACGCGTGGCCGGCCCACGCCCACGCCGTCGCGGTCATGGCGGTGGTGGGCCTGACGGCGGTCAACTATGTCGGCGTGACGAAGGCGGCATGGCTGACCCGGGTCATCGTGGTGACGGTTCTACTGGCGCTTGCCTGCGTGGTGGGATCTGTTTTCAGTTCCGGCGCAGGCAATTTCGCAAACCTGTCCCTGTCCGGCGATGTTCATGGCACCGGAGTACTGCAATCGGCAGGCTTCTTGTTCTTCGCTTTCGCCGGGTACGCTCGCATCGCCACGCTGGGCGAGGAGGTTCGCGACCCGGTTCGCACCATCCCCCGGGCAATAGTGACCGCACTCGCACTCACGCTGGTCGTCTACGCCGCGGTTGCGACCGCGGTCCTATCGGCGCTGGGACCGCAGCGACTTGCCGCGACGGCTTCACCGTTGACGGACGCCGTGCGCGCAGCGGGCGCCACGTGGCTGCCGCCCGTTATCGCTGTCGCCGCGGTGCTCGCCGCACTGGGTTCGTTGCTGTCACTGCTGTTGGGGGTATCGCGCACCACGCTGGCGATGGCGCGAGACCGTCATCTTCCGGGCCTGCTCGACGCGGTGCACCCGCGCTTCCGAGTGCCGCACCGCGCCGAGCTCACGGTCGCAGCGTTGGCTGCGCTGCTGGCGGCGACCGTGGATCTGCGCGGGGCAATCGGCTTTTCGTCCTTTGCGGTGCTGGTCTACTACGCGATCGCAAACGCCTCGGCCTTAACGCTGCGACGCGAAGAAGGTGCCCCGGCCAAAGTCATTCCGGTGGTGGGTTTTTCGGGTTGCGCACTGGTGGCGCTGGCATTGCCGTGGTCATCGATCATCGCGGGCGCCGGCGTTCTAACAGTGGGTGCGTTGCTGTTCTGGGGTCGTCGTCTCGTTCGACGCAGATCCCGCGGACCGACCGATTAATGGAATATTCGGTGAGGCTGCGCTTGCTGGCGCGGATCACGTCGGTGCGGTTGGCTGGTCCCGTGGTGAGCGGGAAACGAATCCATGCGGCTGAGCCGCACGGTGATGGCGCGTCGGAAAGATTGAACTGGTTGCGAGCGGCCGTGCTTGGCGCCAACGATGGCATTGTCTCGGTAGCCGGTATCGTCGTCGGCGTTGCCGGAGCGACGGCGCAACGCGGACCGATCTTCACCGCAGGGTTGGCCGGTTTGGTGGCCGGCGCTGTCTCGATGGCGTTAGGCGAATATGTCTCGGTATCCAGTCAACGCGACAGTGAGCGCGCCATGCTTGCCAAGGAACGTTCCGAATTGCACCAGACTCCCGAAGCCGAACTGGCCGAACTCACCGCCATCTATGCGGCCAAAGGCCTTTCACCGAAAACCGCCGCGCGGGTGGCCGAGGAACTTACCGCTCACGATGCATTCGCGGCGCATGCCGAGGCCGAGCTCAACCTCGATCCCGAAGAGCTGACAAATCCGTGGCATGCCGCGGTGGCCTCGGCCGCTTCATTCATCGCTGGAGCATTGCTTCCGCTGTTGGCAATCCTGCTGCCGCCGGCAACCTGGCGCGTACCAGTGACGTTCGTTGCGGTGTTGATCGCACTCGGATTGGCCGGGACGCTCAGCGCCAGGATCGGGGGCAGCAGCGTAGGGCGCGCGGTCTCGCGTGTTGTGTTCGGCGGGGCTGCCGGTTTGGCGTTTACCTATCTGGTTGGCCATTTGTTCGGCACCGCTATCGGCTGAGCGGAGTTAGCTCGCGGAAGCGAACGCGCGCAAGTGCTGTCGTGGACCGACTCCGAGAAGTCGCACTATATGCGCGTCGTCCCGCGGACTGTCACCGGGTGCCGGTTCCGGTTCAGTCCGCAGCGATAGCGCATCGCAGGCGAGGGCCGGTAGCGCGGAACACTCACTCCGCAAACGGAAATGGTGAATATCGCAAAAACATTGTCGAAAACGATTGTTGGCCAACCGCTGCCCGCTATGCTCCGCTCAACCTTGGCAGGTTCGAGCATGGCTCGACACGAAGCAGGAGGATCCCGGTGTCATTTGTGGTCGTAGGTCCCGAAGTCCTGGCGGCGACGGCAGGAAATCTCAGGGGCATTGGTTCGGCGCTGAGCGAAGCCAATGTTGTTGCAAATTCGGCGATTACGACACTTCTCCCCAGTGGTGCCGACGAGGTCTCGGCCGCGGTCGCGGCACTCTTCGCCGGGCACGGCAAAGCCTACGAACGCCTGAGCGCACAAGCGGGAGCTTTCCACGCCCAGTTTGTGCAATCGCTGTCGGGCGCCGGTAGTTCCTACGCGGCCGCCGAGGCTGCCGCCGCCGCACCTTTGGCGAACCTAGGAGAAGACTTCCTCGCCATCATCAACGCACCGACCCAGGCGCTACTGGGCCGCCCACTTATCGGCAATGGAGCCGACGGGACCGCGGCGTCCCCCAACGGCGGCGCGGGAGGTCTGCTCTTCGGCAACGGCGGCAACGGCTACAGCTTCGCCACCAGCACAGCCAGCCAAGCCGGCGGCAGCGGTGGCGCCGCCGGCCTGATCGGTAGCGGGGGTAACGGCGGCAACGGGTTCTGGAGCGGGGCCGGTGGGGCCGGCGGCAACGGTGGGTGGTTATACGGCAACGGCGGACACGGCGGGGCGGGCGGAACCACGTCGAACGCCTCGTTGGGTGGTAACGGCGGAGTCGGTGGCGCGGGCGGCAATGCATGGCTGTTCGGTTCCGGCGGTGCGGGTGGCGCCGGCGGCAACGCGACCAACAACAACCTGAATAACTACATGGGCGCAGGCGGGCGCGGCGGCGCGGGCGGCAGCGGCGGATGGTTCTACGGAGACGGCGGAAACGGCGGTGACGGCGGGTTCGCCAACCGCGGTGGCGACGGTGGCGCGGGCGGCGCCGGGGGTAACGCCGGGCTGTTCGGCGACGGCGGACGCGGCGGTGCCGGCAACTACGGCTCGGTTCTGCAGGGCGGCTTCGACGGTGGTAACGGAGGCGTCGGCGGTCGCGGCGGTTGGATACACGGAAACGGTGGCGACGGCGGAGTGGGCGGTCTGAGCGGGAACAACACCGGTGGCGGTGCCGCGGGCGGGCACGGCGGCCAGGGCGGTGCCGCCGGTCTGTGGGGCAGTGGTGGCGGCGGTGGAAATGGCGGGAACGCAACCTATTACGGCGCTGGAACCGGCGGCAACGGCGGCGACGGTGGTGCTGCGGGGTTGTTCTATGGTGACGGTGGATTCGGCGGAAACGGTGGCGCCGGCGGGGTCGCAAACATCGCCCCTGGGCCTATCGGCGGGGCCGGCGGTGCCGGCGGTAACGGCGGCGTTGCCGGATTCATCGGTAGCGGTGGCGGCGGCGGAGCGGGCGGCGCAGGCGGACCCGCGGTCGTCGGTCCTCTCGCCGGCGGTCCTGGTGGACCGGGCGGAGTGGGCGGCAACGCCAAGGTGATCGGCAACGGCGGGGCCGGCGGGCCAGGCGGTGCCGGTGGGGCCGGCAACGGCGGTCCGGACGGGCCGGACGGTGCCGGTGGGGCCGGCGGCAGCGGCGGCTCGTTGTTCGGCGAGGCAGGTGCGACCGGATTGGACGGCGTCTAAACCAATTGCGACCGCGGCTCAATCGCCGGTACGCGCGAATTTCACGTCCACGTCGGTGCTCGGGCATGAGCTGCCCGTCAGCTCTTCCCGGCCATGGCCGACCAGCAGCGTAACCGGATCCTGTGTCGGCTGCGGCAAGGCGAACGGGACCGCTATTTTCACGTGCGTCATGCCGCCCTTCCAGCACCGGGCGTCGAATTCACGTTCATAGACCCAGCTTCCGTCGCGATAGATCAACACCATGGCGGCTGCCGGTGCGGCGTGGAACAGACTCATGCAACGATCACCGGCCCGAAGGCAATCCGTGCGGACCGCGTAGTCACGCTGTTCGGTGAAACCATTGGGTTGGGTTGATGTTTGGTGGTAGCGGCCGTGCAGGGCCGCGGCCGGCGAGTTGATTCGCGGCGGCAGCGCCCCGGGGTCAGGCAGGCTGTTCAGGTCGGCGTCCCCGGTGCGCGTGAACGTCACCGTCCGCTTGTTGGCACACCCCTTGGTCATGGTCTGGGTGGCCTCCCCGGAGAACGAGCCACCTGGAAGAGGTTGCAGTGCAAACGTTTCCCATACTTCACCGTCGACGTTCGCGCACGTGCTTGATCCGACACTCACCGCGACCCAGGTTCCGTCGACCTCGTCCAACACCAACGTCGCCGCCTGCATGGTCTCACCACCCAGGCGTGCGGCCGTCGCCACGCAACCCGACGACCCGCATACCGAGCGGACCCCCCACAGTTCGGTGGTCGGCGTGACCGCGCGTTCGGCCGGCTGACCGTCGACGCCGGTGACCACGCCGAATTCAACTTGGTAGACACCGGTAAAGGGGCCGGTGTTGGGCGGCGAGGGCGCCGTGACCGGGGCGGTATCGGTCGCGGCGACCGCGGTCTGGTGCTGGCGTGAGTAAAGCTGTATACCACCGAAAAAAGCTGCCGCAACGAGCATTACGATGCCGCACAGAGCGCAGGCCAGGACGCCCGCCCGGACACCTGGGCGCCGCCGCGGCGACCTTCTTTGTACGGTGGGGGCTAATGCCGGGCTGTTTAGAGCAGCCACGGTGGCGGCGCCAACGGCGGCCTCGTACTGATTGACCGGACCGCCGGGGATCTGCCCGGCGTAGGCGAAACTCGGCGCCGCGTCGCCCGCCAGTTGGTCGGCGAACGCTTGACAGCTTGCGAAGCGACGCGATGGCTCCTTTGCCATCGCGACGGCGAATACCCAATCCAAATCGCCCAGTGCCGGACGCAAGGCGCCGATCGACGGCGGCGGGGCACTGACATGCTGGGCGATCACCACCGCGGAATTGCTATCGACGTAGGGCGGCTTTCCAGTCAGCAGGTGAAAGGCTGTGCATGCCAACGCGTATTGATCAGCCCGCCCGTCGACTGGCTCACCCTTCAACTGCTCGGGCGCGGCGTAGTTCACCGTGCCGACCGCCATGTTGGTTGCGGTCAACCCGGCCTCGTCATGCATCCGCCGTGCGACGCCGAAGTCAGCCAAATAGACCACCGGAGACTGCCCGTGGCCCTCGGCCAGCAAGATGTTGTCCGGTTTGACGTCCCGGTGCAGCAGGCCGCGATGATGCGCGTAGTCCAAGGCCGAACCGACCGCCCGGATGATCGCCACGACCCTATCCAACGGCATTCCGTCCGGGAAACTTTCGCGCAGCAAGGCCGCCGCGTCGGTGCCTTCTACATAGTCCATCGACAGCCAGAGCTGGCCGTCATATTCGCCCCGGTCGTGAATCCGCACGATGTGCGGATGTGACAACTCGGCCGCCAGCTCAGCCTCCCGTTCGAATCGCGCGCGGAACATCGGGTCGGTGCTCAGTTGCGGCGGTAGGACTTTCAGCGCATTCTCCCGCGGCAACCGCGGGTGCGTCGCCAAGTACACCGCGCCCATGCCCCCCGCACCCAGCATCCGATTGATCGTGAATCCGGCAAACACCTTGCCGAGTGTGTAGGTGGTATCCACTTCGGTTCCTCTGGCCTGCGCTGCATCCACGGCGGGGTCGGCCGACCCGACCGGCACTGCATACGTTGCCGCCCACCGCTTGCCGGATCTTGTCGAAAATCTTGCGAAACTCTTGCGTTGGACCGGGACGAAAGTCAGACGGCAGATCCGGTGTCGCTGAGGCCGAACCGGGCATGTAAGCGAGCCAGAGATTTCGGTGCCCACCAGTTGATCCGGCCGAGCACATGCATGAACGCCGGCACCAGCAGCATTCGCACCAGCGTGGCATCGGCCAGTACCGCCACCGTCAGCCCGAACCCGAACAGTCGCATGAACGACACCTGCGCGGCCATCAGCGCCGAAAACGAGATCGCCATGATCAGCGCCGCTGCCGTAATCACCCGCGCGGTATGGGCCACACCCAATGCGACACTCTCGTCGTTGGCGTGCGCGCCGCGATCCGAAGAGACCCAGTACTCCCGGATCCGCGATATCAAAAAGACCTCGTAGTCCATCGAGAGGCCGAAAGCGATGCAAAACAACAACACCGGGAGTTGCACGCCCAGCGTGCCGGTGGCGGTCGTACCCAGCCCGCCAAAGTGTCCTTCCTGGAAAATCCAAACCAGCGCACCGAAGGCCGCAGACAACGAAAGGGTGTTCATCAACACGGTTTTGATCGGCAGCACGACGCTGCCGGTCAGCAGGAACACCAGAACCACGGTGATCGTGGCGATGATGGCCAGCACCCACGGCAATCGGGTACCTATCGCCTGCACGCTGTCGCGGTTGCTCGCCGCGATACCGGTCAGCCACGCCGTTCTGCCCCTCGGGGTTGGTACGGCATGTAGACGATCGAGTTGATCGGTTGAGGCAGCGGTGTATAGCGGCGCAGAGGTGCCCACGGTCAGAAATATGCTGCCGTCGCGGATCCCGTAGATTGCCGACGGCTGCCCGAAACGATCACCGTCGACGAAGGTGCCGCCCAGTGCGGACACCCATTTCACATCCGGCACCCGGGAGAGGGCCTTGGCGTACCTATCCAGTTCGGCCGGGCTCAGATTGGACGCATCCGGAAGCACCACGGTGACATCGGGTACCCCGCGGTCCGGAAAGTCGTTGCGAAGCAGGTCACCCACCTGGCGAGCCGAAGCCGAGGGCGGCAGAATCCGGTCATCGGCGAATCCCCACCGCGCATCGCGAAACGGTGCGCCCAGTAGCAGCAACAGCACGGTGATCGCGATTCCAATTGGGACCGCATGGCGCATAACCCATTTCGTCCATCGGTACCACGACCACTGGGCAACCGATGCGGGTCTGCCCTGAGCTCCCCACATGATTCTCGACATCCGCGCAGTCATCCGTGACGGGTCGAGCCGACCACCGAGCAACACGATCGCGGCCGGTGTCACGACGATCGCGGCCGCCGCAGCGAAAGCGACCACCGCGGTACCGGCGTAGGCGAAGGACTTCAGGAAGTAAGGCGGGAATAGCACCATCGTCGCCATCGACAGCGCGACGGTCATGGCGGAGAACAACACGGTACGTCCGGCGGTCGCCATCGTGCGGATCAATGCGCCATCGCGAGAGTGGCCGTCGGCCAATTCATCTCGGTAGCGGCTGAGGATCAGCAGCGTGTAATCGACGGCCAGCGCCATTCCCATGGCCACGGACAGGTTCAGGGCGAAGATGGACACATCGGAAAAGAGCGTTATCGCGCGCAGCGAAGCCAGGCAACCGATGATCGCGAATATTCCCACCGCGATAGGCAGTGCCGCCGCGACCAATCCACCGAACACCCACACCAGCACCAGAAAACTCAACGGCAGCGCCACCGATTCCATCAGAAACAGGTCCTGCTGGGTCTGAGCATTCACCTGCCAGTAGACCGTGGCGTCTCCCCCGGCGCGCACGACGACGCCGTCCCGGTCGTGAACGACTTCGTCGGCCAACTGCTTGGCGTTGCGCTGGGCGTCGCTTTCACCGCCGGACACGGCGACCACAATCAGCCCCGTCTTGCCGTCCCGGCTGATGAACGACGACGCCGCCTCGGGCGGTACGGTCCATGCCGACTGCACTTGCCGGGTGTTGTGTGAAAGCTTCAGCCGCGCAACGATATCGGTACCGACCGCGGTCGCTTGTGGTCCTTTAACGCCGCCCGGCGAGGTAAGGGTGATGATCATGGTCATATCGCCCTGGTCGAATTTCTGGGCGAGCAGCGCGGACGCGCGTGACGAGTCCGCGCCGGGATCTGTTCCGCCCCCGGCAGATAGCCGGCCGACAACGGGGACACCGAAGATCGCCGCACCGATCAGCACCAGTAGTGCAACGGCGATGACGCGGCGCGGGTAGTCGATCGCCACCCGAGCGATACGTGTCAGCACCGGGATTCCCGCACGAATTCATGCTCGATGAGATCGCGATAGACGGGTGCATCTAGCAGTTGCGTATGCGTTCCAGCAGCCTGGATACGGCCATCGCGCAGGACCAGGATCTGGTCGGCGTTGGTCACGGTGGACAGCCGGTGAGCGACCACCAGGAGGCTTCGCTGACCGCGGGCCCGTAGCAGGTTGGTCATCACGTCGTACTCGTTGGCGCGGTCGAGATGAGCAGTGGGTTCATCCATCAGGATCAGTTGCGACCGCGACAGAAATGCCCGGGCCAAGGCCAGGCGCTGGCGCTGGCCACCGGACAAGCTACGTCCGCGTTCGAGCACGGGGGTGTCGAGTTGCGCTGGCAGCGCGGCGATTTCGTCGGCGATATTCGCCTGTTTCAGGACACGCCACAGGTCTGCGTCGCCGGCGGCCGGATCCGCGATCAGCAGGTTGTCACGGATGGTGCCGTGCAGCACCGGCGCGTCTTGTTCCAGCAGTCCGAGTCGACCGCGCAGTTCCCGCAGCCCAATGTCCCGCAGCTCGCGGCCTTCCCACCGCACCTGGCCCGCTGATGGATCGTGGAATCGACACAACAAGCCCAAGATCGTGGACTTTCCGGCGCCCGACGGCCCGATCAGCGCGGTGATCTGGTCCCGGTCGAGGGTGAAGGAGACGTTATCGAGCACGAGGCGCTCGGCGTAGGAAAATGACACGTGGTCGAACTCGACGAGCGGTGCGGCCTGACGAATCGTCATGGCGCCGACCGGAGCACGAGCGCCCACCGGGGCCGGCGGATCGTCTTCGGGAAGCTGCCGCATCGTGGCCATCAGGTGCTGGTGCGCACCGGCGGCGGTACGCAACGCGGTGAGTGCGATGAAGGCAGCATTGATCGGGAAAATCGCATACATGGCGAAGGCGAAGAGGCTGACGAACTGACCGATGGAAAGACCGCCGGCGGCGACGCGGCGCCCGTCGATGATCATGATCGCAAGGAACGACCCGGTGATACCTAACCGTACGATGCCGATGTTCGCCGCGGTGTAGGCGGCGACGTGAACGCCGGCCTGATATGCCGCGTGCGCACTGCGGCCAATCGTCTTCACTTCGCGGTCTTCGGCGCCGAACAGCTTCACGGTGCGCGCGGCGCCCAGGGCACGGTCCAATCCGGCTGCGTAATCACCAAGCGCGGCTTGGCGATTCAACGAGGCGCGTTGAATCCGCGACAACAACGGATTCCCCGCGATGAAGCCGGTTGTCAACACGATGATCACGACAAGCACGGTGAACGCGTCGATCGACAACATCAAGACGACCGCGCCGAGCAGGGTCAGGATGCCGAACACGATGTCGCCGACCGCCCGCGGCATGTCACGCATCAGACTCGCATCGCTTGTTCCGCGGGCCAACAGATCTCCGGTGCGGACCCGGTCCAACATTCCTATGGGTAACCGCACCACGTGATCGGTGAACAACGTCCGCAACTGCACCACGATCTTCTCGCCGATGCGGTCCAGCTCGAAATGCCCCAGCGACTCCAGCAGCAGCTGAGCCAGCAGCATCACCAACAAACCGACCGCCAGCGCTGTTGTCGGCGCACCGGTGGCCACGCGGTCGACCAGTCGGCCGGCCAGCAGCGGCTGGACCAGGATGAGTACGGTGGCGGCGGCGAGCGAAAGAAGGCTTGCCGTCATCGAAACCCAGTGAGCGCGCAGCAACTTGAGCATGGGGACCTACAGCAGTCCGAGCAGGCGCAGGTCAGTGGCGTAGCGGACGATGTTGGGCGCCGCAACGTGCGGGATATCGGGGTGGTCATCGGGGTGGTCATCGGGGTGGTCATCGGGGTGGTCATCGGGGTGGTCATTGTCTGGGCCGATCCGGTGTTCCTGCACGGCGGTCCGAAATCGATCGGTCGATGCGTAGGCTCCGCCACCCGGTCGCAATGGCTCGGCCCGGGTGGAGTTGCCCGACAACAACATCGGCAGCACGGTGTGCTGGCGCTGTTGATCCGGTAGGGCACGCAGGGCGGCCTCGAACTCATCGAACCAGTCACCAAAGTCATCGATGCGCTTGATCGGGTACCCGGCCTCGATTAACCAATCCACGTACTCGTCGAGCCCCAGACCGTCGTCATGCGGATTCATTACGTGGTAAGTGGTGAAGCCGGCTGCGCTTGCGGGGGTCAACGTCGCTATCGCCTCGGCGACGAAATCGACTGGCAGACCATCGAAGTGCGCGCGTTGCCGATTGCCCTCAGAGTCCAGCTGGTAGAACGATCGCGGGGCTAATCCGGTGGTTAACAGGCTCAGCACCATCCGGGTGACGGTATCGGACACGTTGATCTGGCCCGCGTATGTGGTGTCGGCCATGATCATGCCGCAGCGGAACACCGCAACCGGTAGACCGCATAAGTCGTTAGCTTCCCGCAGTAACACCTCGGCTGCCCACTTGCTGTTGCCGTAGCCGTTGGCCAACGTGTCGTCGAGTGTCCGGGTCGGGCTGATGACCCGGATGTCGGCATCCTCGGTGAACAGCGCCGGCTCGATCTGTGTCCCGACGTCTGCCGTCGACACGTACGTGTACGGCTTGCGTTTTGTGGTCAGCGCCAACCGGATCAGCTCCGCGGTGCCAACGACATTGGGCCCGAACAGTTCGCTGTAGGGCAGGTAGGCGCTGATGACAGCTGCGGAATCGACGATCAGGTCGACAGTGTCGGCCAGCCGCTGCCAGGTCGGCTGGTTCACGCCGAGGTTGGGTTCGCTCTTGTCGCCCGCGACGACCTCGAGGTGTTCGATCGCCATTTTCTGAAAGTGCCGCAACAGTTCCGGATCGCCGTTGTCGAAGGCGTCGTCAAGCCGACACCGTGCGTCCTCGTCGGACTTGCCTCGCACCAAGCAGATCAGTTTGCCGTCCAGTGCTTCCAGCCGTTCCAGCCATTCCAGAACCAGGTAACGCCCCAGGAAACCGGTCGCCCCGGTCAGCAGCACCGTCCGTGGCTCGCCGCACTCGGGCGTGGATATCGGCAGCGTCGGAGCAGCGGTCAGGGTCGGTGTGGCGATGAATTTGTCCAAGGTGAGGTCGGCGGCATGTATCTCGGTGCAAGTCGCAGCGACCTCTCGGCCCAGCAGCTCACTCAGGGCAGCTACCGATGGCGCGTCAAACAGGTTGCGCAGCTTGAGCTTCGTATTCAGTGCGGTATTGATCGCGGCGGTCACCCGCATGGCCGACAAGGAGTCGCCGCCCAGGTCGAAGAACGAGTCGTCAACACCCACCCGCTCGAGGCCAAGGATCCGCGCGTAGATGCCGACCAGCGTTTCCTCGGTAGGAGTGGACGGGGCCCGGTATCGGTTGATGCCTTGGTAATCGGGCGCGGGCAGCGCGCGGGTGTCGAGTTTGCCGTTGATCGTCAAGGGCAGCGCATCGACGACTATCACCGCCGCAGGAACCAGGTAGCTCGGCAACTGGTCGGCCAGCATCGCGCGCACCGCAGCAGGATCCGCTGTGCCGATGAAATATCCGACCAGACGTCTATCTCCGGGGTGGTCCTCGCGCACCGTCGCCGCTGCCCGCTCGACCCCTTGGAGTCCGGCCAGCGCCGACTGAACTTCACCGAGTTCGATTCGGAACCCGCGGATCTTGACTTGCTCATCGGCACGTCCGACGCAATGCAGTTGCCCGTCGATGCCCCAATAAGCCAGGTCCCCGGTGCGATACATCCGTGTCCCCGCTCCGCCGAACGGGCATGCGACGAACCGTGCGGAGGTCAATGCCGACCGTCGCCAATACCCGACGCCCACTTGCCGGCCCGCGACATAGAGCTCACCCACACACCCGGGCGGCACCGGACGCAACCATTCATCGAGCACGAACAACGCCGATCCCGGCACCGGCGCACCGATCGGGGGTGGCGTCGAATTCACCGACAAGGGCGCACTTCTGGCCGCATCCACTGTCGTCTCGGTTGCGCCGTAGGCGTTGATCAGCACCCGTCCCGGCGCCCATCGCTGCACGAGCTCGGCCGGGCAGGCCTCCCCGCCGACCACCAACGTCATCGATTCCAAACCTTGCGGCGACAACATGCTCACCGCCGACGGGCTCTGGTCCAACACGGTGATCCGTTCTGCAACCAGAAAGTTGTGAAAGTCGTTGGGCGACTCCGTTACTGATTCGGGTACCACCACAAGTCGTCCGCCCCGCAGCAGTGCGCCCCAAATCTCCCATACCGATACGTCGAATGCATACGAATGACATTGCGCCCATACGCCCGCGCGCGGCAGGGACGCATCCAGTGACTCCACCATCGCGATAACGTTGCGCTGCGTGATGGCCACGCCTTTGGGCAGACCGGTAGTGCCGGAGGTGTAGATGACGTACGCGATCTCGGCGGCAGCGGGCGCCGGTAGTGCGCTGGGAGGGTAGGCGTGCAAATGATGAGCCGTGAGATCGTCGATGTCGAGCACTGGAACACTCTGGTCCGCAAGGCGATTCGCCAGTTCGCTGCTGGTGATCACCGCAATCGGCGCCGCATCGGCGAGCATAAACTCGATTCGAGCGGCCGGTAGGGCCGGGTCGATTGGAAGGTAAGCCGCTCCCGCTTTGAGGACGGCGGTCATTGCCACGATGGCCGACATGGAGCGGGAGAACAGCAGCGCCACAGTGGTTCCGGACGACACACCACGGCCGAGCAGGAGTCGGGCCAGCCGATTCGACTGCTCTTCGAACTCGCGATAGGTCATCGACAGGTCACCGAACTTCAGCGCCACCACATCGGGCCCGCGAGCCACCTGCGCCGCCAACGCCGCTGGAATTGACGTTTCGGCCGGTATGGATTGGGTCAATGCCGCCCGATTGCCCCAACCGCCGAGCCGAGCATGATCGGCATCGTCAAGCAGATCTATCGACGACAGCGGCGCGGCCGGATCGGTCGTCATCGCCGATAACAGGCGCACCAAGCGCCCGATCAGGGCGTCGATACTTTCGGCGGCGAACAACTCGGTGTCGAATTCAACGTCGAAGCTCAGCTCGGTACCCGGCCTGGCCTGGAGCGTCAAGGGATAGTGAGTGCGGTCATGGACAGTCAGGTTGGTCAGGGCCAAGTCGCCACTGCCCAACAGCACCTCGGTGTCGATCGGATAGTTCTCGTAGACGAATAGCGTGTCGAACAACCTGTCGTGGCCGGCGGCGCGCTGGATGGCACTCAGTGAGAGGTGCTGATGCTCCAGGGTGTCGTTGTGGGTCCGGTGCAGTTGTTCGAGCAGTTCCGCGGCACTGGTCGTCGGGGTGATGTTGGCCCGCACCGGCACGGTGTTGATGAACAATCCGACCATCGACTCCGCGTCGGTCAACTCGGTAGGCCGGCCGGACACCGGGACCCCGAAGACGACGTCGTGCCGACCGGTCAAACCCATCAAGAGCTGCGCCCAGGCCCCCTGCAGCACGGTGCTCACCGTGGTATGGCAGCGGCGCGCCAGGTCGGCAAGGGCCCGGGTGGCTTGAGCGGACAGGCGTCCCGAAGCAGAGCCACGCCGTCCTGGTACCGACCGACCCGTGGGATCGACCAATGTCGGAGTATCGAAGCCCGCCATAGCTGCGCCCCAAACCGCTTGCGCCGCAGCATGATCCCGACCAGCCAGCCAAGCGACAAACCGGCGATAGGGCGCCACCGCTGGCAGCCGATGCCCGTGATAGCTGCCGAAAATCTCGCGCAGCAGGATCGGCATCGACCACCCGTCGGCCACGATGTGGTGATTGGTCAGCACGAACCGGTGCACGTGCTCGTCGGTACGGATCAAGGCTGCCCGGAACGCGGGCTTTGCGACGAGATCGCATACCGCGGTGCGCTCGGCTGAACATAACCGCTGAACCTGCTCCTCGGTCTCGAGTTCCAGATACTGCCAGGAAGCTGCAGCGTCGACCGGGATGACTTGTACCGACTCTTCGAACCGGTCACAGAACCGGGCCACCAGATTGGGATGGCGCCGCACCACCGTCTGCACTGCGTCCCGTAAGCGATCCGGGTCGAGGTCTCCGGTGACGGTGAAATCCAGTTGCACCGCGTACACGTCGCCCGTGGTGGTGCCGGCGTGGAACAACAGTCCCTGCTGCATCGGGGTTAACGGCAATACATCAGCGACGCGGTATTGCCGCTGCAACTCGTCGATCTGCGGCTGGCTCAACTGCGCCGGTAACACGTCGGACGGCGTGAGCCCGCCCCCACCGGACTGCACATGGGCACAGATCCCGCGCAGTGCCCCGAACCACAACTCACCGAGCCGGTCGACCTGCGCTTGGTCAACGACCGACGGCGCCCAGGTCCAGTCCGCGTGCAGTTGCGGGCCGGCACCGGTATCGACGGTGACCGCGTTGAGGTCCACCGAGTGCGTCAGTGGCAACGCCAGGCCGGTGCTGGCGTGGTCGGTGAACAACGAACCCCATTGGCAGATATGCCAATACCTCTCGGTTGTGGAGGCAGACGCTGCCAGACGGCCGAGATAGTTGAAGCCGATCGTCGGGTCGTTTCCGACCAGGTCGAGGTCGGGGTTGAGGTAGCGCAGCAGGCCGTAAGTCAGCCCGTCTGGTAGGCGCCGCAGTTGCTCCTTGACGTCTTTGACCACCGCGCCCAACGCGGCGTCACCGGCTGCCACCTGCGACCAGGCCAACTCACCGGCCGCCAGCGCCACCGGGTATTTCGCGGTGAACCATCCCACCGTGCGTGACAAGTCGACATTGGGTCCCAGTTCCTCGTTGCGCCCGTGCCCTTCCACGGCGATGCTGATCGGCACGCCGCCACTATTGAGAAACTCGTTGCACGCCAATGCAAACGCGATCAACAAGATGTCCTGGACGCCGGCATGGAACGCCGCGGGCACCTCGCCCAACAGCAGTCGCGTCGTGTCTACCTCGAGCGACATCGACGAATGCCCGGCGCTGCGATAAGTGTCCACCACGGGCTGCGGTGCCGGCAGAGCTGGCGGTGTCGCCACCACTTGCTGCCAAAGATCGGCCTGGTCGACTACCAGCGTCGAACGTGCCCACTCATTGAGTATCGATGCCCACCGCTGGAATGACGTACCAGTCGGAGACAGCACGACGGGTTGCCCGATTCGGTGCTGTGCCCAGGCTATGTTGAAGTCTTCCAGTAGGATTCGCCAGGACACTCCGTCGACCGCCAAGTGGTGGATCATCAGCACCAGTTGTCCGGCCGGGGCCACCCACAATCCGCTCAGCATCACCCCGGCGACCGGGTTCAACCGGGACCGGGCCGCCAGCATCGTCTCGTCGGATATTGTCTGCACCGATTGGAGGCAACTTCCCGCGTCAACCGAACCCGCCTCGGCCACTGAAAAAGACCATCCGTCGCCGACCCGAAGCCGCAGCATGGCATGGTGATCGATCAGTGCCTGAAGCACCCGCACGACGTCGGCTTCGGTGGAACCCGCTGGGGCGGCGAGCAATACCGTCTGGTTGAACTGCGCGGCCTGGCCGTCCAGGCCGTGCGCGGCTTGCAGCCAACGCATGATCGGAGTGGCCGACACCGGACCAACACCCTTGTCGACGACGTCAGCCGCGGAATCGGAAGTCACCGCTACCCGGGCGACCCCGGACACCGTCTGCTCCACGAAAATGTCACGCGGACGGCATATTACGCCGGCTGCACGCGCGCGGGCCACCACCTGCATCGACAGGATGCTGTCGCCGCCCAGCTCGAAGAACGACTCGTCGGCACCGACCCGCTCGAGCCCCAGCACCTGCGCATAGCTAGCGGCCAGAATCTCTTCGACCGCACCGGTCGGGGCGCGGTAGTGGTCGGCATTCTGGTATTCCGGTGCCGGCAGTGCGGCGCGGTCGAGCTTGCCCGAGGAGTTCAACGGGAACTCGTCGAGCACCACGATATGCGCCGGCACCATGTACTCGGGCAACCGGGACTTCAACTGCTGGCGCACCGTATTGACCTTGGTAGCGGCGTGGGGATCGTTGGCGTGGTGGACTCCGCTGACGGGCAAGTAGACATCCGTCAGCGCTGTGATGCGTTGCGGCTCACGGTCTTGCACAGGCAGGAAGACGGCATCCAGCGTGTCGGGGCGAGCGCCGAAGGTGACCGAGACGTGACATCCGGCGGTCTCGCCGAGACGGTACAACTGCTCTGGGTCGACGGTATCTGAAGGCACCGGAGCCTTCGAGCCTAGGACGTCGGTGATCAGATCGCGGCGAGGTATGTCTGTGATGCGCAAGGGGATTCGGGATGACAACGCCATGCGTAGCCCGCTCAGGCCCCCGCATTGGGGCCACGGCCGAATCGTTACGTCGGCCAGCGACCGCACCGGGGTGGGATTCTTGTGGACGACGACGTCGTAGCGGTACCGGTTGAGTTCGTTGTCGGCTGTTCCCCGTTTGACTTGTATGTCGAGCCCGGCCACAGCCGGGTTGCCCGCCGCCCACGAGGTGAAGAACTCTGGCGCCAAGAACAATTCGGACTCGCTGGCGATCGCTCGACGGACTCGTTTGGCGATTTCGGAGTCGTCGGCAGTGCCGCCCGTCCGCGCGAGGGCGACCGCAGTGTGAAAAGCGTCCTGCAGGGTGTGGTTGCGCACATCACCGATGAAGACCGAACCGCCCGGCGCCAGCAGCGCCGTTACCTCCGAAAGCACTTGGGCCAGGTATCCGGCGTGCGGAAAGTACTGAATGACCGAGTTGAGAACGATGGTGTCGAAGCGGCCGCGCGGCAGCCCTTCGGTGACGTGGGCGGGGCGGGCCAGCAGCTGAACGCGATCACGCCACGGGATCTGCAGTTGTTCGAGTGTGCTCCTCAAAGTGTCGACGGCGACCGCCGAAATGTCAGTGCCGACGTAGTTTTCACAATGCGGCGCGATCTGTGACAGCAGCAGCCCCGATCCGGCACCGATCTCCAACACTCGACGCGGCCGCAAAGCCATGATCCGGTTCACGGTGGCCGACCGCCACTCCAGCATCTCCTCGAGCGGAATGGGCTCACCGGTGTAGCTACTGTTCCAGCCGCGGAAGTCCAAACCGAACGCGGGCACCGAGATCTCGGCGCCGTACATCTCGTCGTAAAGGCCCTGCCACTGTTCGACGATCTCGGCGTCTTCGACTTCGTCGCCGTCGTGTGCGAGCGTCAGGTAGGCGACGAGGTGAGCGCCGCCGGTGGCGCCGTGCTGCGCGGTGACGACCGCTTGGGTGACTTGCGGGCAGGACAACAGGACATTCTGAATCTCGCCCAGCTCAATGCGATACCCGCGGATCTTCACCTGCTCGTCGGAGCGGCCCAGATAGCTCAACTGCCCGTCGGCGCCCCACGACACCAAGTCCCCGGTGCGATACATGACGCTTCCGGGTGCCCCGAACGGGCACGCGACGAACCGCGACGCGGTGAGCGCGGACCGCCGCACGTAACCCATCCCTACCCCGCCGCCGGCGACATACAACTCGCCGGTGATTCCGGCAGGGACCGGCCGTAGCCACCCGTCCAGCACGAAGAAGGCGAGATGGGTCAACGGCACCCCGATCGGACTGGTGCTGGTGTCGGTATCGTCAGCGATGATCTCTCGCCACGAGGCATGCACCGTCGTCTCCGTGGTGCCGTACAAGTTGATCATCCGCGGCGACCCCGGCTGGCTTCGCAGCCAACCCCGAATGCGCTGCGGTTCAAGGGCTTCGCCGGCAAACAAGACAGCATCCAGCGCCAGCCGCTGCCCTGTACGCGGCATTCCACCAGCCTGGATAGCGGCTTGGAGTGCATAGAACGCCGACGGGGTCTGGCTGCAGATGGTGACTTGTTCGGCGACCAGCAGCGCGTGGAAATCTTCGGGTGAGCGGGCTACCGACTCCGGCACCACGACGAGGCGTCCGCCGCCGAGCAGAGCGCCCCAGATTTCGCAGACGGAGACGTCGAAGGCCAACGAGTGCCAGTGCGACCATGCTGCGGACGTCGGCAGCTGGGCATGCAGTGACTCCAGCAGTCGGGTGACATTGCGGTGGCTGATCGCAACACCTTTGGGCACACCGGTGGTTCCCGAGGTGTAGATGATGTAGGCGATGTCTCCGGCCGTTTGCGGCCCCGCTGGCCGCGGCAACGCGGTGCACGGGTGGTCGCGCGTTTCGGCCATATCCACGACCGGCAGGTCGAACCCGTCCAACCGATCGGCCAACGCTGCGGTAGTGACCGCGGCGACCGGCCGAGTATCGGCGAGCATGAACCCGATTCGTGCGGCGGGCAGCCCCGGATCGATCGGCAGATACGCGGCTCCAGCCTTCAGGACCCCGAGAATCGCCACGATCGCCTCGGCAGAACGCCAGAACAGCAGCGCCACAGTATTTCCCGGGCCGATGCCACGTCCGGTCAGCAGATTCGCCAATCTGTTGGCGGCCTCGTCGAGTTCGCGATAGGTCATCGAACGCCCGTTGAACGTCAACGCCACCGCTTCCGGTGCGCGCGCCGCCTGATTGGCCCACAGCACCGGAATCGGCGACTCGGCCGGCGCCGGCCGAACCAGAACTGTCCGATTACCCCACTCGTCGAGCCGCGAATGCTCAACGGGATCAAGCCGATTCACCGACGAAAGCGGCCGTGTCGGGTCGGCGGTCATGTTCGTGGCCAGCCGTGTGAACCGCTGGAAGAGTGTTTGGATGCGTTCGGCGCAGAACACTTCAGTGTCGAATTCGAAGCGCAGGCCCAGTTCGCTTCCTGGCAGTGCCTGGATTGTCAGCGGGTAGTGGTTGTAGTCGTGCCGGGACATCTCGGTGATGGTCAGGCCGTGCGCGCCGGACAGCGCGCCGGTGTCGATCGGGAAGTTCTGGTATACGAACAGAACATCGAAAAGCCGTTCGTGGCCGGTGATTCGGTGGATCTCGGCAAGTGCCAGATGCTGATGGTCCAGGGTGTCGTTGTGGGCGTTGTGCAGCTGATCGAGCAAACTTGCCGCGGTGGTTGCCGCCGTGATGGTGGCGCGCACCGGCACGGTGTTGATCAACAGCCCGACCATCGACTCCGCACCGACCAGTTCGGCTGGCCGACCGGAGACGGTGGTACCGAAGGCGACATCGTGTTGTCCGGTCAGCTCCATCAGTAGCTGCGCAAAGACGCTCTGCAGCACGATGTTTGCGGTGGTGTGCCGAGAACGCGCAAGATCGCGCAGCGCCGTGGTAGTGGCTGCGGGCACCCGGAACATCTCGGCGCGCCGCGGGCCTAGACCGAGCCGGTCCGGCGAACCGACCAGCGTGGGGGTGTGAAAGCCGGTCAGCACCGCCCGCCAGGCCGCGTGGGCCGCATCGAGGTCGCGGTCGGCCAGCCAACCCACAAACCTGCGATACGATCCGGGCGCCGGCAGGGACTGTCTTTGATAGCTGGCGAAGATTTCTTGCAGCACGACTGGCATTGACCAGCCGTCAGCCACGATGTGGTGGTTGGTCAGCACGAAGCGGTAGCGCTGGTGCGCGACACGAATCAACACAGCTCGGAATGCGGGCTGTTCGTCCAACTCGCAGACTGCGGCACGTTCGGCGGCGCATACCTGTGGGATCGACTCGTCGGTCTCGAGCTCCAGGTATCGCCACACCGCACTGGGTTTGGCGGGGATGATTTGCACCGGCTCGTCGAACTGGTCGCAGAATCTGGCGGCCAAGTTCGGATGCCTGACCATGACGGTGTGCACCGCTTCGCGAAGGCGGTCAGGGTCCAGTTCGCCGGTCACCGCGAAATCCAATTGCACCGCATACACATCGCTGCGGATCGCGCCGGCATGGAACAGCAACCCACGCTGCACCGGAGTCAACGGCAACACATCGGCAACGCTGTATCGAGCCTCCAGGTCGTCGATCTGCCGCTGCGTCAACCGCGCCGGCGCGATATCCGACGGCGTCAGCCCGCCTCCCCCGCCTCTGACATGCGCGCAGATCCCCCGCAGTGCTTCAAACCAGAACTGGCCGAGGCGGTTTACTTGCTCGCTGTCGACCGCCGACGGCGCCCACATCCAGTCCGCTCGCAGTTGCGGCCCAAAGTCGGTGTCGATGGTGACGGCGTTGACCTCCACGGAGTGAGCCAGCGGCATTTGCAGCCCCGCGTTGCTGTCGCCCAGGCGGGGTGCGATGCGCCAACTCGCTTCGCTGGCTTGGGCGGGCGCACCGAGCCGGCCCAGGTAGTTGAATCCAATGACCGGATCCGGGCCGGCGAGGTCGACGTCGCTGTTGAGGTAGCGCAGCAGACCATAGGTCACGGCGTGCGGCAGCGCGCGCAGTTGCTCCTTGGCATCCTTGATGATTGCGCCCAGCGACTTGTGGCCCTGCACGACCTGGGACCAGCTCGGCGTGTCGACGTCGAGCGCAACCGGGTACCTGGTGGTGAACCAACCGATCGTGCGTGATAGGTCGGCCGTCGCGGCGATCTCTTCGTGGCGTCCGTGCCCTTCGACATCGACGACGACGGGCCCTCCCCCATCCCCCAGGAACTCCGCCCATGCCAGCGCGAACGCGATCAACAGAATGTCTTGCACGCCAGCATGAAACGCCGCCGGCACCTCGCCCACCACCAGCCGGGTAGTTTCGGTGTCCAACGACGTCACGTGGTGTCCGGCCGTCGCGAAGGTATCGGATCCGGGATGCGCGGCGGGCATTGCGGCACGCGAGGCCAGCACCCGCCGCCAGCGGTCGGCCTGCGTTACCACCGCAGGGTCGTGCGCATGGTCGTTGAGCTGCGACGCCCACCGCTGGAACGAGGTACCCACCGCCGGCAGTGTGCGGCTGCGTCCGTTCGCACCTTCTGCCCACGCGGAATTGATGTCTCCCAGCAGGATTCGCCAGGATACCCCGTCGATTACCAGGTGGTGGATGATGATTGCCAATTGACCGGCTTCCGCGGTCCACAGTGCACTCACCATCCGCCCGGCCGCAGGATCCAACCGGGATCTGGCGTCCACCAACGCCTGTTCGGACAGCTCGCCCACCCGTTGAATACACACGCGAGCGTCCAATGAACCGGGTTCCGGGATCCACCGCGCCCATCCCCTGGCGCCATCGTGCTCAATTCGCAGCCGCAGCATGGCATGTCGATCCAGCAAGGCCTGCAGTAGCTCGACGATGTCGGCCTCGGTGACGCCGTCGGGAGCCTGGAAGACCATGGTCTGGTTGAACTGCTCGACCGGAGCACCGGAGACCGCCAGCCGCTCCAGCCATCTCATGATCGGTGTGGCCGAAACCTCGCCGATGCCTTCATCGGTCACCACCGACGCGTCGTCGGTCAGTTGCGCGACGGCGGCCAATCTGGCAATGGTTTGCTCGACGAAGATGTCCCGCGGTCTGCACAACACACCGGCGGCCCGCGCTCGGGCCACCACCTGCATGGCCAGAATGCTGTCACCGCCCAAGTCGAAGAACGGCTCATCGATCCCGACGCGTTCCAGCCCGAGCACCTCGGCGTAGATGACTGCCAGAATCTCCTCGACCGCGTTTATCGGGGCTCGGTAAAGATCGACGTGTTGATACTCGGGGGCGGGCAGTGCGCGGGCGTCGAGCTTGCCGTTGACGGTCAGCGGCAGCGCCTCGACCGTCACCACCGCAGCCGGAACCAGGTAGGCCGGCAATTTGGCTACCAGCGCGTCTCGAGCGGCAACCGGATCTGCCGTGCCCGTCACATAGCCCACCAGTCGCTTGTCGCCCGGGCGGTCCTCGCGGGCGATCACCACTGCCTGGTCCACGCCGGCGATCGCGGCCAGTGCGGCTTGCACTTCGCCGAGTTCGATGCGGTACCCACGGATCTTGACCTGCTCGTCGGCGCGTCCGAGGTATTCCAGTTGTCCGTCCGGCCGCCAGCGGACCAGGTCCCCGGTGCGGTACATGCGCGTGCCGGTGCCGCCGAAAGGACATGCCACGAACCGGGACGCCGTCAAACCACTTCGCTGCCAATACCCGACGCCGACGCCGCGACCCGCTACGTAGAGTTCCCCGACGATGCCTTGCGGTACCGGCCGTAACCAGTTGTCCAGCACCAGTAATGCCGCACCCTGCACCGGTGCACCGATCGGCGGCGGTTGCGCATCCGGCCTCACATCTGGTTTTAAAGGCGCGCTCATCGACGCATAGATCGTGGTCTCGGTGGGCCCGTAGGCATTGATCATGACCCGACCGGGAGCCCACTGTTGCGCGAGTGCGGCCGGGCAGGCCTCACCGGCGACGACGAGCGCCGCCGATTCCAGACCTGCCGGAGTCAAAACGCCTACCGCGGAGGGTGTTTGGCTCAGCACGTCGACTTGCTCGGCGGCCAGCAGCGCGTGAAACTCGGCGGGCGATGCTGCTGTTTCCTCGGGCACGATCACCAACCGCCCACCGCGCAGCAAGGTACCCCAAATCTCCCAGACCGACACATCGAAGGAATACGAATGCCATTGGCTTGCGCTGAACGACGCCGCCGCAGCGGGCGGTTCGAAGAAGCCGGTGACACCGAACAGTTGGGTGACGTTGCGATGGGTGATAGCAACACCTTTGGGAACGCCCGTGGTGCCCGAAGTGTAGATGAGGTATGCGATGTTATTTGCTCGCGGCTCGGGGCGAGCCGTGCCCGGGTATTGCTGAATCAGTGGTGATTCGATGTCACTAACGTCGACCACCGGCAGATCCCGGTCGGTGCGATCGGCGCTAGAGACCGCATTGGTCACGATGGCTACCGCCGTGGCGTCGGCAAGCATGAACTTGATTCGCTCGGGTGGTAACGCGGGATCGACGGGCAGATACGCCGCGCCCGTCTTGAGCACCGCCAGCATCGCGATAATCGCCTCCGCCGAGCGGGAGAACATCAACGCGACGACTTTGCCGGGTCCGGCACCGCGGCCAGCCAGCAAGTGCGCCAACCGATTAGCCGACTTTTCCAGTTCGCGGTAGGTCCACGAACGCCGTCCGCAAGTCAAAGCCAACGCCTCTGGCGTGCGCGCGACCGCGGCGGTCCACGCGGCGGGAATCGACATCGGCGGCGGCGCGGGTTGGGTGAGTACCGCACGGTTGCCCCATTGGTCCAGTTGCCGCTGCTCGCCAGGGATAAGCAGATCCACCGATGACAAACGTCTATTCGGACGGTCGGCCAGCGCGTCCAGCACCGCGGCAAACCGCTCGACGAGCTTTTCCATTGTGGCCGCGTCGAACACATCGCTGCGGAACTCGAGCGTGCCGCCAATTCCCGCGAATTCGCCGGTCCGCGCGAAGGACTCGCCCAACGAAAACGCCAGATCCATCCGCGCGGTGTGGGTGTCGACCGGTACTGGTTCGATCTCGAGATCGCCCAGCACCAGGTCGGGTGCGGCGTTGTTTTGCCAGGCCAGCATTACCTGGACAAGCGGATGGTGGGTGAGCGAGCGCTCGGGGTTGAGTCGATCCACCAGCATCTCGAACGGCACGTCCTGATGCTCATAGGCGCCCAGGCTTCGCGTCCGCACCTGAGCCAGCAGTTCCGCGAAGGTCGGGTCACCGGCCAGATCGACTCGCAACACCAAGGTGTTGACGAAAAATCCCACCACACCGTCCAGTGCCGGGTCGCCGCGTCCGGCGATCGGGAAGCCCACTGCCACATCGGAACTGCCGCTGAGTTTGGACAGCAAGACCGCCAGCGCCGCCTGAACCACCATGAAACTGGTGACGCCGTGGGTGTCGGCCACCTCGCGCACCCGTCGATGCAGAGCCGCCGGCCATTGCACCGCGACTTTGTCGCCGCGGTGATCGGCCACCAGCGGATAGGGCCGGTCGGTGGGCAACTCCAGGTGCGACGGCAACCCGGCCAGCGCACTTTCCCAGTACTCCCACTGAGCCGCCAATGCGCCATCGGACTCGCCATCGCCATCGGCAAGCTCTCCGAAGTTGTCGCGTTGCCACAGGGTGTAATCGGCGTATTGCACAGCCAGTTCGGCCCACTGCGGTGGCCTTCCTGCGCACCGGTCCGCATAGGCCGTCCCAAGGTCGGCGGCCAGCAGCCCGACCGACCAGCCGTCCGCGGCGATGTGGTGGACTACGATCAGCAGCAGGCTCTCCTGCTCGGCGACACCGAAAAGTGCCGCGCGCAACGGTATCTCATTCGCGAGATCGAACGGGTGGCGTGCTGTCTGCGCAACGGCCTCGTCGAACCGGGAGGCCGACCAACCGTCGGTATCCACCACGTGCAGACCGAAACCTGTTGCGTCGAACGGCTTTATTTCCTGGCGCGAAATGCCATCGATAGAAGAGAACAGCGTTCGCAGACTCTCGTGCCGGCCGACGACATCGGCCAGTGCGGCACCCAACGCTTCGATATCGAGCTCGCCTCGCAACCGCAACCCCACCGCCATGTTGTAAATCGGTGAGGGCCCCTGGAACTGGTCGATGATCCATAATCGGTTCTGGGCAAACGACAATGGGACCACCTCGGGGCGCTCGGCGGCCACTACTGGGCTTAACCGACGCCCGCCGACGCCGATACGCGGTGCCAACTGGGCGATCGCCGGGGCGTCGAAAAGGTGCCGCACACCAAGCCCGGCATCCAGGGCCGCGTTTACCGCGGCGACCACCCGCATCGCGAGCAGCGAGTCGCCACCCAGGTCGAAGAATGACTGGTCGACACCTACCCGCTGCACGCCGAGGACGTGCGAGTAGATGCCGGCCAGGATTTCCTCGATCGGGCTGGCCGGAGCACGGTAGTGGTCAGCATCTTGGTATTGCGGCACCGGTAGGGCATTGACATCCAACTTTCCGTTGACCGTCAACGGCAGCACCTCGACCACCACCACGGCGGCGGGCACCAGGTAGGAGGGCAGTCGTTGCGCCAGCTCGGCTCGTATCCCAGCCGGATCCACCGTCCCGGCAATCACCTCGGTGAGATAAGCCACCAGACGCTTATCGCCCGCGCGTTCCTCCCGCACGACCACGACCGCCCGGTCCACCCCGTCCAAGCAATCGAGCGCCGCCTGCACCTCTCCTGGCTCGACGCGGTACCCGCGGATCTTGACCTGCTCGTCGGTGCGCCCGACATATTGCAGTTGCCCGTCCGGTCGCCAACTCACCAGATCTCCGGTGCGATACATCCGGGTGCCGCTACCACCGAACGGGCAGGCCACGAATCGCGACGCGGTCAAAGCGGTGCGGCGCAAGTAGCCGTATCCGACTCCCCCGCCGGCCACGTAGAGCTCCCCGACCACACCGGAAGGCACCGGACGCAACCATGCGTCCAGGACAAACAAGGCCGCCCTGGGCACCGGCGAACCGATGGGTGGAACTCCCGACCCGGGCGCCAGCGGTGCGCTCACCGCCACGTAAATGGTTGTCTCGGTTGGGCCGTAGGCGTTGATCATCATCCGTCCCGGCGCCCAGCGATCCACCACGTCAGCCGGACAGGGCTCGCCGCCCATCAACAAAGTCGCCGACTCGAGTCCTTCGGGGGCCAGCATCCCCACCGCGGATGGAGTTTGAGTGAGCACGTTGACGCGCTGGGAGACCAGCACATCATGAAAGTCGTTCGGGGAGGCCGCGACTGCTTCGGGCACCACCACGAGTCGACCGCCACGCAACAGCGCGCCGAAGATCTCCCACACCGAAAAGTCAAAGGCATACGAATGCCATTGCGACCACACCAGATCGGATCCGGTAGCCAATCCGCCTAGCGACATGATCAGCTGAGTCAGGTTGTGATGACTGATCGCCACACCTTTCGGAACACCGGTAGTGCCCGAGGTGTAGATGACGTAGGCGATGTCATCCGGTGCCGCCGATACCGGACACGATTGCCCGCCGGGCGCAGGGGATTCGACGTCAACGATGTCGATGATCGTCAGGTCATGCCCGTCAAACCGATCACGCAGTGCGGCGGTGGTGATCGCGGCGATCGGTGCCGCGTCACCGATCATGAAAGCCACCCTGTCGCGTGGCGTTGCCGGGTCCATCGGCAGGTATGCCGCACCGGACTTAAGTACCGCGAGGATGGCGACGATGGCCTGGTCAGACCGCTCCAGCAGCACCGCCACGAAGGTGCCGGCACCGACATGCTGACGAGATAACAATGCCGCCAAGCGGTTTGCGGCTTCGTCGACCTCTCGATAGGTCCATGATCGTTCACCAAAGGTCAATGCCAACGCCGCCGGGGTGCGCGATACCTGCGACGCCCACACGTGCGGGATCGACGGCGCTGGAGATACCGGCTGGGTCAAGACCGCCCGGTTGCCCCATCGATCCAGGCAGGCCCGCTCATCGGTGTCGAACCAAGCTATCGACGACGAGCGTTGTTCGGGATCCGCTGTGGCCGTGGCCAATACCGTCGCCAACCGATCGATGAACATTTCGACGGTGGCTGAATCGAACACGTCGGTGCGGAATTCGACCCGACCGCCGATTCCGGCGAGTTCGCCGGCCTGCGTGGTGTTTTCGATCAGGAACAACGCCAGATCCATCCGGGCGGTGTGGGTGTCCACGGGTATCGGAGTGATCTGCAGGCCGCCCACCGTCAGTCCGAGGGTTGGGTCGTTGTGCTGCCAGGCCAGCATCACTTGGATTAGGGGGTGATGGGTCTGTGATCGCGGCGGATTGAGCCGGTCGACCAGTACCTCGAAGGGCAGGTCCTGATGTTCGTAGGCGGCCAGGCTGCGCCGCCGCACCTGGGCGAGCAGCTCGGCGAAGGTCGGATCCCCGCCCAAGTCGACCCGCAGGATCAGCGTGTTGACAAAGAATCCCACTAGCGCTTCCAGTGCGGGATCACCACGGCCGGCGATCGGAAAGCCCACCGCCACATCGGTAGTCGCACTCAGGCGGGACAGCAGCAGGGAAAGGGCGGCCTGAACCACCATGAAGCTGGTCGCATTGTGCTGACGGGCAAGATCGCGGATGCGCTCCTGGAGCGCCGCGGGCCAATCCACCCTCACCTGATCACCACGGTGATCGGCCACCGGCGGATAGGGACGATCGGTGGGCAGCTGCACGCGTTGAGGCATCCCGGCCAGCGCCTCTTCCCAGAAGGCGACCTGCGCAGCCAGCGGGCTGTCGAGGTCGGCTAGATCGCCCAGATTCTCGCGTTGCCACAGCGTGTAATCGATGTACTGGACCGGCAATTCAGGCCAATTCGGCGCGTGTCCGTCGCAGCGACTCACGTAGGCCGTGATGATGTCGCGGGCCAACACGCTGATCGACCAACCATCCCCGGCGATGTGATGCACGACCACCACCAACACATGTTCTAGCGGGGAGACGCTGAAAAGCGTTGACCGAAGCGGAATTTCAGTCGATAGGTCAAAGCCGTACCGGGCAACCTCCTCGATGGCCGCGGTCAGCCGATCCGCCCCCCAGCCGGTAGCGTCGACGACGTCCCAGCCGAAGTCGGCACGCGCCGGCGGAATGACGACCTGCCTAGGCACTCCGCTGACGGCGGTGAACACCGTGCGCAGCGCTTCGTGGCGGCGCACGGTGTCGACCAGCGCGCCCCCTAGCGCGGACACGTCGAGTTGACCGCACAGCCGCAGTGCAACCGCCCTGTTGTAGACCGCCGAACATCCTTGCAATTGGTCGATGAACCACAACCGGCTCTGCGCAAAAGACAGCGGCACCACCGCAGGACGCGGCACCGCCCGCAACGGCTTGATCCCGCCGGAAACACCCGCTAGGCGCGATGCCAGTTGTGAGATCGTCGGCGCATCGAAAAGGGCGCCAATCTTGAGATCGGCGTTCAGCGCCGCATTAGCGGCGATGACCACCCGCATTGCCGATAGCGAATCACCGCCGAGGTCGAAGAAGGATTCGTCAACGCTAAGCCGTTCCGGTTCGACACCGAGCACCTGGGCATAGATGTCGACGAGCATCCTCTCGATCGACGTAACCCGGTCGCGGTCTTGGTTATCCGGTGTAGGTGCTGTCCCGGTGTCGCGTTCGCTGTCCAGCGTTGTCATGGTGCCGCCAACCCCCAGACGGCATACAACTCAGCGGCCCGTGTCCTGCGCCAACCTCTCGCGCAGGCTCTTGGGCCGAATGTCGGGCCAGTGTTGTTCGACGTATTCCAGGCAGGCGGATCGGTCCGCCTCGCCATAGACCACTCGCCAACCATCGGGAACATCGGCGAAAACCGGCCAAAGGCTGTGCTGCTCCTCGTCGTTGATCAACACCAGGAAACGGCCATTGTCGTCGTCGAAGGGATTGATACTCACTCGTACTCCTAACCACCTAGTTGAGATGGGTCAAGGGCTAAACCAGCGAGCGCGGGACCGTCAGGCTTGAGACGGACCAGCGTCGTCAAGATAACACCGGTGACCTGCAATTCGGGAGATAAAAAACATCCGTTAGCGGCTCGCGGCACTTCGGGTTCCGGCCCGGCACATAGGCGCCGTCGACCCGTCGCGGTGTCGGCGAGAGTCGGTCTGCGCGTCCTACCCATTCCCGCTCCTTTGTCATCCAGCCGTTGCGATCAAGTACCCGCCGGGTGCGCGGCTACCGATCCCAAATTCGGGCGGTAGCCGCCGTTCGCCGACCGGCATCACAAAGGTTGCGCCACACCGCTTGTCATCCGTTCGTGAAGTTCTTGCGGAATTCTTGCGCGCTGCACGCAAGGGGGGCAGCGCCGAAACCGACTCCGTCGCGGGTTGATTGGGCCAACACAAAGAGCCGGCTCGGCTAATAACGGACGTCGGGTCTGCGGGTCCGCGGGCCCGGAGGTAGCGTTCGATCGTGCAGGTCGACCTCATGACCGTTCCGCAGCCCTTGGCGCGGATCGGCGATATCGCAAAACGCTCCCAGGCCGCGGGATTCTCGGGCTTGTTGTTCACCGAAACGGGGCGTACCGCCTATCTCAACGCCGCCGTCGCGGCTGGAGCCGCACCCGGGCTTGAGCTTTCAACCGGCGTCGCGGTGGCCTTTCCGCGCAGCCCGTTCGTCACCGCGGCGAGCGCCTGGGAACTACAGGAGGCGACCGGCGGGAAGTTTCGGCTCGGCCTGGGCACGCAGGTGCGCACCCACGTCGTGCGGCGCTACGGGGTGGCGTTCGAACGGCCCGGGCCCCGGCTGCGGGATTACGTGCGCGCGGTCAAGGCCTGCTTCACCGCATTCCGAACTGGAAAACTCGACTATCACGGCGAGTTCTACAACCTCGATTTCATCACTCCGCAGTGGAGCGCCGGCCCGATCGACGAGCCGGATCCGAAAGTCGACGTGGCCGCGGTCAACCCGTGGATGCTGCGAATGGCGGGCGAAGTGGCCGACGGAGTCCATGTCCATCCGCTCGGCGAACCCGGATACATCGGCCGCCACGTCACGACCAATATCGCTGCAGGCGCGGTTAAGTCCGGCCGTTCGCCCTCGGATATCGCGGTGATCGTACCGGTGATGACGATCGTCGGCGACACCGAAGAAGAGCGCCACCACGAGCGCGAACTCGTCCGGTCCAGTCTCAGCTTCTACGCGAGCACGCCCAACTACGCCTTCATCATGGACGAGGCCGGCTTCGAGGGCACCACCGCTCGGCTGCGTGAGAAGCAGAAGGCCGGGGACTTCAAAGGGATGGCGGCCCAGATCACCGACGACCACATCGCCACCTTCGCGACCGAGTCCACCTGGGACGGCTTAGCCGATGCGCTACTGGACAAATATGGCAGCACCGCGACCCGCCTTGTTTTGTACAACGCGCTGAGCGACTCTGCGCGCTTTGAACGCTATGGAGAGATCGCGCGACGCATATCGACCCGCTGAACCGGCTATACGCTGAAGTACAAGCCTGCATTCTTCGAGAGGTAGCGATATGCCTGCACCGTCCGCCGAAGTCTTCGACCGCCTGCGTCAGCTCGTCGCGATCAAAGACTTAGCCGATCGCCCGACCAAGACGATCGACGAGGTCTTCACCGGGAAACCCCTGACCACGATCCCGATCGGCACGGCCGACGACGTCGCGGCCGCGTTCGCCGAGGCTCGCGCGGCCCAGAACGAGTGGGCCCAGCGTCCGGTCGCAGAGCGAATCGAGGTCGTCCGGCGCTATCGCGACCTCGTCATCGAGAACCGTGAGTTCCTGATGGACCTGCTGCAAGCCGAGGCGGGCAAGGCCCGGTGGGCCGCGCAAGAGGAAATCGTCGACCTCATGGCGAATGCGAACTACTACGTGCGGGTCACGGCCGGCCTGCTCAAGCCGCGGCAGGTGCAGGCGCTGCTGCCGGCGATCGGCAAGACGACGGTGTGCTACCAGCCGAAGGGCGTGGTCGGGGTGATCTCGCCATGGAACTACCCGATGACTCTGACCGCCTCGGACTCGGTGCCCGCGCTGCTGGCCGGCAACGCGGTCGTCCTGAAGCCGGACAGCCAGACCCCCTACTGCGCGCTGGCGTGCGCGGAGCTGTTGTACCAGGCTGGGCTGCCGCGAGCGTTGTACGCGATCGTGCCCGGTCCCGGATCGGTTGTCGGCACCGCGATCACCGAGAACTGCGACTATCTGATGTTCACCGGCTCGTCGCAGACCGGCAGCCATCTGGCCGAGCAGGCAGGGCGCCGCCTGATCGGCTTCTCTGCCGAACTCGGCGGCAAGAACCCGATGATCGTGACGCGCGGGGCCAACCTCGACAAGGCCGCGAAGGCGGCCACCCGCGCCTGCTTCTCCAACGCCGGGCAGCTGTGCATCTCCATCGAGCGGATCTACGTCGAGAAGGACATCGCCGACGATTTCACCCGCAAGTTCGGGGAAGCCGTGCGCAACATGAAGTTAGGCGCTTCCTACGACTTCTCCGTCGACATGGGCAGCATGATCTCCAAGGATCAGCTCGACACCGTTACCGATCATGTCGATGACGCAACATCCAAGGGCGCCAAGGTAATTGCCGGCGGCAAGGCACGACCCGACATCGGTCCGCTGTTCTACGAGCCGACCGTGCTGACCGATGTCACACCCGAGATGGAGTGCGCTGAAAACGAGACGTTCGGGCCGCTGGTGTCGATCTACCCGGTCGCCGACGTGGACGAAGCCGTCGAGAAAGCCAATGACACCGAATACGGCCTCAACGCCAGCGTGTGGGCGAGTTCTTCGGCAGAGGGCCAGAACATCGCCGCCCGGTTGCGCACGGGAACGGTGAACGTCAACGAGGGCTACGCGTTCGCCTGGGGCAGCCTGAGCGCGCCGATGGGCGGCATGGGCATCTCCGGTGTCGGACGTCGACACGGCCCCGAAGGCCTGCTGAAGTACACCGAATCGCAGACCATTGCCACTGCGCGCGTATTCAATCTCGATGCACCCTTCGGTCTTCCGAACTCTTGGTGGCAGAAGTCGCTGTTGCCCATCGTGCGCACGGTGATGAAGCTGCCGGGCCGGAAGTGACAGCCGCTCTCGGCCGCCGTCAAGTCCTGCAATTGGTCGCCAGCACCGGTCTGGCCGCGGCCGTCGGTGGCTGCGCGACCGCCAAACCCAGTTCCGGACCGAGCACCATTAGTACCGCCCCGCCCCCAACCAGCGCCGAGACGACGGCAAGCTCCCCGACCCAACCCCCCGCCACCGGAGCGTCCGCCGCGATGCTGTGTCGGGACGCGTGGGGAGCTCGCCCGCCGCGTCCCGGTGGCATCCCACACACCATCAACCGGATGACACTGCACCACTCAGGTGTCGTCCTCGGCGACAACAGCAACGCCCCAGGACGCCTGCGCCAGCACCAGCGTTACCACCAGGACCACTACGGATGGATCGACATCGCCTACCACGTGAGCGTCGACCGCAACGGGAACATCTACCAGTTGCGGACACCGGAGTTGGTCGGCGACACGGCGACCGACTACGACCCCACCGGCCACTTCCTGGTGCTGTGCGAAGGCGACTTCGACACCGAGGCGATCACCGACGCCCAACTCAACGGCGCCGCCATGGCCTTCGCCTGGGCGGCGCAAACATTTCGTGTCTCGGCCACCACCCTGGCCAGCCACCGCGACTTTGCGCCGACCACGAGTTGTCCGGGCGCCAATCTCTACGCACGCCTGAGCTCGGGTGACCTCAAGAGGCGCATTGACGACCTGCTGGCAGGCGGACCGGTAAACCTGCAGGCGGTGTGCGGCCCGTCCGCGGCCGCGACCGTCGCCGATATCGAAGCCGGGCGGTGAAGGACGTCCGCCCTAGAAATACGCCGACAACCTGCTAAAGAGTGCAACATCTGCCCCATACGACACTAGAGTGCTGTAGGTGGGCACGGATGCCGAAGCTAAAGGCTGGGGCCGCTGGTTAGCTATCGCGGCCTCACTCGTGCTGGCCGGTGCCATGATTTACGCCCAGGATACGAAGCCGAAAACGCCGTGCTGCGCCGAGACCTCGGCCCCCCCGGCAGCGGCGGCATCGAGTCCGGCGAACCCGCCGTCCGCACCCGCACCGACGTTCGCCAGCGCCGCGGAAGTGGCGATGCTGGCCGGCAGCGCACCCGCCTTCGCCCAGGACTTCCAAATCGCGTTGCCCGCCGGCATCGCCTCCGAGCAGGGACTGCAGGTCAAGACCATCTGGGCGGCCCGCGCCATCGAGGTGTTGTTCCCGGAAATCAAGACCATCTACGGCTTCCGGCAGGACGCGCTCAGGTGGCATCCCAGCGGTCTGGCGATCGACGTGATGATCCCCAACCACGAAAGTGACGACGGCATCGCGCTCGGCAACCAGATCGCGGGATTGGCGCTGGCCAATGCCAAACGGTGGGGCATCGACCACGTGATCTGGCGGCAGAAGATCTATCTCGGCCCCGCGTCGGGGAGTTGGACGGCGGACCTCGGCAACGAAACCGCTAACCACTACGACCACGTCCACATCGCCACCAACGGCGGTGGCTACCCGACCGGGCACGAGACGTACTTCATCGGATCGATGACGCCCGCGCCGAATTAGCCGGGATGGTGGTCTGAAGCCCTCGCTCAGCGAGCTACGAGCTCCTTTGCCTTCCGGCGGCTTCGCTACCCTGGCCTGAAATGACGGTTCATCGATGGGGCAGGCGCGCGTTGGTGTGCGCCGCCACCGTACTCGTCGCCGGGATCGCGGTCTGCGCAACGCCCGCGCCGACCGGATCCGACACCGCCAGGAGCATCAAGTACGTGGCGCTAGGCGACTCCGCTGCGGCGGCACCGCTGGTCCCCGACCCCGCCGATCCGCCTGGTTGCTTCAAATCGACCAACGATTACCCGGCGGTGTTGGCGAGGCGCATCGGCGCAACGCGTTTCACCGACGTCACCTGCAGTGGTGCCACGACCGCTGACATCACCGACCGTCCACAGCAGACCAGCGGCGGCGCTGTCCCCCGCCAGATCGACGCGGTTTCCGTCGATACCGAATTGGTCACCATCACAATCGGCGGCAACGATGTTGGATTGGCAAGCACTGCATCACGATGCAGCAGAAGGTCGTTGGCGCAGCCACCATGTTTCGACACGCTGGCTACCCCCGGAGCAGACCGGTTCACCGCAGCGATTGACGAACAGATTCCGTTGTGGGAAGCCATGATTGAGGCGGTGCGGGCACGAGCGCCGCAAGCCAGGATCGTTCTCGTCGGCTACGGAACCTACATCCGGCCGGGTGGCTGTTTCGGCCAGCAGCCGATCAACCCGAAGGACGCCGACTACTTTCAAGCCAAGGTCGGCGAAATCAACGACCGCCAGCGGGAATTGGCGGTACGAAAGAACATTGACTTCTTCGACACGCGGCCGCTCTCAGTCGGACACGACATGTGCGCACCACCCGATGACAGGTGGTTCGAAGGTTTTGAACTGGCGCACTACGCGGCTCCACTGCACCCCAACGCGCTGGGAGCTGGCGCGGTTGGCAACGCGCTTGCCGAAATCATCGACCCTGACTCTCAGTGATATGACGATCGATCCCGGCCAGCGGCTACGCGACGAATTACGCCGAGCCATCGACGATAACGGTCCCGGGGCCAGGGACGCCGAAATCGCATTGGGAGACGGGTCGATCGGAAAACGGCTGCGCGCCGCGATTCTCGCATTGGCGGCACGCCGCGGTCCGCAAAGCAGCATCTGCCCATCGGATGCTGCCCGGGCCATCGGCGGCGAGAACTGGCGCGAGACCATGACCGATGCCAATGCGGTGGCGCGAGACCTGGCGAAATCCGGTGATGTGAAGATTACGCAGCGCGGCAGCATCCTGGACCCCGAAGAGACATGGCGGGGACCCATCCGCATCACGATTGCCGACATCGCCCAGACGTAGGCTAGCGGGCATGGCCATCGAATCGGCAATGCTCGCCCTTGGTACCCCCGCGCCATCTTTCCGGCTGCCCGAGCCAGCGACCGGCGGCACCGTCGGCCTTGACGACCTGACGGGTCCCGCGCTGGTGGTCACCTTCATCTGCAACCACTGCCCCTACGTGCAACACGTCGCCGCCGGACTCGCCGAGCTCGGTCGGGACTTCATCGACAAAGGTGTGGCAATGGTCGCAATATCCAGCAACGACGTCACCACCTATCCACAGGATGGACCGGAGCAGATGGTCGCCGAGGCCCGGCGCCACGGCTGGACGTTCCCCTATCTCTACGACGAGACCCAGGACGTTGCCCGCGCCTTCTCCGCGGCGTGCACCCCTGACACATTCGTTTTCGACGGCGAGCGCCGACTCGTGTATCGAGGCCAACTCGACGATTCGAGGCCGAAGAACGAGTTGCCGGTGACCGGAGCCGACGTACGCGCTGCGGTGGACGCGGTGCTTGCCGGACGGCCAGTTGACGCCGAGCAGCGGCCGTCCATCGGTTGCGGAATCAAGTGGCGCTGACCGTCATCGAGCGTTCCTACCCGTTTGCGAGGCCGTCGACCGCTGCCTGCAACGTGGTTGCTGGCAGTCGAACGTCATTGGTGGACAAGCATTTTCCATGAGTCTCCGCAGGGGATCACGCAGTCGCTGCCGCTTGCTTTTTCCGACATCAATTGCGGTATCAGGCTTTAACGTGTGACTAATGATGCCAGTGTTACTGAACTGACGGAACATGTTGCAGCACTAAGACATTGAGCCGGCATTTCGCAGTTTTCTTGCCGGACAAGGGTATTTTGTCGGCCGCCATGTTTGAGCTGCGGTCATATGGCTATGCAAGGTGAGTGCGGTGAGTTCCCACTTGGACCCCCGCTCGAATCACACGCGAATCAAAGGAGCCATAGTGAGGCTTACAACTACCAGTGTCAAGACAGCCATCGGTGCTGCCGGAGTCGCGGCGGCTTGCGTCTTCGGAGCAGGGATCGCTTCTGCCGCGCCGCCAACCATCGAAGGGTTCGGAACCAGCCAACAGCTGGTCAGCGGACCGATGATCACGACCTACACGGTCGGCAACCTCCAGCAGAGCACGGTTACGATCCCCGGCTACACCCCCAAGGGAACGCTCTACCAGGCTGATATCACCGCCAGGTCGGACGCCGGCACCGTCACCCCCATGGTGAAGAATTTCAGTGCCCGCGGGCCGAACGGTCAGACCTACAAGCTGATCGACAAGGCCTCGGCACCGGGTAGCTTGAACCCGGCGCCCATTCCGCAAGGCAGCGAATCGACAGGGACCCTGTACTTCGACGTGACCGGTGCGCCGCCGAATGGTGTCGCCTACAACGACGGATTTCAGGACGTTCTGATCTGGACGTCGAACGTGGCCGGCGAACCGTCGCCGGGCACACCGCCGAACTCAGGTCCGGCCCCGGGCGGACTTCCCGCTCCGGCGACTCCTAGCTAATCCCAGAGCTAATCCCGAAGGCTCCCCGCGCCACTCGCTAGTGGCGCGGGGAGTTTTAGCTGCGATCAATCCGACTACTTGTCGTCTGAGTCCTCGTCTTCTGAGTCCTCGTCGTCATCTTCGTCGTCATCGTCGTCTTCGTCGTCTTCGTCATCTTCGTCGTCATCGTCATCGTCATCGTCCGAGTCGTCGTCATCGTCATCGTCCGAGTCGTCGTCCTTGGCCTTTTTGGCGTCCTTGTCGGCCTTATCGTCGGATTCTCCAGACTCGGAAGAGCCACCGGACTCGGCCTGATCTGCATGCCTGGTCAGAAGCTCAGCCAACTCTCGGGCCTCGTCAGGACTCAACTCGTCGACGAGCAACCGCTCGTTGCTATCCGAGAAGCGCTCGACGTAAACCGTGTTGTCCTTGGAACCGACGTCCCACCGCCCGCCCTCTTGACTACTCATTAGTGCCGCCTTCCGGCTAGTGACTTGTGATCCAGACCTGACGCCCCTCGGCGCTAAGCACTCGTTTACCCAGTGCTTGTATCAGCGCAAACAGCCATGTCGGGGCGGGCCCGAGGTGCGTGACGAGACGGCCGATCGAACATCTACCAAATACACTGCGCTACAAGGCAATCCGATGAGTGCGGTTAGTCAGGCCGAGGCCGGGGTGAAAACGGCGACTGGACGCAAGGTGTTCAGCATGACGAGTGGAATGTGCCGGCTTGTCGATCGCTGATAGGAGACGTACGGCGGGTACAGATGAGACATGTACTCCCATACCTCGTGGCGTTCGGTAGCCTCGGGTTCGCGCCAGGACGCTTCGAACGCTTGAGTTGCCACCTGCACCTCGATGGTTTCACTGGCGACAATGTTCAGGTACCACTCCGGGTGGGCGTCGGCCCCGCCCTTGGACGCCACAATCACGATCTCCCCGCCGACGTTGCCGTAGATGAGCGGCTTGATAAACGTCTTGCCCGACTTGCGTCCCACGTATTTGACCAGGCAGTGGGTCGTCATCTTGCGACCGCCCAGAGGACTTAGGTCGACGATGTGACCCTGGGACCCGCCGGAGCGCAGGTACCTCTCGAGGTGCTCGTTCATCCAGTCGCCGCGTTCGGCGCGAATTGCCGCAGATTCGGCATTGCCCATGAATCGAACCCTTCCCCTTTAAACGCGACTCGGTTCGGTCTCGGCCCGGGGCGGGGTCTCCACCGCGGTCATGGCGGCGGCAAGGCTGCTCCGGACAGATCGGGTGGTAGCTCGCATCGGCGTCACGGACCGGGCGAAGAAGACCGTATAGAAGGCGGTGCTGAAAACTATTGTCGCCCCGACGATGAGCGGTCCAAACAGCAACGGGTGGCGCGCCATCGGCTCGGCAAGATAACGGCAGCACAGCAACAGCAGGGTTAGAAATGCCGTCCCCGAAGCTATCAACCCAATCTGCGACCACCTGCCGCCACGCAATGGTTCGCGCAGTGCCGCCTCCGCTGTCAGACACAACGTCGCGCCTGCCACCAGGTCCACGCCGTAGTGGTAACCGAAGCCGAGCGTGGCTGCGATGGTGGCCATCAGCCAGATCGTGCCGCCCGCACGCAGCCAGCGAGGTCCGCCACGGGAGTGCAGGAAAACCGCCAGGGCCCATGCCGTGTGCATCGACGGCATGCAGTTGCGCGGTGTTCGGGCGTCGAAGGTCACGGGTCGCGGCGACAGATCAATCCGTGGCAGGGCGTGCGGCCAGTAGTTGCCGACCTCGAAGCCCTGACCCGCAGCACCGAAGGCGAATTCGGGCCCGACAAGGGGGAACAACACGTAGATAACGGGCCCGATCAGTCCGAGTAGCAGGAACGTCGGCACCAGGAAGTGTCGTGGCCAGCCGGCGGTGCGGACGTTGCGCAACTGATAGATCGCGACCACCATGGCCGCCACGGGTAACTCGATGTACACCCAGTGCAGGGCTGCGGTGAACACCGGACCGCCTGCCTGCAAGAGCCTCCCGAACAACCAGGATGGTTGTGCTAGTGCGTGATCGGCCAGTAGCGCATATTCGTCGAAGACCATTGGCCGAGTGATCGCCGTGATGCGCAGCCAGCTATCGCCGACTTTGGTTGCGATAACCAGCAGCAGGCCGAAAGCGACTCCGCGAAAGTCAGCGGTAGGTTCGGCCTTGCACCAGCGTCGCAAGGCCACCAGAGCCAAGCCGGTAAGCACGATCAAGGGACCGTTACCCAGGGTCAGCACGCCGCCGCGCAGCATCCGCTCCGCAGCGAAAACAACGTCGAGAGCCGCAGCCACCGACAGGGCGACAAAGCGCCACCGATTGGACAGTCCGGCCATGGCCACGCCCAGTCCGACCCACGACACCGTGGCCGACTTCGGGGTAGCGACATAGTCGCTGATCAGGCTGTGCAACGGCCCCTGGAATCCGGCACCGCTCGCGGCGACCTGCAACCCCACCAGCAAAGCGGCGATCATCGCGACCGCGATCGCCGGCCACGTGCGGGCCAAATGGACGCGCACCTGTGCGGGCCTCACCTCGGGGATGAACACCCGCAGAATTCTAGGTGTCCGACTGACGTCAGTGGTATTAATCCCGCAGGAGTGCCACAAGTATCCGTCGAGGGCACGATGAACAGATGAGCATCGCGTCAAGGCCCGCCCGTGCCGTCCTCGAACGCCTGCCCGACATCCGCTCGTGGCAGGAGGACCTGTACCGCGACATCCACCAGCACCCCGAACTGCCTCACCAGGAAACAAGAACCGCCGGGCTGGTCGCCGAGAAACTACGCGGTTCGGGGTACGAAGTTCATTCCGGCATTGGCGGCACCGGTGTTGTCGGACTATTCCAAAATAGCAGTGGCCCAACGGTTTTACTGCGTGCGGATATGGACGCGCTGCCCGTCGCGGAGGCCACCGGTCTCCCCTACGCCAGCGTTGTGAGTGCGACCGACAGCGCCGGCAACGAGGTGCCGGTGATGCACGCATGTGGTCACGACGTGCACGTCACGTGTCTGCTGGGCGCGGCCGCGCTGCTCGCCGCAGGCACCGAACACTGGAATGGCACTGTAGTGGCGCTGTTTCAGCCGGCCGAGGAAGTTGGCGATGGTGCGCGCGGCATGGTCGATGACGGGCTCAGCCAGGCCATACCCCCGGTCGACGTCGCATTTGCCCAGCATGTCCTTCCCGCGCCGGCCGGACTGGTCGGTACACACAGTGGCCCGGTGCTTTCGGCCGCCGACAGCATGCGGATCACGGTCTACGGCCGCGGCGCACACGGCTCGATGCCGCAGGCAGCCGTCGATCCGGTGGTGCTGGGCGCGATGATCGTCCTACGACTGCAGACCATCGTTTCTCGCGAGGTTGCTCCGGCCGACACCGTCGTCCTGACCATTGGCAGCATCCAGGCCGGCAGCAAAAGCAATGTGATCGGCGACCGCGCCGTGCTGGAGCTGAACTTGCGCACCTACGACCAAGACGTGCGCCGCGCGGTGCTTGACGCGATCCGCCGAATCGTCATCGCCGAGTGTCGGGCCTCGGATTCGCCGAAGGATCCGGAATTCGAGCTCTACGACAGTTTTCCGCTCACCGTCAATGACGACGAAGTCACCGAGCGGGTCAGTGCCGCATTCGCGGAATTCTTCGGTGAGCGCTATCGGCCGATGCCGGCCCAGTCGGCAAGTGAGGACTTCAGCGATATTCCCAATGCGGTGGGCGCCCCCTACACCTACTGGGGCATCGGTGGAATCGACGAGGCGCGCTACCGCGAAGCTGCCGACGCCGGCCGCGTCGCCCGCGACATCCCCGTCAACCATTCGCCGACCTTCGCCCCGGTAATCCAGCCCACCCTCGACACCGGCACCGAGGCGCTCGTCGTTGCCGCACTGGCGTGGCTTGCCCGGTGACTACGACCCGTCGGGATCGCTTCCGTAGCCGCCTCGGGGGCTAGGTGCGTTGAGACCGAAGCGGACCCCGAGCATCCGGATGGCGAAGCAGACCGCGATAGCTAACAGCGCGGCCACCAGACCGTAGCGGCCGAGCTGCATCGCGGCGACGGTGATCGCGGCCGCAGCCAGGGCGGGGATGGCATACAGTTCGCTGCGCAATACGGTAGGGATCTGGCGGACCAGGGTGTCGCGGATCGTTCCGCCCCCTACGGCAGTGACCACGCCAAGCAGCAGTGCGGGCCCGATCCCCAAACCGAAGACGGCGGCTTTGTTCGCGCCGATGACCGCGAACACGCTGAGCCCCAGGGCATCAAGCACAGTGATCGGCATCTCCAACCGGTCCAAGCGCTTGCTCAAACCGAAGGCGATCAGGCCACCGGCAGCGGCGAGAGGAAAATAGCGCCAGTCGACGAACGTGGCAGGCGGGATGGCGCCGATTAGGACATCGCGGATGATCCCGCCGCCCAAAGCCGTGATCATGCCGAGGGTCACGACTCCCACGATGTCGAGTCGCGCGACGCGCACCGCGGTCAAAGCGCCGTTCAAGCCGAAGACGAACGTGCCAGTCAAGTCCAGGACGAGCAATAGTTCCGTTTGGGCGCTCACCTACCGTACTTATCACGGCTCGTCCGTATGGCCGGCGCGTGATCACGAACAATCAGAGAGAATCGCCTGATGGCAACCGAACGCGAAAAGCCACCAGCGGCCGCGGCGAAGCAATCCCGCGCTCGGGTCACGCGAGAGGACCTGGAGCGGTTCGGCGACGAGGACCAGGTGCGCGAGGCGTGGGACGAGGGACGGCTCCGCGACGAGCAACCGCCGCATCACCGCTAGTAAGTTCACCGGCCATCGTGCCGGATCAACCCGGTGCGGATCTAAGCTGAGCGGCTTCTCACTCGGCGGCGGCGCCTTCGACCATCACAGCCAGCTGTTCCTGTGCCCGTGCGACGTGGACAACAAGGAGTGGCCCGACGACGACGGTCTGCCCGCCGCCGAGACTCGACTCGACGAAACTCTCAGTGAGCCCGGCGATGTCCTGCACTATCTCTGTGATTACGGCGACAGCTGGGAGCTGACGCTGCGTCTGGAAGAAGTTCATTCCGCCGAGAGTGGTTGCCTCGCAGCGGTTGTCGTCGGCGGTTAGCGAGCCGCGCCGCCAGAAGACTGCGGGCATCTAGTAGATGCCCGCAGGCTCGCCGAGGTACTCGACGACCCCGCGCTGTTCGACCCGGAGCGGGTCAACAAGGGATTCAGCGACGCGTACTTCGTGCTGCGCGAGGCAGGCATCGACGTGCGACTGGTCGATCTGGTTCATTGGCTCACGTACAGCCCGCACGGCGACGAACTGACGGGCGGCGCTCACGCTGACCGGTACGCGATCGCTGGACTCGGTTGTCCTTGCCGACAATCTGCGGGCGTATCAGTGGTTTCTGGATCGCGCCAACGACGGCGGAATTCCGTTGACAACGGCCGGATACCTCAAACCCGCTGATGTCAATGAAGCCTCGAAAGTGGTTCCGGCAATGAATGATTGGTTCGGCACACACAACCGTGAAGTCCACTGCTATCCGCTGCTGCGTTTCCGCGAAGGCGTGCAGGCGTTGGGACTGCTGCGTAAATACAAGGGCACGCTGTTGCTGACCAAGGCCGGCGAAGCGGCCCAACGTGACGCCGACAGACTGTCGGAACATATATCGCATCGCTTGATTCCCAAGTCCGACAAAACGTTCGACGCGCAAGCGACCCTGCTGATGCTGACTTTTGCGGCTGCGTCGGCTGGTTCAACATTGCCGTTGGACAAGATTGCGGCGCTGTTGGCCGAGCTGGGCTGGCGCCATTCCGACGGTCGGACTCCCGCGGGATCGTCCCTCTACCATCTTCCCGTCAACGAAATTCTGATCAACGTGACCGACCAGCCCGTCACTCGGGCGCTCCGGGATATCGTGAGTCCGGCGGCAGCTGCATTGGCACGCAAGGCGCTGGGCGGAAACTGAGACCTTCGCGCAAGAATTGCGCGCGTTTGCCCGTCGTGTTCAGCCCACCACCGCCGACTAGCAACCAGGCGGCGAGGCTTTCGTGATTCAGGCGGCACGGACGTGCGCCATTGACTACGAGACACCCGTGCTCGCTGTTTGGGGTGGAGTCACCGTCCGGAAGCCAGTAGTCGCCTGGCCGACTCGACCAGGTGCTCCGCCGCGCGGTTCATCTTCTTCAACTCCGCTGAGGTCAGGTTCTGATGCGTATAGGCAGCCTTGTTCTTCATGTTCAACAGCGTGTTCAGGTGTCGTTCGGATCCGCTGCTCGCCCGGTTCGGCAGAGCGACGGCCTCGTTATGGTTGCCGGTGTTCGAGTACACACCGAGGCGGACGCAGCAGATCACGTCCGAAGCGGCAATACCGGCGTCGACGTATAGATCGCCGGCGGCGTTGGGCATCTCCTCACCCAGATGATCAGCGGCGGCGAAGAACTCGTTCGCCTTGGACATGCGCCCCGCGGTGACCACGGCGTCGCAGTCGCGTTGTCCCGCCATCAGGACCTACTCGCTGCCGGAGAATTCGGCCGCAACTGCGTGTTGAACCAGGCCCGTGTCCCAGCGACGGTCAGGCCCTGCTTGGCCACCTCACGAAGCAGGGGTTCACCGGCGGAGGCCGCGGCGGCGAGATCGTGTTCGGTGTACTCGATGACACGGGCGTCGTTGCCGGTCCACGCGGTGACCAGTCGCTTGTGAAGTGGCGGAAAATCCGGCGGTGGTGGTGGGCGAGCCGTGAAGACCTGGAAAGCGACCAGGAAGCCGAGTAAACACCCCGTGCGGTTACAGCGGGGCGGCCCTCCTACCGCGGCGCCACGGTGACGCCGCCGCTTTCATGGACGCGCCGCTGACGAGGTAATTCGGCGAGCAGGTCACGCGGACGGACCGACGGCTCGTAAAATCGCTCCTGATCACCGCGAATCTTGTTGTTAAATATCGCGATTGGCCAGCCAATGCGCCGGTGGACCCCAGCGGCGTAACCCCGAACGGTTCGGGCTCGAGGTGCTTGCGGGCCAGGCCGCCGAACATCGTCCTGGTGGTCTGCTTGCGGTCCGACGCGGCCAGGTTCGTCCGGCGCCAATGAGCGCACCCGTAAATAGCGGTAACGCAGTTGCCCAGCTCAGCGCCCGTAACTGGCTGAAAGCCGACCGTGCTTAAGGTGCACAGACGCGCAGGTCGTTCAGCGTCGCGCATGACGTGTGGTCCCTGAGTGGTCCCAGTGCGACCCCGCTGCCTGAGGGAATCATCTCTAGCTGATATCAGTTAAAGCTGATAATATGCCGTGGTGCGGAAATGGGAGGTCGATCTGACCCTCATCGAAGCATGGATCGACACCCTCGATGACGACGAATACGACAACGTGATTGCGGCTCTTGAGCAATTGGAGGAATACGGACCGGTCACGCGCCGACCGTTCGTAGACACCCTCGAAGGATCAGAGCACCCGAACATGAAGGAGCTTCGGCCCCGCGCCACGAAAGGCGGAGCGCACATACGAGTCCTCTTCGCCTTCGACATCCAATCTCGGGCGATCATGCTGGTCGCCGGAGACAAGGCAGGAAATTGGACGAAGTGGTACGCGACGAACATCCCCACCGCCGATCGCCTGTTCACCGAACACCAACAGAAGCTAATAAAAGAGGCTGAAGCGGCCAAAGCCGCCAAGCCGAAGACAAGAAAGGGGAAGAAACGATGACCTCGCTTGATGATCTTCGACGTCGCCGTCCGGGCAACCGTGTCCGCATTGACGCAATCAAGGACGAGATGGATCGGGAGGTTGCCCAGTACCGCCTCCGCGAGCTGCGCGAAGACGCTGGTTACACCCAGACCTCCCTCGCAGCAGCCATCGGCGTCGGACAGAACCGCGTTTCCCAGATGGAGCACGGCAATCTGGGCACCAGCCGGGTCGACACCCTCCGCAAGTACGTTGAGGCGACCGGCGGTGAGCTAGAAGTTGCGGTGAAGCGCCCAGACGGGTCTCGCGTCTTACTGAGCCTCTGATATCGCCGGAACGGGCGGGATATGTGACAACACTGCAAAGCGCATTTATGAAGCTAGATCGCGCGAAAACGCACCGCGATGCCTTGCGTGCAGATGTCGAGGCGTTTCGCGCACGAGACCCTCATGACTGGGAAATCCAGCAGTCGAGCTATCGCGACCCGAACGACCGCCTGACATTCAGCATTGTGGTCAAGGTAAAAGAAGAAAAGCCCGACCACTGGGGCGTTGTTGTCGGTGATGTGCTCACGAACTTGCGTGCTGCACTTGACCACGCAGTCTTTGGTCACGCGTCAGCGCGGGGCGCATTGACAGCGCGCCAAGAGAAAAACATGTACTTCCCTATCATCACCGATTCGGCGAAATGGCAAGGAGTACAGGCTAATTTAGGCCCCTTGGTTGACCCCGGCGTCCTTGCCGTGATTGACCAGAGCCAGCCGTTCCATTTCCCCCTGCAGCAAGGCGGGCCAGACTGGCACCCGCTCGCTGTGCTAGACGGCCTTGTGAATCATGACAAACACCGCACCGTTCGGACCGTCTCTTACGTCAACGAAGACTTCACAATCGTTAACAGTGAGCTGCCGGTCGCCACTGTGAACGCCCAGCCCGTCGAGATGGACGACGGTGCAGTCGTCGCAACGGTAACCCTTGAGCTGCCACCGGCAACTCCCGTGCGAGTCTGCGATCCGAGATCGCATGACCTGCGGCCAGTGAATTTCCAGGTCGAAAATGGCTACATCGAAAAGATCGAACTACCAAACGTGAGCAATACACGGCCGTTGCTCTTCGTGATGGACGCCGCGGTGGACGGCGTCGAAAAGGTGCTCAATGATCTGCAAGCGGCCGGCTGCTAGGTATCACCCGCTTGTTCACTTTCGACGCGAACACGACACCCTAGATATATCCCTCTACCAGGTTATTGCCTAGCGCGTCGCGTTCACTTTGCCGCGGGGTAGAGAATCCGATCTCGGCGGCTGATACGCAGGCAAGGCCGAGGGCATCCGAGGTTAGCGTGTCGACCTGGTCGACATTGCCGGCTTCGGCGCCGTCCCGGACGCTCGCTTCACACCAGCACACCGGGCAGGTTGCACTGTCGTCGCCGCATGTTAGCTTTCCGGCGATCGACGTGTTGTTGAGGACGTCCGCGCAGACCGGGTAGAGATGCGGAGGGGCCACGATGCGATTGCTGACCTGGAACATCCAACGCGGTGGCGGCCGCCGAATCCCGTCAATCGTCGGTCAGATTGCACAGTTGCAACCCGATGTCGTCGGCCTCACCGAAGTTACGTTCGGAAACCTGGAAGTCCTTCGCCTCTCTCTGGTCGACCGGGGATTTGAACACATCGCGACCACCTGCTCAGCAGGGAACGCCAATAGTGTCCTTGTCGCGTCCAAGTTGCCTTTCAAGGTCGTCGAGAACCCCATCGCCCAAGACCGAGAGCGCTGGCTAGCGATCGAGCTCGACGGCCCAAAAATATACGTGCTGTGCGTTCACATACCGGGAGGCACCGACAACAAGTTCGGCGCAGACGGCGTTGGAGTATCGGGCAAGAAGCGCAAGGAATTGATGTGGGATCAAGTGATTCGGTTCGCCAGACAACGTAGCGGGGACAAGACAATCCTCTTGGGCGACTTCAACACTGGGCTTCCGGAAGATGCGGAAGGTACACCCTTTGCGCTCTCCGACTATATGCGCGTGTTACGGCTGGAAAAGTACGTTGACACATGGCGCTACCTCAACCCACACGCACGAGAATTCACTTGGTATACGAAGCGCAAAAACAAGGGCACCGGTGTCTCGGAGGACTACAACGGCTTCCGCCTCGACTACGTCTTCGTGTCGCCTGCACTGCGCAACGAAATCGTCGACGTACGACACGTTCACGAGGTCCGAACGGACAAGATCTCCGATCACGCGATCGTACTTGCTGATCTGGCCGTAGTGGCCGGAGCCCACCGCACGGCCGAAACGACTAAGACCGGGAGATCAACGCTGAGCCATGAACAAGCCGGACCTGCGACTCTCGGAGGAACTGAGGTGCCCGTTCCCGACCAGTCGCACGACTCTCTCGTCGCAGCGTTGACAAAGGCCCGGATTGCGGCGGGCAATCATGAGTTCATCCGAAGGTTTACCACCCAGATCGGCATCACCTCATACCGGGTTGTGGACAGGCCCGACAAGCCGTGTGTCGTCGCGTCGAGGCGCGACGGTCAACGCGATCTACACATTTTCTATGGGTACACGACCGGGTTCACCTCTGAAGAAGAGATCGCCCGCCTGTTTGGTGCTGGGGCGGGCAGCAACGTCAATTCGCCGAAGGGCACCTGGTGGGTGGAACATCCTGTCAATCGGGTCCGCCCAAGCAGCAAGCCTTCCCGCGACGCGCGGCGCGAAGGACGCATATGCGACTGCGGGATGCAATTGTCCGTGACCGGCGTTTGCAGCAGCTGCGACTAGCCGGATCAGTGATTTTAGCGGGGCCCGTTGGGTTAAACGGATGTCCGCAACTTCATCAACCACGAGTCAGCCTCCTCGGTGGGTTTGGCCGTCACTGTCGGCCCTGCAAAGTAGGGTCAGGTTTGTTTGGTGCTTGAGGCAGACGGAAGAGGGGCCGCCGCATGGATGCGTTCGGTGTACTCGACGAGGTTCTGGGCGACTACGAGAACTTCGTCAAGGGCTTCCTGGAAACCAAGGACGACCAGATCCGCAGCAAAGTCGAAAAAGAGATCGCCGACGGTCTCCTGTGGCCGGAGCCCTGGCTTGCGCTGAACCCGGCGTTCGAGTCTGGCGGAGCGGTCGGCGAATTGGTTGAACGCCAACTCCTGCACCCGGATGCGATCCAGATCTTTCGGGCACGGACCGAGCAAGACCCGGTCGGCCAGGAGATCGCTTTCCATCGCCATCAGACCCATGCGTTTGGGATTTCGGCGGTGGGCAATTCGACGACTCTCCTACAGAGACCACGTGACTCACCATCCGTTGGGACGATGCCCTTGGATTGGGGATCGGCACCGTGGCAGAAATCTGGGACGAAACCGTAGTGGGAGGCGAACCGCACGTAATACGGTGTCGGGACAACCACATTGGCGACCACACCGCCTTGAGGCAGCCCATCCGGTCAGCCAGGATCTTGGCCGGAACCCCGCCGATCGCCTCAAGGCCTCGGCAATCATCGCCAACGTGGTCGAGGCCTTCTCGTCAGCGGCGAAGCGCACGAACCGCCACCGCGAATACGCCAGCACCGCGCAAAACACCATCACCCCCGGGTGCGGCTTGGGCCCAGTCCATCACCAGATAGTCACCCGGTGACCACACCCCAGGACGCCGCTGATGCCGGTTAGCATTGCGCCACAACACTTTCTGCTCGGCCACCAACCGGCGGAAGTTACGTGCCGAGCCCTGATAACCGGCCGCACGGGCAATCGGCAACATCCGCTTCGCCGACATCTTGCCCTTCGACTTCTCGATCCGAGTGGCGACCAGCTCGGTGAACGCATCGACATTGCGTGGTCGCGGATCCCGCGGCGGCGCCCCGCCGGCCTCGGCCCGCTCGATGACCCGCTTGACCGTCTTATGCGTCGTGCCGCACAGCTCGGCCGCGCCGCGATACGACCCGACCTGGCGATACGCAGAAATGATGTTCATACGCTCCCTTGCAGACTTCAATAGAGCTCCCTGGGCGGTGGGGTGACAGTTGGCGCTATCACCGTCACCGCCCAGGCCCACAGCTCCCGGAAATGACACGCGAGCCCGCAAAGGAGTGGGGACTTCTAGTTGGCCACCAGTGGGGACTTCCTACTGGCCACAAACGGGGACTTTCTCATGGCCGTGGACAGCGACGGCGAGTTCTACCGTCTACGCGACCACCACGCCGCCTCCCAAACCCTGCGCCGAAGCACCACCGGCACCTGCCAGCAACTGCACCGAGCCCTACTCACAGGTGAGGAATTCGACAAGCACCGTCTGAGGACCTTCGATGAGCGCGCTCAGGGACTTGTCGTCAGAACACACCCGGAGCTACGGGCCCTACCCGTGTTCCTACAAACGGGGTTCGAATCGTGTCTCCCATGTCCATCAGGCACCCTTCCGACTCTGCGGTGAACATGAAGTCACCGCGCAACGTGCCATCGGCCATCGGTGGATAAATCCACCACTGCGGGACAACAGTTTGTTGCAAGTGGTTGTCGCACCGCGTCTCCATGGTCTGGGACGTGTGGAGTTCCCAGCGGTCAACCAAATAGACGAACGTGCGTCGAAACTGCGGGCCATCAATGGGCCGAAGGTCGTCGTACAGCTGCAGTGAGAGCACGCTGCATACTTGTACACACGACGGACTGAACGCGAAGAATTTGCTCTCTATACCCGCGTGCTTGAGCGGCATCCTCCTCTTGCCGGTGTAACTAGCTTGAGCAGAGTCAAAATCCAGCCGGTATGTTCCTTCGAATAGCGGAAGATTTGCAGTCATCGACGCGGCAGTCCGTGCGCTCTGCTGAGAGGGAGGCGCGGCACTACAGCTTGCATTCATAACGACCACCGCCGCAGCCGACGCTATGAGCAACGTGCTGCGCACCCAGGGGTCCCGCTCACCCACCCGGATCATGTTAGCTGCCAATGCTTCATGTGACGGCCTCGCCCCGATTGTCACTACGTCGACCATCATCGCGACCCGCGAGTTCTCGTACTTACGGCGCATTTAAGTGCCGCGCTTGAACCTCGCGCGCGGGTAGCGCTGGCGGATCCAAATGTGACCGCCAGTCCCATTGAAAATTCTTGCGCACAGCATGGCCGAGGGCGGGGGTATGTCATGCCGTCGGCTTCAGCCCCTGATAAATGATGGGCACGAGTTCACCGAGCAGCTTCGACGACAGCTCAGAGTTATTGAGAATCTGCGTAGATAAATCTTCCGAGGACGCCATGGCTGCAATTACGGCGGTGACGAACTCGTTCTTTAGGTCCGGGCTGGCCGAGAACTGAGCGAGGGTGTTTTTCGGCGCCTGCTGCTGAAGGGTCTCCATTTCTTCGAGCCGGTCCTTAATATGGGTGACGAATTTGCGAACGCGGAATCGGGGTGCTCGCCGGAGAACAGGTCGTTGATCTGGGCGACGACCTGCTCTAGGGCAACCCGTGATCGCCAGCGAGCAAGGTCTTCGTAGTTGACGATCTGCGACACGAAGTCGTACTGGCGCAGGAACGTGCCGATGTCTTTGCGGAAGATGTTCGGCTCTTCTAGGGCCAGGCTGTCGCCGTGGTCGCGAGCGTGGCGTTCCCAATCCCGGATTACGTCGCGTGCTGGCTTAATCCAGCTCGGAATCCTCAACATCTGAGGCGCGTTGCTACCCGTGGCATCCTGAACACAATTGATGCGGTCTCGGATCTCTCCAAAAACCGCCTCTGAACTGCTACGTCTTTCGTCGGGCTGACAGGATTTGAACCTGCGACCACTTGACCCCCAGTCAAGTGCGCTACCAAACTGCGCCACAGCCCGATGCCGCCGAAAACTACCGGCAGCAGGTCGACAGCCTACCGCAGTGCGTTAGCCAAACCGCCACGCCCTATCCACACGCGAGTCGATACGCGGCCACTGCGGCGCGGAGTACAGCGGAAACGACTTCCCAATGGGCTCGTCGCGCGCAGGCGCCGTGGCGGCACGACTCGATCGAGATCAGTTGTCGCTCGGAGCCGGGCAAAAAAGGTATACAACCCGGCAGAGATGCTGGTGAGGCAGATGTGACAAAAGTGCCGTCTTCAAGCCCCTCGTCAGCGGCGCCTGGTTCCGCGCTTTTCGCGCACCCGCACATTGATCCGGATCGGGCTGCCCTCAAATCCGAACGTCTCACGAAGCCGCCGCTCCAGGAACCGCCGGTAACCGGCCTCCAAGAAACCCGAGGTGAACAGGACGAAGGTCGGCGGCCGCGCGGTGGCCTGAGTGGCGAACAGGATGCGGGGCTGCTTGCCGCCGCGCACCGGCGGCGGCGTGGCGGCCACCACCTCTTTGATCCAACTGTTGAGCGGGCCGGTCGCGATCCGGGTGTCCCACGACGCCAACGCGTTTTCCATCGCAGGCACCAACTTCTGCACGGCCCGGCCCGTCTTGGCGGAGATGTTGACCCGCTGCGCCCAGCGCACCTGCACCAACTCGCGGTCGATCTCGCGTTCCAGCAACTCGCGGCGGTCCTCGTCGACCAAGTCCCATTTGTTGTAGGCCAGCACCAGCGCCCGGCCGGCCTCGATCACCATCGACAGCACCCGCAGATCCTGCTCGGTGAGCGGCTGCGAGCCATCGATCAGCACGATCACCACCTCGGCGGAATCGATGGCGCCATGCGTACGCACCGAGGCGTAGAACTCGTGCCCGCTGGCCTGGCCGACCTTTCGCCGCAAACCGGCGGTGTCGACGAACCGCCACACCTTGCCACCCAGATCGATCAGGGAGTCCACGGGGTCCACGGTGGTGCCGGCAACGTCGTGCACCACCGAGCGCTGATCGCCGGCCAACTTGTTCAGCAAGGAACTCTTGCCCACGTTGGGTTTACCGACCAGCGCAACCCGACGCGGTCCCCCGCCCGCCGGCGCCGCTTCGGACACCTCCGGCAAAGCGGCCAGCACCGCATCCAGGAGATCGGCCACACCGCGACCGTGCATGGCACTGATTCCATACGGCTGGCCCAGGCCCAGCGACCACAACATGGCCGCGTCGGACTCGACCTTGTCATTGTCAACCTTGTTGGCAGCCAAGAACACTGGCTTGCCCGAGCGCAGCAGGATGCGCGCGGCTGCTTCGTCCGCGGCGGTGGCGCCTACCGTGGCGTCGACAACCAAAACGACTGCGTCGGCGGTGCGCATGGCGACCGACGCCTGCTCGGCCACCAACTGCTGCAACCCTTTAGCGTCGGGCTCCCATCCCCCGGTGTCCTGCACGACGAACCGACGTCCGGTCCACAGCGCGTCGTAAGACACCCGGTCCCGCGTCACGCCTGGGACGTCCTGCACCACCGCCTCACGTCGGCCGATGATGCGGTTGACCAACGTCGACTTGCCCACATTGGGGCGGCCGACGATCGCGACCACAGGTGCCGGACCCGACTCGCCAAGCTCGTCCGACTCGAAATCAGAGAGTTCCCAATCGCTTTCGTCGGCCCACGTTCCGTCACCGGTCAACGTACTGCCTCATTTCGCTGGGTCACCAATTCCTGAAGATGCGCGATCACCTGTGCCTCGGTCATGTCGCTGGTGTCGACGACGATCGCATCCGAGGCCGCCCGCAGTGGAGACACCGCGCGGGTGGAGTCGAGGCGGTCGCGCCGACGCACGTCGGCGAGCACGGCCTCATAATCGTCGGGCAGACCCGCTTTGACGTTCTGCGCGTTGCGCCGCTCGGCGCGCGTTTCGGCCGAAGCGGTGAGGAAGATCTTTACCGGGGCATCAGGGAACACCACGGTTCCGATGTCACGACCTTCCACCACGATGGTCTCCGAGCCCTCCGCCATTTCGCGTTGCAAATCGACGAGACGGTCGCGAACGGACGGCACCGCAGAGACCGCCGAGACGGCACGGGTGACATCGTCGCCGCGAATCTCTGACGAAACATCCTCTCCGCCAAGGGAAAAGTCGCTCGAGTCGGGGTCGTAACCGACCGACAACCGCACCCTAGCCGCGGTCTGGCCAACCGCATCGGGATCCGCCGGGTCGACTCCGGCGCGGAGCACGGCCAGCGTCACAATCCGATACATCGCCCCGGTGTCGAGGAAACGAGCGTCCAGTCCACGCGCCAATCCCCTTGACACTGAAGACTTTCCGGTACCGGCCGGACCATCAATCGCTACTACGACACCCATTACAATCCGACCGCCTTGTACAGTTGCCCCACCTCGTCGTGCCGCAACGCCCGAACCGAACCCGGCCGCTGCTTACCCAGCGTCACAGCACCGATATCGGTACGCACCAACGCTTCCACCGGAAACCCGACCGCAGCGAGCAGCCGCCGCACAATCCGGTTGCGTCCTTCGTGCAGCGTCACCCGCACCAGCGATTTGCCCGGGATCGAGTCCACCACCGCGAAATCGTCGACCCGCACCGGTCCGTCGTCCAATTCGATACCGGCCCGCAGTTGCTTGCCCAATCCGCGTGGCACCGCGCCCGTCACCGTAGCCAGGTAGGTCTTGGGCACCTCGTGGGACGGATGCATCAGCCGATGCGCCAACTCTCCGTCGTTGGTCAGCAGGATCAAACCTTCGGTATCCGCGTCGAGGCGGCCCACATGGAATAACTTCTTGCTGCCCCGGACTTTTCGCTCGATCAGGTCACCGATGCAGGGTCGGCCGCGATCATCGGACATCGTCGAATGCATGCCGCGGGGTTTGTTCAACGCCAGGTAAACCAGTGAATCGTCGAGGACCACCCGGGCGCCGTCGACACGGATCACCGAGGCATCCGGATCGACGCGGGTGCCCAACTCGGTCACCACCTGCCCGTCGACCTCGACACGGCCCTCGACGATCAACCGCTCGGCAGCGCGTCGGGAGGCAATTCCAGCTTGGGACAACACTTTCTGTAAGCGGGTCCCCTGCGGCTCGTCGAATTCGACCATCAGTCGTGGTCCACGTCGAACGAAAGCGCCTGCTCGGTAGTCTGTCCGCCGGCGAGTTTGATGAAACGTGGCTCGCTGTCCAGGGTTTCGCTGAGATCGTCGATCGTGTCGACGTCGGGAAGCAGGGGCGCGATGTCGGGCAGCTCGGTCAGCGACGTCAGACCCAAACGCTCCAGAAAAAGTTCGGTGGTGGCGAATGTCACCGCACCACTGTCTTCGTCGTTTCCAACCTCGGTAATCAGCCCGCGCGCCAACAACGTTCGCATCACGGCGTCGACGTTGACACCACGCACCGCGCTCACCCGAGCTCGTGTCACCGGCTGGCGGTAGGCAACCACGGCCAGCGTCTCGAGCGCGGCCCGGGTGAGTTTGCTGCGGGCGCCGTCCAGCAACAGTTTCTCCACGTAGGGCGCGAACCGGGCACGGGTGTAAAGACGCCAGCCCTCGCTGGTGTGCCGCAGGTCGAAGCCGCTGTCGCGTTCGGTGAATTCATCGGCCATCAGCCGCAACTTCGCGGCGATCCGATACACCGGCTGCTCGGTGGCCGAGGCCAGTGCCTCAGCGGTCACCGGGCTGTCCACCACCAGCAGCAGCGACTCCAGCACACGTCCGAGTTCGTCGGGATCCATCTCGGCGGGCTCGGCGATATCCGGGATGTCCGGGATACCAGCCTGCAGCTCGTCGGCTTGTTCGGTCATCAATGATCTCGCACTTCTAGCAGGGATTCGTTTGCCGGTCGTTCCCCGGTCCACGAAACCTGGAGCACGCCAAGGGGCTCGGACTGGTCGAATGCTACCGCCCGCGACCGATACAGTTCGAGCAGCGCGAGGAAGCGCCCGACGATCTCGACCGACACGGTGCAGTCGGCGACCAGCTCAGAAAAAGACGCCCACTGGCCGCTGCCGCGCGCTTCGAGCAGGGTCAGGATGTGTCTGGCCTGCTCGGGCACCGAGACCGGCTGCACATGCAGATGCCCAAGGCCCACCGTGGCGACCGGCCGTGGAGTGAAGGCGATGGCGGCGATCTCAGCGAACCGCGCCGCGTCGACGCCGAGCATCACCTCCGGCAGCAGGCCTTCGAATCGCTCCTCGAGCGATACCGAGCGGGGATAGCTGCGCAGCGCCGTGGCTTCCAACTCAGCGAACATCTCCGCGACGTGCTTGAACGCCCGGTACTGCAGCAACCGCGCGAACAGCAGGTCACGCACCTCCAGCAGTGCCAGATCTTCCTCGTCGTCGACCTGCCCGGTGGGCAGCAGCCGGGCCGCCTTCAGGTCGAGCAGGGTTGCGGCCACCACCAGGAAGGCGGTCGTTTCCTCGAGGTCGAGCTGGGCACCTATCGCCTTTGTGTAGGCGATGAAGTCGTCGGTGACCTGGTGCAAGGCCACCTCGGTGACATCTAGCCGATGCGCGAAAATGAGCTGCAGCAGCAGGTCAAACGGACCCTCGAAGTTGTTCAGCCGGACCTGAAAGCCGTTCTCGGGTGCCGCTTGACCGGTTGCTGGGCTACTCGGGACGCCGTTCACACGCCGAATCGGTCGATGAACTCGCGAGCCAGTGCGCGATACGCCAAAGCACCGCCGGACCGGGGGGCCCAGGTGGTGATGGGTTCGCCCGCGACGCTGGTCTCGGGAAAGCGGACGGTTCGGGAAATCACGGTGTCGAACACTAGGTCACCGAACCGCTCGACGACGCGGGCCATCACCTCCCGCGAATTCACGGTGCGCGGGTCGTAGCGGGTGATCAGAATTCCGCTGATGTCCAATTTGGGGTTGAGCCGCTCCCGTACCTTGTCGACGGTGTCGGTGAGCAGCGCCAGCCCACGCAGCGAGAAAAACTCGCACTCCGTGGGGATGACCACGCCCTCCGAGCAGGCCAGGCCGTTGACGGTCAGCAGGCCCAACGACGGCTGGCAGTCGATCAGCACATAGTCGTAGCGATCCAGCACCGGGTACAGCGCGCGGGCCAGCGTCTGCTCGCGGCCAACCTCGTTGACCAGCTGGATCTCCGCCGCCGAAAGGTCGATATTGCTGGGGACCAGATCCAGGTTCTTGACCCGAGTGTGGATCAGCACGTTGTCGATCGACGTCCGCGGCTCAACCAGCAGGTTGTAGACGGTCTTGTCCAACTCCCAGTGCGGCACGCCCAGCCCGGCGGACAACGCCCCCTGCGGGTCCATGTCCACCAGCAGCACCCGTCGGCCGTACTCGGCCAAGGCTGCACCGAGGTTGATCGTCGAGGTGGTCTTGCCGACGCCGCCCTTCTGGTTGCACATCGCGACGACCTTGGCCGGGCCATGTGACGTGAGCGGCTGGGGTTCTGGAATCGCCCGCGGCGGCCGGCCGGTCAGGCCGATCTCCGGGCCACTAGCCGGTTGGTCGGTCATGCCCGGTGGCGGCTGGTGGTGACGGGCGTCAGGGTGGACATCGCAGGAAAGTCTAACGGCTGGGCGCGCCTGGGCCGAGAGACCCGCGGGCAAATCAACCTGCGCGGAAATCTGCGTCCGATGAGGATGGCGGCCTTGTTGGGATCATCGCTTGAACTTGGGTGGGTTGGCTTGCGCTGACCGCATTGCTGCCCGTGAATGCGCAACCAAGCGGCGATCCATGCGCGCGAGCCGCAGGCCGGCCTGGAGTGCGACCCGCAGCTCTTGCTCAGAGCCGGAAGTCGCCCATGCTGTCGTCACCGGCTTGCTCATCGGCGTCGAGCAGTGCCAGGTGCTCTGGCTGGAACCACTTGTTGAGCAGAAGGCGCAACGGCACCAGCATCGCGATGAACAAGGGGAACAAAATCCCCGCCGGGCTGCTCTTGAGGATCCACAACACCACCAGACAGAGAACCTGGACCAGGGTGAAGAGGTGGATGACCTTCCAAGGAACATGACGGACATAGTGGGTATTGGGATACAGGTTGCGGTCCGTCAACCACAGTTTCAACCGCTCATAGAAATCCGTCCCGTTGAGGGTGGCGAAACCCATGAACAGGAACAGGCCGAAAAGTACCTCGGTCGGAATTTGCTTGATCAGCGGCAACATGAAAAGCGAGGCCGCAATCAGAATATGGATGGCGAGCGGGGAGACTCGGTTTTCTCGGACCGCCACGATGCGCTCGGCGCCGGAATCATCGTCCTGTCGCTTGGTGTCCGCCAAACTCTTGACGTGGTTGAGGGAATGGACGGTGGCCGCGACAATCCAGGGCAAACCAAACACCGAACACACCGCGGTGATGACGCCGACGACAGCCAAGTCCAAGTGATAGCCGCCCCCTTTTCGGAGGGCATGAGAAGGGCTGTTGACCAGACGAGTCGTGATGTTCTGGTCGAGGAACAGCAGAACGGTGACCAAGATAGCCGGTCCCAGGCAGGCGAAAATCAGCCAGACGGGCACCGAGAACATGTCGATGAGCCAGGACCTGCCGGTGGTGGTCCCGAGGTGGTCGGGAATGGTCACGTCCGCCACCTTCACCTCCGGCAACGCCAAGGCGAACGTTGTCATCAACGCTATGGCGATGGTGGGCCCGAAGTCCGCGACGAATTCGCGGAACCTGCGCTGGACATACCTGGTTTGCAGGAAAGACTTGAAGGTGCGGGCCAACAGGAATGTTCCCAAGGCGAGCACCAAAGTCATCAGGGCGGTCGCATCGTTGCGCGGTGAGGCGGTGAATGGCGACACCACGGAACGCGCTGCTTCGACGATAAAGATGATGGCGATGAGGACGGCGAAGATCTCGTCGACGAAGCGGGTGAAGAACTTCATGAGCGCGCTGGCATCGGTCACCACGAGGACCAGAATGAGAACGCCCGACCAGACTCCTACCCATGCGTAGATTGGCAAAAAGGGAAGGTCGAAACGCTGGCACATCGTGTACAGCAGGCCGGTGAAAATCACGATGGGGCCGGTGCCGCCCAAAATGGTCAGAGGTTGTGCGGACAATAGCGCGAACAGGATTCCGCCGATCGCGGTTGCCACAATCATTTCCACGATGCCGATCTCACCGTGGGTCATGACGCTGGTGAGGCCGCCGAAGGCAATAGCATTTGCAAGGCAGGCGAAAAAGAGAAAACTCACCGACGCTACGACTTTCGAATGAAGCCCGTCCTTGAAGTCGCTGCCATAGAAAGGCAGCTTTCGCTGTACATCCGCCCAAAATCCTCCGCCCAATCGGCGGGTATAGGTCAGGAGGTCCATTTCGTGCGCTTGTGGGGCGCCCGACGCGCCGTTCCGATTGCCTGACACGGATTCACCCTTCCAGTCGAAAACACTCGACCCGTTCCGAGCCGAGTTGCCGACCAGACTTTCCGGCGCACCTATTGCCAACATGCAGTGCCGAGCTGGCAGAAAGCAACCCCAAACGGGGTGCTCAGCGGTGCTCATCGGATACTCATAGGCCACGCGGACCTCCCGAGTGGGCGAATCGCACGGCCTATCGTAAAGACCCATGGACCTCAGACGGCGCATACCCCTGCTGCGGTGGTCGGTGTGGCGAATGGCCACCGGGGCCCGCAACATCACCAGAACCGGACAGATCGGTGACGGGCGCGAAGCGGCGGTCGTCGACTACGTCCTGAAGAACGCGCGGGCCGGGGACGTCGACGACGTGCTGGCCACCATCGACAAGTTCGCCTATCAGAAGTCGATGTTGATCAACGTCGGAGACGAGAAAGGAGCCATCCTGGACGCCGCGGTGCGGCGGGCCGATCCGGCGGTGGCGTTGGAACTGGGCACCTACGTCGGCTACGGCGCACTACGCATTGCTCGCGCCGCGCCGAACGCCGAGGTGTACTCCGTGGAGCTTGCCGACGCGAACGCCGCCAATGCTCGCCGAATCTGGGCTCACGCCGGCGTGGCTGACCGCGTCACCTGTCTGGTCGGCACCATCTCTGACGGTGGCCGCACCCTGGATGCATTGGCCACTGACCACGAATTCAGTTCTGGTGCACTGGATTTCCTGTTCCTCGATCACGACAAAGACGCATACCTGGCCGACCTGAACAGCATCCTGGACCGTGGCTGGCTACACCGCGGGTCGATCGTTGTCGCCGACAACGTCCGGGTGCCAGGCGCGCCGAAGTATCGCGCGTATATGCGCGAACACGAGGGCAAGTCGTGGCGGACGGTCGAGCACAAAACCCATCTGGAATACCAGTCGCTGGTCTCGGACCTGGTGCTGGAATCCGAATACCTGGGTTAGGTTGCGCGAGCAGACGCAGAGTCGCACGTTTCGGCACGAAATAGTGCGATTCTGCGTCTGCTCGCGGTAGTTAGGTGGCGCGCGGGTGGGCTCCGGCCCACACTTCGCGCAACGCATGCACGGTCACCAGGGTGTAGATCTGCGTCGTTGTCACCGAGGCGTGGCCCAACAGTTCCTGCACCACGCGCACGTCGGCCCCACCCTCGAGCAGGTGCGTGGCAAAAGAATGCCGCAGCAGGTGTGGTGACACACCGGAGGTGATGCCGGCCCGCTCGGCGGCATCCTGCAGAACCTGCCAGGCGCTTTGGCGCGACAATCGGCCCCCGCGCGCGTTGAGGAAGATGGCCGGTGTGCCGCGACCGCGTCGGGCCAAATCCGGTCGGCCGCGCACCAGATAGGCATCCAGGGCCTGCACGGCGGGCCGCCCGATCGGGACCAGGCGTTGCTTGCCGCCCTTGCCGCGCAACAACACCGAGCGAGCATGGGTGTCGATGTCATCGACGTCGAGACCGACAGCTTCGGAGATCCGCGAACCCGTCGAGTACAACAACTCGAGCAGCGCCCGATTCCGCAGCGTCAGGGGGCCGTCGGACGCATCCTCGCCGCCTGCGGCTTCCAGCAGTGCCAACACCTGGTCGATGGTCAAACTCTTGGGCAATCGACGGCTCGGCGTCGGCGGACGCACCGCCCGTGCCACGTCCAGCTCGGTCAGCCCTTCGGCCGCGGCGAATCGGTGCAGCCCGCGTACCGCGATCAAAGCCCGCGCCGCCGACACCGCGGACAGCGCCGCTGCGCCGGACTCGGGGTCACCACGTCGCAGCGCCACCAAGAACTCGCTGACATCAGCTTCGCCTACCTTGGCCAAATCGTGAATCCCACGCTCCGCCAAGTGTTTCGAGTAACGGCGCAGGTCGCGGCGGTAGGAACTCAAAGTGTTTGCCGCAACGCCCCGCTCGATCGCCAGGTGGTCGAGATAACCCTGCAACTGCGCATCGAGTGTCAGGGCCGCAGTCACGACCCGGCCTTGCGCTTGGCGAATGCCGTCGGTCTGTCGACCCACGCAGTGTCGAACGAACGCGGCGACGCGATCCCGGCGGTAACCGCGTGTGCCGCCAGAATCCCGGCGATAGCAATGGAATTGACGATGTCTCCGCTCAACGCCCCGGCGACCGCCTCGTCCAGCGGAAACCATCGCATCGTCATATCGGCTTCTTCATCGTGCGCCTCGGGGCGACCAATGTCGGTAAGTCCGGTGGCCAGGTAAACCCGCACCGATTCGTCGCTGTAGCCCGGCGCGGTATTGACGTCCAGCAGCACCTCCCAGGTGCTTGCCTGCAGTCCGACCTCTTCCTCGAGTTCACGCACCGCTGTCAAGTGTGGTGCTTCGCCCGGGGCGTCGAGCAGTCCGGCAGGCAGTTCCCATATCCGGCGGCCATAGGTGTGCCGATACTGGTAGACCAAAGCGACTTCGTTGTCGTCGTTCATCGCCACTACTGCGACCGCGCCGTAGTGCTCGAGGACTTCGCGCCTTGCGACGTTGCCGCCCGGCATCCGCACCCCGTCCCGGCGCAGCGCGAAAATTGCGCCCTGGTAGAGGGTTTCAGACGAGACCGTCTCGAAATCGTGTTCAGCCACGGATGACGGGTTCAGGTAGCGACTGCCCGATCACTGAACCATTGCCATTGGGCGCGTGCTCGTCTGGAAACTCGGGCATCTCGACAGGCAACAGTTCACCGGCCTTGTAGTCGATGGCCGCCCTGACGAACGCGACGAACAGCGGATGCGGCCGGGTGGGGCGGCTCTTCAACTCGGGGTGAGCCTGGGTGCCGACGACGAACGGGTGCTGGTCGGCCGGGTACTCGACGAATTCGACGAGGTGCCCGTCGGGCGATGTGCCGGAGAAGCGCAGACCGCTCTCGGCGATCTTGTCCCGGTAGGCGTTGTTTACCTCGTAGCGGTGGCGGTGCCGTTCGGACACCTGGGTCGCTTGATATGCCTGGGCCACAATGGAATCCGACTCCAGTACGGCCGGGTATGCACCTAGCCGCATGGTGCCGCCCAGATCGGCCTCGCCGGCCACGATGTGCTCCTGATCGGCCATGGTGGAGATGACCGGATCCGGTGTGTCGGGCTCGAACTCCGCTGAGTTCGCCTCGGTGAGACCCACCGAACGAGCGGCTTCGATCACAATGCACTGCAAGCCGAGGCACAAGCCCAGCACCGGTAACCCACGCACCCGCGCGTGCCGAATGGCGCCGATCTTGCCTTCGATGCCGCGGATCCCGAAGCCACCGGGAATCAGCACCCCATGCACGTCGGCCAGGGCGGCCGCCGCGCCGCTGGGCGTCTCGCAGTCATCGGAAGCGACCCAATGGATTTCGACCTTGGCGCGATGCTTGAAGCCGCCGGCGCGCAGCGCCTCGCTGACCGACAGGTAGGCATCGGAAAGCTCGACATACTTGCCCACCAAGGCTATGCGCACGGTGTCGTGCGGCTCGTGCACCCGGCGCAGCAGGTCGTTCCATTGCGTCCAATCGACGTCGCGGAACGGCAGATTGAGCCGGCGCACCACGAACGCGTCGAGTTCCTCGCGATGCAGCACCTTGGGGATGTCGTAGATGGAGGGCGCGTCCGGTGTGGAGATGACGCCGTCGATGTCGACGTCACACATGAGCGCGATCTTGTTCTTCAGCGCTTCGGGGACGTCGCGGTCACAGCGCAGGATCAGCGCGTCCGGGCTGATACCGATGCTGCGCAACGCGGCGACCGAGTGCTGGGTCGGCTTGGTCTTGAGCTCTCCCGACGGCGCCAGGTACGGCACCAGCGACACATGCAAGAAGAAGACGTCCTCGCGGCCAAGGTAATGACGCACCTGGCGGGCGGCCTCCAAGAACGGTTGCGACTCGATGTCGCCGACAGTGCCGCCGATCTCGGTGATGACGACGTCGGGGCGGTGGCCGTCGGCGTCCGGCTCGGCCATCGCCAGAATGCGGCGCTTGATCTCGTCGGTGATGTGCGGAATCACCTGAACGGTGTCGCCGAGGTATTCGCCGCGGCGCTCCTTGGCGATCACCGTCGAATACACCTGTCCGGTAGTCACATTCGCCGATCCGGACAGATCGCGGTCGAGAAAGCGTTCGTAGTGGCCGACGTCGAGGTCGGTCTCGGCGCCGTCCTCAGTGACAAAGACCTCACCGTGCTGGAACGGGTTCATGGTGCCGGGATCGACATTGAGGTAAGGGTCGAGCTTTTGCATCGTGACATGCAATCCGCGGGCGGTCAGCAACTGTCCGAGGCTGCTGGCAGTTAAGCCCTTGCCGAGCGAAGAGGCGACACCACCGCTGACGAAGAGGTGCTTGGTGGCGGTGTGCGGATGCTTACGCAACTGGGCGACCTCCGTGAAGACGGGCAGGGCATGTGATTCTTTTCGCAGCTGGGCCTGCCGACCCACGGAAACCCACCCTAACATCCACGGCGCCCCGCCGCGCCGAACACGCCCTACTGAGGAACGGTCACTGATGTCGCGCCATGTCCGGTGCCGTAATGACCGGGATGGCCGCCGCCAACCAGGTCGTGCAGGGCCAGGGTCGCCGTGATCCGGCCCGGCTCGGCGTCGACGTCGTCAACGGTGCTGATCGCGGCGGCCATGGCTGCATCGGCGCGGGCCACGGCAACGGCGGCGCTACCGCCCGCCGACCCGTCCCGACCGGCCAAAACCGTTCCCGAACCGTGCGGCGCCAGGGCAGCGGCAAACCGTGCGACAGTGACTCCCTGATTCCCGGCGTCGGCGGGCAGTCCGCCGCCGGTCACCACGATGGCGGTGTTCGCCGGCGCGAGATGGGTGTTGGGCTGATAGGTGATGAAGCCGGTCTCCCGCAGGGCCGCCAGCACGGTGTCGCGTGCGGCGTCGTCCACCGGCGCCTGTTGGGGGTTGCTGTTGATCAGCAGGGTCAGTCCGAGCAAGTCGCCGGCCTGCGAACCCTGGTCGACCAACTTGGTGCTCAATTGCGAACCCGCGGGCAGGACTGAGGAGTTAACCACCGAGCGCAACTTCTCCCCCGAGTTGGCCTCCACGAATTCATGCGTCAGCGACACGGTTCCGGTGACCGAGCCGCCGGCCTGCCCCACGATCTTGGACACCGCCGCGACGTCGTCGTCTTTGGCGTCAGGCGTTCGGAACAGGACCACCGTCTTGCCGGCCAACGCGTCGTGCACGATGCGCCCGAGCACCTGGGCGTCGAAAGTATGTGCCGCGCTTAGCTTCTCGTTCAGCTGATTGCGTTGGTCATTGAGCGTGCTCACCTGGCTGGCCAGGTCACGCTTCTCGTTACGCAAACTCGACAGCACGGTGTCGGAGAAGAAGCCGGAACCCAGCACCACTCCGATGGCCAGCGCCAGGAAGACGGCGGCCAGCGAGATCGCATGTTGGCGTAACGAGATCATGAGGGCACGTCCTTATTTACGACACCAAGTTCTGGATCCAAAGGGTGAATTGGTTCCAGTAGTCGACGACCCAATGCAGCACCACGCCGTCGGTGCGCGATACCCAGAGCACGACGATGATGGCGATCAACATGGTCAGCGCCAACAGCGCGATGGCACCACCGGAGATGTGGTTGCGGTACAGCGTGGCGACGGCCTTCGCATCCACGAGTTTCTCCCCGACCCGCAACCTGGTCAGGAAGGTCGACGGATTGCTCTGCGACCGCGTCCGGTCGAAGAACGTCTCGATATTGGCGGTGTGGCCGGCGGTGACCAGCAGGGCGGCGCCATGATGGTCGGCTAGCAGCAGTGCGAGATCGGTAGCGGATCCCGCGGCGGGGAACGTCATCGCCCCGACGCCGAGGTCCTGTATCCGTTCCAGACCGGCAGCGTGGCCGTCGGCGTCGGCGGGCAGTACGACCTGGGCACCGCACTTGAGAACTTCGGCACTGATCTGGTCGGGGTCGCCGACGATGAGCTGCGGGCGGTAGCCAGCCTTGCGCAGTACATCGGCGCCCTGCCCGACACCGACAAGCACCGGTTGGTACTCCTTGATGAACGGCTTGAGGGACTTCAGGTCCTCGGCTGCGCTGAGCTCTTCGGAGACGATGACGACGTGGCGGCGGCGCATGTCGACGTCGATGTCGGGGATGCCGATGCCGTCGATCAGCAATGGGCTTTCACTGCGAATGAACTCAATTGTGTTGCCGGCGAAGGCTTCCAGATGAGCGGCCAGCCCGCTCTTGGCCTCGCGCATCAGGTCGGCGATGTCGTGGTCGGTGCGTTCGGTGCCGCGGATCAGCCGGCGATCGCCGGAGTACACGCCGCCTTCGTAGAGGCGGATCTTGGAGCCGTCCTTGACCTTCTTGAAGATCTCCGGCCCGGTTTCGTCGATCAGCGTCACGCCGTTGTTGACCAGTACCTCGGGGCCGAGGTTGGGGTAGCGCCCCGAGACGGACGGGGAGGCGTTGACGACGGCGGCGATGTCAGCTTCCACCAGCGCGTCGGCGGTGATGCGGTCCAAGTCCAAGATGTCGAGGACCACGATGTCGCCTGGACACACCCGGCGCAGCAGCCGGTCGATATTGCGGTCCACTCGAGCGGTGCCGATCAGACCGGGACGGACGGTGTTGCGAGATAGAAGCGCTGACATCTTCATGGGAGCCGATTCTGTCGGCGAAGAACGCTCGCGGCGGGGAGGCGCGCCGTAACATCTGCCCCAGAAGTTTAAAAGCGTCACAATTGTCACATTTGTATCGCCGGTCGGTTTCGGGGGTTTTAGGGCTGCACCCTGGAGCCCCGGCTGGGTGCGCGAAGGTGCACAGATGTACGGCCGTCGCGGCGTGTTCCCGTGCAGCAGTGCACGCTCGCGCAGAGCGCACAAGGCCAGAAGCAGAGCTAGGCGAGGTCTTGCTGGGCGGCGTCGAGAAGTTCGCGGGCATGGGCGCGGCCGCTGTCGGACTCCCCCAACCCGGCCAGCATCCGGGCCAGTTCGGCCACGCGGTCCTCGCTGTCCAGCCGGCGCACGCCGCTGGCTCCCTTGGGTCCCTGGCTATGCACAACCAGATGCACGTCGGCGTATGCCGCGACTTGGGGCAGATGCGTGACGACGATGACCTGGTGGGTGCGGGCCAGGCGGGCCAGCCGGCGGCCGATCTGCACCGCCGCCCAACCGCCCACCCCCGCGTCGACCTCGTCGAACACCATCGTGGTGCCGGCGGCAGACGCCGCCAACACGACCTCCAGCGCCAGCATCACCCGGGACAACTCCCCGCCCGACGCACTCTTGGCCAGCGGCAGCACCGACATACCGCGGTGGGCGGCGAAACCGAAGTCAACGGAGTCGATGCCGTCCGCACCCGCCCGAGCCGGCTCACCGCTGGGCAGGATCAGCGCCGCCGGGTCGTGGGGGTCGGCCGAATCGGTGCTGACGCCTATGGTGAAATCGGCGTCCGACATCGCCAGACCGGACAGCTCCGCGGTGACCTCTTTGGCCAGCTTCTTGGCTGCTTTGCGTCTGATCTTGCTGAGATCGATTGCCGCCTGGCCTAATTCGCGACCAAGGTCATCGACCCGACGCTCGAGTGCGGCAAGCCCCTCTTCGGAGACGTCGAGTTGAGCAAGCCGGTCGCGGGATTCCTGGGCCCATTGGAGTACGCCGTCGATGTCCGCGGCGTACTTGCGCGTCAGGGTCCGCAGTTGGGCCTGGCGGGCAAGTTTGGTGTCCAGCGCGCTGGCGTCGGTGGGCAGTCCGTCGAGATAGTCGCCTAGTTCTCCGACCGCGTCGACGACGACCGTGAGCGCACCGGCGATCTGGTCAGCCAGCGCCCGAAGCCTCGCGTCGGTTGCCGATTCCAACGCACCGCGGGCCTGCCCCATCGCTTCAGCGGCGCCGAGCCCGTCGTCGGAAGAACTGGACAACATCTCGCGGGCAGTCGCGGCGGCCTCCCGCAGCGTGTCCAGCTCGGAGAGCCGAACGATGTCGGCGACCAACTCGTCGTCTTCTGCGGGTTGCGGGTCGACGGCCTCGATCTCGTTGAGCGCGAACTTCAGCCGGTCAGCTTCTTGAGCAAGCTCACGGGTCCTGTTGCGGCGGTCGATCAGGTCACGCCGGGCCGAAAGCCATGCGTCACGCAGCTTTCGGTAGCGCTCCAACGCTGGGCCGGTGGCGGCGAAACGGTCCAGCGCGCCGCGCTGCTCATCAGGCCGCATCAACCGCAGCTGGTCGTTTTGCCCGTGCAGCGCCAACAACTGAGTGGTGAAGCCGCTCAACGACTTTGCCGGCACACTGCGGCCGCCCAAATAGGCCCGCGACGGCCCGTCGCGGTTGACGCTGCGCAAGGCGATCACGCTGCCGTCCTCGTCCCGCTCGGCACCGCAGGCGCTCAGCATCTCGTCGAGTTCGGCGGTGACCGCGTCGTCGACATCGGTTGTGCTGAAACGACCTTCGACGACGGCGCGCTCGGACCCGGACCGGACACGTGTCGCATCGGCGCGGGCGCCACCCAATAGGTGCAGCCCGGTGACGACCATGGTCTTGCCGGTGCCGGTCTCGCCGGTCAGCACCGTCAGCCCGCGATCGAACTCCGCGGTCGCAACGCTGATTGCCCCCAGCGATTCGATTCGGATCTCAGTCAGCATTAACGTCCGCGCCAACCCGCTACCGGCAGGCGGAACTTGGTCACCAGGCGGTCGGTGAACGGCGCACTGTCCAACCTGGCCCATTTGACCGGCGTGGCAGAACGAGTCACCTCGAGTCGACTGCCGGCCGGCACCAGCATGTCGCGACGCCCGTCGCAGAACACCAGGGCGTCGTGCCCTCCGGCCTCGATCTCGATCGCGATGACGGCGTCGGGACTGGTGACCATCGGCCGTCCGAACAAGGCGTGAGCGTTGTTGGGTACCACCAGGATTGCCTCCAGGTCGGGCCACAAAACCGGTCCGCCCGCGGAGAAGGCGTATGCGGTGGAGCCGGTGGGAGTGGACACCAGCACCCCGTCGCAGCCGAACGTCGACACCGGCCGGCCGTCGATCTCTACGACCACTCCCAGAACACCGAGCCTCGGGCCTTTCTCCAGACTTGCTTCGTTGAGCGCCCACCCCTGGTCGATGATCTCCCCGCCTTGACGCACCACGACATCGAGAGTCAACCGATCCTCGACGCGGTAGTCCTGGGCGACAACGTGTTCCAGTACCACATCGATGGCCTCGGCCTCGGCTTCGGCCAGGAATCCGATCCGGCCAAGGTTGACTCCCAGTACCGGAATGCTGGCGTTGCGCGCCAATTCGGCGGCGCGCAGGAAGGTACCGTCGCCGCCCAGCACCAACACCAGTTCGCAGCCGTCGGCGGCCATCGGATCAGCGTCGACAACCTCAATGTCCACACCCACGGCCCGCACGTCATGAGGGCCCAGCCGCATCGAGCCCTTGTCAACCGATTCCGCCGAGAGGGCACAGAGCGCAATCCCCTTGTCGCCCAGCACTTTTTCCACCCGCCTTGCGGTTTCGGCGGCCCGGTCTCGCGCGCCGTGGACCACCAGCAGGACGGTACGTTCTGTAGTCACTGCGGACCCTCCTGAACAGCGTGTTGCACCGCGTTGACAAGTTCGTCGCCGAGCAACGCGCGGTCGGTCTGGGCGCGCAGCCAGAGGAAGTATTCGACGTTGCCCGAGGGACCCGGCAGCGGGCTGGCCGTGACGCCGATGGTGTGCCAGCCCAGCGTCCCGGCACGCCGGGAAACGGCGAGCACCGAATTCATGCGCAGCACAGGATCCTGCACCACACCCCCGGGCCCGACGGCGCCCTTGCCCACCTCAAACTGCGGCTTCACCATGGGAACGATATCGGCGTCGGGACAAGCGCAGGCAACCAGCGCGGGCAACACCGTCGCCAACGAGATGAATGACAGGTCGGCCACCACCAGATTGACGGGACCGCCGACGGCCTCCGGCGACAGGTCGCGCACGTTGGTCCGCTCCACAACCGTCACGCGCGCGTCGCTGCGCAGCGACCACGCGAGCTGACCGTAGCCGACATCGGCGGCGACGACTTCGGTGGCGCCACGATCCAGTAGTACCTCGGTAAACCCGCCGGTCGAGGCACCGGCATCGAGGCAGCGGCGGCCCTCGACCGTGATCTGGAAGGCGTCCAACGCTCCGATGAGTTTGTGCGCCCCGCGAGAGACCCAGCTGCGTTCGCCGTCATCGGCGACAGTGATCGCCGCGGTGATGGCGACCGCGGTGGCTGGCTTTGCCGCGGGCAACCCGTCGATCCGCACCTTGCCGGCGCCGATCAGCTCGGCGGCCTGCTGCCGCGAACGCGCCAGGCCTCGCCGCACCAGCTCGGCGTCAACGCGGGCACGCCGCGGCATGCGCGCACTCAGCCCTTCTCCGCCGACTCCAGCGCCTGCAACAGCACGTCGTGCGCCTCCGAAAGGCGCCGGGCAATGTCCTCCAACTCGTCCAGCGACGGGCCGACGGTGGCGTCTGTCGTGTCAGGCAACTGGGCCAGCAGCGATTCGATTTCCGCGCGTATCTGATCAGGATCGATAGTCATTGCGCTCCTACGCTAGTAGGGACCAGCGCTCCAGCGCGTCCCGGGCCTGATCGTCACCGGCTTCGATGTTCACCGAGCCCGACGCATCCCAGACGGCGCTCGCCACCGCACGCACGATCGAAAGATCGTCGCCCTGTTCGTCACCGTTCACGGTGACCGTTGCCGTCTCGTCCCCGACGTCGACGCGCCAGCCCGGCTGCGGTCCCACCTTCAACACCTCACCATCCTGATGCAGCGACCGAAGGTCCTGACCAAGGTAAGTGGGCCGCTGGGCGGGTTCGGCGTATACCGCGTCGCGAGCGGAATTCACGCCAGTGAGCACCATCAGGCTGGGCAACTCCGCGGCGTTGGCGCCTTCGATGTCGGTGTCCAGGCGGTCACCGACCACCAGCGGTGCTCGAAAGTCGCCGCGTTCCACCGCATCCTTCATCAACTGTGGTCCCGGTTTACCCGCCACCTGGGGTTCGGATCCGGTGGCGGCACGCAATGCGGCGACCAGAGATCCGTTGCCGGGCAACAACCCTCGCTCGGTGGGCAGCGTGAAGTCGACGTTGGCCGCTACCCACAGCGCACCGGCCCGGATGGCCAGCGTGGCCTCGGCGAGTTCGGGCCAACCGACGGTCTTGGACAGCCCTTGGACGACGGCATCCGGCCCGTCGTCGAAGCAATGGACCGGTTTCAAACCGGCGGCGGTGATCTCGTCGGCCAGTGCGTCGGTGCCGACGATCAGCACTTTCGAACCGGGCTGCAGTTGCGCGGCGAGCAGGTGGGCGGCGCTTTGCGCGCTCGTGACGACATCGTCGCTGCCGGCGGTAAAACCGAGCTCCCGCAGATGTGCGGCGACGTCGTCGGCGCTACGCGAGGCGTTGTTGGTGACAAACAGTTTGCGGTAGTCGATTCCGTCTAACGACTCGACCGCCCCCTCGGTCGGACTGTGACCACGAAAGACCGTGCCATCCAAGTCGAGCAATAGACAGTCGTATTGTTGCGCAACGCTTTTCGTGTCAGCCAAGTTCGCCGACCCGGTCCTCGGCGTCGGTGACACCGTCCACATCGGCGGCCGCAGACCGCAAAAACCATTGCAGGGCTTCGTCGGTGCGTCCGAGCGTCAAAAGTGTGTCGGCGTAGGCGTAGAACAGCCGCGCGGCCGTTGAACCCGTGCGGGTGGGATCCAGTTGAGGGGTGGCCAACACCGTCAGCGCCTGCTCGAGTTGCCCGAGGTCGGCGCGCGCGCCGGCGGCCACGATGCGCAACTCGTCGGCGTCGTCGCCACTGAGCTCGGCCGCCTCCGGGCCGCGGGCCAGGTCGATGGCCCGCTGCGGACGACCGAGGCCACGCTCGCAATCGGCGATCAGCGCCAACAACGCGGATTTACTGCCCATCCGGCGCGCGGCACGGAATTCGGCCAGCGCCTGAGCCCAATCGCCGCAGCGATAGGCGGCGATTCCGACAGCCTCGCGAACCGCGGCGATCCGACTGGCCCGAGCCCGGGCCGCGCGTGCGTGATTCAGCGCGGCTTGCGGATCTTCGTCGAGTAGGCCGCCGGCGGCGACCAGATGACGGGCCACGGCGTCGGCAGTTGCCCGGTCCAAAGTGCTCAGGTCGCGCCGGACATCGGGCGCGAGTTGTTTGGCGTCGATGTCGGCGGGAATCACCGGCCCCGCGACGTTGTCATTGGCCGGTACGGCCTGGGGTTGGGCAGGTCGCGCCCGTCCCGGCCCGGATCTCCGCGGCGCGCCGTTGGACGCTGGTCGCGGGCGCCGCCTGTCTTCAACCACTCGCTAGAGGTTACGGGTAGCGCCGGTGCGCCCACAATTTGCCGGTCGGCGACCGGCACCCCGTGCAGCGCCACTACCAGCGCATTCCATCACAATTCATATATTGGGCAACGCCTGCGTAACAGCCTGAGCCATGCCCTTTGTCAGTGTGCTGCCGGAAATGGTGGCCACAGCCGCCGGTGAACTGATCGACATCGGCTCCAGGATTGACTCCGCCAATCTGGCCGCGGCGGTGCCGACCACCACGCTGCTAGCGGCGGGTACTGATGAGGTATCGACAGCCATCGCAGCGCTGTTCAGCAACCACGCACACGCGTATCAGGCCATCAGCGCGCAGGTCGCCGACTTCGACTACCAATTCACTAGAGCCCTGTCCGGTGGCGCGGCGGCATACGCGACTGCTGAGACCACCAACGCTTTGGACCAGCTGTTGTCCATAATCAACGCGCCCTCGGTCGCGCTGACTGGGCGCGGCCTGATCGGCAACGGGACCGATGCAACCACTGCAGGCGGTAACGGCGGTAACGCGGGATGGCTGTTCGGCAACGGAGGCAGCGGCGCGGCAGGCGGTGCCGGAAAGGTCGGCGGCAACGGTGGATCGGCCGGCCTGATTGGCATCGGCGGTACCGGCGGCACGGGTGGCGCCGGCGCGACCGGAGGCGCCGGCGGAGTTGGCGGATTGCTCTTCGGTGCTGGCGGCACCGGAGGCGCGGGCGGTCAGGCCACCAGTACCAGTGCCGGCGGGTTCGGCGGCACCGGCGGGGCGGCTGGGCTCTTCGGATGGGGCGGCACCGGCGGACTCGGCGGCGATGCCGGCAGCTATACCGGCAACGGTGGCATCGGCGGCACGGGCGGCTTGGGTGGAGCGCTATTCGGGGCCGGCGGAAATGGAGGTGCCGGCGGCGCCGGTTCGAGCACCAGCTACGGCGGCGCGGGCGGCGACGGAGGAGCGGCCGGTGCCTTCGGCAACGGCGGAACGGGTGGGCTCGGCGGCACCGGCATGGTCGGCGGCCACGGCGGCAACGGCGGCCAAATGGGCGGTAACGGTGGCGACGGCGGCCAAGGCGGAATCGGCCGATTCGCCACTGTGCCAGGATTTTCCAACATTGATCCCGGGCAAGGCGGCACCGGCGGCGATTCCTACCTCTTCGGCAACGGCGGCAACGGCGGCCAAGGCGGTACCGGCTGGCATGGATCCGACGCCGTCAACCCCAGCCACGCCATCAACACCGCGGTCGCCAAGGCCGGGGCATCGAACGGGACGCCGACCAACCCGGCGAACAACTCCTTTGCACCAATCACGGGCGGAGATGGCACAGCCGGATCTACCGGCGCAGCGGGCCAGGACGGCGGAACCGGTGGGTCAGGCGGGTCCGTGTTCTCTCAGCACACCAGCAACGCCACCGGCGGACGGGGAGGCGACGGCGGCAAAGCCGGGGTCGGCGGCGCAAACGGTGGCAATGGGGGCGCGGGCGGCGACGGCGGCGCCACTGCTGACACCTACGCAGATTTCATCACCGGTGGTCGTGGGGGCGACGGCGGCGATGGCAGTGCATCCGGCGGCGCCGGCGGTACCGGGGGCACCGGCGGCACGGCCAAGGCTCCGACTACCCACACCATAGGAGGTGACGGGGGTGCAGGCGGTAACGGTGCCGCCAGCACCGCCAAGGCCGGTGACGGCGGCATCGGAGGTCTCGGCGGTAACGGTGGTCACGCTGGTCAGATATTCGGAAACGGCGGAGCCGGCGGCCAAGGCGGGACCGGCGGGACGGGCGGGACCGGCGCAACAGGCGGTGCCGGTGGCTTCGGCGGCGCGGGCGGCGCGGGGATCGGCCAACAGCATGATCCCGTCGCCAACGGCGGTGTCGGTGGCGACGGCGGCGACGGCGGAACCGGCAGTGTCGGCGGCAATGGCGGTACGGGCGGTGCCGGTGGAAACGGGGGCGCCGGTGCCAAGTTCATCGGCAACGGCGGAGCAGGCGGAAACGCCGGAAACGGCGGAATCGGGGGTACCGGAGGCACCGGCGGCGCGGGCGGACATGGCGGCGCTGGCGGTCTCGGCGATGCCGGCGTGGTCGGGTATCCCGGCGACGGAAGCATGCACGACCAGGGCGGCATCGGTGGCGCGGGCGGAACAGGTGGAACCGGCGGCAAAGGCGGAACGGGTGGCAATGGGGGCGCCGCAGGGGTTCAGGGTGGTGCCGGTGCACCCGGCGGCCTGATCGGGCTTGCGGGTCAAGTCGGATCCGTGGGGGTCGCCGGCGGCGGTGGAGCGGGCGGCGACGGCGGAGCCGTCGGCACGGGCGGCGTCGGCGGTGACGGCGGTTACTTCATCCCCGGCGGCACAGGCCCGTTCAGCGGCACCGGACACGACGGCGCCAATGGCGCCAACGGCACCACTCTTGGCCGCGGCGCGTCTGGCCAGTCCGGATAGCGACATCGCATGCGTTGCAGCCGAACGTCTTTAGAGCCTTCCATCACGGACTAGGAGTGTGCCGATGTCGTTCCTAACGGTTAGCGCTGAACTCGTGTCAAGTGCCGCCGCCGATCTGGCTGGTATTGGTTCGTCGATTGATGTCGCGAATTTTGCTGCCGCGGTGCCGACGACGGCGTTGGCAGCGGCTGCTGGGGATGAGGTGTCGGCTGCGATCGCGGAGTTGTTCGGTGCTCATGCCCAGCACTATCAGGACATTGGTGCGCAGGTAGCCCGGCTGCAGCGGGAGTTCGTGGCCTCGCTGCAGACCGCGGGGGGCGTTTATGCTGCGGCCGAGGCTGCCGCGGCCAGCCCGCTGCAGCCAGTTCTAGATGCCATCAACGCCCCGGTGATCTCCCTGACTGGACGCGCGCTGATCGCTGATGGCGCCAACGCCACCACCCCCGGCGGCAACGGCGGGGATGCCGGCTGGCTGTGGGGCAACGGCGGCAACGGCGCCGCCGGCGCGGCCGGTCAATCCGGCGGCAACGGTGGAGCCGGCGGCTGGCTAGGCGGCAACGGCGGCAACGGCGGGGCCGGGGGCAACGGAACCCGCAGCGACGTCATCGGCGGGCGCGGCGGGGCCGGCGGCATGGGCGGTGCCGGGGGCAGCGGCGGATTCTGGGGCAACGGCGGGCTCGGCGGCGACGGCGGCACCGGCGGACCGACCACCCAACTCAACGGCCATGCCGGAGCCGGCGGCAACGCCGGTGCCGGCGGCAACGCCGGATACTTCGGCACCGGCGGCAACGGCGGACACGGCGGAGCCGGCGGCAGCGGCATCACCGGCGGGGTCGGCGGCAACGGCGGGGCCGGCGGCACCGGGGGAAGCTGGTACGGCAACGGCGGCACCGGCGGGGCCGGCGGCGACGGCGGCGGCGGATTCACCGCCGGCAACAGCGGCACCGGCGGCAACGGCGGATCCGCAGGCCTGCTCGGGGCCGGCGGCAACGGCGGCAACGGCGGCACCGCCTCATCTAGCCTGAGCCAAAACAACACCGCAGGCGCCGGCGGCAACGGCGGCAACGGCGGCCAGCTCTACGGCGACGGCGGCAACGGCGGCAACGGCGGAACAGCCGCACTCTTTGCCGGCCACGGCGGCCACGGCGGCACCGGCGGCAACGCCGGCACCATCGGCAACGGCGGCAACGGCGGCTACGGCGGCACCGGCGCCACCGGCGGCAACGGCGGCAACGCCGGCCAACTCTTCGGCAACGGCGGCAACGGCGGCCAAGGCGGCACCGGCGCCCCCGCCATCAACGACTTCATCAGCTTCCCCGAAATCACCCCCGGCCAAGGCGGCAACGGCGGCAACTCCTACCTCATCGGCAACGGCGGCAACGGCGGCCAAGGCGGCACCGGCTACACCGGCGCCGACGGCATCAACCCCACGGTCATCACATCGGCCACCAACGGAAATGCCGGACCGTCCTACGGCACCCCGAGCAATCCCACCTATCAATCTCCCTACACAGGTGGTAACGGCTCTGGCGGCCAATTGGGCTCCGCGACAGTAAATGGCGGCAACGGCGGCGCGGGCGGAAGCGTGTATTCCGGGCAGAACGGGCCAACCGGCGGCAACGGCGGCAACGGCGGCAATGGAGCAAACGGCGGCGTCGGCGGCGCTGGCGGGAACGCAAACACCGACCCCAATGGGTCAACTTTCGGCGCGATCGCACACGCCGGTAAGGGCGGCAACGGTGGCGATGCCCTCGCCGCCGGCGGGCAGGGCGGCGATGGAGGCAACGGCGGCTCAGCCACCTCCAACAACGGAGGGTTGGCTTACGCAGGTGCCGGCGGCAAGGGCGGTATGGGCGGCGTAGGAGCCGCGGGCGGTAACGGCGGCACCGGCGGGACCGGCGGCAACGGCGGCAACGCCGGACAGCTGTTCGGCAACGGCGGCGGCGGCGGTGCCGGCGGAACCGGTGGTGCGGGCGGCCTCGGGGCGGTGGGCGGTGTTGGCGGAGACGGCGGGGGCGGCGGTACGGCCCAAGGCGGCTTTTACTCGCAGGGATATCCCGAAAACGGCAGCTCTATCTCGGGAGGTAACGGCGGCGCGGGCGGGATCGGCGGTCATGGCGGCAACGCCGGGAACGGCGGCGCCGGCGGCAATGGCGGAAATGGCGCGCAGTTCTTCGGGAGCGGCGGCAATGGCGGCAATGCGGGCGCGGGCGGCATCGGTGGATTAGGCGGCTTCGGGGGCGCCGGCGGTTCCGGCGGGCAAGGCGGTGGGGCCGCAATCGGCAGTACCGGTGGCGCGGCGGGTACCGGCGGCCAGGGCGGCGACGGGGGTGACGGTGGCCACGGCGGACTCAGCGGCGGAGCGGGCGGCCAGGGCGGGATGTTTGGAAGCGCCGGCAACCGCGGGTCTGCCGGCCAGGGCGGCTCGGGCGGCAGCGGCGGTGAAGGCGGTGGCCCAGGCAGCCAAGGAGCCGCCGGCTCCGGCGTCGGCGGTACGCGTGGGGCCGAAGGCAGTTATGGCATCGCCGGTGATTTTGGTGAGGCCGGATGACGCCTGACCGGACCAAGTCGCGACGAGTCTTCGACGAAAAAGTTGTTGCGGCACAGGTTTTTCAGAGCATTTGGCGGCCAGATCGGCTTGCCGTCGAAACATAGATCATCCGGTTGGCCCAACCGATCGGGTGCGGGATAGGAGTGCGCCGATGTCGTTCTTAACTGTGACTTCGGAACTGGTCTCGGCGGCGGCACATGACCTGGCCGACATCGGGTCGTTGATCACGGCTGCTAACGCGGCAGCTGTGTTGCCGACGTCGGGTCTGGCTGTTGCTGCTGGGGATGAAGTCTCGGCTGCGATTGCGGAGTTGTTCGGGAGCCATGCTCGCGAGTATCAGGCGATCAGCGCGCGGATTGCGGGACTGCAAGAGCAGTTCGTCGCGACCTTGAATGGTGCGGGCGCTGTTTATGCTGCGGCCGAGGCTGCCGCGGCCAGCCCGCTGCAGCCAGTTCTAGATGCCATCAACGCCCCGGTGATCTCCCTGACTGGACGCGCGCTGATCGCTGATGGCGCCAACGCCACCACCCCCGGCGGCAACGGCGGGGATGCCGGCTGGCTGTGGGGCAACGGCGGCAACGGCGCCGCCGGCGCGGCCGGTCAATCCGGCGGCAACGGTGGAGCCGGCGGCTGGCTAGGCGGCAACGGCGGCAACGGCGGGGCCGGGGGCAACGGAACCCGCAGCGACGTCATCGGCGGGCGCGGCGGGGCCGGCGGCATGGGCGGTGCCGGGGGCAGCGGCGGATTCTGGGGCAACGGCGGGCTCGGCGGCGACGGCGGCACCGGCGGACCGACCACCCAACTCAACGGCCATGCCGGAGCCGGCGGCAACGCCGGTGCCGGCGGCAACGCCGGATACTTCGGCACCGGCGGCAACGGCGGACACGGCGGAGCCGGCGGCAGCGGCATCACCGGCGGGGTCGGCGGCAACGGCGGGGCCGGCGGCACCGGGGGAAGCTGGTACGGCAACGGCGGCACCGGCGGGGCCGGCGGCGACGGCGGCGGCGGATTCACCGCCGGCAACAGCGGCACCGGCGGCAACGGCGGATCCGCAGGCCTGCTCGGGGCCGGCGGCAACGGCGGCAACGGCGGCACCGCCTCATCTAGCCTGAGCCAAAACAACACCGCAGGCGCCGGCGGCAACGGCGGCAACGGCGGCCAGCTCTACGGCGACGGCGGCAACGGCGGCAACGGCGGAACAGCCGCACTCTTTGCCGGCCACGGCGGCCACGGCGGCACCGGCGGCAACGCCGGCACCATCGGCAACGGCGGCAACGGCGGCTACGGCGGCACCGGCGCCACCGGCGGCAACGGCGGCAACGCCGGCCAACTCTTCGGCAACGGCGGCAACGGCGGCCAAGGCGGCACCGGCGCCCCCGCCATCAACGACTTCATCAGCTTCCCCGAAATCACCCCCGGCCAAGGCGGCAACGGCGGCAACTCCTACCTCATCGGCAACGGCGGCAACGGCGGCCAAGGCGGCACCGGCTACACCGGCGCCGACGTACCCAAGCTCGACAACCTCTCAACGGCCACCTCAGGCACAGCAGGCAGCGGCGCACCAGGTGGTACTGGCAACGCCACGATGAACGGCGGCGCCGGCGGTTCGGGGGCCAATGTCACCACCAACAACGGAAGCGGCCAGGCCGGCGGTAACGGCGGCAATGGGGCCAACGGGGGTAACGGCGGAGATGGTGGCACGGCTAGCGGCGCACCCAATATCGCCCAGAACCAGGTTGTGCAGGGCGGCAACGGCGGCCGAGGCGGTGACGCTCTCGGCAATGGCGGCAACGGCGGCAACGGCGGCAACGGCGGCGCGGCGACTGACACTGGCGATATCGGCAACGCGGCCGGAGGCCTCGGCGGCGTGGGCGGCAACGGCGCCGATGGCACTGGATCCGGTGGCAACGGCGGCAACGGCGGACTGGGTGGCAACGGCGGCAACGCCGGACAGCTGTTCGGCAACGGCGGCCGAGGCGGAAATGGTGGAACCGGTGGGGCCGGCGGGGCCGCCATCTCCGGGGGCAATGGCGGTAGCGGCGGCAACGGAGGAACCGCTTCCAGCGACTGGTACTCCCAAGGTTGGCCAAAGCGCGGAACCGTTGTCTCCGGAGGCGCTGGCGGCGACGGCGGGGACGCTGCTGGAATCGGCGGAAATGGCGGCAATGGGGGCGGCGGCGGCAACGGCGGCAACGGCGCGACATTCTTCGGATTCGGCGGCGATGGAGGATCCGCCGGCACGGGCGGTGCCGGCGGCGCAGGTGGGAGCGGCGGCAACGGCGGCAACGGCGGTCACGGCGGCAACGCCGTCGGCGATCCCGCTGCGACGCCGTTCATCTACGGCGGCGACGGCGGCGCCGGTGGCGACGGCGGCAATGGCAGCGACGGCGGCAAGGCCGGCCAAGGTGGCGTGAGTGGCGGCGCGGGCGGGCACGGCGGCATGTTGGGCGGCAATGGTGCTTTCGGTTCCGCGGGTGCCGCTGGTACAGCCGGTGCGGCAGGCAAAGCAGGCGCAGCAGGAGCCGGGGGCGCCGCGGGAACGGTCAACGGAAACCTCGATCCCAATGCCCACGCGGGCAGCCAGGGCACCCAGGGAACCAGCGGAAAAGCCGGCTAGCGGCTATGCCTGAAGCCGGTGCGGCAGCATCGGCGCGATCAAAGCCGGGCAGTAAGTCCCGATCGCGACAATGGTGAAGGCGGCCGCTCGCTCACGCGAAAACCCGTTCAGCTCAGCTATTTCCGTGACGATGGACTCAAACGAACCGCCCGGTTGCAGCGCCTTGGGACATATGGTGCGGCCCATCGCGATCGCCGTAGCCGGCTCGCTATAGGGAACACCCGCGTTGTTCAACGCATTCAGGAATGCGTTGCCCATCATGTCGGCGTGGATCGGTGCCGCCACCGAGGCCGCAACACCGAAAACGCCTGCGGCCAAAGTCAGAACCCTGAGGGCGATCGCGGCTGCGGTCATCGTGACAACAGTGCTGAAGAAGTGTCACATTCGCAACACGGTGAGATAAAGGTTTGCGCACTAACGCGTTTTGGAACAGTCTTGCGCGGGTGACAGGTATTAGCGCGCCGCGCTAGATCTTCTCTATGCCGGCGACGTTGCGCTTGCCGCGGCGCAGCACCAACCAATGCCCGTGCAGGAAATCAGTTGGCTGCGGCGACCATTCGTCGCTGTCGACACGAACGTTGTTGACCGACACACCGCCTTCGCCGATGGTCCGCCGTGCGGCTTTCCGACTTTCGGACAGCCCACTGGCTACCAGTAGGTCGACAATCCCGGCTGGCTCCCCTGGTTTCAGTTTGGCGGCGCCGGTCTCACGCAACGCCGCGGACAGTGTCGCATCGTCCAAGCTGTCCAGCTCGCCACGGCCGAACAGGGCACGGCTCGCGTGCTCCACGGCTGCGGTGGCCGCCTCCCCGTGTACCAACACGGTGAGTTCGGTGGCCAGCCGGCGTTGCGCGGCACGCTGTTGCGGGCGCTCCGCGGTGGCCTGCTCGAGCTCGGCGAGTTCCTCGGCTGACAGGAAGGTGAACCAACGCAGGTAGCGCATCACGTCGGCGTCCGCGGTGTTGACGAAGTACTGATACCAGGCGTACGGACTGGTCATCTGCGGATCCAGCCACAGACTGCCACCACCGGTGGACTTGCCGAACTTTGTCCCGTCCGCCGACGTGACCAGCGGCACCGTCAGAGCGTGCACCGCGGCACCGAGTTTCTGCCGCACCAGGCGCACCCCGGCGATGATGTTGCCCCACTGATCCGACCCGCCGATCTGTAGCGAACAGCCGTGCCGGCGGTGCAGTTCGACGTAATCGTTTGCCTGCAAAAGCATGTAGCTGAACTCCGTGTAGGAGATGCCCTCCCCCTCCAGACGGCGACGGACGGTGTCGCGATCCAGCATCACGTTGACCGAGAAGTGCTTTCCGATGTCGCGCAGGAATTCGATGGCCGACAGCGCTCCGGTCCACGCCAGATTGTTTTCGACGATCGCGCCCGTCGGCGAGTCGTCGAAATCCACGAAGCGTTCCAGCTGGCCTCTGATCCGCTCGGCCCATTCGGCGACGATGCCCGCGTCGTGCAGGCTGCGCTCGCCAACCTCGCGGGGATCGCCGATCATGCCGGTTGCCCCGCCAGCCAGCACGATGGGCCGGTGCCCGGCACGCTGGAACCGGCGCAGCGCCAGCAGCGGCACCAGGTGCCCGGCGTGCAGACTCGCAGCGGTGGGGTCGAACCCGGCGTAGACGGTCAACGGCCCGCGCTGCGCCTCGGCCGCCAGCGCGTCGAGGTCGGTGGACTGAGCGATCAGGCCACGCCAACTCAGCTCGTCGAGAATCCCGGTGCCCATGTGTGAATCCTTTCAGGACGGCACTTCGGCGGTGCGCGCCGGATACGTCTAGTCGCTGGTGCCGGGCGCCGGCGCGCGCGGGCTCCGCCGGTACGCCGACACTTCCGGTCGTCCGGCGAGCCACAGCCGCCACGGCCGGTCGGCGGCCTGGCTCACGCCGACCCGTGGCCCCGCGGTCGCTGTCAGCGGAGCGTGTAGTTGCAGCGTCACCGGACTTTCCGGGTCGAACACGTCAATCCCGTTGTCGTCCATGCTGATTCCCAACGCCGAGCACAGATTGCCCGGGCCTCGGGCCAGAGCGGTAGCTCGGACCGCCGCGCCGCGCCGCGAACGCGCCGCGTCCACACCGTCCTCGATGGCGCATGCCCGTAGCAGTACCGCGGCCGCGGTGCCGTCGGGTCCGCAGGCGACGTTCGCGCAGACGTGAATCCCGTGGCTGCGGTAGGTGTACAGCCGTCCGGGCGGTCCGAACATCACCGCGTTGCGGGCTCGGCGCCCCCGGTAGGAATGGGCCGCGGCATCCGGCCAGGGCCCGTCGGGCACTCCCCCGTAAGCCTCGACTTCGACGACCGTCGCTGTGACGCCCCTTGCTCTGATGGTGGCACCGAGCAGTCGACGGGCGGCCGCGACCGGGTCGACCAGCAGTTCTGCGGCCTGTTCGGAAGCGCTCATCGGATCGATTGTGCCTGCCCTCTTGACAAGCGTTCCCTTCGGGGCGGATATTCATCACATGATGACTTCATCACGCGATGAATTAAAGTCGTACGTCACAGAGCCTGCGGTCAGCATCGAGCATCTGCGAGTGATCCGCGGCAAACGCCCTGCGCTGCATGACTTCTCTGTGCAGATCGCACGCGGCAGTATCACCGGGTTGCTCGGGCCGTCCGGCTGCGGCAAAAGCACGCTGATCCGTTGCATCGTGGGAACCCAGATCGTGGCGGGCGGAACTGTCACCGTGCTCGGGCAGCCGGCCGGTTCAGCCGCACTGCGTCGCCGGGTTGGCTATGTGCCCCAGGATCCGACGATTTACCGGGACCTGCGAGTCGTCGACAACGTGCGTTACCTGGCCGCACTGTACGGGTTCGACGCACACGCCGCCGACGAGGCCATCGAACGGGTGGGATTGTCCGATCACCGAACTGTGTACTGCGAGAACCTATCCGGTGGTCAACGCACCCGGGTGTCGCTGGCCTGCGCGCTGGTCTGCCGACCCGATCTGCTGGTGTTGGACGAACCCACCGTCGGCCTGGATCCGGTTCTGCGCGTTGACCTTTGGGAACAATTCAGTGAACTGGCCGATAGCGGCACCACCCTGCTGGTATCCAGCCACGTGATGGACGAGGCCGACCACTGCGCGGACCTGCTGCTGATGCGCGAAGGCCTGCTGGTCGCACACACCACCCCGGCTCAACTACGAGAGGACACGTCATGCACGTCACTGGAGGAAGCGTTTCTGTGCATCATCCGCCGCAGCACCGAGCCGCAAGCCGAGCGCAAAGCCGGATAAGCCTCAAGCCCTACGCGGCCAGCACAACACGCATCCTGCGCCAATTGGCCGCCGACCACCGCAGCATCGCAATGATCTTGGTGGTACCGGTGCTGGTGATCACGTTGATGTACTACATGTTTCAGAACGCCCCACACCGCCCGGGCATGCCGACGCCGTTCAACAACACCTGTCTGATCCTGCTCGGCCTGTTCCCGCTGTTTGTGATGTTCATCATCACGTCGATTACGATGCAGCGCGAGCGCGCTTCGGGGACGCTCGAGCGCATCCTGACCACACCTTTACGCCGACTCGACTTACTGATGGCCTATGGAACTGCATTCTCGATTGCCGCTGCGGCACAAGCCATTGTGGCGTGCGGTGTCTCGTTCTGGCTGCTGGGTTTCACCACCGCCGGAAGTCCGATGTGGGTGTTCGTGATCGCGATCGCCAATGCGATTCTGGGAGTCGGACTGGGCTTGCTGTTCAGCGCCTTCGCCCGCACCGAGTTTCAGGCCGTGCAGTTCATCCCCCTGGTGATGGTGCCGCAACTACTGCTGGCCGGCGTGATCGTGCCCAGGTCCGCCATGCCGAACTGGCTGGAGTGGCTCAGCAACACGATGCCGGCCAGCTACGCCCTGGAGGCGCTGCAGCAAGTAGGTGCACATCCCGGGTTGACGGCCACCGCGGTGCGTGACATCGCCGTGGTGCTGGGATTCGCCGTCGCATCCCTTGCCCTGGCCGCAGCAACACTGCGTCGACGGACGCCTTGATGGCGGAGGCGGCAAAACGGAAACGTCCTGGCCGGCCCGTCGGGAATTCCGACTCCCGGGAGCGCATCCTGACGAACGCGCGGGAACTGTTCGCGCTCAACGGCATTGACCGAACATCGATACGCGCCGTGGCGAGAGCGGCCGGGGTGGATGCCGCGTTGGTACACCACTACTTCGGTACCAAGGAGCAACTGTTCGCCGCTGCGATCCACCTGCCAATCGACCCCATGCAAGTAATCGCGCCGATGCGCGAGGCGCCGGTGGAGGAACTCGGGCTGAAACTGCCGTCGCTGTTGTTGCCACTGTGGGATTCCGAACTGGGCACGGGATTGATCGCGACGCTACGTTCGCTGATTTCGGGCGACGAAGTGGGTCTGGCACGGACCTTTCTTCAGGACATCATCGGTGGCGAAATCGGTACGCGCGTGGACAATCCGCCGGGTACCGGCAAAATCCGCACGCAATTCGTGGCTTCGCAACTGATGGGTGTCGTGATGGCGCGCTACATCCTCAAGCTCGAGCCGTTCGCGTCACTGCCGACCGAGCAGATCGCCCAAACCATTGCGCCGAATCTGCAGCGCTACCTCACCGGGGATCTGCCGGACGGTCTTGGGCGGTAAGCCGGGCGTGCTCTTCGTCGTCGACGTCGCGCGCCTCGTCGACCAACAGGACCGGAATTCCGTCGTCGACGCGATACGCCCGCCGCAGGCGCGGGTTGTAGAGTTCCCGGCCCTCGCCGACGAGTAGCAGTGGGCCTCGGTCATCCGGGCAGACCAAAATGTCGAGCAGGGCATCGTCAATCATTGTTCAGGATCCGACTTCGCGTTCTTGCCGCTGAGTTCGGTGCGTGCCGTCGGGGTCAGTTTGCGGAACTCATTGCTTTCGGTGTCGAAATACCATGCCTGGCGGCCAGATTTGGGAATTCCAGCTGCCCGCAATGCGCTCACGGTGGGACGGAAAGTGGCGCTGAGCGTCATCTTCGGTACCACGTGCACGATGTCGGGACCCAACCCCACCGGCATGCATGCCACGGCTTCGGTGAGGTCGGCCGCGGTGATGGTCGCACCGGGCCGCAGCGTCACCGCGGCGACCGCCAGCTGCCGATCCCCGACCGAGACGCCGTAGGCCACCGCAAGATCCACCGCGCTGATACAGCCGAACGCATCGACGATGAGCTCTGCGAACACCATGCCGCGCGGCGTGTGCACCACCGCTCCGCGCCGACCGGCCAGCCAGAAGTCGCCGTCCTCGTCGCGATAGAACAGGTACTCGGTGGAGATCCAGGTATCGGCGGGAGCAAAGACCCCGCGTTTGATCGATGCGGTCGGGTCGATAGGCCCGCGCGACTGCGCGAGCAATACCCCAATCTGGTTGGGCTCGGCGACCTGAACAAAGCCGTCGTCGTTCTCCAGGATCAGGTCCTGTTCGGCGTCATAGGCACCGAGTTCCACCCGCCCGGCACCGGGCAACGGGCGGCCCTTGCTGCCGACCTTGGCGCCGGACACGTTGGCCAGCACCGCCTGCCCGTCGGTGGTGGCGAAGAACTCGACGACGTGGGCCGGCGCGAACGCGTCGGCAACACGCTCCCAAAGACCGGTCGGCATACCCGAACCGATGAACAGCCGCACGGGGTGATTGCCGTGCAGCGCGAAATCCGGGTCGTCGACCACGTCGCGCAACATGGCCCAGGTGTAGGACACAACGGTAACGCCGTACTGGCGTACCTCGGCGACGAAGCGATCCGGCTTGAGGCCGCGTGACAGCGCGATGCGGGTGCCGCCGACTACCGCACCGCCCAAGCTGACCAGCAGCGCCGACTCGTGATGCAGCGGCGTGAGGCAGTACACCGTGTCTTTGCGGTCCAGCGCGGCCGTCGACGCGGTCCCGAATGCCGATAGCGCCCAGCGGAAGTTGGTGATCTGCTTGGCAACCAGTTCACCGCCGGCTGAGCTGAACGCGATGAACGCCAAGTCCCGGGCGAACCCCGGGTTGGGCCGGTACCAAGCCGGCAGCTGTACCGCGTCCGGGTCGATCTGCTCCATGTCCACGACTTGCTCGTAAGCGTCATCAGGCAGATGCAGATCGCGCGACTCGCCACCACCAAGCACCAGGATCTGCGCCGGCAACTGCCGGGCAGCCTCGAGGTTGGTGGGGTCGGTCAGGATTTCGCTGACCCCGCCGAGCCGGACCTGCGCGGCCAGATCGACATCCTGCTTGAGCAACACGGCTATCCCACCCAGTCGGGACAGTGCGGCGATGGCGACCAGTGCGCTCGGGCGGATCTCCATCAGGATGCCCACCCGGTCGCCCTGGCGTACCCCGACCTCGATCAGGCCGCGCACCACGTTGTTGATGCGGCGGTTGACGGCTTCGTAGGTGTGCACCCGCCCGTCGAAGAGCAGGAACTCACCTTGCGGGGCGTCGCGTGCCTGCTCATCGATGATGCGGCCCAACGAGATTCGGGTGTGGTCGTTGAGCTGTCCCAACCGCGCCAGCCGCGGTAGCGTGCGGACGGTCTCGACGGCCAGCGTGCGCATGGACCGATTGGCGGCGACGACGGCGTCGGCGGCACCACGGGCCATCGCCAGCGCCGCCTCGGAGACTTCGCCCAGGCCGTGCACGACCCGCGTGCTGAACGCCACCCCGCTGTCGGTGTGCTCCACCGGTTGCTCCACCATCAAGTTGATAGCGGCCGGTTTGTCTGCGCCGCTGGAAATCCAGCGCACCCACTGGGCGACGGTGGGCCAACTCTGCTGGGCCGCACGGGAACCCACCACCAGACCGAAATGGCCTGTGCGGATCAAACATTCGTAGACTTCGGCGTTGGGCGCCGCCCGCCGAATGCCGCGCACGGATGCGGGCTGGCCGATGTCGTCGACCTCACCGACGAATGCCAGCACCGGACAGGTGATGTCGGTGAGCGTCACCATCTGGCCGTTGATCGCGAAACCGCCCGTCATCATGCGGTTGTGGGCGATGAACTGCTTGAGCAGCTCGGAAATGGCCGGCCCGGACCAAGCGATCCACCCTTCGCGCTCGAGGAACCTGCGCTGTTGTTCGCGCGGCAGCAAGGCTTCACGGTCGTGCAGCTGGCGCAGGAAGTCGATGCGGGCCTGGGCGGTCTTGATCGGGTCCATCATCTGAAAACCGGTGCGCGCCATCCAACTTGGGATGTTCAGCCGGTTGAATACGTGATCGGCCATGAAATTCGCGGCACCGGGGGCCAAGTTCGCCGGAATGCCCATCGGCAGCGCGGCAAGGGTGTCGACCGGGGAACCGAAGGCCACGATGCTGGCGATGTTCTTGGACCGCCGATACGCCCCCACCTGATAGCACCACATGCCGCCCTGCGAATACCCGACCAGGTGCACGTCTTGGCCGGCGGCGTCCTTGACCGTGTCGATGGCTTGGTCGAGCGCAACGATGTGGTCTGCCAGAGTGCGCTGCATTCCGCCTTCGACCTTGTCAGGCGAGCCGAAGTCGACGACCCAGGGGTCCAGCCCGCTGGCGTGCAGAATGCCGACCGCGCCGTCTTCCCGGGTGACGTCCCACATGTCGGCCGACATCATCATCGGGTGCACCATCAGCACCGGCGGGCCGACCTGTGGCTGTCCGGGCCGGTTGTCGGGTGGGAAGTAACGCCGGAGCTTGTACATCGGGACGCTCTCGACGGTTTGAGACGGCGACGGGACGCTGCCCGTTTCCAAGCCCCCTAGGCGCAGGACTTCCAAACCGTTCTGAGCTGTGGCCACCAGCCGCTCGATCGGTCGGGTGACCATCGACAAATTGAGATCCACCACTGCTACTCAATCCTCCCTGATGTGGTCCTTGACCAGCGTGGACATCATGGCACATCGACCCAAGCCGTTGGTCTAGGTCGGCCGCTCAGTCGTCGATGTGCATGGGCGGGTCGGCGAAGGCCGGATCGCCAGGGCGCTGGTCAGGACCCATGAGATCGCAGCGCTTGTCGGGCACCAGGTGGGAACTCGCACCGCTGGGCACCCAACTCATGAATCCCACACACCGTTCCCAAGTGCCATCGGGCTGGACGGGTCCATCGCACTTGTTGATGATCCCGGGTCCGCCGTACTGACAGCCCGCGTTGGCAGGCGGTGCCGCGACGATCAGTCCGCCGGCCGTCAGCACGGCAGCAAGTCCACCGACGATGCAGTGCTTCATATCCGCCTCCCGTCAACACCGCCGCTGGTGCGTACCAAATGACGCTACCGCTTAAGTGAGCGGATTTCGCTACCTTCTCCGCAATGCCGCGCACGCCCTGGCGGTTGCTCTCGAAAAGCCAAGGCAGTGTTAGGGTTTCACCGAACGTCAGCGACCGTCGCTCGCCGAATCCCCCTCCGGGTCACGATCCCAGGTGCCTGGCATCAACGGCATTCGCGGACGAGCACCGAACTCGTCGCCGCTCAGCGTCGTCAAACCCGCGGCCCGAGCGCGCTGCCGCGGTACGGTACCGGCGAAACCCAGCGAATCGGCGCCTTGGTCCGAAGCTTGGCTGGCATCGGGTTCCAGATCCATGTACTCGTAACCACGGCCGAGTTGGTGGACCTTGGCTCGCCGTCGTCGCGGTGTGGTCGCCGGTTCCTGAGGCGTCGCGGCAGGTGCGGGTTCCTCGGCTCCCTCGGGTTCCGGCGCCTTCTTCCGGGCGCTGGCCAGCGCCGCCTTCTTGGCTACCGAACCCAGGTCACCGACCAGGTAACCGAAGTTCTCCATGCCCGTGCCCATGCCCAGTCCCACTCCGGTACCGGTCAGGGTCGGCGGCGCTGCAGTGGGCGGCGGTGTACCGGGCGCGGGAGCTGACACCGTCACCTCAGCAGGGGCCGGCGCCGGGGACGACGTCGACGTCGGAATGCTGGGGGCCAACGCCGCCAGCGGTGGTGTGACCGGCGGTGCGACGGGCGGTGCCGGCGGCAGCGCAGCCAGCGCCACCAGGCCCTTGACGCCGATCGGCGCCAGCACGGTGCCGGCCGCCAACGGCAACAACGGCGCGGTGAGCAACGGGGTCAGCACCGTGATCAGCACGATCGTTTGCTCGAGCAGCGTCTTGAGCAGCGCGATGGTATCGGTGACGACCGTGCCGATGATCTCGACGGTGACGAACAAGATCGTGAATCCGATGGTCGCGGGGTTGCCCGAAGCAAACGCCGCCGTCAGGTCCAGTGCGACGAATCCGAGCATCTGCGACAACAGGGCCACATACGTACCGATGTCCATCGGATAACCGAGGGCAAACGCGATATTGAACGGGCTGAAATAGGTCAGCGGATTTCCCAGGATCACCAGGTAGGGATCGAACCCGGAGAACATCGCCTGGAAATAGGGAAGCTCCGACAACCCGTCGATCAAAGGCTGGATGTAGTTGTCGTAGAAGTCGATGTACCCGGACTCCTGGAGCCACTTGAAGAAATCGTTCTGCTGGTCGTTCGGCACCCCGAACAACCCATTGATGAAGTCGCCCAAAGCGTCTGCTGCCGTGAGGATTTGAGGCGGAACCACCTGGGGCTCCGCCGGTGCAACCGCAGAGGTGGCCACGCCCTGATAGGTAGTCATCACCGTGGCCGCCTGAATCCACATCCGGAGATAGTCGGCCTCGTTGAGGGCTATCGGGATCGTGTTGATGCCGAAGAAATTTGTCGCCACCAACGCCGCATGTGTGGCGTGATTGGCGGCCAGTTCGGCCAGCGTGGGCATTGCCGCCAGAGCGACCGACCAGGCGGCGGCCGCGGTTTCCTGGCGGACCGCCATGGCGGCACTATGGGCGCTGGTCTCCAGCAGCCACGCCAGATACGGGGCGTGTGCCGCCACATAAGACTCGGCAGTCGGACCCGCCCAGGCACCGGCCTGGGCGGCCGCCAACACCGCTGCGAGGTCGGCTGCCGTCTGGGCGTATTCGGTGCTCAGCGAACTCCATGCTGCCGCGGCTGCCAAGAGCGGGCCATCCCCGGGGCCGCTGCTCAGCAGGGTCGAGTGAACTTCTGGCGGGATCGCCATCCAAACCGGCGCGGTCATAAACCACGAGCCTTGACGGAGATGAAAACTCTTGCTGGGCTGGCTAAGACGAGTAACCGGAAACGGCGGAACATCGGATTACGTTCGCTCTCTCGGGGTACACCGCCCCGGGTCGCAGGACGCGATGACGTGAGTGTCCTGGCTCTCGGATCACCGCTCGCCTCGCCTTCCAGCTAAACGCCGTGGCTTATGAGGGTCGCTCCCCGATTACAGTGGCGGGACCGCGCCGGTTTCGCACCGGCTTCCTGCATCGTCATTGCCTTACTCGTGCATTGTCGCACCACGAGCGGTGCAAGTGGTAGCGAACAGCCCTTTCGGTAGCCTCAGTGCGGTGGCACACCTGCTCGGAGCCGAGGCCGTACACCTGGCATACCCGAACCAGGTGATCTTCGAGTCGGTCACGCTCGGGGTCAACGACGGCGCACGCATCGGAATCGTCGGACGGAACGGGGACGGCAAGTCCAGCCTGCTGGGTTTGCTGACCGGGCAGCTCAAGCCCGATTCGGGGCGAGTCACCCAGCGCAGCGGCTTGCGGGTAAGCGCGCTGAGTCAGGCCGACACCTTGGACCCCGGTCATACGGTCGGGTGGTCACTGGTGGGCGATCAACCCGAACACCAATGGGCCGGGGACGCCCGCGTACGCGACGTGGTCGACGGGCTGGTATCCGATATCGCCTGGAACGCAATGGTTTCCACCCTAAGTGGCGGGCAGCGGCGCCGAGTTCAATTGGCCCAGTTGCTGATTGGCGAATGGGATGTGATCGCTCTAGACGAGCCCACCAATCACCTCGACATCGAGGGGATCACTTGGCTGGCCGCGCACCTGGCGCAGCGCTGGGCGCGCAACAGCGGGGGGTTGCTGTTGGTCACCCACGACCGCTGGTTTCTCGACGAAGTCGCAACCACTACGTGGGAAGTTCACGACGGGATCGTCGAGCCGTTCGAAGGCGGATACGCCGCGTATGTGCTGCAGCGGGTTGAGCGAGACCGGCAAGCCGCCGCCAGCGAGGCCAAACGCCAGAACCTGATGCGCAAGGAGTTGGCCTGGTTGCGCCGCGGAGCACCGGCGCGGACGTCCAAACCCAAGTTCCGCATCGAGGCCGCCAACCAGTTGATCGCCGACGTACCGCCCCTGCGCAACACCGTGGAATTGGCCAAACTGGCCACCGCCAGGCTGGGCAAGGACGTCATCGACCTGCTCGATGTGTCGGTCTCGTTTGACGGTCGCCAAGTGCTGCGCGACGTCGAATGGCGGATAGCGCCGGGCGAACGCACCGGGATCGTCGGAGCCAATGGCGCGGGGAAATCCACCCTGCTCGGGTTGCTGGCCGGCACCGTCGCACCCGACACGGGTCGCGTCAAACGTGGCAAGACCGTTCGGCTCGCGGTGCTGGATCAGCAAGGCGATGAATTGAACTCACTTGCCGCCGAGCGGATCGCCGACGTACTCGGCAGGCTGCAACACGGGTACGAGGTCGAGGGCCGCGAGGTAACCCCGACCCAGCTGCTGGAGCGGTTGGGCTTTGCCCGCGGACAGCTCTCCGCGCGGGTTGGGGAACTGTCCGGCGGCCAGCGCAGGCGCCTGCAACTGATGCTCACCCTGCTGTCCGAGCCCAATGTGTTGTTGCTCGACGAGCCCACCAACGACGTGGACACCGACATGCTGACGGCCACCGAGGATCTGCTTGACTCCTGGGCGGGCACCTTGATCGTCGTCTCCCACGACCGTTACCTGCTCGAGCGCGTCACCGACCAGCAGTACGCGATCGTGGACGGCCGGTTGCGCCACCTGCCCGGCGGCATCGACGAGTACCTGCGCCTAGCCCGTGGTCCGGTGGCCAAGCCGGTCGAACCCGCCCCGGCCGCCCAGGCGATGTCAGGAGCGCAGCGCCGTGCCGCCGAAAAGGAGTTGACCTCCATCGACCGCCAACTGGCCCGCCTCGCCGAGCGAATTGCGGCCAAGCACACCGAACTGGCCGAGCACGATCAATCCGACCACGTCGGTATCACCCGACTCACTAGCGAATTGCGTGCTCTTGAGGGCGATGTCGCGACAACGGAGTCCCGCTGGCTGGAATTGTCCGAGGTACTGGAATGAACCTGGTGTCGTACCCGCCCGGCGAAGCGCTGCTGGCAGCGTATCGGCGTCGAGGCCCGGTGATCAACGCGGGGATCGGGCGGCACGGCTTCGTGTATCTGCTTGGGGCTGAAGCGAATAAGTTCGTGTTCGCCAATGCCGACGCATTCAGCTGGCGGGAGACATTTGAGAATCTGGCGCCCGTCGACGGGCCGACGGCCCTCATCGTCAGCGACGGGGCGGACCACCGCCGTCGGCGCAGCGTGGTGGCACCGGGCTTGCGGCATCGGCAGATTCAGGAGTACGTGCCGACCATGGTGTGCGCTGTCGACGCCATGATCGATCGGTGGCGCCCCGGGCAGCGGTTGGACATCTATCAGGAATTTCGTTCGGCGGTGCGGCGCAGCACGGCCGAAAGCCTGTTCGGCTCACGGATGGCCGCGCATTCTGACTTTCTCGGCGAGCAGTTGCAGCCACTGCTCGACCTGACCCATCGACCGCCACAGGTGATGCGGTTGCAGCGGCGGCTCAACTCCCCCGGTTGGCGGCGTGCGATGGCCGCGCGCGCCCGGATCGACGAGCTGATGGATTCAGAGATCGCCGACGCCCGTGCCCGACCCCGTCCGGACGACCACATGCTGACAGTGTTGCTCAACGGCCGGTCGAACGAGGGACAGGTGCTGCGCGACAACGAGATTCGCGATCAGATCGTCTCGATGATCACCGCCGGGTTCGAAACCACCAGCGCCGCGTTGGCCTGGGCGGTCTATACGCTGCTGGCACTGCCCGGCGCGTGGGATACCGCCGCTGCTGAGGTGCGTCGGGTGCTGGACGGAGGGGCGCCGACCGCAGCAGACGTCGCTGAGCTCACCTACCTCAACGGCGTTGTCCACGAAACACTTCGGCTGTACCCGCCGGGAGTGATCTCCGCGCGCCGGGTGATGCGTGATCTGCGGTTCGGCCGGCACCGGATCCGTGCCGGCCGAATGATCATTTTCAGCGCCTACGTGACCCATCGGATTGCCGAAATATGGCCCGCGCCAACCAAATTTCGTCCGGACCGGTGGGATCCGACGGCATCGGGCTACCGCAAACCGGCGCCGCACGAGTTCATCCCGTTCAGCGGTGGGTTGCACCGCTGCATCGGCGCGGTGATGGCCACCACCGAGATGGCGGTGATGCTGGCTCGGCTGGTTGCCAGGACCGAACTTCGGCTGTCCGCACAACGTATCCGGGCGGCCAACTTCGCCGCGCTAAGTCCCCGGCCCGGCCTGACGGTAGAAGTCAGCCGTACGAGCTGACGCCTAGTGCCAGCGCAGCAACACCAACTCGGCGCAGAAGCCGGGGCCCATGGCGAGCATCAGCCCGGGACTGCCACTGGGTGGGCGCTTTTCGATGGTGTCGCGCAGGATGTGCAGGACAGACGAGGACGACAGATTGCCGATCTCGCCCAGCGAACGCCAGGTCAGCTCGAGTGCCTCCGGTGGCAGTTCGAGGCTGTCGGTGATCGCGTTGATGACCTTGGGGCCGCCCGGATGGCTAACCCAGGCCCCGATGTCGTCCTTGCTGAGCGCGTGCGAGGCAAGGAACCCGTCGACATCGGCGGGCAGGTGTTCCTCGATCAAGTCGGTCAGGTCAGGAGACAGCCGCAACTGCAGACCGTGCGAACCGACATCCCAGCCCATGATGTGCAGCGAGTCGGGGTATAGCCGGCTGCGGGAATCGAGGATGGTAGGACCGCTGACGTTCAACTGTTCGGCGCGGCGGTCGCCGACCGCCACGACAGCAGCTGCGCCGTCGCCGAACAGCGCCGTCCCGACCAGCCCGGACACCGTCGGCTTGACCGCCGGGTAGGTGAGCGAGCAGAGCTCGACGGAAATGAGAACCGCGACATCGTCGGGTGCGCCGCGCAGGTAGTCGTGCAGCCGGGCGACGCCGGCCGCCCCGGCCACGCAGCCCAAGCCGAACAACGGCATCCGACGCACGTCGGGACGCAGTCCGAGCCGTCCGGCGATGCGAGCATCCAGCGACGGAACCGCGACACCGGTCACCGTCGTGGTGACGATCAAGTCGATGTCCTGGGGCTGCAGCCCGGCTTCCTCGAGTGCGCCCATCAGCGCTTCGATACCGAGATCCACCGCCTTGTCGATGAAGATCTCATTGGCGTCGCCGAAGTCGGTGAGCGATGGGTACTGCTCCAAGGGCAGGGCAAAGTGCCGGCCGTTCACTTTCGCGGACTTATGCAGGCGCCGAACGATGTTTTCGTGCTCTTTGAGCCCCGGAAACTCGACGAACATGTCGGTGATCTCACTCTGGGTGTACCGGTGCGGTGGCAATGCACCAAAGACACCTGCGACGACGCTCATACCTGCCTCATTCGGTTACTTGTCGGTTAGCCCACCCCGTTAGATTTCCCGAAAGGAGTTTAGTTGGCCGTCGGCAGCCGCGCAAAGAAATCGCTATTCAACACCTGCCTATTTATGAGTTCAATTAGTCCCCGGACCATTCTCATCGTCCCGGCTAAGGGTCATCGCGATTAGCGCGTCCGTGCTGAGGGAGTCGATGACATCCTCGCTGAGAGAGGGCTCTGATGTCGGCTTTTCAGACTGGCCGGCTAGCAGCAGCAGTTTCTCGAGCAATCCGGTTCGTCTTAGCTCACTAATTGGAATGGTGTGTAGCAGCGACCAAATCCTGTCGTCATCGGATTCTTTTTGCGGACCGCGCGTCAGTTGTTGGGCGAGATAATCGGCCAGCGCCGCCGGAGTCGGATAGTCAAAAATCAAAGTGCGTGAAAGTGACAGTCCAGCCAATCCGCGGTCGGCTTTCAGGCGGTTACGCAGTTCCACCCCTGTCATCGAGTTGAAGCCGAGATCGCCGAACGCGCGTTCGGCGTCGATGTCTTGACGGCCGGCGTGCCCGAGGACGATTGCGGCATGGAAACACACCAGCTCGACCAATCGGCGATGCTGCTGCTCGGGGTCCAGGTCCTGCAGTCGCGCGACGTTGAGCGCCTCGTCCGGCCCCGGTCCCGACGAGTCAGCACTGGCACCCAGCCAAAACCGTTGCCGGACAAAGGCGTACGTCGGCAGCTCCACCTTGCGGACGTTCACGCCGTCGAAGGTGGCGGCCCAGTCGATGGAGGTCCCCTCGATGAACAACCGTCCCGCCGCGGCCAGCAAAGCGTCAGGTTCGGGCCGATTCTCCGCCAATGTCGCGATCGAAGACTCCTGGTCGGCGACCAATCCCGCACCGGGACCCACTTCGACAAACGTTGCGGCCCCGAGATTCCGGACGGTCTGCACGCTGTCGGCAAAGCGCACCGTCTTGCGCGCATGCTCGACCCAATAGTGAGCCGATCCGTAACCCGCCCCGGCTAGTTGCCCAGTGACATTGGACAGCAGTCGAATTCGCGGCTCGAAGAAGTTGAGGCCGGAAAGGGCATCCGCGAAATCGGCGAGCATGGGTTCCATCGACGCCGAGTGAAACGCATGCGACACCGCCAGCCGGTGCACACGACGGCCACCACCAGCAAGCCCGTCGACCGCCGCGCCTACCGCGGCCGCCGAGCCGGACAACACCACCGCATCCGGGGCGTTCACCGCCGCGAGGCCTACCTCGTCGCTCAGCAACGGCGTCACCTCGGCCTCACTGGCGGCCACCGCGACCATCACCCCGCCGGGCGGCAACTCGGCCATCAACCTGCCGCGAGCGACCACCAGCTGCGCCGCCTGTTGCAGCGACAGCACACCCGCCACCTGGGCCGCGGCGATCTCGCCGACGGAATGACCCAGCACCACATCGGGTACCACGCCCCACGATCGCAGCAGCGCGACCAGGGCCAGCTCGACGGCGAACAGGGCCGGCTGAGCGAATTCGGTACTTTGCAGCAACGCGGCGTCAGTGCCCCAGATAACCTGTGGCAAAGGCAATCTCAGATGCGGGGCCAGAACTTCCACAACCTCGTCAAAGGCGCGGGCGAACGCCGCGAAGCGCCCGTACAGTTGACTGCCCATGCCCAGGTACTGCGCACCCTGGCCCGGGAACACGAACACCTTGAGGCCCGGCGGGTGGGCGCGGCCGACCAGCGCAGCGGACTCGCCGGCCGCCAGCCCTGCTAGCCCGTCGACTAGCCGTGCTCGGTCGGCCCCTATGAGCACCGCACGATGCTCGAATACCGACCGCGTCGTCGCCAAAGACCAACCCACATCGGCAATTTCGAGTTCATCGACGTTTTCCGCCAGCCGTCGCGCCTGCCGCGCCAACGCTGCGGCCGACCGAGCGGTCAACACCCACGGCACGGACACGGTTTCGGACGGTTCGGTGCCATCGTCATCGCAAGTGGACGTCACGGGGGCCTGCTCCACGATCACATGCGCATTTGTTCCGCCCATCCCGAAGGAGGACACCGCCGCCCGGCGAAACTTGGCATCCCACGGTGTCAGCGTGGTGTTGACGAGCAGGCCGAGCGCGTCGAGATCGACTGCGCCGCGCTCGAAGTTCAGGCTGGCCGGGATCCACGCGTGTTCGACGGCCAGGACGGTCTTGATCAGCCCGGCGACCCCCGCAGCCGCGCCCGTGTGACCGATGTTGGTCTTGACGGATCCGATGGCGACCGGACGGTCTTTGCGCTCCCCGAAGATCTCACCGAGCGCGCTGGCCTCCAACGGGTCCCCGACTTCGGTACCGGTGCCATGCGCCTCGATGTAGTCAACCTGGTCACGATCCACGCCGGCGTCGGACATCGCGCGCCGAACGACGTCGGCCTGCGAACTGACCGAGGGCACCGTCAGACCGGCCGCGGTGTGCCCGGCATTGCCGACGGCTCCGCCGGAAATCACTGCGTGGATGCGGTTTTCGTCACGCAACGCGGCCTGCAGTGGCTTCAGCAAGACCAGTCCAGCACCTTCGCTGCGCACATAGCCATCGGCCCGTTCGTCGAAAGCATAGGTGCGACCCGAGGGTGATACGGCGCCGAATTCGGTTTCCAGCAGCGCGGTTTCGTGGGCGAGGTTGAGATGGATGCCGCCGGCGATCGCCATCGTCGACGTGCCGTTGCGCAGGCTTTCACAGGCGAGGTGCACCGCCACCAACGAGGAGGATTGCCCGCAGTCGATCACCAGGCTCGGTCCGTGGATTCCGTAGACATACGAGATCCGATTGGCGATCATCCCGCGGCTCAGGCCGGCGAATGCGTGCTGGTCGAGGTCATGGGTGGCGTCCCGCACCGTCAACAGCGTGTAGTCGTCGTTCATCGCCCCGAGGTAGACGGCAACCTCCTCGCCGCGCACCGTTTCCGGCACGATGAACGCGTTTTCGAACAGCTCCCAGGTCAACTCCAAACCCAGCCGTTGGCGCGGATCCATTGCCGCGGCCTCGCGGGGCGACAGGCGGAAGAAGTCGGCGTCGAAGTCCCCTACCTTCGCGAGGGGGTCGGTGACTTCGCGACCGTCACGCAGCAACTGCCAGAACTCGGCCGGGTTGTTGGCGGCCGGGAACCTGCACGCAAGCCCGATTACTGCGATGTCGGTCGGTTGCAACGCGCCCTTCTTCCACTTGCCACGCTGACTCGCATGGTAGGGGGCCGCTGTGTGCTGGCCGCCTCGGCTGTCGGCGGCCGCGCGCCCAGCTGCCACATTCAGAGGCCGACTTCGTCGTCGAGGATGGCGAACAGCTCGCTGTCGCGAGCAGTGCTGATGTCGTCGCCGCCCACCGCGGACTCAGCCGCCGGTGCGGCAGTCAGGTCGGCGATCATGGCGTGCAGACGGCTGGTGACGTGGGTTCTCTCCTCGGAGGTCCAGTCGGATCGGTGAACGAGAGTGTCCAATTCGCGGCTGATGTCGTTGAACCTGGTCAGCAGATCGGGTTTTGGTGCGGGTTCTTGATCGACTAATTGGCCCGCCAGATATTCGGCCAACGCTGCCGGCGTCGGGTAGTCGAAAATCAATGTGGGCGACAGGGTCAACCCGGTAGCGGTTTTGAGGCGGTTGCGTAGTTCCACCGCGGTCAACGAGTCGAATCCAAGTTCCTGAAAAGCCTTTTGGTCGTCGATGTCGACGGTGCTGGAATGCCCCAGCACGGCAGCGGCGTTGGCCGATACCAATTCGGTGAGTTCGCGCTGCCGTTGTTCGGGCGACAAGCCGTGTAGCCGCTCGAGGACTCCGCTCGCCGCGGCCGCGGTATCAACGGAGTCGATGACGCGACGCGTGGGGCGGGTCACCAAATCACGCCACAGCGGCGGCAGTTCAGCCTCCGCGGTCAGCGCCGAGGTATTCAGCTGGGCGGCGACCGCTACCGGAAGATCGGCGAGCAGTGCGGAGTCGAGCAATTGCAGTGCGTGGGTGGTGGGCAGCGGCGACAAACCACCTTGTCTCATCCGAGCCAGATCTCGGTCGCCGAGATGGCGAGTCATCGCGCTGGCCTGCTCCCACAGACCCCAAGCGATCGAAATACCGGATAAGCCTTGTGCGCGACGGTAACTGGCCAGGCCGTCCAGGAAAGCGTTGGCTGCGGCGTAGTTCCCCTGCCCTGGGCTGCCGACGATGCCGGCCAACGATGAAAAGACGACGAACACAGGTAGATTCATGGCGCGGGTCAGTTCGTGCAGGTTCCAGGCGCCGTCCACCTTCACCCGCAGCACCGTGTCCAACCGGTCGGGAGTCAGGGAAGTGATCATCGCGTCGTCGATCACCCCGGCGGCGTGAATGACGCCCTTGAGCGGAAACTTTTCGGGTATCCGCTGCAGCATTGCGGATACGTCGGCGCGGTCCGCGACGTCGCATTCGGCGAGGGTCACGTGTGTTCCGGCCCGTTCGAGAGTGTCGACCAGTTCAGTCGCGCCCTCAGCCCGCGCGCCGGATCGACTAACCAGCACCAGATGCGCAACGCCGTACTGGTCCGCCAGATGCCGGGCCACCGACGCGCCGGCCATCCCGGTACCACCGGTGATCACCACGGTGCCACCGGTGAGCGGCGACTGGGCCCCCGCAGGGCCATTCGGGATCGTCAGCACCACCTTGCCGACATGACGAGCCTGGCTGACGAAGCGATACGCCTGCCGCGCACGACGTACGTCGAACACCGTGACCGGCAACGGCTGCACCGCACCGGATTCCAGCAGTTCCAAGATCTCCGCATACATCTGCGCCATGAGATCCGGGCTGGCCTGGAAAAGGTCGAACGCGTGATAAGCGATGCCCCGGTACTGTTCGGCGACGGCATCGGCGTCGCGTATATCGGTCTTGCCCATCTCCATGAAGCGCCCGCCCACCGCCAGCAACCGCAGCGAGGCATCAACAAACTCGCCCGCCAACGAGTTGAGCACCATGTCCGCACCGTCACCGGCGGTCGCGGCCCGAAACTTCACCTCGAAGTCCAAGGTGCGCGAATCACCGATATGGGCGTCGTCTAATCCCATGGCGCGCAACGTATCCCATTTTCCTCGGCTGGCGGTTGCGAAAACTTCGCAACCCCAGTGGCGGGCCAACTGCACCGCGGCCATGCCCACCCCACCGGCGCCAGCATGGATCAACACCCGCTCGCCTGCTTTGAGGCCACCCAACACCGACATGCCATACAGCGCGGTCAAGAACACCACTGGCACGCTGGCGGCCTTGTCCAACGACCACCCGGCCGGCACAACCGTCACAATGCGCTCGTCCACCACGGCTTCGGAGGCCGCCGCACCCAACTGTCCCATCACCGCGTCGCCCACCGACAACCGGCTCACTCCGGGGCCCACCTCCACGACCACCCCGGCACCTTCGATGCCCAGGTCGCCGCTGCCGGGATACATACCCAGAGCCAACATCACGTCGCGGAAGTTCACCCCGACCGCGCCCACCGCAACCCGTATCTGACCGGGCCCCAATTCGCCGGGCTCGCAACGACGAACGGCCAACTCCTCCAACGTGCCCCCGCTGCCGGCGCTTAACCGCCAGGCGCCATCGGGCAGGTCCAGCACCGATGCTGCCGTCCGCACCAACCGAGCGCCGTACATCACCCCGGAGCGCACCAACAGTTGCGGCTCGCCACAGGCCACGACTTCTTCCAGAGGTATCGAACCGTCCGAATCGACCAGCACCAACCGCCCGGGGTGTTCCGCCTGCGCCGAACGCACCAGACCCCATACCGCCGCGCCTGCCAAGTCCGACACACCTTCGTTCGGCAGCCCGACCGCGCCGCGCGTCACGACGGCGAGCATGCCGTCAGATTCCAAGTGGTCCTGCAGCACCTGGAGCGCCTGGTGGGTGGCACTCGTCACCGACTCGGTGTCTGGCGACCAGCATGCGGCGCGGCCAGCAACCCCGTTGCGTTCCAACGCCCGCCACACCACTTCCAGCAGACCATCGCCGGAACCGTGCTTCGACGTCACCGCCGCCGCAAGGGCCTGCTCGGAAACCGCGCGTACCAACAACTCTCGCACCGATAACACCGGCGATCCCGCGGAATTGGCGAGTTCGACCGACACCGAGCCGGCTCCGGTCGGGGCGATCCGGACCCGAAGCCTTGAGGCTCCCGCGGCATGCAGTTTCACTCCTTGCCAAGAGAACGGCAGCGCCAGCTGCTCCCCGCCCTCGGCGAATCCCCAAGCGTGCAACGCCGCGTCCAACAACGCGGGATGAATTCCGAAGTGCCGCACGCTGACACCCTCGGGTGCAACTACCTCGGCGAATACCTCGCGTCCGCGTCGCCACGCGGCCCGCACCCCGCGAAACGCGCGGCCGTAGCCGTAGCCGCGCCCGGCCATCTGCTCATAAGCGTCGGACACAGCTAGCGGTGCGGCGCCGATCGGCGGCCATGCCGACAGGTCCGCTCCACCTCGAATTCCACCGGGCCCCAATATGCCTTCGGCGTGCAAAGCCCACGAGTCATTGTCCTTCGCCAATTGGGTAACGGCGGAATAGACCCAGACGCCGTGGCGTCCCGCGTCATCGGCGGCCCCGACCACTACTTGGATGCGCACATCACCTGTCGCCGGCAACGCCAACGGCGCCAGCAATGTCAACTCCTCGACGACCGGTACGCCAGCCTCTTCGCCCGCCCGCAACACCAGTTCCACGAAGCCCGCCCCGGGAAACAGCAGCACCCCGCTGACGACATGATCGGCCAACCAGCCTTGAGCTCCGAGCGATAGCGATCCCGTCAGTACCACGCCACCGACGTCAGGACGCTCCACCACCACGCCCAGCAACGGATGGCCGCTTCCGGCCAGCCCGACGGTAGCCAGCTGGGCCGGCCCGACGCCCAAATCTGCCAGCCAAAAGTGTTGGCGAGCAAAGCCGTACGTCGGCAACCGCACCGGACGTACGTCGCGCCCAGCGAAGACCTCCCGCCACTGCACGCCGACCCCGGCGGTGAACAGCCGTCCGAGCGAGTTGAACAGCGAATCGATCTCGGGACGATCCTTGGCCATCAGCGCCACCGACGTGGCGTCGCCGGCAAGGCACTGCTCGACCAGCCCGGTCAATCCGCCAGTGGGGCCGACCTCGAGGAACGCCCTGGCCCCCAACGACTCCGCCAACTGCACGCTGTCAGCGAACCGCACGGGTTTACGCACGTGTTCGGCCCAGTACTGGACCGAGCCGTAGCCGGTGTCCGCCAGCGCACCGGTGACGTTGGAAATCAACTTGATTCGTGGTTCGGACACCGCGAGACCGCCCAGCTGCGCCGCGAATTCGCTGACCATGGGCTCCATCAACGGCGAGTGAAACGCATGCGACACGGCCAGGCGGTGCACCCGCCGACCGAGCGCCGCCAACTTCTGCACCGGAGCGTCCACCGCGGCCTGCTCACCAGAAATCACCACCGACTCAGGGGCGTTCACCGCGGCGATGCTGGCACCGGCACCGAGTTGCGGCGCTACCTCGTCCTCACCGGCCGATACCGCGACCATGACTCCGCCTGCCGGCAACGCGCCCATCAGATGACCACGCAAAGCGACCAATCGTGCCGCGTCCCGCAGGGATAACACTCCGGCGACGTAGGCAGCGGCGATCTCGCCCACCGAATGGCCCAAGACCACGTCGGGGATCACACCCCAGGACTGCAACAGTGCGGCCAACGCCACCTCGACGGCGAACAACGCCGGCTGCGCAAACTGCGTGTTCTCCAACAGCACCGCGTCCGATCCCCAGATCAGCTCGCGCAGCGGAAGTCTAAGGTGCTCATCCAAGACCGCTACGAACTCGTCAAACGCGTTGGCGTAGGCGGGGAAACGCTCATACAGCGCGCGACCCATACCCAGGTACTGCGCCCCCTGCCCGGGAAACACGAACACCGTTTTGACCGCTGCGTGCGCCCGGCCCACCGCAACCTCGGTCGTAGACTCTCCGGCGGCGACGTGGGACAACCCGTCCAGAAGTTGCGTGCGCCCGGCGCCCACCACCACCGCGCGATGCTCGAACAACGACCGGGTGCTGACCAACGACCAGGCCACATCGAGGGGGCGCGCGTCCTGTTCGGAGCGCAGATAGGTCGTCAGGCGCCGCGCCTGATTCGCCAGGGCGGTGGCCGAGCGGGCCGAAAGAACCAATGGCACAACGCTGTTGTCCATGCTGTTGTCGACGGGTGCTTGCGGGTTCTCGACTGGTGGGCCCTGCTCCAAGATGACGTGGGCGTTGGTTCCGCTGATGCCGAATGACGACACCCCGGCACGGCGGGGTCGGTCGGATACCGGCCACGGACGCGACTCGGTCAACAACGACACCGCCCCCGCTGACCAATCCACGTGCGGCGTAGGCATATCCACGTTCAGCGTCTTGGGCATGGCCCCGTGCTGCATGGCCAGCACCATCTTGATCACGCCCGCAACGCCCGCCGCGGCCGAGGAATGACCGAGGTTGGACTTTATCGACCCCAACCAAAGCGGCTCGTCGCGGTCCTGTCCGTAAGTGGCCAGGATCGCCTGCGCTTCAATGGGATCGCCCAGCATCGTGCCCGTCCCGTGGCCTTCGACGACATCGACATCGGCCACGCCAAGCCGCGCGTTGGCCAGCGCCGCGCGGATCACCCGCTGCTGCGATGGCCCATTGGGTGCGGTCAGTCCGTTGGATGCGCCGTCCTGGTTGACCGCCGAGCCACGCACCACCGCCAACACCGAATGGCCCAGTCGCTGTGCATCGGCCAACCGCTCCACCACGAGTACCCCGGCACCTTCGGACCATGACGTGCCGTCCGCGGCAGCCGCATAGGCCTTGCAGCGGCCGTCGGCGGCCAGCGCCCGCTGCCGGCTGAACTCGACGAATCCGCCGGGCGTGGCCATTACCGTGACCCCACCGACGAGCGCCAGATCGCACTCCCCCGAACGCAACGACTGCACCGCCAGATGCAGCGCCACCAACGAGGACGAACACGCCGTATCGACCGACACCGCCGGGCCTTCCAGGCCCAGTACGTAAGCCACTCGCCCGGAGGCGACACTGAGCGTCGAACCGGTGAGTCCGTAGCCCTCCAGTTCACCCTTGACTTCGCCGCCGTAGCCGGCGTGAATCACCCCGGTGAACACACCGGTTGCGCTACCACGCAACGTGGTCGGGTCGATTCCGGTGCGCTCCAACGCTTCCCAGGACACTTCCAGCAAGACCCGCTGTTGCGGGTCCATCGCGAGAGCTTCGTTGGGTCCGATGCCGAAGAAGGCGGCGTCGAAATCGCCGGCGTCAGTGAGGAAGCTACCGCGGCGCGTGTAGGTTTTTCCCGTCGCGTCGGGGTCCGGGTCATACATGCCGTCGATGTCCCAGCCGCGGTCCGTGGGGAAGTCCGCGACGCCGTCTCGCCCCTCGATCAGAAGTTGCCACAACGCTTCCGGCGAGTCGGCACCCCCGGGATACCGGCAGCCCATCCCCACCACCGCCACCGGCTCGGACAGCTTGTCCTCGAGCTCCGAGAGTCGCCGTCGGGTGCGGCGTAGTTCCGCGGTGAGACGTTTGAGGTAGTCGACCTGTTTGGAGGTGCCCTCCACCGATGGTCCTTGGTCCATGTTCTCAGGAGTCCAGTTCGTTTTCGAGGATGGCGAACAGCTGGCTTTCAGTCGCTGTAGCCAGGTCGTCATCGGGAGCCAGTTCGGCCATGATGGCGTACAGCCGCGTGGATAGTTGAGTGCGGTCTTCAACAGTCCAATCACGTTGCCGAATTTGAGTTTCCAACTCGTGCACGACGTTGTTGATGCGGGCCAACGGGTCGAGCTGCTCAGTGGTGGCGGCCAACCGTACGTCGAGGTGTTCCGCCAACGCATTGGGACTCGGATAGTCGAAGATCAGCGTGGGCGAGAGAGCCAATCCGGTCGCTGTTTTGAGCCGGTTGCGCAGTTCGACAGCGGTCAGCGAATCGAACCCCAGTTCCTGGAATGCGCGCTGGGCGCTGATGTCCGCGGTGCTGGAACGACCGAGCACTGCTGCGGCGTTGCTGCACACCACGTCGACCAGTTCCCGGTGCCGTTGTTCGGCATCGAGTCCTTGTAGACGCGCGGCCAGACCCGTGGTCGTCGAAATGGCGGTCGCGTTGTCGTCGACCACACGTCGAGTGGGTCGGCGGACCAAGTCGCTCAGCAACGGTGCGACGTCTTCGCTGAGCGTGGCGGGATCAAGGCGAGTGGCCACCACTGTGCCATTGTCGGCCAGGAGTGCGTCATCGAACAGCGCGAGTGCCTGCTCGGTGGACAGCGTGGTCAAACCGATCCGGCTCATGCGGGCCTTGTCGCGGTCCCCCAGGTGTCGCGTCATTGCGCTGGCCTGTTTCCAAAGTCCCCAAGCCACCGATGTCGCCGGCAACCCGTGCGCCCGGCGGTGGGTGGCCAACGCGTCCAAGAAGCTGTTCGCCGCAGCGTAATTGCCCTGCCCGGGGGTGCCCAGGACGCCGGCCATCGAGGAAAACATCACGAAGGCAGACAAATTCAGATCGCGGGTCAACTCGTGTAGGTGCCATGCACCGTCCACCTTGGCGCGCAGCACCGCATCTAACCGGTCGGGGGTCAATGCCGCGATCAACCCGTCGTCAAGCACACCAGCGGCATGGACTACGACTTTCAGCGGGAACTGCTGGGGTATCTGGCCCAACAAGTCCGAAAGCGCTTCGCGATCGGTAACGTCAACGGCGGCAACGCAAACCTGCGCCCCGGCCTCGCGCAACTCGGTGGCCAACTGTGAAATGCCGTCGGCTCGAGTCCCGGACCGACTGGCCAGGATCACGTTCGCGATCCCATGCCGGTGTACCAGATGACGTGCCACCGCGGCGCCGGCCATCCCGGTCCCGCCGGTGATCAGCGCGGTACCGCCAGCCAGCGCACGCAGCGTCAATACGACCTTCCCGGTATGGCGTGCCTGACTGACGTAGCGGTACGCCTGGCGGGCCTGCCGCACGTCAAATGTCCTGACCGGCAACGGAACCAACGTACCGGCCTGGAACAGTTCCGTCAGCTCCCCGAGCATCTGCGCGATCAGGCCCGGTCCCGCTTCGATCAAATCGAATGCCCGATAATCGATTCCGTGGCCGGCGAGCGCTTGCGGATCGCGCACGTCTGTCTTGCCCATCTCGATGAACCGGCCGCCCGGGCCAAGCAGCCGCAGCGAAGCGTCGACGAAATCGCCTGCCAGCGAGTTGAGTATCAGATCAACACCACCGGTGGCCGCTCGGAACTGTTCCTCGAAGTCCAGCGTCCGCGAATCGCCGATGTGCTGTTCGTCGAATCCCATTGCGCGCAACGTGTCCCACTTGGCGCGGCTGGCGGTAACGAATACCTCCAGGCCCCAATGCCGGGCGAGTTGCACCGCGGCCATGCCCACCCCACCGGTGGCGGCGTGCACCAGAACCCGCTCGCCGGCTTGCGCTCGACCCAGCACCGACAGTCCGTAGAGTGCGGTCAGGAACACCACCGCAATACTGGCTGCCAGCTCCATCGACCAGCCGTCCGGAACCGAGGTCACCAACCGTCGGTCCACGACGCCTTCGGGCCCGACGCAGCCGGCGGGCACACCGAGCAGGCCGAAAACCTTTTCGCCGACGGCCACATCGGCAACACCCGGCCCTACCTCGACGACAACTCCGGCGCCTTCCACGCCCAGTTCCCCGCCGCCGGGATACATGCCCAACGCCACCAACACATCCCGGAAGTTGACTCCCACCGCGGCCACCGCCACCCGCAGCTGTCCTTCGGTGAGTTGCACCGGTTCGCACGCCGTCGCTTGGACATCGTCGAGTGCGCCGCCGCCAGGGACCAAGCGCCATCCTGGCGAACCCGGGGGCAGCCGGAGTGCCGCGTCGGTCGCGCGCAGTCGCGCTTTGTAGACGGTGCCCTGCCTTACCACCAATTGCGTTTCACCACAACCGATTAGCTCGCTGACCTCCCGCGATCCGTCCGAATCCAGGAGCAGCACCCGGCCAGGTTGCTCCGCCTGGGCCGAGCGCACCAACCCCCACACGGCCGCGCCGGCCAGGTCCGACACATCCTCGCCATCGAGCGCCACCGCACCGTGCGTCAGTACGACTAGCATCCCGTCGTCGTCCCGGGCCGACCAGGCTTGCAATGCTGCCAGCGCGGAGTGGGTCGCCGAATACACCGAACGCACGGTGCCGGTGTCCGCAGCAGCCAACTCCCACACCGTCACCGGCTTCTCATCTCGTCCCGTCGACGCGACCGGAGACCACTGCACCTCGAACAAGCCACCGTCAGTACCCGCGGCAGCGGGCAACACGACCGGCCGAAATGCCAAGTTGCGCACGCTCAGGACGGGCAGGCCGGCCGAATCAGCCAACTCCAGCGCCACCGAATCGTCTCCCACCCGAGACATCCGGACCCGCAGCTGGGTGGCGCCGGCAGCGTGCAGTGACACTCCCTGCCAGGCGAACGGCAACACCGTCTCGGTGTGGGCGGTAACGACTCCCACGGTGTGCAGCGCCGCATCCAGCAACGCTGGGTGGATGCCGAACCCGGTGGCGGTCAGGTCCGCATCCTCGGCCAGGGCCACTTCGGCGAAAATCTCGTCGCCCGACTGCCACATCGCCCGCAAGCCGTGAAACGCCGGACCGTACTGATAGCCCTGAGCAGCCAGTTGCTCGTAGGCGCCGGTCACATCGATCGGTGTTGCGCCTGCGGGCGGCCAGACCGACAGATCGGCCTGAGCGTGCAGCGATCCGGCAGCCAGGACGCCCTCGGCATGCAGCGTCCACTCCGATTGCGGGCCAAAGGAATAGACCGACATGCCGCGACGCCCGGCGTTGTCTGCCGCGCCGACCACCACCTGCACCGGCACCGGAGCACTGCCGGACAACGGCAACGGCACCGACAGCGTCAACTCCTCAACTACGGGGCATCCGACCTCATCACCCGCGCGAATCGCCAGCTCGACAAATCCGGCGCCGGGGAAAAGCACAGTGCCTCGCACCGCGTGGTCAGCCAACCACGGCTGGGCCGATACGGACAATTGACCCGTCAGCACAACCCCGCCAGAGTCGGGTCGTGCCACCACCGCGCCCAGCAGTTCGTGTCCGGCGCCAACCAACCCGTCTCGGCGTGCGTCGCGCGCAACCGATTCGGCCAACCAGAACCGCCGCCGCACAAAGCCATAGGTGGGCAACGCCACTCGCCGGGCGCCCTCGAAGAGCTCCCGCCAATCCACCGCGACACCCGAGACATGCGCTTGCGCCACGGACAGCACAAACCGCTGCCAACCGCCGTCGTCGCGCCCCAGAGAGGGCAGGACAAGCGGTTGTTCAGTGCGCACCGTCAGCGTCTCTTCGATACCTGTGACAAGCACTGGGTGCGGGCTGCATTCGATGAACACCTGAGAGCCAGCCGCGGCTGCCGCACGAACGGCTCGCTCGAATTGGACTGTCTGCCGGATGCTTTGGAACCAGTAATCAGCATCCAAGTCCGCGGTGTCGATGGCTTGGCCGGTCACCGTGGAATAGAACACCACCGAGGACGAAGCCGGGCGCAGGTGCGCCAGCGCCTCGGACAGCTCGGCGCGGATGACGTCGACGTGGGCGGAGTGGGACGCGTAGTCGACGTCGATCCGCCGGGCCCGAACCTCGCCACCGTCGCACTGCCGCACCAGTTCGTCGACGGCCGCCACCTCCCCGGAGACGACTACCGACGAAACACCGTTGATGGCAGCGATATTCAGTCGATCACCCCACGGCTCTAATAGCCGCTGCCCCTCGGCCGGATCGACTGCCAGCGATGCCATTCCGCCCACTCCGGATAGCCGCACCAACAACTGACTACGCAGCGCTACCACCCGCGCGGCGTCCTCTAGCGACAACGCTCCCGCCACATAGGCGGCCGCGATCTCGCCCTGCGAGTGCCCGATCACCGCGTCGGGCGTGACGCCCACCGAACGCCACAGTTCGGCCAGCGAGACCATGATCGCCCACAGTGCTGGTTGCACCACGTCGACCCGGTCAAGGCCAGGGGCACCCGGTGCTGAACGTATGACGTCGGTCAACGACCAGTCGACGTGCTCGCGCAGCGCCTTCTCGCACCGATGCAGTTGATCGGCGAACACCGCTGAGCTGTCGAGTAATTCAGCACCCATGCCGACCCACTGCGAGCCTTGGCCGGGGAACACGAAGACGGTGTTGCCCACCGGACGGGCTTGCCCGGTAACCACCGCGCCGGTTGGTTCTCCAGCAGCAAAGCGGGCAAGTCCGTCAATGAAGTGCGCGCGATCCGAGCCGACCACAACGGCCCGGTGCTCGAACAGCGAGCGAGTGCTGACCAGTGAATGGCCCACGTCGGCCGGGCACAGATCCTCATCGGCACTCACATGCGCTGACAATCGACGCGCCTGGTTGGCCAGTGCGTCAATGGAGCGCGCCGACAACACCCATGGCACGATCCGGTCTTCGGGCGCGGGCGGAGGGTTCTCCGGGCTCGAGGCCTGTTCCAGAATCACGTGCGCGTTGGTCCCGCTGATGCCGAACGACGACACCGCTGCCCGACGCGGCCTGTCAAGTGTTGGCCAGGACCGCTGTTCGGTGAGCAGCGACACCGCGCCCGCAGACCAATCTACGTGTGGCGTAGGCACATTCACGTGCAACGTCTTCGGCATGATCCCGTGCTGCATTGCCAACGTCATCTTCATGACACCGGCTACCCCCGCCGCGGCGGACGTGTGGCCCATGTTCGACTTGATCGACCCCAACCAAAGCGGCTCGGAACGGTTCTGACCGTAGGTGGCCAAGATCGCTTGCGCCTCAATGGGATCCCCGAGCGTGGTGCCCGTGCCGTGCCCCTCGACGACGTCCACATCTGCCGCCGTGAGGCGCGCACCGGCCAGTGCCGCACGAATCACCCGTTGCTGCGACGGGCCATTAGGCGTGGCCAGCCCGTTGGATGCACCGTCCTGATTGACCGCCGTAGCCCGTACCACCGCCAGCACCGGATGTCCTAGGCGCTGAGCGTCCACCAGTCGCTCGGCCACCAGAACGCCGGCTCCCTCAGAGAACGCGGTCCCGTCGGCGGCGCCAGCGTAAGCCTTGCAGCGACCGTCAGCCGACAATGCCCGCTGCCGGCTGAATTCGATGAACATCGCCGGAGTCGCCATCACTGTCACGCCGCCAACCAGCGCCAGATCGCACTCGCCCGAACGCAACGACTGCACCGCCAGGTGCAACGCCACCAACGACGACGAACACGCCGTATCGACCGACACCGCCGGGCCCTCCAGACCCAGCACGTAAGCCACCCGACCCGAAGCCACACTCAGCGTCGAACCGCGCAGCCCGTACCGCTCCAACTCCCCCGGCACCCGGCCCTGGCCACCGTAGGAACCGTGGAACGCCCCGGCGAACACACCGGTTGCTGAGCCTCTCAGCGTGATCGGGTCAATTCCGGCCCGCTCCAACGCTTCCCACGACACCTCCAGCAGCAACCGCTGCTGGGGATCCATTGCCAACACCTCACTGGGCGCGATCCCGAAGAACTCGGCGTCGAATCCGGCCACGTTGTCCAAGAACCCACCGGATTTGGTGTAGGACTTGCCGACCGCATCGGGGTCCGGATCAAACAGGCCTTCGAGGCTCCAGCCACGGTCCGCGGGGAACTCGGCGATGACGTCGCGTCCGTCGGCCACCATCTGCCACAAAGCCTCGGGCGAGTCCACCCCGCCGGGATAGCGGCAGCCCATGCCCACCAACGCAATTGGTTCGGTGGCCCGGCTCAGATAGTCGCGGTTCTCGCGCTTGAGCCGCTCGTTCTCCTTGAGCGATCTACGCAGCGCCGCGATGAGCTCTTCTTGATTGCTGGTCATACGGTGCGACCGAAATCAGTGCCAGCGCAGAAGCACCAGTTCGGAGCAGAAGCCGGGACCCATCGCAATCATCAAGCCGGGACTTCCACTGGGTGGCGGTTTGGCGATCGTGTCACGCAGCACGTGCAGGACCGATGCCGAAGACAGGTTGCCGATCTCGCCCAACGAGCGCCAGGTGAGCTCTAGCGCCTCTGGCTGCAGTTTCAGCGTCTCAGTGATCGCGTTGATGATCTTGGGCCCGCCGGGATGGGTCACCCATGCGCCCACATCGGTAGTGGTCAGCGAATGCTCAGCCAAAAATCCGGTGACGTCGGCGCCCACGTACTCCTCGACCACGGCCGCTAGATCCTTGGACAAGACCAGTTCAAATCCGGCCGACCCGACGTCGTAGCCCATGGTGCGTAGAGAGTCGGGGTACAGGTGGCTTCGCGAATCGACGATGCTCGGACCGCACGCCCCAATCTCTTCGGCGCGGCGATCTCCGACCGCGATCACCGCAGCGGCACCGTCAGCAAATAGGGCACTACCCACCAGCCCGGCCAGCGACGGCTTGTAGCCGGGAAAGGTGAGGGAACACAACTCCACCGAAACCAGCGCAGCGATGCCGTCGCGGGCGCCCTTGAGGTAGTCGTGCAACCGCGCCACCCCGGCCGCCCCGGCCACACAACCGAGCCCGAACAATGGCACCCGTCGCACGTCGGCGCGCAGTCCGAGCCGTCCGGCGATCCGGGCGTCCAGCGATGGCACGGCCAGGCCGGTGACGGTGGTGGTGATCAGCACGTCGAGATCCTCGGGTCGCAACCCGGCTTCGTCCAAGGCGCCCATCAGGGCTTCCACACCGAGGTCCACGGCCTTTTCCAGGAATATGCCGTTCGCTTCGCCGAAGTCGTTCAACCGCGGGTAATTCTCCAACGGCAGTACGAGGTGGCGGCTGTTTACTTTGGCGCTGGCGTGCAGCTGCCGGACGATGTCTTCGTAACCCGCGAAATCGGGGATGCCGACGAAGGTGTCGGTGAGTTCTTCCTGCGAATAGCGATAAGGCGGCAAGGCGCCGAAGACACCTGCGATGACGCTCATTGGTCCCACCCCTTGGATACGAACATCGATGCCATACCGTTCAACCCGATCGCTTAGACCTGGGAGTTTAGTCGGCCTAACACAGACCGGCAAAGGAGCCGCTCAGCGCTGCAACGCTTGTCGCAGCCGTCCGGCAACTTCGCCGACGGCACTCAACTGCTCGGCAACCCGACCCGGCGCGGTGCCGCCGCGGGCGTCACGCGAGGACACCGAACCCTCGATGGTCAGCACGTCTCGAACGCTCGGGGTGAGCTCGGGGCTGATGGCGGCCAGCTCGTCGTCGGTCAGCTCTTCCAGCCCGACACCGCGCTGCTCGGCCGCACGCACGGCGCCACCGGCCGCCTCATGCGCGGAACGAAACGGAACCCCTTGACGCACCAGCCATTCGGCGATGTCGGTGGCTAGCGTGTAACCAGCCGGTGCCAGCTGCGCCATCCGTTCCACGTGGAAAGTCAGGCTGCCCACCAGGCCTGCCATTGCTGGCAGCAGCAACTCCAACTGAGCCACCGAGTCGAACACCGGTTCCTTGTCTTCCTGCAGGTCACGGTTATAAGCCAGGGGTTGGGCCTTCAGCGTCGCCAACAGACCGGCCAGGTTGCCGATCAGCCGCCCGGATTTGCCCCGGGCCAGTTCGGCGATGTCTGGATTCTTCTTCTGCGGCATGATCGAGCTGCCCGTGGACCACGAGTCGTGCAAAGTCACGTAGCCGAATTCCGTCGAGCTCCAGATGATGATGTCCTCGGCCAGCCGGGACAGGTCGACGCCGATCATGGCCAACACGAACGCCGCCTCACCAGCGAAGTCACGGGCTGCGGTGGCGTCGACCGAATTGTCGGCGGCGGCCGAAAAGCCTAGGTCCGCGGCTATTGCGTCGGGATCCAGGCCCAGCGACGATCCGGCCAGCGCACCCGAACCGTAGGGGGATATTGCGGCGCGTTTGTCGAAGTCGACGATCCGGTCGACATCGCGCAGCAACGGTTGCGCGTGGGCGAGCAGATGGTGTGCCAGCAAAATCGGCTGAGCGGACTGCAGATGGGTCTTACCGGGCATGACGGCCGTCGGGTGCGCGGCGGCTTGCGCGGACAGTGCCGCGACAACGTCGAGCGCGCCTTCGGCCACGCGGCGCACGGCGTCGCGCAGCCACATTCGGAACAGCGTGGCCACCTGGTCGTTGCGGGACCGGCCGGCCCGCAGACGTCCGCCAAGATCCGGCCCGACCCGGCCGATCAGGCCGCGTTCCATCGCCGCGTGTACGTCCTCGTCAGTGACCAGCGGGCCGAAGCTGCCGTCAGCGAGGTCTGCGGCAAGGCTGTCCAGTCCGGCCAGCAACCCGTCGCGCTGCTCTTCGGTGAGCAGGCCCGCCCGGTAGAGCACCACGGTGTGCGCCCGGGATGCGGTGATGTCGTAGGGGGCCAGCACCCAATCGAAGTGGGTGGACTTGCTCAGCGCGGCCAGTGCGTCGGACGGGCCGCCGGCGAACCGGCCGCCCCACAGCGACCCCTCGTTGGTACTCACTCGGTCACCTTCGCCCCGCGAGCAGACACAGAATCGCACTCAAATGGGCTATATCGTGCGATTCTGTGTCTGCTCGCCGAAGGAGCGTCACCGCAGATCCCGGCGGGCCGACAACTTCGACGACAACCCGTGCACGTAGACGAAGCCCTTGGCCATCGACTGGTCGAAAGTGTCGCCCTCGTCGTAGGTGGCCAGGTTGAAGTCATACAGCGACTCGGCGCTGCGGCGGCCGTTGACCGCGATGTGCCCGCCATGCAGCACCAGCCGCACCTCGCCGGTGACGTGCTCCTGGGTCTTGGCGACGAAGCTTTCCAACGCGATCTTCAGCGGCGAGTACCAGAGCCCGTCGTACACCAGCTCGGCCCAACGCTGGTCGGTGTGGCGCTTAAATCGACCCAGCTCGCGTTCCAGCGTGACGTGTTCGAGTTCGGCGTGGGCGGTGATCAGCACCATCGCGCCGGGCGCCTCATAGATTTCGCGGCTCTTGATGCCGACCAGACGGTCCTCGACGACGTCCAGACGCCCCACTCCTTGTGCACCGGCCCGGCGGTTGAGTTCCTCGATGGCCTGCAGCACCGTTACCCGCCTGCCGTCGATGGAGGCCGGGACACCCTGCTCGAAGCCGATGATGACCTCGTCGGGGGTGTTCCAATTGACCGTCGGGTCCTCGGTGTAGTCGTAGACGTCCTTGGTGGGTGCATTCCACAGGTGCTCGAGGAACCCAGTCTCGACCGCGCGGCCCCACACGTTCTGATCGATCGAGAACGGCGAGCGTTTGGTGACGTTGATCGGGATGTCGTTTTCTTCGGCGAACGCGATCGCCTTCTCCCGCGTCCACGCGTAGTCGCGGACCGGCGCCAGCACCTCGAGATCCGGTGCCAGCGAAGCAAATCCGACTTCGAAGCGGACCTGATCGTTGCCCTTGCCGGTGCAGCCGTGTGCGACGATGCCGCCTCCGTGCTCACGTGCGGCTGCCACCAGATGCTTGACGATCAGCGGCCGGCTGATGGCCGACACCAGCGGGTAACGGTCCATGTACAGAGCGTTGTTGAGGATGGTGGGCAGACAGTAGCCTTCGGCGAACTCGTCGCGAGCATCCACGACGACGGCTTCGACGGCACCGCAGTCCAAGGCCCGTTGGCGCACCACTTCCATGTCCTCGCCGCCCTGACCGAGATCGATCGCCACCGCAACGACCTCGCGGCCGGTCTCCTTGCCTATCCAGCTGATGGCCACCGAGGTGTCCAGACCGCCGGAATACGCGAGGATGACGCGCTCTGACATGAACAGTTCTCCTTATGACTCGGCCCCGGCGCTCGGCCAGGTCTGCAGCAGTGTATTTGAGGTCTACTTAAGTTCTTCGAGAGCAGAGGCCAACTCGACGCCGGTCATCGGCTCGCGCGCCACCACGAACACAGTGTCGTCGCCGGCGATGGTGCCGACGACGTACGGTAACGCCGCCCGGTCGATCGCGCTGGCCAAGTAGTGCGCGCCACCGGGCGGGGTGCGCAGCACCGCGAGGTTCGCGCTGGCGTCGGTGGAAACCAGCAGCTCACCGAGCAAGCGGGACAGACGACCCGTGCCACCGGCAACGCCACGCACGGGGCTGCCGTCCTCGGGCACGACATAGACGCCCACGCCGCCGTCGGCGCCACGCAATTTGACCGCGCCGAGTTCCTCGAGATCACGCGAGAGGGTTGCCTGGGTGACCTCGATGCCCTCGGCCGCCAACCGAGCCGCCAAGTCGCTCTGACTGCGCACCTCCGCGGTGGACAGGATTGCGACGATGCGCGCCTGCCGACCGGCCCGGTTCGCGCTGACCTCCGGGGCCGCCTTGGCAGTCATCGTGATCGCTCCAGCAGCCACACCAACAGCGCCTTTTGGGCGTGCAGCCGGTTTTCCGCCTCGTCCCACACCGCACTGGCCGGGCCGTCCATCACTTCGTCGGTGATCTCGTCGCCGCGGTGTGCAGGAAGGCAATGCAGAACGAGCGCGTCAGGTTTGGCCTTTGTCAGCAGTCGCTGGTTGATCTGAAACGGCCGGAACGGCTCGATGCGATCCAGCCCGTCGTTCTCCTGGCCCATGGATGTCCAGGTATCGGTGACCAGGACGTCGGCGTCGGCGGCCGCTGCATCGGCGTCCGCGATTACCGTTACCGTCCCGCCGGTCTGCTTGGCGCGCTGCCCGGCCGCAGCCACAATCCCGGGATCGGGCACGAACGCTGTCGGGGCGGCGACGGTGACGTGCATGCCTGCCGTGACCCCGCCCAGCATGAGGGAGTGGGCCATATTGTTGGCGCCGTCCCCCAGATAGGTCATCTTCAGACCGTCGAGGGCACCTTTACGTTCGGCGACGGTCTGCAGATCTGCCAGCACCTGGCATGGGTGAAACTCATCGGACAGCGCGTTGATCACGGGAACCGTTGCGGCAGAGGCCATGGCGGTCAGCCGATCCTGCCCGAACGTGCGCCACACAATGGCATCGACGAAACGCGACAGCACGCGCGCGGTGTCCTCCAAGGTCTCGTCACGACCGAGCTGGGTGCTGCGTCCGTCGACGACAACGGCGTGCCCACCCAGCTGGGCGACACCCAACTCGAAGGAAAACCTTGTGCGGGTGGAGTTCTTGTCGAAAATGACCGCGACCCCGCACGGGCCGTCCAGGGGGCGACGGCTGAACGGGTCCTCTTTCAGTTCAGCGGCCAATTCCAGGACTTCGGCTTGCTCCTGCGGGGTGAGGTCGTCATCGCGCAGAAAGTGCCTAACCATCTTGTGCTCCCGCGGTGTCGAGGATGCCCGGCAAGGCGGCCACGAAGCCCTCCAGCTGGGACTCGGTGACGATCAGTGGCGGCGCCAGGCGAATGACGTTGGGCGCAGCCGCATTTACCAGATAGCCGGCCTCGCGCGCGGCGGCTTCGGCGGCCTTGGCGGACGGCGCGGTCAACACAATGCCTTGCAGCAACCCCCGTCCCCGCACCTGATCGATCAGCGGCTGGTTCAACGCTTCGATTCCGTGCTTGAGCGCCTTGCCTTTGACTTCGGCATTCCGCACCAGGTCCTCGTCGGCCAAAACCTCGAGCACCGCCAAAGCCGCAGCGGTGCAGACGGGGTTGCCTCCGAAAGTGCTGCCGTGCAGGCCGGGGGTCAGCAAGCCCGCGGCGGATCCGACCGCGATGCATGCGCCAATCGGCAGCCCACCGCCAAGACCCTTGGCCAGGGTCACCACGTCCGGGGTGATGCCGTCGTGTTGATGGGCGTAAAACGTTCCAGTACGGCCCATTCCGGTCTGTACTTCGTCGAGGACCAACAGGGCCCCGTGCTTTGCCGTGACTTCCCGCGCCTTCACCAGGTAGCCCGCGGGCGGGACAACCACTCCGCTCTCCCCCATGATCGGCTCGAGAAAGACTGCGGCGGTGTCGTCGTCGACCGCGGTGGTGAGCGCGTCCGCGTCGCCGTATGGGACGTGGGTGACGTAGCCCGGCAGCGGTTCGAACGGCGCTTGCTTGGAAGGCTGGCCGGTGAGGGCCAGTGAACCCATCGTTCGGCCATGAAATGCTTCTTGTGCCGCAACGATTTTCGTTCGACCTGTGAGCCTACTCAGTTTGAACGCGACCTCGTTGGCTTCGGTCCCTGAGTTGCAGAAGAACACGCGCGCCTGCAGTTCTGCTGCCAGCAGGGCGACCAGTTGTTCGGCCAGGGCGATGCCGGGCTCGGTGGCATAGAGATTGGAGGTGTGCCCCAGCGTCGAGAGCTGTTGTGTGACTGCGTCAATGACGGCGGGGTGCCGGTGGCCGAGAACATTGACTGCAATGCCGCCCAGCAGGTCGACGTAGGACTTGCCGTCCACATCGGTGACGACAGCTCCGTCGCCCGCGGCCAATGCCATCGGCGGGGTGCCGTAGTTGTTCATCATCACTGATTGCCAACGTTGCTGCACCGCTTGCGTATTCGTCATACCGGCACCACCTTCGTACCGGTGCCCGCGTCGGTGAACAACTCAACCAATACACAGTGTTCCACTCGTCCGTCTATGACGTGAGCACTGGGGACACCGGCGGTGACTGCCCGCAGGCAGGCTTCGACTTTGGGGATCATTCCTGCCTCCAATGTGGGCAGCAGTTGCGTCAGTGTCGCAGTGTCGATTTCGCTGACGAGCGAGGTGCGGTCCGGCCAACTGGTGTAAAGGCCTTCGACATCGGTGAGCATCAACAGTTTTTCGGCGTTGAGGGCTTCGGCAAGTGCGGCGGCCGCTGTGTCGGCGTTGATGTTGTGCACCACCCCGTCCGAATCGGGCGCCAACGTCGAGACAACTGGAATCCTGCGTGCAGCAATGAGATCCAGTACTGCTGCGGTGTTGACCAGTTCGACGTCACCAACCAGGCCGATGTCAGTATCCACCCCGTCGACGGTGACGCTGCGCCGCACCGCAGTGAACAGCTGAGCGTCCTCGCCAGTGATACCTACGGCGTAAGGTCCGTGCGCGTTGATGAGATTGACCAACTCGCGGCCCACTTGTCCGAACAGCACCATCCGCGCCACATCAAGCACTTCCGGTGTGGTGACGCGAAAACCGCCTCGGAAATCACCTTCGATCCCGAGCCGGCGGAGCATCGCCGTGATCTGCGGTCCACCGCCGTGCACCACCACCGGATGGACTCCGCAGTTGCGCAGAAAAGCCATGTCAGCTGCGAACGCCTGGCGCAGCGATTCATCGGTCATCGCGTTGCCGCCGTATTTGATGACGACGATTTTGCCGTGCAGTTGTTTGAGCCAGGGCAGCGCCTCAGCTAGAACCTGCGCCTTGACCTGGGTGGGCAGTTCTTCGATGTTCATGGTCATGAGCTGTACGCCGAGTTCTCTTCGACGTAGGCGTGCGAAAGGTCAGTGGTTCGGATGTCAGCCCGGCCGTTGCCCATTGCGAGGTCGACAACGACGTGGATGTCGGTGCCGGATAGGTCTACGTCGCGGGCGCCCGGAACACCGGTGCCGTCGCGATACACCAGAGAACCATTGAACGACACCGTGATCCGATCCGGCTCCAACGCTATTGGCGCCATGCCAACTGCTGCGACCACCCGTCCCCAGTTCGGGTCGGAACCGAATAGTGCGGTCTTCACCAGACTGTCGCGGGCGACGACGCGGGCGACGGTCAGCGCTTCGTCCTCAGTAGCTGCCCCGGTCACCGTCACCATGATGCGTTTGGTAACGCCCTCGGCATCGGCCTGCAGTTGGGCACACAGGTCGTCACAGACCCGCAGCAACGCATCGTCGAGATCGTTTTGGGACGGTTCGATTTCACTTGCCCCCGAAGCCAGGAGAAGCACGGTGTCGTTAGTGGAGCAACTGCCGTCGATGTCGAGTCGGTCGAAAGTGCGTGCGGTGGCACGCTTCAACGCCCGATCAAGAGCCGCAGCATCGGCCACGGCGTCGGTGGTGATGACGCACAACATTGTTGCCAGCGACGGCGCCAGCATGCCCGCGCCCTTGGCCATCCCCCCGACCGTCCAGTTGTCTTTGTGATGCAGCGCAACCTGTTTGGGTACGGTGTCGGTGGTCATGATGGCCCGGGCGGCGTCGTCACCCCCGGTCAGACCACCGTGCATCTCGTGCACGATGTCACTGACCCCGGCGAGCACCTTGTCCATCGGCAACCGGTCCCCGATCAGACCTGTGGAACATACGGCGACCTCGATAGCGCCGGTCTCGGTTCCCCAGTCCGACAATGCAGCGGCCACGGCTTCGGCGGTGGCGTGGGTGTCCTGGAAGCCGCCCGGGCCGGTACAGGCATTGGCGCCACCAGAATTGAGAATGACAGCGCGCAGGCGCGCAGTAGTCAGTACCTGTTGACTCCACAGCACGGGTGCGGCTTTGACTTTGTTGCGTGTGAACACGCCAGTCGCCGCATAGTCGGGTCCCTCGTTGAAGACGAGTGCTAAGTCGAGCGCGCCCGATGCCTTGATGCCGGCTGCGAGACCGGCAGCTCGGAATCCGGCTGGGGCGGTAACACCTTGTGCACGCAGCAAGCGTGTGTAATCCACAACATCGGTCACGGAGCCACTCCGACTACCGAAAGCCCTTGCGTCTCTGGCCATCCCAAAGCCAGGTTCATGGACTGCACCGCTGCGCCCCCCGTCCCTTTGACCAAATTATCGATTGCGGCGACCGCGACGAAGGTCGCAGCGTCCTCGTCGACCGCAACCGCAATGTGTGCAGCGTTGCTGCCGATCACCGATCCGGTACGGGGAAGCTGCCCCTCGGGCATGAGAAACACAAAAGGTTCAGCTTCATAAGCCTTTTCGTAGACAGCACGCAGCTGCGAAATCGGGGACCGAGTCGGGGCAGTGCAGGTGGCCAGGATGCCGCGAGATGTCGGAATCAGCACCGGGGTGAAAGAAACCGTCACGTCGTGATCGGTGACCATTCGCAGGCCTTGCACAATCTCAGGGGTGTGCCGGTGGCTACCGCCGATGTTGTAGGCACGCGCCGACCCGATGACCTCGGACCCGAGCAAGTCGGTCTTGGCCGCGCGACCTGCACCCGAGGTGCCACTGACGGCGACGACGTTCACCGTAGGCTCGATGAGGTCCTCCGCCACCGCAGGCAATAGGGCTAGAAGCGCCGCTGTGGGGTAACAGCCGGGCACGGCGATGCGGCGTGCACCCCGGAGCCCAGCGCGCCCGCCCGGCAGCTCTGGCAGGCCGTAAGGCCAGTGCCCGGCATGCGCCGATCCGTAGAAGCGCCCCCAGGCCGCGGCGTCGCTGAGCCGGAAATCCGCACCGCAGTCGATGACAACGGTTTCTGGGCCGAGTTGTTCGGCAAGCGGACCCGAGTGCCCATGCGGCAATGCCAGGAAGACCACGTCGTGGCCGCTTAGCACCGCGGGCTCGGTGGGCTCGACCACCCGCTGGGCTAGCGGGACGAGATTAGGGTGATGCTCGCCGAGGGTGCTGCCGGCGCTGGACGCCGCCGTAAGAGCGCCTATCGTCAGTCGACCGTCATCGAGAGCCGGATGTCCCAGCAGCAAGCGAAGGATCTCGCCGCCCGCATAACCGGTGGCGCCGGCGACTGCTACGCGAGTCGTATCGACCATCCGGCGATGGTTGCATGTTTATGCAGTCGTTTGCAAATTAATTCTTAGGTTTAGGTCATCGGCCACTTGACGAGCGGTGTCGAGACTTGGCAGCGTTGAAGTCAAATCGACACGCCGACACGGGAGGACCTTTTGCCATCAAAATGGCTTCCGACCAGCGGAGCGACTGCTCTGCCGCCTAGCTGATTTCGGCCCAAAGGTAGGACTTCACAACTTCCCGCAGACCCTAAGATTCCGCCCTAAAAATTCTTAGAAATATAGGGTTTAAGCACTCTCCAGTATGGGGATCTATTGCCCACGTGTTGCCTAAGGACGTTCGGGCGTCGTAGGCCACGGCAGTGTTCCATTTGGGTCATCCAGGGGAGATGGACATGTCCTTCGTTATTGCTGTGCCCGAGTTCGTCGAGGCCGCGGCCGCGCAGCTAGCCGGCATAGGTTCTGCGGTTGCCGAGGTAGGCACTTCGGCCGTTGGCGCTACTACACAATTGGCACCGGCGGCTGCGGACGAGGTATCGACCGCTATCGCAAGGCTTTTCGGCACGCTCGGTAGCGAGTACCAGGCAGCCAGCGCCCAGGCGACCGCATACCATCAAGAGTTCGTCGCGCTGCTCACCCGTGGAGCTACCGCGTACGCCGCCGCCGAAGCGATAAACGTCTCCGCGCTTTTCGATCTCGGCCGTATCGCCACGGCTATAGAGATTGGTATCGGGAACCTCGCGGCACAGGTCAACGGCGCCTTGGGTGGAACATTTGGCTTCGGCGGCTTCGGCGGTCAAGTTGGCGGGTCCCTGGGGGGTGGGTTCAACGCCGGATCGCTACTGCGCGCCTTTACCTCTCTTCCCAGCTTGGGGGCCGGGTTGGCCCTGCAGACCGGAGGGGCGCTGACTTCGGGCCTCGGTGCCGGACTGGTCCAGACCGGCCAGGCAATCATCAACGCCGGGGTGGCCCTGGAAAACGCTGGCGCCGCAATGTCTGCAGCAGGCGCGGCACTGACTGGCCAAGCCAATGGCGCGATCGAAGCCTTCTTGAATGGTTCACTGGGCGCCAATCTCAGTGGGTCCCTAACGGGCAGCTTCAACGGGACGCTGCCAAGCCTGGCTGAACTGGGCCAGACCGGTGGAAGGATCATCGGAAGTCTGTCCGCGGGCCTGTCGCAGCTGGCCGCAAGCTTCAGCGGCGGTTTGCCTGCCTTGTCCGCCACGCTAAACGGCGCCTTCACCGGTGGCATCAACGCGCTTGTCGACCTAGCCGGCAACTTCACGTTGCCGCCATTGACGTTGCCGCCGTTCACGATTCCGCCGTTCCCGGCGATCCCGAACTTGGGTGCGACGATTTCTGGCGGTATCAACGCACTGGTCGATCTGGCTGGCAACTTTGCGCTGCCTCCGTTGACGTTGCCGCCGTTGACCATTCCGCCGTTCCCGACCCTGCCGGCACTGCCCAACCTCGGTGCGACCATCACTGGTGGCATCAACGCCCTGGTCGACTTGGCTGGCAACCTGGCCATCCCGCCGTTCGCCATTCCGCCGTTCACGCTGCCGCCGTTCCCGACGCTGCCCGCACTGCCCAACCTGGGTGCCACCATCACTGGCGGCATCAACGCCCTGGTCGACTTGGCCGGCAACTTTGCTCTGCCGCCATTGACGTTGCCGCCGTTCACCATTCCGCCGTTCCCGACCCTGCCCGCACTGCCCAACCTCGGTGCCACCATCACCGGCGGCATCAACGCCCTGGTCGATCTGGCTGGCAACCTGGCCATCCCGCCGTTCGCGATTCCGCCGTTCACGCTGCCGCCGTTCCCGACGCTGCCCGCACTGCCCAACCT
>NZ_LZLS01000004.1 GCF_001673365.1 Mycobacterium asiaticum
GCCGATACCGCCGGTCGAGCCCGCGGCGCCAACCGCGCCGTGCCCGCCGGTGCCGCCCGCGCCGCCGGCGCCGCCATCTCCGCCCGTCCCACCGACCAGGCCTGTCGCGCCGGGCGCCCCAGCCCCGCCGTTAGCGCCGGCGGTCTGGGCGGTGACGGCGGAACGGGCGGATCCGGAACAGCGGCCGATGCAACCACCGGTGCGCCCGCTACCAGCGGCGGCGCGGGCGGGGCCGGCGGTCACGGCGGCGCTGGCGGCGCCCAGGGGCAGTTCTACGGTCGCGGCGGCGATGGCGGGCACGGCGGTAACGGCGGCACCGGCGGGACCGGCGGCGAAGGCGTCTCCGGCACCGGTGTTGCCGGCAGCAACGGTGGAACCGGCGGGGCCGGCGGTGCGGGAGGCAACAGCGGCGGGGCCGGCGGCATCAACGGAACGGGCGGTGACGGGGGCGACGGCGGGGCCGGCGGCACCGGCGCGTCGGGTCGCGCGGGCGTCGTGGGCCAGGCCGCCGGCATCGGAGGCAACGGCGGCACCGGCGGCGATGCCGGCGCCGGGGGTTTGTCCGGCACCGGCGGCACTGGCGGCGGCAACGGCAGCGCAGGCAACGGCGGCACCGGAGGCAACGGCGGCACCGGCGGATCGGGCGCCAATGGCACCCAGGGCGGCACCGGCGTCAACGGCTTTGCCGGCGCGGCGGGCGGCGCCGGCGGGGCTGGCGGCAACAGCGGGACCGGCGGCACCAACGGCGGCGGGGGCACCGGAGGCAACGGTGGCACCGGCGGCACCGGCGCCAATGGAACGGCCGGCGTCGTGAACCAACCTGGTGGCACACCCGGCACCGGCGGAACAGGCGGCAACGGTGGCAACGCGGGGGCCGGGGGGTCGGCCGGTACCGGGGGCACCGGCGGCACCATCGGTAGCGCTGGCACCGGTGGCAGCGGCGGCCGAGGGGGCGACGGTGCCGACGCTGGCGCGCTGTCAATCGCAGGCAATGGCGGTAACGGAGGTGTCGGAGGCAGCGCAGGCCACGGCGGCACCGGCGGGACCGGTGGCCTTGGCGGCAACGGCGGCAGGGGCGCCGACGCCGTCCTGAGCCAGTCTGGCAGCAAGGGCGGCGACGGTGGCCAGGGCGGCAGTGGCGGCAACGCAACCGACGGCGGCAACGCCGGCACTGGCGGCAGCGGAGGCCAGGGCGGCCAAGGCGGCCAGGGCGGCAACAGCCTCTTCGGCCCGTCTGCCAGCAAAGGCGGCAGCGGTGGACTTGGCGGCAGCGGCGGCAGCGCCACCGGCGGCGGCAACGCCGGCACTGGCGGCACTGGAGGCCAGGGCGGCCAAGGCGGCCCACGCGGCGGTGTTCTAAACGTGCTCGGTGGCGATGCCGGCGCCGGCGGCCAAGGCGGCACCGGCGGCACCGCAACCGACGGCGGCGAAGCCGGCACCGGCGGCGCTGGAGGTCAAGGCGGCACCGCGACCGACGGTGGCGCCGGCGGCACCGGCGGCCAGGGCGGCACCGGTGGCACCGGAACCGGCCGCGACGCCGCAGGCAATGGAGGCACCGGCGGCACCGGCGGCATCGCGACCGGCGGTGGCAAAGCCGGTACCGGTGGCCAAGGCGGCACCGGCGGAGACGGGACCGGTGGCACCGGCGGCAACGGCGGCAACGGCGGCCAAGGCGCCGCCTCGACCGGCAGTAGCAACGCCGGCGCCGGTGGCACCGGCGGCCAAGGCGGTAGCACACAGAACGCCGGCACCGGCGGTCAGGGCGGCGACGGCGGTCAAGGCGGCACCGCGAGCGGCACGGGCAATGGTGGCACCGGCGGCAGCGGCGGCCAAGGCGGCATCGGCGGCAGGGGGCGGGACTTCGTCGGCTACGAGGTGGGCGAGGCCGGCGGCCTCGGCGGACATGGCGGCAACGGCGGCATCGGCGGCGCAGCACTCGGCGGCGGTACCGCCGGGTCCGGCGGAATCGGCGGCACCGGTGGCAACGGGGGAGATGGCGGCTCGGCCCAACTCGGAAATGGCACCGGAGGGGGCGGCGGCCGCGGCGGCGGCGGCGGAGACGGCGGCACCGGCGGCGCGGCGACCAACGGCGGCAAGGGCGGTACCGGCGGCAACGGTGGCAACGGCGGCGCCGGCGGCGACGGCAGCTCCAACAACCGAAATGCCGGCGCTGCAGGCTTCGGCGGTGCTCGCGGGCACCACGGCATCGGAGGCGGCGGCACTCCCGTCGGCAACGACGGCACCGACGGCAGCGACGGACCCTGGGGAAGCGGTTCGCGCTAAGGGTGGCGCCCTACGTCACCTCGCCCGCCCGCCCGCATCATCGCCGAGCGTGACGCCAGCTTCACGTTCGGCGCCGAGCGTGAAGCTAGCGTCACAGTCGAGATGACGACGGAGCGCCACGAGCCCATTTGGCACGGTCGATATTGACGCTCGCTGGCGGAGCAAGTGCTCACCTTCGCCGCGCGAAGCGGCCGGAACACATGGCTTTGCCGAGACTTTTTCCTATTACGCGTGAATCCAACAACGCGCTGTCCGGACGCGATACTATCCGCGCCTAACCGCTTGCATCGATGCTTGCCTGGCCGCCGCCGGGCCCCCTTAGTTAATGCGAGGTGCCGGATGTCATATCTGCTTGTCGTGCCGGAAACGATGACGTCTGTAGCGACCAATTTGGCCAGCCTTGGATCGACCATCAACGCGGCCACCGTGGCGGCCGCGGCACCCACGACGGGCTTGATATCTGCCGCAGCTGACGAGGTTTCGACGGCCATCACGAGACTGTTCTCCCAACACGCGGCTGGCTTTCAGACGCTCGCCGGGCAGGCCGCCAATTTCCACGACCAGCTGGTAGCGACGTTGGCCAATGGCGCGGGGTCCTACGCCGCCGCCGAGACGGCAAACTTCCGGTTGGCCGCGGCCGCCGCGACCGACCCGCTGCAGGCACTGCTGTCGCGCCCCATCATCGGCAACGGGGCAAATGCGACCACGCCGGGTGCCCCCGGCGGCGACGGTGGCTGGCTGTTCGGCAGCGGCGGAAACGGCGCCGCGGGTGCAACTGGCCAGCCCGGCGGCAACGGTGGATCGGCCGGGCTGATCGGCAACGGCGGGACCGGCGGCGCTGGCGGCATCAACGGCGCCAGGGGCGGCGACGGCGGCAGCGGCGGCTGGCTGTTCGGCGCCGGCGGCGCCGGCGGCATCGGTGGTCTGGGCGCCAGCAGCGGTGGCCTCGGTGGGTCCGGCGGGACCGGCGGCAACGGTTCCTACCTGATTGGCGGCGGTGGTGTCGGCGGTGCCGGCGGCCAGGGTGGAAGCGGCGGCGGCACCGGCGGGCACGGCGGCAACGGCGGCAACGGCGGATTGCTGATCGGGGCCGGTGGCACCGGTGGTGCCGGCGGTATCGGCGCTCCGGGTGCCCTGGGCGGTGGCGGCGCCGGTGATGGCGGCGTCGGCGGTAATGGCGGGGCCGGTGGACTGTTCATGAACGGCGGCGACGGTGGCGCCGGCGGTCAGGGTGGTAACGGCGGCGGCGGTAAGGCGAGCCTCGCGATCGGCGGTACCGGTGAAAACGGCGGCCTTGCCGGCAACGGCGGCGCCGGTGGACAGGGCGGCGCGGGTCCGGTGCTGTTCGGGCACGGCGGTGCCGGTGGCCAAGGCGGCCAGGGCGGCACCGGTGGAACGGGCGGCGAAGGTGGTATCGGGTCCACCGTGGTGGCCGCCGGCACCGGCGGCGACGGCGGCACCGGCGGTGCGGCGGGTCCTGGCGGTAGCGCGGGTGCCTCCGGAATGTTGTCCAACGGAGGGCTGTCCGGTGGTGTCGGTGCGGGCGGCACCGGTGGCACCGGTGGCCAGGGCGGCAAAGGCGCCGACGGCGCGGTGCAGCTGACCGCGGGCAAGGACGGTAACACCGGGTTCGTCGGGGGCAAGGGCGGCAACGGTGGTCAGGGCGGCGCCGCGGTGACGGGCGGGCTCGCCGGCAAGGGCGGCACCGGCGGTGCCGGCGGGCTCGGCGGCAATGGCAGCAACGGCACCGATGGTGCGCTCGGCGGCAATGACGGCGGCAACGGCGGCGGCGGCGGGAACGGCGGCGTGGCCGGCAGCGGCGGCGCGGCGGGCAGCGGCTTCGGCGGTGCGAAGGGGGCCGACGGCGCAGGCGGTAACGGAGGTAAGGGCGGCGACGGCGGCGACGGCACCAAGGCCGGCAACGGCACCGACAACACAGCCAATGCCAACACGGCTGGCGGGGACGGCATTACGGGCGGCAAGGGTGGTAACGGCGGCGCCGGCGGTGCCGCAGGCGGCGCCGGCGGAAAGGGTGGGACCGGCGGCGACGGCGGCGACGGCGGTGGTGGCGGCAACGGCGGGCACGCCGGCAACAACAGCACCAACGCGCCGACCGGCGGCAAGGGCGGCAACGGCGGTGCCGGTGGCGCTCCCGGCGCGGCCGGGCTGGCAAACGGAGGCACGGCCGGCACTCTGGGCAAGGGCGGCAACGGTGGGCTCGGCGGCAACGGCGGCGACGGCGGCACCGCCCAGAACGGCGCACCGGTCGGCGTGGGCCAGAACGGCAACAACGGGTTCATCGGCGGCGACGGCGGTGCCGGCGGAGACGGTGGTGCCAATGGCGCCAACGGCGGCATCGGTGGCACCGGCGGCAAGGGCGGCGCCGGCAACACCGGCGGCAATGGCAGCGCCGGCGGGACCGGCAACAATGGCACGCCCGGTGCCCCGGCCGGCGCCACTGGCGGTATCGGCGGCGGCGGCGGCAACGGCGGCGGCGGCGGTGCCGGTGGGAACGCCGGCGGTGTCGGCGGCAGTGGTGGCGAAGGCGGTGCTGGCGGCAACGCGGGTAACGCTGCTGACGGCGGGCAGGGCGGCAATGCTGTCACCCCCACCAGCGGTCTTCCGGACGCGCCCGACGGCGGCCAAGGCGGTCAGGGCGGAAACGGCGGCACCGGCGGCACCGGCGGCGCGGGTGGCACCGCCGGGGCCGGTGGCGTGGGCGGGACCGGCGGCATCGGCGGCGACGGCGGCAACGGCGGTAAGGGTGGCAAGGGCGGTAACGGGGCGATCGGCGGAACGTTTAGCACCGGCGGTGCCGCCGCCGGCTCCGGTGGCGCCGGCGGAGACGGCGGCAACGCCGGCAACGGCGGCGGCGGCGGCAACGGCGGCAGCGGCCTTGCGCCTGGCGCGACCGCAGGCACCGGGGGCAAGGGCGGCAACGGCGGGAACGCAGGGTCCGGCGGAGACGGCGGCACCGGAGTGGCGGGGGGCAACACCAGATCTAGTACCAGCACTACCGCCGGCGACGGGGGCGGCGGTGGCAACGCCGGCTCGGCCGGCAAAGGCGGCACTGGCGGCAACGGCGGCGCCACTGTGACCAGCAGCAATGGCGGCGCCGGCGGCAACGGCGGCAAGGGCGGCAACGGCGGCATCGGTGCCAACGGCGCCGCTGGCTCACAAACCTTCGGGCCTGGCTTCGACCCCACCGCTTCGGGTGGAGACGGGGGAACCGGTGGCAACGGCAGCAGCGGCGGCGACCCGGGTGTGGGCGGCACCGCCGGAGGTGCCGGCAGCAACGGCGCCCTCGGAAAGGGCGGCGACGGTGGCAACGGCGGCGCCGCCGGCAGCGGCGGCACAGGTGCCAATGGCATTAATATTCCGGTCGGCCCGACGGTGGGGCAGGCCGCCGCCGGCAGCAATGGCGGCGCCGCCAATCCCACCGGGGGAGACGGCGGACCCGGAACTCCTGGCAGCCCCGACAGCGGACTCCCGAATGGCCAGGTGCAGACGGGCGGTCAAGGTGGACTCGGCGGCGCCGGAACCAACGCTGCCGACAGCGGCACCGCCAAGGGCGGCAAAGGCGGCGAGGGCGGAGCCGGCAGCCTCTACGGTGGCGCCGGAGGTAATGGCGGCCAAGGTGGTAGTGCCACCCAGACGGGCAAGACCGGGACCGCCAACGGTGGCGACGGCGGCAACGCGGGCAACGGAAACGGCGGAAACGGCGGCCAAGGCGGGCAAGGCGGAAGTGCTACGGCGCTCACTGACGGCAGCGCGGCCAACGGCGGCGATGGCGGTAACGGCGGCAACGCAGATCCAACCATCCTTGAGAGCCAGCCGGTACCCAATGGCAACAACGGCGGCAGCGGCGGTAACGGCGGATTCGCCACCGCGGGCAAAGGAACCGCTACCGGCGGCGACGGCGGCAACGGCGGCAACGGGGGCAACGGCACGGTCAACGCGGGCCTCGGTGGCAGCGGCGGCCTAGGCGGTAGTGGAGGCGCCGGCGGAGCCAATGGCGGCAGCGGGGGCACCGGCGGTGCCGGCGGCGCCGGAGGTGCCGGAGGCAGCGGCGTCATTGGCGGGACCGGTGGCAACGGCGGTACCGGCGGTGGTGTCGCGTTTGCCGCGGGTGGGTCGGGCGTGTCGGGCGCCGGTGGCAATGGCGGGACGGGCGGCAACGGCGCCATCGGCATGACCGGCGGCGCCGGCGGGAATGGCGGCGCCGGTGGCGCCGCGGGTAACCCCGGCCCGCTTGGCGTCGGAACCGCGGGCAACGGCGGTGCCGGAGGTGCGGGCGGACAAGGCGGGGACGGCGGCAACGGCGGCAACGGCGGTGGCGGCGGAGGCGGCGGAGGCGGCAGCACGAATGGTACCGGCGGCACCGGCGGCAACGGGGCCTTAAGTGGGGCCGGTGGCCTTGGCGGCTCGGGCGGCCAAGCCGGTAACGGCAACTTCGGCGGTACCGGTGGCACGGGTGGCAACAGCCAGGCTGGTCAGACCGGCACCGTAACCGGCGGCGGCAAGGGCGGCACCGGCGGCAGCGCGGGCACCGCTGGCGCGGGCGGCGTTGCTTGACGTTGCGCCGCAACGGCTTTGAAGGCCCAAGCCAAGGCGATTACTGAATCGGGCAACCCGGCATCAGAGCGGCACGGCGGGTAGGGCCGGAGCCGCGGGCGCGGCAGGCGCCGCGCATCACCCCAACAGTGACGGCACCACCGCATCGATCAGGTGCGGGCCGGGTTCGGCGAACGCGGCGCGCAGCGCGTCGGCGAATTCTTCGCATGTGGTCGCGCGCCGTCCCGGCACCCCCATGCCTTCTGCCATCTTGACGAAATCTATTGTGGGACGGGAGATGTCGAGAAGGTCGAGCGCCTTGGGGCCGGGTTCCGAACCGGCGCCTACCCGCTGCAGCTCAAGCCGCAAAATGTCGTAAGCGCCGTTGTTGTAAATCACCGTGGTCACGTCGAGATTCTCCCGAGCCTGCGACCACAACCCCGAGATCGTGTACATCGCCGACCCGTCGGATTCCAGGCACAGCACCGGGCGCTCAGGCGCGGCGACCGCGGCGCCAACCGCGGTCGGGATGCCGTACCCGATGGCGCCCCCGGTCAGCGTCAGCCAGTCATGGGCGGGCGCACCAGCGGTGGCCCCCGGCAGCAGCAGGCCCGAGGTGTTGGATTCGTCGACGACGATGGCGCGTTCGGGCAGCAGCGCGCCGATCACCTCGGCGGCCGATGCGGCCGTCAACGCACCCGATGGCAGTTGCGGGCGCGACGCGGCCGCTACCGGTGCCGTCGTCCCGGGCGCCAACTGCTCGGCCAGCGCGACCAAAGCCAGTCCGGCGCCGCTGTATTCGGCCAGCACGTGCACCTCGCACCCCGCCGGCACCAGGTCGCTGGCCATGCCCGGGTACGCGAAGAACGAGACCGGTGATTTCGCCCCGGCCAGCACCAGATGCTTGGCACCGTCCAATTGCGCCGCCGCCGCCTCGGCGAAGTAACCCAACCGTTCGACGGCAGGCACGCCGGCTCCGCGTTCCAGGCGCGTCGGGAAGGTCTCGCACAACAGCCGGGCGCCGGTGGCCTCGGCGATCCGTGCGGCGGCGGCCAGGCCCGCACCGCGGGTGGCGTCTCCCCCGATCAGGATCGTCGTTGGTTCCCCCGATCGCAGCACCTGGGCTATTGAACCGTCGTCGAGGTCTGCGTGAGGAAATGACGACGCCACGACCGGCGCGGGTTCGGCGCCTTCGGACCAGGAGGCGTCGGCGGGCAGGATCAGCGTCGAGACGAGCGAACCGGACACACTGGCGGCAATGGCATCAGCGGTGTCGCGCCCGACCTCGGCAGTGGTGTCGCTGCGACGGACCCATCCCGAGACGGTGCCGGCGAGCGAATCGATGTCGGATTCCAGTGGGGCATCGTACTTTTTGTGATAGGTGGCGTGGTCGCCGACGACTACCACCATCGGTACCCGCGCGCGACGCGCGTTGTGCAGATTCGCCAGGCCGTTGCCCATGCCCGGTCCCAGGTGCAGCAGCACCGCGGCGGGCCGGTCGGCGATGCGGGCATAGCCGTCGGCCGCGCCGGTGGCCACGCCCTCGAAAAGCGTTAGCACACCACGCATTTTGGCTACGGTGTCCAGGGCCGCCACGAAGTGCATCTCCGAGGTGCCCGGGTTGGAGAAGCACACGTCGACACCGCCGTCGACCAACGTGTTGATCAGGGCCTGGGCACCGTTCACCTGTCCACCTTTCGTTGTTGCAGCCTAAACACCCGTTCGGCGTTGTCGTGCAAGAAGTCTCGCCGAGCCTCGTCGCTTAGCCCAAGTTCGTCAAGACCCGCCAACGCGTGTGCGTGCGCGATCATCGGATAATTGGTGCCGAACAGCACTTTGCGTTGTCCGGTACCGGTTTTCATGAATCGGACGAGCTCGTCCGGCAGCCGCTTGAGCGTGTAGGCGGACGTGTCGATGTAGACGTTCTCGTGCTTGCGGGCCACCGCGACCATCTCCTCGGTCCACGGATAGCCGACGTGCCCGCACACGATCACCAGTTCCGGAAAGTCCAGGGCGACCTGGTCGATGTAGGGAATCGGACGGCCGGTTTCCGACGGCCGCAACGGCCCGGTGTGGCCCACCTGGGTGCAGAACGGCACCGCGGACTCCACACATTGGGCAAACAACGGATAGTAGCGGCGGTCGGTGGGTGGTGCGTTCCACAGCCACGGCACCACCCGCAGCCCGACGAATCCCTCGGCAACCCGGCGTCGCAACTCCCGTACCGCCTCCATCGGACGGTCCAGGTCGACCGTGGTCAAACCCCTCAGCCTGTCCGGGTACGACGAAACCCATTCGGCGACTTCGTCATTGGAGACCAAGTCCTGTCCGCCCGGACCTAGCCACGCGCTGAGCAACCCGAACCTTACATCGGCGGCGTCCATCGAGGCCACCGTCGCCTCGATCGGGATTTCAGTCTCCATTTCAGGGTCCGGCATCGCCCCACCGGTCCAGCGCCGCAGCGAAGCCAACATGTCGCTGCGCAGGAACCGCTGCGTCGGATGCTGCATCCACACGTCGATCGTCGTCATCGCGGTTCGACTCTAAACCTCCAACGCAGCGCGCGCGGCGGCCCGTGTCTGGCCGGCGTATCCGCCGCCGAACAACACGACGTGTGCCAGCAGCGGGTAGAGCTGATGCAATCCGACCCGGCGGCGCCAACCAGGCTGCAGCGGACGGATCCGCTGATAGCCGGCCAACACCGACTCGTAGTGCGGACAGCCGAACAAAGCGAGCATCGCCAGGTCGGTCTCTCGGTGACCGGCATGCGCGGCGGGATCGATCAGCACCACGCCGGAGCGCGTCCACATCACGTTGCCGCTCCACAGATCCCCGTGCAGCCGGGCGGGTGGGTCGTCATCGTCGAACGCGCCGGCCCGGCACCGCGCCACCACGGCGTCAATTTCGGAGCGGGTGCCCGCGTCGAGTCGGCCCGCCGCCCGGTCAGCCATCGGAACCAGGCGCTCCACGGCGTAGAACTCGCCCCAGCGTTGATGCCGCCGCAACGACATCGGCAACGGCTGCGACAGTGGCCCGAAGAACCCCGGCCCGCCCCAGCCGTCGGGTCCCGCGCCGAAGGCCGCGGCGCCCGCGTCGTGCGTGACGGCCAGCCGGGCACCGAACTCCGAGGCCGCCTCGGCACTGGGCGGCACGGAATCGAGCCGACGCAGCGTCAGGCTTGTGGCGTCGACAGCGAGCACCTCAGCGCAGGGCACACCGCCATTGGCATCGGCGAGCCACCGCAAGCCGGTGGCTTCCCATTCGAAGAAGTCGGCGGGCGCGGCCGGGTTGCGCTTGACGTATTCGGTGCGCGTCAAGCGCTGGCGTGCGCGGCATGCACGTCGTCAGCCGGCCGGGCCTCGGTCTGCTCTTTGGCCCATCGGTAGTCCGGCTTTCCGGCCGGCGAGCGCTTCACCTCGTCGACGAACCACAGGCTGCGCGGCACTTTGTAGCCGGCGATCTCCGAACGCACAAAGCTGTCCAGCTCCGCCAGCGTCGGCCGCGCCCCTTCACGGGCCTGAATCACGGCCGCCACGTGCTGGCCGTACCGCGGGTCGGGCACCCCGACTACCAGCGCGTCGAACACGTCGGGATGGCCTTTGAGTGCCGCCTCGACCTCTTCGGGGTAGATCTTCTCCCCGCCGCTGTTGATCGACACCGAACCGCGGCCCAGCATCGTGACGCTGCCGTCCTCTTCCACCAGTGCCCAGTCGCCGGGGATGGCGTAGCGCACGCCGTTGATGGTCTTGAACGTCTCGGCCGTCTTCTTCTCGTCCTTGTAGTAGCCGACGGGGATGTTGCCCTTCTTGGCGATGAAGCCGCGCACGCCGGAACCGGGCTTGACTTCGTTGCCGTCCTCGTCGAGGACGACGGTGCGGTGGTCGATGGTTACCCGCGGGCCACCGCTGTGCGGCGCGTCCTTGGCGACGATGCTGGTGCCGCCAAAGCCGGTCTCCGAGGAGCCGATCGAGTCGGTGATGACTCGGTTCGGCAACAGCTCGAGCAGCTTCTCCTTGATGCTCGGTGAGAACAGTGCGGCGGTGCTGGCCAGCAGGAACAGCGACGAAAGGTCGTAGTCGTTGTCTTTCTGCAGCGCATCCAACAAAGGTCGCGCCATCGCGTCACCGGTGAAGAACAGCAGGTTGACTTTGTGATCGTGGATCGTGCGCCAGACCTGTTCGGCGTTGAATTCCGGTGCCAGCACGGTGGTTTGGCCGGAGAACAGCGACATCCAAGTGGCCGACTGGGTAGCGCCGTGGATCATCGGCGGGATCGGGTAGCGGATCATCGGCGGATTCGCCGCGGCGGCCTTGGCCAGGTCATGCTCGTCCTTGACGAATTCGCCTGTGGCGAAGTCGGTTCCGCCGAACAGCACCCGGTAGATGTCCTCGTGGCGCCACATCACGCCCTTGGGGAAGCCGGTGGTGCCACCGGTGTAGAGCAGGTAGATGGCGTCGGCGGTGCGCTCACCGAAGTCGCGCTCGGGCGAGCTGCCGGCAATCGCCTCGTAGAACTCGACGCCGCCGTAGCGTTGGAAGTCGTCGTCTGAGCCGTCCTCGACCACCAGCACCGTCTTGACGTTCGGCGTGTCCGGCAGGACGTTGGCTACCCGGTCGGCGTACTGGCGCTCATGCACCAGGGCCACCATGTCGGAGTTCTCGAACAGGTAGCGCAGCTCTCCCTCGACGTAACGGAAGTTGACGTTGACCAGGATCGCGCCGGCTTTGATGATTCCCAGCATCGCGATGACGATCTCGATGCGGTTGCGGCAGTACAGGCCGACCTTGTCGTCCTTGCCGACGCCCTGATCGATGAGGTAGTGCGCAAGCCGGTTGGCTTTTTCTTCGAGTTGGGCGTAGGTCAACTGCTCGTCACCGCAGATGAGCGCCACACGGTCCGGCACAGCGTCGATGGCGTGCTCGGCAAGGTCAGCAATATTCAGGGCCACGGCCACCAAATTAGAACGTGTTACATTTCTTGACAAGCTGATGCCCATTGACGAGCGAGAGGCGGTAACCGTGGCCGAGGCTCCAGCAAACGAATCCGGTCCAGACGCGATAGTGGAGCAGCGCGGTCACACGCTCATCGTGACAATGAACCGTCCGCACCGTCGCAACGCTCTGAGCACCGAAATGATGCAGATCATGGTGGAGGCGTGGGACCGCGTCGACAACGATCCAGACATCCGCTGCTGCATCCTGACCGGGGCCGGTGGCTACTTCTGCGCCGGCATGGACCTCAAGACCGCAACCCAGAAGCCGCCCGGCGACTCCTTCAAGGACGGCAGCTACGACCCGTCGCGCATCGACGCGCTACTCAAGGGTCGGCGGTTGACCAAGCCGCTGATCGCCGCGGTCGAGGGACCGGCCATCGCGGGTGGCACCGAGATCCTGCAGGGCACCGACATCCGGGTGGCCGGCGAGAGCGCCAAGTTCGGCATCTCCGAAGCCAAGTGGAGCCTGTATCCGATGGGCGGATCGGCGGTGCGACTGGTGCGTCAGATTCCTTACACGGTGGCCTGTGACCTGTTGCTGACCGGTCGGCACATCACCGCCGCGGAGGCCAAGGAGATGGGTCTGATCGGCTATGTGGTGCCCGACGGTTCGGCTTTGACCAAGGCGTTGGAGATCGCCGAGGTGATCTCCGGCAATGGACCGCTCGCGGTGCAGGCGATTTTGAAGACGATCCGCGAGACCGAGGGCATGCACGAGGAAGAGGCGTTCAAGCCTGACACCGCCAACGGCATTCCGGTGTTCTTGTCCGAGGACTCGAAAGAGGGCCCGCGCGCGTTCGCCGAGAAGCGCCCGCCCCAGTTCAAGAACCGTTACCCA
>NZ_LZLS01000005.1 GCF_001673365.1 Mycobacterium asiaticum
CCGCCCCGGTAAATATTGAAGAACGGTCGTCGATCGATCGCAGACAGAAAAGCAGACGCAAAAAGAACGCGCAGCCGCCCATGCGCCGGCGGCAATCGCAGCGTGGTTATAGACGGTGGGGAGCCCTAGCCGGTGCCGGCCACTTTGCCCATGGCTTCGAGCGCGGCGGTGAGTTGCTCGCCGGCCGCGGAGTTGTACTGATTGGCTGCCGACTGCGCGTTCTGCAGCGCCTCGTTGACGCGCGCACCGACGGCCTCGGCGCCCAACTCCTTGATCAGGCCGTCGTTGATGCGCACGCCCGTCAGCCACTGGTGGCCGTTGATCGACACCTCGACGGTCTCGGCTTCGTCAGTGCCACGGAAATTTCCGTTGTTCATCTGGTTGAGCGTGCCTTCGAGGGCCTGTTGAAACCGAGCCGCCAGCCCAAGGGCCGCTGCGACATGTGGGTCCATCTCCATGTCCATCACTTTGACTCCTTCATGTCCTGCCGGCGGCGTTGACCGATGACGGCCTCGGTCCATGCCCTGTCTTCGGTGTATAGCGCTTCGTCATCCTGTTGTGAGCCTTTGGTTTTGGAGCCGCCGCCGCCTTGGCCGTGGCCACCCATCGGCATTCCCATGCCGCCACCACCGGCCGCGCCGCGCCCAGCGGCAGCGCCCTGGGCCCCGCCACTGATGTCACCCGCGCCCGCGGGTCGCATCGATTCGCCGGCCTCCACACCACCCGTGGCCGGTGCCAACGGCATCGCCGGCATACCGCCGCCGCCACCGCCGCCACCGAGCGACATCGGTTTCATCCCGGGCTCTTTGGACAGACTCGCGGCCACGTCGCGCCCGGCCGCCGACATCTCGGCACCCACCGAAGACGGCATCCCGCCGGCACCCGCACCGCCGGTGGGCGGAATCATCGGTGGCTGCATGCCCGAACCCCCGCCACCTCCGGCCATGGCCGCGACCTGCATCACCTGGCTAGGAATGAGACCCGGCGTTTGGGGCGGTGGCGGCGGGTCGATCTTGATGGCCGGCTGGGGCTTCGGGGGGTTCACCGGTTCGAGTTGCGCTTTGGTGTTGTACTCGTTGAGTACCTCTTCGGACTTCGACTGGTACTCCGCGTAGAGCTTGATCGCCTGGTCCTTGTAGGCCGGATCTTTAGACAGCTCTTCGAGTTTGGCGATGTCGGCCAGCGTCGGGTGTGCGCGTCGGGCCCAAACCTGCAGTTGCGCAATGTATTGCCCCTGCTTGGCCAGCGCCGTCGCCAACTTGGCCATGTGGATGATCCACTCGCGCTGTTGATCCAGCGACGCCTCACAGGCGGTGGCCGCATCGCCCGTCCAGTTCTCGAAGATGCGGAACCGCTTGACGTCGCCCTGCAGGGCGAAGCTCAGCTTGTTCCATCCGTCGGCGAAGGCGGCCATCGACGCGCCCTGGTCACCCGACTCGAGTTTGGTTGCCGCAGCTTTGAGGTCGGTGAAGCCGTCGCCCCCGGCGGCCGCCACCTGCTCCGTGTCATGCAGCCCTGCGGTGCTGTCGCCTCCGGCGCCGCCGGCGGACTCGCCCGACACCTCACCACCGTCGGCGTTCAGCGCCTCGGCACCCTCTTCATCGACGTCCCCATAGGCCCTGGCCGCGTTGCGCAGCGAAGTCGCCAGGCGCTGGCGCTCCCGGGCTCCGGCGTGGAGAAAGTCCCGCATGTTCTGAGCGGACAGCGTCAGCTGCTCGGCCGCGTTCTTCGCGGCGGTGAGCCCGCACGGCGCTGCAGGCACATCGCTGGGCGGGGTGGCCATTGGCGCTTCGACCTCGTCGGCCCGCGACAGAATCTCTTGCTGATCCACCGTCACGGTCTGCGGCTGAGTCATATCGGATCATCCTCCTTAATGCTCTAACCATTATCGTCGCTAAAGCGCGGGCTTCCTGCACCAAAAATTTCCGAGATTATTCCCTACTTCGGCAAGGCCAATTGGAAACGACTTTCCTCCGGCGGGGAAACGCGACGGATCGGCAACTCGCGGTGGCGCGGCGTGCTAACCATGTTGTGCCGCAGGATCACCTTGTCGACCCCGGAGTGCGGACCGAGATACGTCGTCGCGGTTGGCCAGGCAACCTTGGCCACCGATCCCACCTGCGCGCCGACCAGCCGGGCGAATTCCTCGAAATGCGGTCCCACCGTCACCTGGCCGCCTGCGGCCGCCGCGCGCACCACAAATTGGGTGAACGTCTGTGCGTCACCAAGATTGAGGCTGACGTCCACGTCGTCGAAAGGCAGGTACACCGGGCACTTGTTCACCGTCTCACCCACCAACACCCCGGCCGACCCGATGGGAATTTGGCAGTGTCGGTCGGCGACCAGGTTCTGGCCGGTCAGCGCGGGCCGCTGGCCGCCGAACAACCGGGAAAAGCCTCGTGGCGTCTTGGGCTTGCCGGCCGTGGTCAGCAGGACGGTGGCCTGCGGCGCCATCCCGGGCCGGATCCGGAATCTCGTGATGGTGTGATCGGCGCGCGCCGACCACCACAGGTCCGGGCCGCCCGGCGCGGTGTAGGCGGCAGTGTAGGAGTCGCGGCCTTTGATCATCGACCACTTCTCCCGGACGAACCCGATGTCGATGGCGTGGTCGTAGTCATCGAAGCTGCGCCCACACTCCGCATCAACACCATGGCTGGCCAGGTTGTCGGCGATTCGGGTCGCCGACGCCACCAAATACCGGGCGATCCCGGCAACGCCTTCGTCGCGGCGCTGCGCGGACTTGCGGGTGAGCTCCGGGTCTGCCCGCAGCATGATCCAGGTCCGACGACTGGCCGGGGCCGGGTGGGCGCCGATCACCTGCTGATACAGGTTCACCACGTCTGGCGACGCGGTGTGCCCGACCCGGGAACCGGCCGAGACGACATCGGCCTCCAGGTCAGGACAGTGCACCTCCAACAGCTCCTCCAAGAGCCGCGTATCGAGCACGTCGTCGGTGTGGGCCTGGCCGCCCACGATCACCGTCGGCGTGAACGGCCGGGGCTTGAGCTCGATGACGGCGATCAGTTTGTTACGGCGCCACCGCACCGCGACGTGATCGCCAGGTTTGACGGTGGCCCCGACTTCGGGCTCGGACGGAACGTCGGGTGGTTTGCGGCGCCGCCGCAACCAGGCGAACAACGTCGCCACCCAACCCGTGAGCCGACGGCCGTAAAAGGTGACGAAGGCGATGATGACGCCGGCCGCCAGCAGCGCAAAGCCGATCCATCGGTGTGGCGTGGGCCAGAACAGCATGATGGCCGGCGGCGCCAGGACGGCCAGGACCAATGTGTGTCCGGTGCTGAACTTGAGCCGAATCGGACTGCTCATGGGCGGCGCCTGAGCGCCCGGCTGGCCAACGCACCGAATCCGAGTGCCAACAGCAGTCCCACCACCGACAACGTGACTACCGTGATCGGCAGCCGGTCGGGCGGTGGCTCCATCACCGGCGGTGGCATGCGTCTGACGTTGTAGGGAATGGTTGCGGGACCGGGTGGCACGTCCCACGTCAACGCCGCAACGGTGTTGATCACGCCGTCGCCGACCGAGTTGTCGACCCCGCCACCCGGGTGCCGCGCGGTGGCCTGGATCCGCTGCGCGATCTGCATAGGTGTCAGATTGGGGAACCGCTGCCGGATCAGTGCGGCAAGACCCGAGACGTACGCCGCGGCGAACGAGGTGCCGGCGATCGGCACCGGCCCTTCCTTGCCCTGCAGCGCGTTGACCGGGTCGCCGCGGTCACCCAGCGAGACGATGTTCTCGGCGGGCGCCGCCACGTTGACCCACGGTCCGTGCATGGAAAAGGTGCTCGGCACGCCGGTTTGGCCGATGCCACCCACGGTGATCACCGAATCTCCGTACCACGCGGGGGTCACAATGGTCTGCACCTTGTTCCAGCCGCGCGGGTCGGACGGATTGGCCGGATCCGGTGACGGGTTCTGCCCACAGTCGCCGCCGGTGTTCCCGGCCGCCACGACCACCACCACGCCCTTGACATTGACGGCATAGTCGATCGCGGCGCCCAGGCTCGCCTCGTCGATCGGCTTTGTGACCTTGTAGCAGGCCGCTTCGCTGATGTTGATGACTCCGGCGCCGAGGTTGACCGCGTGCACCACCGCGCGGGCCAGGCTGCGAATCGAACCTGCGGCCGGTGTCGCGTTGGGATCGTTCGGATTCGGTTGCGAGCCGACCGGTTCGAAAGCCTCGGAGGTTTGGCGTAGCGAAAGCAGGCGCGCGTCGGGCGCGACGCCGACAAACCCGTCGGTGGGTGCCGGGCGACCTCCGATGATGGCCGCCGTCAGGGTGCCGTGCGCGTCGCAGTCCGATAGCCCGTTGCCGGCCTGGTCGACGAAGTCGCCGCCGGGTTCGGCCGGCACCCGCGGCGATGCGTTGACACCGGTGTCGATCACCGCGACCGTCACACCGGCGCCGGTGGCGAACTTGTGGGCGTCGGCAACCCCCAGATAGGCGTTGCTCCACGGCTGGTCGTGAAAGCTGGACTCCGGCAGCACGGTGGGGCTCGAACACTGAACGCGTTGTTCGGTGGGCTGGTCGGGGCCGGTGACATCCGGGGGCAACGCACCGGGGTCGATCGGAGGCGGAGTGATTGCCAATGCGGGCGGCGCGGTGACAAACGTCAGCGCCAGCGCCACCGTCATCAGCAAGATCCGGTGCACCCCCGAATCACTCCATTCGTTGAGTTCGTGCGGCGTGTCAAATCCTGCGAGCAGTTTAGACGTAACGGGTGCGTAAACGGCACTATTCGGGTTGGGGTTGCGGCGTGGTCGCTGGGCTTTTACGTGCGGCGCAGGATTTGGCCGATATTTACCTGTCGAAGTCGAAGGCGGAACACCGATTTAAATGTGCTTTCTGTTGGTGTTCGGAATGGGTTTCGGCTGTTGGCGTTTCGCCTACGGCCGCCGCTGGCGGTTCGACTGTGGCGGGTTTCGGGTTCGCCTCATGAAGCTGCATCGCAGAGCTGGCACGTCAGGCCATCGGCGGCGTTACATAGCTCACTACTATTGTAAATACGGTACTTGGTACGATATCGGTCGATCCCCCGACAGGAAGTTCGAGGTTCTCCATGGCCACACCCGTCATCGTCGGCGCCGTCCGGACCGCGATCGGCCGCTCCTTCAAGGGCACACTCGTCAATACCCCACCCGAGACGTTGATCACCGCGGTGCTACCCGAGGTAGTGCGTCGCTCCGGTGTGGACCCGTCGGCCATCGACGACCTCATCTTTGCCGAATCTCACTACGGCGGTGGGGATTTGGCACGCTACGCCGCAACGGCCACCGGCCTGGAGCACGTACCGGGGCAGTCGGTCAACCGGCACTGTGCGGGCAGTCTGACCGCGATCGGTAACGCCGCGGCGCAGATCGGTTCGGGCATGGAGCGGGTGCTGATCGCCGGCGGGGTGCAATCGCTGTCGATGACGCCGCTGACCAATTGGCGCATTCCGGGTCCCGAGCTCAAGTTTGAGGAGCGCTGGATGCCGCCCACCCACGTCGAAACCCCGGATGCACCGGCCAAGGACATGTCGATCACCGTCGGATGGAACACCGCGCAGTCGGTCGGGATCAGCCGCGAGGAGATGGACGCCTGGGCGGCCCGCTCGCACCAGCGTGCGGTCGCGGCTCAAGACGCCGGCAAGTTCGCCGAGGAAATCCTGCCGCTGAAGATCACGACGCACGACGGGTCGGTGGTGGACTTCTCGGTCGACGAGCATCCGCGTCGGGACACCACGGTGGAGAAGCTGGCGGGCCTGAAGGTGCTGCACCCCGAGATCGAGGGCTTCTCGATCACCGCCGGCAACAGCAGCGGCACCAATGACGCGGCCGCCGCGGTCGCCCTGGTGGATGCCGACTACGCCTCCTCCGAGGGTTTGAACGTGATGGGCAAGGTGCGGGCTTGGGCCGCCGCCGGTGTGCCCCCGCGCGATTGCGGGCTCGGTGCGGTCAAGGTGATCGGCAAGGTGCTGCAGCGGGCCGGGCTGTCGGTGGACGACGTGGCGCTGTGGGAGATCAACGAGGCGTTCGCCTCGGTCCCGATCGCCGCGTGCCGCGAGTACGGCATCGACGAGGAGAAGGTGAACTTCTCCGGCAGTGGCTGTAGCCTGGGCCACCCGATCGCCGCTTCCGGTGCGCGGATGGTCACCACGCTGACCTACGAACTGGCCCGGCGCGGTGGCGGGATCGGTGTCGCGGCCATGTGCGCTGGCGGTGGTCAGGGCGGGGCCGTCGTCATCGAGGTCTAAGCGGCAGGGGGCGGCGCGGCGTCTCGTCGGGGTGGTCAAAGCTCTAGCGGCACATGCTTTTCCGCGCACGCATCGCGCACGGCGGTGACGACGTCCTGGGCACGCAGGGTTTGCAGGTCGTCGACGGTGACCGACCCCTTGGCGCTGCGATGCTGTGCGGCTACCCGCGAATCCCGCAGTCGCTCAGCGCGTTCGACTACATTGCGAGCGAAACGCCCGTTGTGCATGATGTCGATGCCGTGTGTGCCATCGGGTGCGCAATAGCAACGCAGCGCCGTACACGCCGCGGTCAACGCCTCGGCGGCGGCCGGTTCGACAACGGTCGCGCGAGGGTTGCCATATCGCACCGCAATCTCGACCAGCTCGTCGGGAGTGTAGGACTCGAACCGCAACTTGCGATTAAAGCGGCCGGCCAACCCTGGGTTGACGGTAAGGAATTGATCGACTTCCCGCTCGTATCCCGCGCCGATGAAGCAGAAATCGAATCGATGCACCTCCAGCGCCACCAGCAGCTGATTGACCGCCTCCATACCAATCATGTCCGGCCTACCGTCCTGGTGGCGTTCCACCAGTGAATAGAACTCGTCCATGAACAGGATGCGGCCCAACGAACGGTCAATCAGCTCATTGGTTTTCGGGCCTGACGCACCGATGTGCTCGCCACAGAAATCGGCGCGTTTGACCTCGATGATCTCGGGATGACGCACGATGCCCAGTCCCGCATAGATTTTCCCCAACGCTTCGGCGGTGGTCGTCTTGCCGGTACCGGGCGGCCCGACCAACAGCATGTGGTTGGTTTGGTTAGCGACCGGTAGTCCGGCCGCCAGGCGCAATGCCCGAACCTCGATCTGGTCCTCCAGTTCGGCCACCGCTCGCTTGACTTCGGCCAGACCGACTTGGTTGTCCAGCAGCGCCCGGCCTTCTTGCAGTAGTTGGGTGCGCCGCTCCTCGTGTTCGGCTTCGGTGCGCTGCTGTGCTGAGCGTTGGGTCTTCACGTCCCATTTGTCGGTCCGCGTGCCGATAGCCTCTTCGTCGGTGACGACCAACTGCAAGTTCGGATCCGCCAGTGCCTGCTTGGCAGAAACCATCAGCGCGCCGTTGATGGCCGCCTTGGACAACCACACCTGCGCCTGACGTTCGTCACCGAGCTGACGATGCGCCATCCCCCGGATGTAGGCCAAATCAGCTGCGATCAACGGAAAGTCGCCGGCATCTATGGCCGTGACAGCGGCTTCGTTTCGTTGTCGGCGCGGCTCGGCCGTGCCCGAGTGCACTGCTACCCGGTCGGCCCAATCCAGCGCGACGCGCGCCTGTCCCAGGTGGGCGGCCGCGTGTGCGGCCAACGCACACGTTGCCGCCGTGACCGCAGCCATGATGATCGCCTGCGGCGGTAGCACCGTCGCCGCTACCGCAATGACGTCCGGCCAGCGTTGCGTGGTGAACATGAGATACGCCTCCAGGTACTGCTGCCACTGGTGGTTCTCCCAGGTGTCGAGCAGCGACGGATCTCTCAGCAGCGCTCCGGCTTTCTCGTATTCACCGGCATCCACCAACGCGCTCGCCAACGCCAGTCCGGCGTGTGACGCCTCGGTCACCGAAATCGACAGGTACGGACCGGCTTTGATGGGCGCCGAAAGCTTGGCGCCTAGTCGGTTGGTCTCGCGGTGCAGCCGCATGCCGTATGCGTAGAGTTGCTGCACCGTCGACAACGTTTCGTCGCCCGCTGCGACTCGCCCCAGCCAGGCGTCAGCCATCGACGGGTCTATTTCGGTAGCCTCGCGAAACCGGGCGCCGGCGGCGCCAATGTCTCTGTCCAGCAACGCCATCGCCTGATCGAACCGTTTGCGCGCGACCGTCGTCGTGCTGCTCGTCGTCACGACTCCACCGACTCAAGCTCGGCTGCGCTTCGCAGGGTGATCGGCTCAGCGGACACGTAACGGTTCTCGGCTCGGAACAACTCGACTTCCACAGTGTGGACGTTGCCTCCGGCCGCGACGTCAATGGTTGCCGGTCCTGTTTGGGTGATCAGCACGGTGGCGGTGCCGCGGTACGGCTTGTCCGGCTGACCTACTGACACAACAGTGTTCGGGCGGGGTGTCAGAGTAACGGTGCCGTCCACGACGCTGACGGTGGTACCCGCAATTGGCTTGACCTGATCCGTGACGGCGATCTCCGGCATCCGAACGCTGGCCCACTGCTCGATGTTTCGCGTGTGCACAGTTATTCGGTCGCCCGCCCCGGCGAGCCGCACCAGTATTCTCTTGGCCAGCGCGTCGTCTGCGGCGATGTGTACGCGGCTGAACTCCCCGGGATCGTCCAGCGGCAACATCATTCGGCTACCGGCGTCGACCTTGCCGAGCAGAACGCCGGACGGTCCGATGGGGATGATGACCGAATCAGGCAGCGGCCCGTGACGGATTCCGCGCAAGGGCGGCAGCGGACCGCACAGGTTGGCCGCGACGGCCTGGGCTTGTTCGCCGGGCAACGTTTGCAGCGTCATGCTGGGCGGCGCGGTCGGCGGCTGTGCGCTGCGCACCGTCACCGTAGCGGTGACGCTACCGTCGGCGAACAGCGTTACGTTCTGGGAAATACCGTCGGTTCGGATCGTCCACGCCTGCGCCAGATTCTCGGTGGTGATGTCGCTTGGTCGATACCAGTAGGTGGTCAGCCACCCGCCATCGCCGCGCACCGAACCCCAGCGACGGTTGGCCACATCCAGGGCCGAACGTCCAAGCCTGCGCTCCAATTCCACGATGTCGGTTGCCGTTGCAACTTTCGCGCGTATCCCCTGCTGGCGCATCGCGGCGCTAATCCGCTGCGCTGCCGCGAGCGTGGCGGTACCGATCGAAGTGCGCCACCTCAGTGCATCGACGTTGGTTAGCACCGAAACCCGGACGATAAGCCAGGTCTCGCGCTGGCCGGCATATGGCGGCGTGCCGAGCAGCGTGTCGTACACCCGTGGGTAGTCGCCGGTGCTGCGCCGTCGTGCGCCGGTGGTGACCACGCTCAGTGAGTCCACCGTCAAACCGAGGCTCTGCCGCAGCAGCGGCGCCAAGTCCGTTAATTCCAGGACATTTTCGGAATGCGTTGAGGTCGCCCCAGTGAAAAGGGTGGGAGCGTGCGCCCTGCCGAGCAACTGCACCGCGGCCACCGCGACACCGTCCTGGAAGCGGACTCCCCCGCCGGCACGGTCATTGGCGACGGTGCGTGGTTGGGTCCATTGGATCGGACGGTTGCGTCTCAACCACAGCAGCAACCACGAGCGCGCCGTCTGACCACGCCATGGGATTACGCCAACACCAAGTCCTGCAACCAAACCCGTTGCAGCACCGGCATATCCGCTGACCATGGAGCCGAACGTCACGGCTATGAAGATGCCCGCGATGACCAGCAACCTCGTTGGCCGCATCAACGCTCCCGGCGGGCTCGGGCGATCAGCGCCGCCACCGCGATCGCAGCCGCGACGATCCCCGCGAAGATCACCGCGACCGTACGTGCGCGATGATCCGGTGGCGGGGGCGGTCCGGCCGGGGTGATGATGCGGCTGTGCGCCGCGGGTGGGAGTCGTTCCCCTACCGGCACGTCGAAAGTCAACGCGGCCACTGGATCGACGACGCCGTAGCCGACCTGGTTGTCGACCCCGCGTGGCGGGTTGTGGGCGGTTTGGACGATGCGGTTGATGATCTGGTGTGCCGACAACGCCTGGTACTTGGCGCGGACCAACGCGGCGACCCCACTGACGTAGGCCGCGGAGAAGCTGGTGCCCCAGATCGGCATGTTCTTCTCGCCCGGGCGGATCGGAGGATAGGCATTGACCGGGCCTCCGGTTTGGGGTGACAAACCCATGATGCCGACGCCGGGTGCCGCGGCGGAGACCCAGGGCCCGGCCAGGCTCTTGCTGATCGGCGCGCCTGTGTTGTCCACCGCACCGACCGACAGCACATAGTCGGAGAACCACGACGGTGACGAAACGGTCTTGACCTGATGCCAGTCCCGCGGATCGGATGCATTCAACGGATCGAACAAGGGGTTCTGGGCACAACCGTCTTCGCTGTCATTACCTGCGGCGGAGACGATTACGGCGTCTTTGACAGTTGCGGCGTACCACACGGCCGCACCGATGGCCGCTTGGTCCAGCGGGTCGGCAGCCGAAACACAGGACGTCACACTGATGTTGATCACCTTCGCGCCCATGTTGGCCGCATGCACGATCGCGCTGGCCAGACTTGCGATGGAACCGGCCTTCCTGCGTACCTCCATATCGCCGGGTCCGGGATTGGCCGGTTCGTATGCCCGGGACGACTGGCGAATCGACATGATCACCGCATGTGGCGCGACACCGACCACACCGTCGGGCGCACCGGGTGCTGGGCCGGGAACCTCGGGGATGTCAGTAGTCCCCGTTCCGGGATCGCCTGGCCCACTTGATGGTTCGTCAGCCGGCGGTGGCGGTGGCGCCGGCTTGGTTTCGGTGACAGTGACGGGCGCAGGCGGTGGCGGCGGTGCCGCCGGCGGCGGAGCGCCCCCGGGTGGGGGCGGTGCCGCATCGACCGCGGGCGGACCGGCCGGCGGCGGGAATGCCGGGGCACTGGGCATGGGCGCGGGCATTGGAGTGCCCTGTGGACTCGCTCCGATCACCGACGCAACGATGGTGCCGTGCGCGTCGCAGTCCATCAATCCGTCGCCGCCCATGATGTAATCGCCTCCCGCGACCACACGCAGCCGCGGACTGGGATTGATCCCGGTATCGATGACGGCCACCGGCACGCCGTTACCGGTGGAGTACTGCCAGGCCTTGCTGATGTTGAGCATCGTGAAGCCCGGCGCGGTGACGGAGATGTTGGGGTCGGCCACGGTAATGGTCCGGGCGCACATGTTGCTCTGCCGCATCGGCTGGTCCGAAGCTGGCCGACCATCGGCCGGCACCCGCGCCGGGTCGATGCTCGGCGGTGGAATCGCTTGTGCAGTAGAGGTGCTCGTGGGGGCGGCCACCAGCGTGCACGCCACGGCCGACACGAAGAACCGGCGGGCTGCAAGAGTTATTCGGCTCATCGCATGCGCACCCAGGTGAACAATCCGCCGATCCAGGCGGCCAATGGCAGAGCGGCGATGATCGCGACGATCTCCAACCACTCGGCAGCCATCCGGACCAGCGGAGTGAATCTGGTGATCGGGACAATGAGCGCCGCCAGTAGTCCCGCCCCGGCGAATGCGGCCAGCAGCACTGTCGCATATAGCATCGGCTGGCCCACCGACGGTGGCTGATGCACAACGTATTTGACGATCGCAGTGCAAGTCGCTGCCGCTGCGCCACACACCAGTGCAACGGCCTGACGCTTGTCGGCGAAGGCCCGTCCCCGGCTGATGAAGATCATGACGAACAGTCCGGCCAGTACGGCGGCCGCGGTGCTGCGGTCGCGCCCAGGCATCAGGCAGGACCACACGGCCACGGGCAGCGCCAGGGCGGCGGCCACACATATTCCGGTAAGTACGCTATTGGCTCCCAACGCGGCCGCGGCGATTCGCGCACCGCGAGGCGTGGTGTCGGGATTGGCGTCTTCGTCGGCGCCATCGGTCTTTTCGCTCACCGGCGAAACGGCATCGGCCGGCAGGCCATCGGCGCGCCGGAACAGGTCACGTCCCGTGATCGAGCCAAAGTACGGCGGGCGGATCCGCGCGACCCACAGTGCGATTGTCGGTGCAAGGGTCAGCAGAAACAGCAGGACGACCAGGGTGCACATGCCCACCCATTGGGCGGGAACCGGCCACCACATCCGAACCGCCGCAACCGCGCCGCCCAGGGCGCATAGTGCGACGATGGTCGCGGCCACGCTGAGGTATCGGCCGGTCGCCGCACTGACTCCGCACGTCAATACCGCGGCCGTGGTTGCCGCGATGAACAGGTGCGCGGCTCCCGGCTGTCCCGGTGCGCCGGCAGCCAGGCAGACTGTGCCTAATGGCACGGCCAACCAGCCCAGCCCGTCCTGCAGGTCGATTCGATGCGGCCACCAACGACGCACCACGACGGCGCCGCCCGCCGCCAGTAGACCCGCGCTTCCCGTGAGGATGCTCGGCAACAGTGATTCGCTCGAGAGACGCTGGCGCACAGCCAATCCGAGGACCGTCAGGACAACCATGGCCACAATGGCCAACGCAGTGTGGGCGGCCGTCTGAACCGTGACCGGTTCGAAGAGCTTTCTTCCCGCCCGCGCAAGTCCCGTGGACAGCGATTCGTATTGCGGTTCGAATGATTCGCCTTCGGTCGCTGGTACCAGCGTCAACGTGGCGCCGTCTTCGACGCCGAGTTCGTCGAGGGTCTTCGTAACGTCCAGGCGTACGCCGTTGGCCTTGTGGAGTTCGTATCCGACGCCAGCTTCAAGGCCGTTGTGGCCCCGGCGTTTCAGTTCGTCGTTGAGTAGTTCGACGACGTTGTCGATGAACACCTCAATCGGAACGGACGCCGGATACACCTGCGAGAGCAGGTGTTCGCCGCAGACGACGGCGACCGCACAGCGCGCGGGAAACGACACTTTCGCCATTAACGCGGCCTGTCGGCATCCGGAATGTACTTGTCCGCCAGCGCCGCGGTGATCTCGAACAGGCGCAGCCGTGTCTTCTTCTTCAGCTCATGGCGGGTGTCGATGATGCCGCCCTTGGCCAAATAGGGGTCGTACGGCATGAATTCGACCGTCGCACCGGATTGGCGGAATCGCTCGGTCAGGTACGTACGGGCATCCGGGTCGTACTTGTTTCGGCTGTCGTTGAGAATGACTGTGCTGCGCGAAACCAGCTCGTGATAGCCCATCGAGCGCAGCAGGTCGATCGAGCGCGTCACCGGCAGCGATGTGTCGGCGGTCAGCCCGGAGACGAAGACCAATGCGTCACAAGCGTCGAGCACCGCCTTCATCACGGGATGCTCGAGGTCGTCGGAGGTGTCGACCACGATGACGGTGTGGGTGCGGCGCAACCGCGACAGAACTCCGGTGAACATGGAGGGCACCAGAGGCCGCGGCTGGTCCGACGCGCGGTTGCCGGCCAGCACGTCAAGTCCGATGCTGTTCTGCCCCAGGTGCTCTCGTATGTCGGCATAGCCTTGGACGTCGGTGTCGTTCAAGACGGCCGAATAGTCTCCGGGTGGCGACTCGTCGATCCGGCCAGCCAGTGTTCCGAATCCGGGCGCTGCATCGATGGCAACTACGTTGTCGGGCCGGCACTCTCGGAACGCCGCACCCACACAGGCGGTCATGGTCGTCTTGCCGACGCCGCCCTTGCCGGACACCATGCCGATCACGTACTGCTTCCTGATGTGGCGCCGGATCCGTTCCTGCAACTCACGGTAGTGTCGCTCGGCGGGTGATTCGCCGAAGTTGATCGCTTGAAATGAGGCGTTGTACAAGAACTTTCGCCACCCCGAGCCGGGCGGGATCTTGCGCGGCGCCACCATGTCGGAAATACGTAGCGTGCCCGAAACAGAGCCTTGCTGCTGGTAGCGCGCGACGGATGCTTCCCGCTGGGTGATGCCCGTTTGTTCGGCGGCACTCGGGGCCGCGTTCCATGAATTCGTCACAACGTCGTCGCTAACACTAGATGCCTCTCGACTACACAACTTTTCGGTAGGAATGCCATTCGCTATCTGCTGGCAGGCGCCGCAGCATGTGGTTGATTGCGGCGCCGATGTTGGTCTTGCTCCCGGGCGCCACGATCATCCAGTTCGTACCGGCGGACTGAATGTTCTCGGCGACCAGTCGACCCTCCGGGACGTCGATGATCGTCACCACACTGGCTTCGATGTGGCTGCGCTGAGAACCGCCGGTCGCCACCCCGCACTGGATGGCGACGATCGACGCTTGAGCGGCTCTGCTCGGGTCGGCGGCAACGGTCAGCAGCCAGCGCTGATCGGCCTCGAGGCCTTGGTCGGCCAGGTATGCCGCCGCGTCCTGGCCGGCGGCCGCCGCGGCACGCATGGCGTCGGCGTCGAGGGTGACCGGCCGCAATGGCGCCGGCGGGTTGTGTCCGCACAACCGCTCGAGCTGCTTACTGACTATGGTGCTGGCCGATTCTTCTGCGTCGGCCGTACCTGCTCCGCCGATCCGGATTAGCTCGGCGGAGCGCTCTATCACCACCCACCACTGCGCGAACCTGGCAAGCAACACCCGCGCCGGTTCGTCGTCATCGGGTGTGCGGATCTGGACGAACAGCGCGACATCACGACGGGACAGGACGGTCAACCACTCCACGACCGTGTCATCTACCGTGCCGGACTCGTCGATAACGCCGGCCTCGCGCAGCTCGGCCGTGATGGGGTGGTTCAGCGCGAGCGGCTTGAGCTCGACGCTGGGCAAGTGTGGCCGCAAACCCAATTCAGGCGCAATGGATTCAATGCCCGTGAGCACTTGCAGAGCCCATAGGCCATCAACGGTTGTCGTTAGCACGTGTTCCTCACACACAGGCTCAGGGCGCACGCTCGCGCGTGCGCCCCGTCGGCCCGCTCAACTTTTCAGGTGAATAGCGCGCCCAACTGGGCATCGGTGGCCTGGGCCATCTCGTCCACGTTGTGCACGGTGTGGGCGTGGCGACTGACGGTCTGGATCAGGTCTTCCAAACCGTGCAGCATCTGCTGTTGTGCGTCGAAGAACGCCGTGGCGCCGTGGCCCTGGAAAAAGTCGGCCAGCGACTGGGTGACGTGTAGAACGTCGCCGTGGATCTCCATCAACTGCGCAGCCTGCGTACCGACCTCACCGGCGAAGCCGATGACCGCGCCGTGGTTGTAGACAATTTGATCTGTCATGACGTTGATTCCTTTCGGTTAGTGGGGGGTTGGCTGTAGCCGACTCAGCGGTGGGGTCTAGACCGCTTGAGTCCCCCCGCCGAACACTCCGTTGAGGTTGTGGGCCGCGTCGGCTTCGTGGTTCTCCATCAGAACCGCCGCCTGACCAAGCCCGTGCGCCAGCCGTTGGCCGCCCGTCATGATCTGCTGCAGATCGTGATGAATTTGACCCGCGGTGTTCAACGACGTTGAACCGGCATCGCCCGCCCATCCCGTGGCGCCGATGATGTTCTCGTGGCCGCTCAAGTACAGGTTGGCGATCGCGACGGCCTCCTGCAAACGCGATTCGATCCGCTGCTGAGTGCTGCGCAGCAGTTCCGGAGTAACGACGGTCGTATTTGCCATATTGACGTCTCCCTCAGTTGATTGCACACCCCGAGCCAGGGCCTGCGTAAAGCTAGATCAGGCGCCGCAAGCTGTCACTTCACTCGTCGCCGGAACTACACAGCGGCGTGAGCAGGCTGTTTAGTGCACACGAAGATCGGCCACGTGTCAAATTATGAGTACATTCGTGTATCGGATGATGCTTTGCTGCGCAGTGCAGGTACCCGAGGAATGACTGCTGATGTTAGCTGTGCTTATTGGCATGAGTCTCATAAGACGGTGGAGCCGTCGGCGAGCCCGTCACCGTCGATGTCGGACAGCCGGATGTTCCAGCGCCCGTCGCTGTCGGTGTCGACGTATCCGGTTGCTCCGTCCGGGTCGTTGCACAACACGCGGTCGGCCAGACCGTCGCCATCGACGTCGAACAACCGGTCGTCGGGCCGACCGTGCCCGTCGAAGTCGACCAAGGGCCCGCCGGTGTGCTCGACACCGTCCAACCCGTACCACCGCAACTGCCCACCGACGGACACCGCCCACGTTCCCGATCCGTCGTCGACGAAGTAACTCTCCGGGACGCCGTCATTGTCGGCGTCGAGCACCGCGTGGTCGGCCAACCCATCGCCATCGAAGTCGGCCAGTGCGTCGTCGCGCAGGCCGTCGTTGTCCAAATCGAGGCCCCCGATGGCATCGAATTCGCCGTCCCCGTCGAGGTCCAGGTCGGGCGGGCGAGTCCAGATTGCGGCTGTGCCGTCATCGCCGCTCAAGCAGTAGTCCATGCCTGTTTCGACGCCGCCGGACCGGCCCGAGGTTCCCGCGAATTTTGTTTCGGCTAGCCCGGCTCGGTGCCTCGCGTCTTCCACCAGGCCAACAGTTCGGCGGTGGCCTCGTCGGCCGGCATTGGGCCTCGGTCCAGCCGCAGCTCCTTGAGGAACCGCCACGCCTCCCCCACCTGCGGACCGGCCGGGATGTCGAGCAACCGCATGATCTCGTTGCCGTCCAAATCGGGGCGCACCCGGTCCAGGTCCTCTTGGGCGGCGAGTTCGGCGATGCGCTCCTCGAGCCGGTCATAGCTGGCCTGCAACCGCGCGGCCCGGCGCTTGTTGCGGGTGGTGCAGTCGGCTCGGACCAGTTTGTGCAGCCGGCCCAGCAGCGGCCCGGCATCGGTGACGTAGCGGCGCACCGCCGAATCCGTCCACTTGCCTTCGCCGTAACCGTGGAACCGCAGGTGCAGATACACCAGCTGGGATACGTCGTCGACCATCTGTTTGGAATACTTCAGCGCCCGCATCCGCTTGCGGACCATCTTGGCGCCGACCACCTCGTGGTGGTGAAAGCTCACCCCGCCGTTGGCTTCGTGGCGGCGGGTCGCTGGCTTGCCGATGTCGTGCAGCAGCGCAGCCCAACGCAGCACCAGGTCGGGGCCCTCATCCTCCAGGCCAATCGCTTGGCGTAACACGGTGAGCGAATGTTGGTAAACGTCCTTGTGTTGGTGGTGTTCGTCGATGGCCATTTGCATGCCACCGATCTCGGGCAACACGACCTCGCCCATCCCGGTCTGCACCAGCAGGTCGATGCCCCCCACCGGGTCCTTGCCCAGCAGCAGCTTGTCCAGTTCGGCGGCCACCCGTTCGGCGCTGATCCGACCCAGTTGCGGGGCCATCTCCTCGATCGCGGTGCGCACCCGCGGCGCGACGGTGAACCCGAGTTGGGAGACGAACCGCGCGGCACGCAGCATCCGCAGCGGATCGTCGCCGAAGGAGACCTCGGGGGATGCCGGGGTGTCGAGCACTCGGGCCCGCAGCGCGATCAGTCCGCCCAGTGGATCCAGGAAGTCGCCCAGCCCCGTCTCGACGATGCGCACCGCCATCGCGTTGACGGTGAAGTCGCGCCGCACCAGATCGTCCTCGAGTCGGTTGCCGAACCGAACCTCGGGGTTGCGCGACACCTGGTCGTAGGTGTCGGCGCGGAACGTGGTGATCTCCAGGCGGTGCTCACCCACGCCAATTCCGACAGTGCCGAACTCGATTCCGGTGTCCCACAACGCGTCGGCGAACGGACGCACAATCTTCTGCACCTGCTCGGGGCGCGCGGAGGTGGTGAAATCCAGGTCCGGGCTCAACCGGCCGAGCACCGCGTCACGCACCGAACCGCCGACCAGATACAGCTCGTGGCCCGCCGCGGCGAACGCCGAACCGAGTTCGCTGAGCAAGGGCGAGTACTGGTGCAGCGAGACCGCGGCGGCGGTCAGCAGTTCGGCGTCCTGGGCGGGTTCGGCCACGTTCGGTCAGCCTAGTAGCAGTCGGGGCGTGACTCAGGCCACGTCCCGCCCCGCCGAGCGAGCAAGCCGGCCCCGCAACGCCGGACCTGTCGCTGAGAGTCGGGCAAACAACTACCCACCCAGCCCAGAGACTCCTGTGACAAACGTGCCGAACGTGACTCTAGTGACCAAAGGTGCCCGTCGACGGCGAGTGCATCCGGAAGACCCACGTAGGCCAGCTAATATCGCTTGAATGTCGGAGGGCGAACAGGCCAAGCCGCGCCGGCGCCGAGGCCGGCGCCGCGGTCGTGGCGGCCCGCGTCCGGCCGAGAACAACACCGAGACACCGCCCGACGCCGACACCCCACCCAGCCCCGCTACCGCCGCCAAACGGCGGGTCAGGCCGCGCCGGGTACCGGACCGGATGCGCACCGTGCACGAAACCTCCGCCGGCGGACTGGTCATCGACGGACTCGACGGCCCACGAGATTCGCAGGTGGCGGCCCTGATCGGGCGCATCGACCGGCGTGGCAGGATGCTCTGGTCGTTGCCCAAGGGCCACATCGAGATGGGCGAGACCGCCGAACAGACCGCAATTCGCGAAGTGGCTGAAGAAACCGGGATCCGCGGCGGCGTCCTGGCCGCGCTGGGGCGCATCGACTACTGGTTCGTCACCGACGGCCGGCGCGTGCACAAGACCGTGCACCACTATCTGATGCGGTTCCTGGGTGGGGAGTTGTGCGACGAAGACCTGGAGGTTGCCGAGGTGGCCTGGGTACCGATCCGGGAACTTCCGTCCCGACTGGCCTACGCCGACGAACGCCGATTGGCCGAGCGCGCCGACGAACTGATCGACACACTGCAGAACGACGGCGTAGACGCGCTGCCGCCGTTGCCGCCGAGCACGCCGCGCCGACGCCCTCAGACGCACTCCCGCACCCGCCACGCCAACGGCTCCGAACCGGGGAAGAAGAACGGTCACGGGCCGTGACGGTGCCGCGCTCCCGGTGGGCCAGGTTGCTGCGTCTCGCCGCAGTGATCGGCATCGTGGCCGGTTTCGGCGTGCTGCTCACCGCGCCGGTCAGCACACCGCGTGCCGGCGCGGGCGAACCCACCGCGACGCCCTTCGTCCAGGTCCGGATCGACCAGGTGACCCCGGACCTGGTCACCACCACCAGCGAGCCCGTCGTCACCGTCAGCGGCATGGTCATCAACATCGGTGACCGCCCGGTCCGCGATGTCATGGTCCGTCTCGAGCACGCGCCGGCCATCACCGCCTCAGCTGCCCTGCGCACCTCGTTGGATGGCAGTACCGATCAATACGAGGCCGCCGCCGAGTTCCTCACCGTGGCACCGGAACTGCAGCGCGGCCAGCAGGCCGGCTTCACCCTGTCCGCACCGCTTCGCTCCTTGACCAAACCGTCGCTGGCCGTAGACCGACCCGGCATCTATCCCGTCCTGGTCAACGTCAACGGCACCCCGGACTACGGCGCCCCCGCCCGGCTGGACAACGCCCGCTTCCTGCTGCCCGTGATGGGTGTGCCCCCCGACAAGCCCGCCGATCTCGAGTCCGCCGTCCCGCCCGACACCACTAAGCCGGTGTGGATGACCATGCTGTGGCCGCTGGCCGACAAGCCACGGTTGGCTCCCGGCGTGCCCGGCGGCACCATTCCTGTCCGGTTGGTCGACGACGAGCTCGCCAACTCGCTAGCCAACGGCGGACGGCTGGACACCCTGCTGGCGTCGGCCGAACTGGCCACCAGCCGCGATGTGGACCCCGACGGCGCCGTCAGCCGCGCGCTGTGCCTGGCCGTCGATCCCGACCTGCTGGTCACCGTCAACGCGATGACCGCTGGTTACGTGGTGTCCAACTCCACCGACGGGGCCGCCCAACTCCCCGGCACCCCCACCCACCCGGGTACCGGTCAGGCCGCCGCGACCGCATGGCTCAACCGGCTGCGCGCATTGGCACACCGGACCTGTGTGGCATCGCTGCCCTACGGCCAAGCCGACCTGGACGCCCTGCAGCGCGTCAACAATCGCGGCCTCAATTCCACCGCCACCGTGGGCACGTCGGACATCGTCGACCGCATCCTCGACGTCACCTCGGTCCGCGGGGCGGTCCTGTTGCCCGACGGCCCGTTGACCAGCCGCGCGGTCACCCTGCTCGACGCCAACGACAGCACCGTCGCGGTCGCGGCCGCAGACGTGAGCGGGCAGGACACCTTGTATCCGGACGTGTCACCGCGTCGACTATCTGCGCAGGTGGTGGCGGCGCCGTTCGACCCGGCCGTCGGTGCCGCGCTGGCTGCCACCGGCACCAACCCGACGGTGCCGACGTACCTGGACTCATCCCTGTCCATCCGGGTCAACCACGACTCGGCCGTCGCCCGCCGCCAGGATGCGCTCGGCGCCATGCTGTGGCGCAGCCTGTCGCCGGATGCCGCGCCGCGCAGCCAGATCCTGGTCCCATCGGCGTCGTGGACGCTGCGCGGCGACGACGCGCAGTCGATCCTGACCGCGCTCTCGGTCGCCATCCGGTCCGGTCTGGCCGTGCCGCGGCCACTGCCCGCGCTGATCGCCGAAGCGGCTGCCCATACCGAACCGCCGCAACCGCCGGGCGCCTACCCGTCGGCCCGCGGGCGGTTCAGCGACGACGTCACCACCCAGATCTCCGGACAGGTCGCCCGACTGTGGAAGCTGACGTCGGCGCTGATGACCGACGACCGCACCGGACTGACCGGCGCGCAGTACACCGCGCCGCTGCGCGAGGACATGCTGCGAGCACTGAGCCAGTCCGTGCCGCCCGACACCCGTAACGGGCTGGCCCAGCAGCGGCTGTCGGTGGTGGGGACCACGATCGACGACTTCTTCGGCTCGGTGACGATCGTCAACCCCGGCGGCTCCTACACACTGGCCACCGAGCACAGCCCGCTGCCGCTCGCGCTGCACAACGGCCTGGCCGTACCGATCCGGGTACGGCTGCAGGTCGACGCCCCACCCGGTATGACGGTCACCGACATGGGCGAGATCGAACTGCCGCCGGGATACCTACCGCTGCGGGTTCCCATCGAGGTCAACTTCACCCAGCGGGTCGCCATCGACGTCGGTCTGCGCACTCCGGACGGAACCGTGCTCGGCGAACCCGTCCGGTTGTCGGTGCACTCCAACGCCTACGGCAAGGTGCTGTTCGCGATCACCCTCACCGCGGCGGCAGTGCTGGTCGCCCTGGCGGGCCGGCGGCTGTGGCACCGGTTCCGCGGCCAGCCGGACCGCGCCGACCTGGATCGTCCCGACCCGCCGCCCGGCGGGCGCGTCCGGCCCGTCGAACAACACCAAGCGATCGAGCGTCGGGTCCACGAAGAGCACCGCGTATGAAGCCCGCACCTGGGCGGGTACCACCAGCATCGCGTGCACAACAGGCTCAGCGAACTCCGCGCTCG
>NZ_LZLS01000006.1 GCF_001673365.1 Mycobacterium asiaticum
AACACCCGCAAGCCAGCCCCTACCCGCGGGGCCACTTCAAGCCGTCACCCCGGGGCCACTTCGAGTTGACACAGCCACATGCGCGTATCGCATTGTTCGATAGCGGCGACTATTTGCTGAAAACTCTGACACGAGAACCTGCGCTACCAACTGCGCTCAGCGAAGCGACGCGGGCGCTAGCGGATGCATATCAGCAACTGGCGATCGATTACTTGTCCGAGGCGGCAGATCCGGACATCGAAACGTCACGACAGGCTATTGAATCGGCGGGTTCGAGTGTCCGCCAGCTTTGCAAATGACCTTTTCAGACGGCGGTAGCGGAGTCGGCGGTAAAGGGAACCACACCAAAAGGGCGTCGGGACTCCAGTCGCCATCAAGCATGTGGATGGCAACCCGGTTGCGGCCGGACGCATCGTGCTGCCGGCCGACAAACCCAACGATGTGGGTCCGAGTCCGAACCGCGAGAGTGCAATAAACTTTTGCGCGACTTATACGCAGGCCAAGTACTCGATTGGACAGGCACTCCGCAACGGGTGACTGGCGGATCCGCAGAGGAACGCTACGATCCACGCGTGTCGAAAGTCCTTCCAACGCAGTCCATACCGCTGGCACCGCCGCCAACGCGTAAGCAGCCTTCACGATGGCTAGCTTTTGCATCGCTGACGGTTGCCCTCCTTGCGTTCGGCGCCGCCATTGGCGCCTGGCTGCGACCCTTGCCGAGATATGAGCCCCCAACGGCGCCGACCTACTCGAGTCAGCAGGTCTCAGACGCAAAGGCGAAGGTGTGCGCTGCATTTAACAACGTTCATGAAGCAGTGAGATCAAATTTCGCGCGCGATCAAGGCAATGAGCCAAACCAGCAACTATTGGTGGCTTTGGCTGGGGAACAAGCGCTAATGGCAGGAAGCACATATCTGCTAACCACGCTTTCCAAAGAACCGGCGACCCCGGCCGATCTGACCGCGGAAGTGCGTAAATTAACCGAGGTCTTTCAGAGACTCACTGTTGATTACTTGAATGGTCGTGGCAGCCCCGAGGTTGATGATACCCTCCGCGCCGGGGACGCGGCGACTTTAGCGATCCAAAGACTGTGCAAATGACTGGCTTTCCGCCAGGAAAATGGTCATTACTTTTGGTCGGTGAGCAGTGGCCTGATGATTGTGACGTGGCCGCGATCGAGTTGGCTAGGAGAAACCGTTCCACGACTCAGATTAGCTTCTGGGGCTTTTCCGAAGCTCTGCGTAGTGCACAGACGGGTCCGCTCGGTTTTCAGCAGGGCTTAACAGTTGAAAATTTGCGGAGCAAATTTTGCGATGGCGAATCTCAAGCCCGGCAAGTCGCTAATAAAAACGATGCAAAGGCAAAAGCGTACGGTATCGCGTACGATAGTGTACTCAGCCTCCAGCACGACCTCACTAACTTGGCAGAAGAGGGTAATAACGAAATCCAAGGTATTGAGAATCGTGAAGAGCCAGCGGCCATCAAACTTCCAGAGATCATGAATGTGATACGACGCTGCCGCACTTTAGCTAACCTGATTTCAGCAAAGTATTGTGCCAATATAATGGACGCTATTCAGTTGGTTCTCGATGCAGACGGGGTTGCGCAGTCGGCCAGAGGGTACACGGAGCACCAAGGCATCGACCTAGTTCAGATGTTTCGACAACCTGCCGACTCCAATAGCCTCGAGGATCAAGCATTGGGCTTACTGACTAAGCCAGGCGCGACGGCATGTATAAGGACGCCGACATCGACCGCCCAGACCGCTCCTCCCGGTGGCACACCAAATTCATCGGGCTCCGCTTTGGGAGTTAATAGCAGCTTTCAGAGTCCGGCAGCACATTCAACCGTCCATCCAGAAGCTAAAGCCGGTCCGGGCACCGCGGCTGGCATCCCCGCTGGATTTGGCCCAACCGTACGCCCGGTCACCGGGCTGTCACGATCGTTACCCGGAGTGCCGCTGCCCTCTCGGGTATCGAGTCCGATCCAGGCAGGGGTATCAACCCCCAGCCTGTCCGCGTCCCCCATAAATGCCGAACTATCAAAGCCACTCGTGTCAGGCCCACCTGCCGTGCCAGTCAGCCCATCAACCGCACTCACGCAAACCCCTCACCTCACGCCCACGGAACTCGCCGGAAGCTTCAACAAGGGAATGGAATCCGGGGCGCCATTCTCCGCAGCGGCGCACGCTGTCGCATCAGTTCCAGCGACGACCGAGCCCCAAATCTTGCATGGCGCACCGACAGTCCCGTCGGCAACTCCCAGCTCCCAAGTCCACGTGCCTGTCGTCGACACGCCTCCGCCGACCCACCACGCAGCCACGGAGACGCCCGCGACACCGATAATCGCTGCGGCGCCAACGATTTCGGCGCCGACGCCGCCGCAAGCAATGGGTGCACTCCCAACGTACGGCTCCGACCTACGCGCCCCCGTTGCAACAGTGATCACTCCAACGACACCAGCGAGTCCCCCGCCACCGGTACCGGCCACGCCAACCTCAGCGCCGGTCACGTCCTCAGCCGGACAGTCCGCCGCGAATCAGCCTGCGGTAGTACGCCAAACACCCCCGACCAGTCCCCCGCCGCAGCCGTCGACAATCGGGACTCAAGCCGTTGCCGCCACCGCGACCGGAGCTGCAGTCGGAACGGCATCGGCCGACTCAATCGCACGAAAGCGACTGCAGCACCTGGTCGCAGCCGTCGCGCGTCAACAGCCGCGTCTGGCTTGGGCCGCCGGTGACCGCAATGACAACACCACTGTGCTGGTAACTGATTTGGCCAGCGGCTGGATCCCGCCGGGCATCGACCTGCCGGCCGCGGTGACTCTGCTGGCGCCCGCAAGACGCCGCGGCAGCCTCGAAGCTCTACTGGGCAACGTCACCGTCACCGCAAGCTACACGCCCGTCCACCACGTGGCCGACGAGCACGAGCCTCCCCCGACATCGAAGCGGGCTCGTCGCGCACCAGACATCGCCGAACTCGGCTGGGAACTCAGCCAGGCAACACAATGGCGCGACGGCCTACCCCGACTTGCCCACACGCTCGCCAAGGCCGCCTCAGCGGGCAGCGGCGTCTTGGACTCCGAAATCGATTTTCTCCACGAACACCTGGCCACTGTCAGCGACAAAGTTTTGGACAGCTACCCCGACGCCAACGCCCACGACGTGGGGAACTGGCAGCTACTGGCCGCTATCGACGCGCTTGTGGCCGGCGACAAGCCCGAAGCGAACTACCACCTGGCCTGGTTTCTCGCATCGAAGCCTGGCTAGCCAGTCAGGACACCGGCACAACGACCAACTCGTGCGGGCGGTTGTTGGCCGACACGGCACCGTCGTCGGTAACCACCACAATGTCTTCGATGCGAGCTCCCCACCGCCCCGGGAAATAGATGCCCGGCTCGATGGAAAACGCCATGCCCGCGGTCAGCGGAAGGTCGTTGCCGGCAACGATGTAGGGCTCCTCGTGCACGCACAACCCGATGCCGTGTCCGGTGCGGTGCACGAAATACTCCGCGAGCCCGGCTTCGGCAAGCAAATCCCGTGCGGCGGCATCCACCTGCTGGGCGGTCACTCCAGGGCGGACAACGTCAAACGCGGCACGCTGAGCCCGCTCCAGAATGGAATACTGCTGCGCCACTTCTGAATTCGGCTCGCCGATGCTGTATGTGCGGGTTGAATCCGAGTGATAGCCGGGTCCATATGTGCCGCCGATATCGACAACTACGATGTCACCCACCGCTAACGGACGGTCCGAATAGCCGTGGTGCGGGTCGGCACCGTGCGGGCCGGACCCTACGATGACGAATGCCACATCCGAATGTCCTTCGGACACAATGGCTTCGGAAATATCGGCGGCGACGTCGGCTTCGGTTCGGCCGGGCACCAAGAAACCCGGCACCCGTGCATGCACGCGGTCGATGGCGGCGCCGGCCTCTAGCAGTGCGTCGATCTCGGCCTGTTCCTTGACCATTCGTAGTTCACGCAGCACGTCAGTGGCCAACGCCGGCGTCTCCCCCAACACCGCGGCCAGCGGCAACAAGTGCAGCGCCGGCATGGAGTCGGTGACGGCCACAGCGGCGCGACCACCCCCCAACGCGCCAGCCACCAAGCCGTACGGATCTTCGCCGTCCACCCAGTCCCGCACGGCCAAGCCCAGTTCCGCAGCCGGGGACTCTTTCAGACTCGCGAGTTCCAGCCGTGGCAACACGACCGTCGGCTCACCATCGGCCGGCAGCACCAACGCCGTAAGTCGCTCGAAAGTCTCCGCCCGCGACCCAAGCAAGTAACGCAGGTCGTACCCCGGCGTGATCACCAGACCCGAAAGCCCGGCCCGCGCGGCCAGACCTGCAGCGGCGCGCAACCGTCGGGCATACACCTCGGCGTCGAATCGGTGAGAGTCCATGGCAGCCAGGCTAACCGGACCGCCTGGCAGGATGACCAATATGTCCGCACCCGTATTGCTGCTGGACGGCGCCAGCATGTGGTTTCGCTCCTTCTTCGGCGTGCCGTCGTCGATCAAGGCTCCCGACGGCAGACCGGTTAACGCCGTCCGTGGGTTCATCGACTCGATGGCGGTGGTGATCGCCCGGCACCAACCCAGCCGCCTGGCGGTGTGCCTGGACCTGGACTGGCGTCCCCAGTTTCGTGTCGACCTGGTCCCGTCCTACAAGGCACATCGGGTCGCCGAGGAAGAGCCTGCCGGTGATCCCGACGTGGAGGAAGTGCCCGACGAACTCACTCCCCAAGTCGACATGATCATGGACTTGTTGGACGCCTTCGGGATACCCACGGCCGGCGCTCCCGGCTACGAGGCCGACGACGTCCTGGGCACGCTGGCCGCCAAGGAACGCAAAGATCCCGTGGTCGTCGTCAGCGGTGACCGCGACCTGCTGCAGGTGGTCGCCGACGACCCCGTCGCGGTCCGGGTGCTGTATCTCGGCCGAGGCCTGGCCAAGGCCACCCTGTTCGGGCCGAAGGAAGTGGCCGAGCAGTATGGGGTGCCGGCGCAGCGGGCGGGCTCGGCCTACGCCGAACTTGCGCTGCTACGCGGCGACCCCTCCGACGGGCTGCCCGGCGTGCCGGGCATAGGCGAGAAAACCGCCGCTACCCTGCTGGCTCAGCACGGCTCACTCGAGCAGATCCTGAAGGCTGCCGAAGATCCAAAGTCCAAGATGGCCAAGGGAATACGCACAAAGCTGCGGTCAGCGACCGAATACATCGAGGCCGCCGAAGCCGTCGTGCGAGTCGCCACCGACGCACCGGTCACCCTGTCAACTCCCACCGACAAGTTGCCGTTACACGCCGCAGACCCTGGACGCACTGCGGAGTTGGCAACGAAGTACGGCGTTGGATCCTCGATCTCGCGACTGCAAAAAGCGCTCGACGCGCTCTAACTACTGCGGCCGCCCGACCTCGTAGGTGCCCTTGTCGTCCTGGAAGGTCACCGTCACGTGCTTACTGGCGCCGTCGATGCTGACCGTGCAGTCGAAGGTCCCGCCCTTCTTGACCACTGGGTCAGAGCCGCCGTTGCACTTGACGTCCTTGACGTTCTTGGCGCCGTAGCCGTTGGTCTCGTCGGTCAAGATCGACTGCACATCGGTGTTGGCCTTGTTGACGTTCAGCTTGGTGGTGACGAAGAACCCGGGAACCACGAACCCGAGCACCAGGATGACGATCACGAACAGCAGCGCGATACCGCCGACCAGGCCGCCGATGAACGCCTTCGAACGCTTCTTGCCACCGGGCTGGCCGTAAGGGGCCGCCTGGCCCGGGTACTGGGCCGGCTGACCATACTGCCCGTACTGACCGGCCTGATCCGGCTGCCCGTACTGCGACGGCTGACCGTACTGAGGTTGCTGGCCGTACTGCGGCGCCTGCTGACCGAACTGCGGCGGTGCGCCGAACTGGGTTGCTTGCGAACTGAAGTCGGAGCCGCCATAACCCGGTTGTGAGTACTGCTGCTGGTAGGGCGACTCGGACGGCTGCTGGTAGCCGGGGTACTCCGCGGCCGGGTACGACTGGGCGTACTGGGTCGCATCCTGATTGCTGCCCGGTTGCTGCTGCCAGGGTGAACCGGCCATGGTCGGGTCCGACGAGGACCCGCCAGGCGGCTGCCATCCCTGGTTTGGTCCCTGCGGTCCACTCATCGTTGCTCCTCAGTCCGAATTGTCCTGACCACCCGCATTGCCCCTCTGGTCCTCGTGCCGGTCACGTTCGCAGATGTAACCGTAGCTCCGGCCTAGCCTACCCGGCGTCAACTGCAACGACGCCGCGCCGAATCTCATTGATAGCGCGCTTGGCAGTGGCCCGCACATCGGGGTCGGGCGCCGCATTGCGCACTTGATCCAACAGATCCAGCACCTGTCGGCACCACCGCACGAAATCGCCTGCTGACAGCGGTGACCCCACACCTCCCACCGCCTCAGCGGCCGCCAAGGCGGCGGCCAGATCACCGGTACGCGCCCACCGGTAGATAACCCGCACGAAGCCATCATCGGGTTCCCGACTCTGCGCGATGCGGTGTGTCTGCTCATCGGCCCGCAGCGCCATCGACAACCTGGATGTCTGTCCCAGTGCCTGTCTCAGCCGCGGCGTCGGAACGTCCGCGCCGAGCGGGGCTGCCGGCCCGTCACCACCGCGCGACTCGTAAAGCACCGACGACACCACTGCGGCCAACTCCGGCGATTTCAACCCCGCCCACGCGCCGGTGCGCAGGCATTCAGCGACCAGTAGGTCACTCTCGCTGTAAATGCGCGCCAACAGGCGGCCATCGTCGGTGACCCGCGGATCGCTGGCCGGCCCCTTGATGAATTCTCGTTCGGTGAGCAGACCGACGATGCGGTCGAACGTTCGCGCCAGCGAGTTGGTGGCGGCGGCCACTTTGCGCTCCAGCTGCGCGTTGTCCCGCTCGATGCGCAGGTACCGCTCGGCCTGACGAACCTGCTCATCGACGTCGGGCGCGTGGTGGGACGGATGCTTGCGCAAGTCCTCGCGAAGCGTGGCAAGTTTCGGGTCGTAATGCGTGTCGTCTTTGGCGCCCTTCATATTGCGACGCCCCGCAGGGATGGTCAGGCCTTCGGCGGCGGATCGCAGCGCCGATGCCAGATCTCGGCGCACCCGTGGCTGACGGTGTTCGACCCGTTTCGGCAATGACATCGAACCCACCGGCGGCGTCGCACCCGAATAGTCGGCCGAGGAAATCCGCCCCGCCCAGCGGTGTTCGGTCAAGACCAGAGGTCGCGGATCCGAACTGTCGCGGGCCGACTCCAAAACAACGGCGAGACCACCTTTGCGGCCGTGATTGATGGTGATGATGTCGCCACGCTTGAGTGCGGCCAGCGCGTCGCTGGCGGCCTGGCGTCGGTGCAGCCTGGAGGCACGGGCCTGGGTGCGTTCCAATTCGCTGATCTCGGCGCGCATCCGGGCGTAGTCGAGGACCGGGGCGTCGTGGCCGCCCAATTCGGCGGCGATCTCGTCGAGCATCTCCTTGCCACGCTCGATACCGCGGACCAGTCCGACGACCGAACGGTCGGCCTGATACTGGGCGAAGGACTGCTCCAGGAGCCGATGCGCCTGTTCGGGACCCAGCTGCCGCACCAGGTTGATCGTCATGTTGTACGACGGGGCAAATGAACTGCGCAGCGGGAAAGTGCGGGTCGAGGCCAGGCCCGCCACCTCCGACGGCTCGACATCGGGGTGCCACAGCACCACCGCGTGACCCTCGACGTCGATGCCGCGCCTACCCGCACGCCCGGTCAACTGGGTGTACTCCCCCGGTGTCAACGGCACATGCTGCTCGCCGTTGAACTTCACCAGCTTCTCTAGCACCACAGTGCGTGCCGGCATGTTGATGCCCAGCGCCAGGGTTTCGGTGGCGAATACCGCCCTGACCAGGCCGGCCGTGAACAGTTCCTCGACGGTGTGCCGGAACGCGGGCAGCATCCCGGCGTGGTGGGCGGCCAGACCCCGCAACAGTCCCTCGCGCCACTCGTAGTAGCCGAGCACCGCCAGGTCCGCGTCAGCCAGATCGCCGCAGCGGTGGTCGATGACCTCGGCGATCTGCGCGCGCTCGGCCTCGGTGGTCAGTTGCAGCGGGGAGCGCAAACACTGCTGGACCGCTGCGTCGCATCCGGCGCGGGAGAACACGAAGGTGATTGCCGGCAACAAGCCGGCGGAGTCGAGGGCCGCGATGACGTCCGGCCTGGGCAGCGGGCGGTAGAAGCGCGGTCGCTCAGGCCGCCCGCCGTGGCGCCGGCGCGGCTGCCAGTCCGACATTCGGTCAGCTTCGCGGCGGTGCGCGATGTGTTGCAGCAGGTCGGGATTGACGTGCGGCTTGTCCTTGGCTGAGGCGTCGCTGCGGTAGTCGAAAAGGTCGAACAGCCGCTTGCCAACGAGGACGTGCTGCCACAACGGGACCGGCCGATGCTCATCGACCACCACCGTGGTGTCGCCGCGCACCGTCTGGATCCAGCCGCCGAATTCCTCGGCGTTGCTCACGGTCGCGGACAGGCTGACCAGACGCACCTCCTCGGGCAGATGCAGGATGACTTCTTCCCACACCGGGCCGCGCATGCGGTCAGCCAAGAAATGCACCTCGTCCATCACAACATGGGAAAGTCCCGGCAGCGCCGACGAATCGGCGTAGAGCATGTTGCGCAGCACTTCGGTGGTCATGACCACCACTGGCGCGTCGGCGTTCACCGACAAATCGCCGGTCAACAGCCCGATTTTGTCTTTGCCGTACCGGGCGGTCAGGTCGGTGTGCTTCTGGTTGCTCAGCGCTTTGAGAGGTGTCGTGTAGAAACATTTGCCGCCGGCCGCCAGCGCCAAATGCACCGCAAATTCACCGACCACGGTCTTACCGGCCCCGGTGGGAGCGCAGACCAGCACGCCGTGCCCGCCTTCCAGGGCGGCGCACGCCCGACGCTGGAAGGCGTCGAGTGGGAACGGCAATTCGGCCGCGAACCGCTGCAACTCGGGCAGATCGGTCACTTGTGCCTCGTCCTGCCGCCGCGAACGTGCGCAGTTGGCCGGCCCTGTCGGCGTGTCGCCGGACATCTGTGCACGTTCGAGAACGGGTTAGGTGACGTCGTCATGGGTTCCGCCGATCACCGACGGCGCCGGTATCGGCGATGGTGGTTCGATGTCCGACGCCTCGTCATCGGGTATTGCGGCAGCCTCGCGTTTGGCTTTGCGCTTGTCGTGCAGGCGGGCGATCTGGATAGCGAACTCCAGCAACACCGTCAACGCCAAACCCAAGGCGGTCATCGAAAACGGATCCGAGCCAGGGGTGAATACCGCCGCGAACAAGAACATCGTGAAAATCAGACCGCGCCGCCATGCTTTGAGCCGCTCGTAGGGCAGGATGCCGACGACATTCAGCATCACGATCAGCAGTGGAAATTCGAAGCTGACCCCAAACACCACCAGCAGGTTGATCAGGAAGCCGAAGTACCGGTCACCGGAGAGCGCGGTCACCTGCACGTCACTGCCGACGGTCAACAAGAAACTCAACGCCTTGGACAGCACCAGATAAGCCAGCGCGGCGCCGGCGATGAACAGCATCACCGCTGGAATCACGAAGGCGATCGCGAAGCGGCGCTCCTTCTTGTACAGGCCGGGCGTGATGAAAGCCCACAGCTCGTAGAACCACACCGGGCAGGCCAGCACGATCCCGGCCGTCATGCCGACCTTGAGACGCAGCATGAACTGGTCGAATGGTGCGGTGGCCAGCAGCCGGCACTGCCCGTCGGCGCTGATATTCGCCCGAGCCGACTGCGGAAGCGCACAGTAGGGCTGACGCAGCCACTCCCCGAGGCTCTCCAGCCCGAACAGCGGATGCGAATACCAGATGAATCCGAAAGCCGTCGTCACCACGATGGCGGCCAGCGAGATGAGCAAGCGGGTGCGCAGCTCGCTCAGATGGTCGACCAGCGACATCGTCCCGTCAGGGTTAACGCGGCTGCGACGGTTTCGTGGATTAAGCCGTTTGAGAGGGCCAAGAGCGCGCGCTGAAACCCGGGGACCTTTCACCACATTCGGTCAGAGTGACGCCGGACTAGGCCGGCCGCGCCTCGGTGTGACCCTGCTGCTCAGCGGATTCAACCCGTTGTGATTGCACGGGAGTGGGAGTGGCCGCTGGGCTCTGAATCGACGACTCGGTCTTGTTCTCGCTCTGCAGCTCACGGACCTCGGACTTGAAGATCCGCAGCGATTTGCCCAGCGAGCGCGCCGCGTCGGGGAGCCGCTTGGCACCGAACAAGACGATCACCACGACAGCGAGGATCAGCCAGTGCCACGGTTGAAGACTGCCCACTTTGATTACCTCCAGACGTTCACCCGATGCTACCGCAGCACAGGGCCCGCACCTGCACATGCGAACGGCGCCTGCGCGTCACGCCTGCTCAGTAGCTTGATACGCCGCGACGCCCGCCGCCGCTGCAGCTTGCACCCGCTCTGCGAGCGATTCCGGTGCCAGCACCTGTACCGCGGACCCGAAACCCAGGATCAGCCGGGTCATCCAATCGTCGGACGCGTAGGTCATGGTCACTTTGCAGGAGCCGTCCGGTAGCTCGTGCGCGTCCCGCAGCGGGTAGTACTCGAACATCCACGATGCCGACGGTGCCAGCAGCAACGTCGCCGACGGCAACGAAGGGTCACCGTCGAACAGCGACGTATCGGGGGGCGACTGCACCGCCGGCTCCGGCGGCGATGCGGGTTCATCCAGGTCGGAGGCCTCGACGATGCGGTCGAAGCGGAACAGCCGAACGCCCTCGGCCTCGCGGGACCATGCCTCCAAATAGCTGTGGCCGCCGATTAGCAGGACCCGAATGGGGTCGACGACCCGGGTGGTGAGCGAATCGTGGGAGGCGGCGTAATAGTCGATGGTCAGGGCGCGCTTGTCCCGGACCGCGGCGCGCACGATCGCTGCGGCTCGACTCTCGAGTGGGGCGGGGTCGTCGACCGCGGCCACGGTGTCCTCGTGACCGACTGCGCCCGCCGCCGCCGCGATCTTGGCGATTGCGCTGCGCGCCGCTTGCGGATCGACCACACCGGGGATGTCCGCGAGGCCGCGCAACGCCACCAGCAGTCCGGTCGCCTCGGGCGATGTCAGCTTGAGGGGTCGGTCGATGCCCGCGGAGAAGGTCACCTTGACGGTGTCGCCGGAGAACTCGAAGTCGATCAGGTCGCCGGGGTCGTAACCGGGTAGACCGCACATCCACAGTTGGTCGAGGTCTTTTTGCAGCTGTTCTTCGGTCACCCCGAGATCGGCGGCGGCCTCGGACTTGGTGATACGCGGGTTGGCCTGCAGGTAGGGCACCATGTTGAGCAGCCGCACCAGGCGGTCGGAAACGGGAGTCACGGCGCTCCCACCTGGCCGGCCGCCTCGCGTAACCGAGCCAGCACGTCGTCGCGCAGCGACGCCGGCTCCAGCACGATCGCGTCGGCACCGTAGCCGGTGATCTCGCGCGCCAACTGATCGCGGAATCGGATGTCGAGTTCAATTACCTCGCCGTCGCGGCCCGCCAAATGCCTTGGCCCAAGCGACCTTCCGGCGCGCCGAAGCGCGGTGGCCCGCCCGTCGGCCACCCAGACCGTGGCCTGCGCCCCGGTCGGTCCATCGGCGATCGCGTCGGCGACGATCTGTTGCAGGTCGACGCCGTCGGGCACGGTGACCGAGCCAGGCTCACCGATTGGCGTGACGTCGTCGCCGATGCGGGAGAGGCGGAAGGTCCGGGTGGCGTCGCGATCGCGGTCGTGACCCACCAGGTACCAGCGCCCCTTGTCGGTGATCACCCCCCACGGCTCGACGGTCCGGGTGGTGTAGGGCGCCGAGCGCGACGACCGGTGCGAAAACTGCACCGCGCGTCGAGAATTGATGGCGGACAACAAGATTCCTACGGCTTTTTCGGACTCCGGCAACCCCGGTACGCCAGTCGGCGAGGCGACGGACACCGGGGCATCCAAGGGGTCCACGTCAACTCCGGCCGCACGCAGCTTGAGCAGCGCCCCCTGGGTGGCGGTGATCAACTCCGGCGATTGCCATAACCGGGTCGCGACGGCCACCGCGGCAACCTCTTCGGGGGTCAGTTCGACGGGCGGCAGGGCATAAGCGTCGCGATTGATGCGGTAGCCCTCGGTGGGGTCCAGGTTGGACACTCGGCCAACTTCGAGGGGGATGCCGAGGTCGCGCAGTTCATTCTTGTCGCGTTCGAACATGCGGGAAAACGCGTCGGCCGACGGGCTCTCGGCGTAGCCCGCGACGCTTGTTCTGATCTTCTCGGCAGTGATGTAGCCGCGCGTCGAGAGCAGGGCGATGACCAGGTTGACCAGTCGCTCGACTTTGTTGATGGACATCTGGGTCAGGTTATGGCTACATGCTCGCGATCAGCCGCTTGACCCGCTCGTCGACGGCACGGAACGGGTCTTTGCACAGCACCGTGCGCTGGGCCTGGTCGTTGAGCTTGAGGTGCACCCAGTCGACGGTGAAATCACGCCCGGCCGCTTGCGCCGCACTGATGAACTCGCCACGCAGCCGCGCGCGGGTCGTCTGCGGCGGGTGATCGACAGCGTCGGCGATCTCTTCGTCGGTGGTGACCCGCGCCGCCAAACCCTTGCGCTGCAACAGATCAAAGACACCGCGACCTCGCTTGATGTCGTGGTAGGCCAGGTCGAGCTGGGCGATCTTCGCGTCCGACAGCTCCATGTTGTAGCGGTCCTGGTAGCGCTGGAACAGCTTGCGCTTTATCACCCAGTCGATCTCGGTGTCCACCTTGGCGAAGTCCTGGCTCTCGACCGCGTCGAGTTGGCGACCCCACAGGTCGACCACTTGCTCGATTTGCGCATTGGGCTCCCGGGTCAGCAGATGCTCGACGGCACGTGAGTAGTACTCGCGCTGAATGTCCAGTGCGCTGGCCTGGCGTCCGCCTGCGAGTCGGACGGGCCTGCGTCCGGTGGTGTCGTGGCTGACTTCGCGGATGGCGCGGATGGGATTGTCCAGTGAGAAGTCGCGGAACGCCACGCCGGCTTCGATCATTTCCAGGACCAGTGCCGCGGTGCCGACCTTGAGCATGGTGGTGGTTTCACACATGTTGGAGTCGCCGACGATGACGTGCAGACGTCGGTACTTTTCGGCGTCGGCGTGCGGCTCGTCGCGGGTATTGATGATGGGACGGCTGCGCGTAGTCGCGCTGGAGACGCCCTCCCAGATGTGTTCGGCGCGCTGCGACAGGCAGAACGTGGCGGCCTTGGGGGTTTGCAGCACCTTGCCGGCCCCGCAAATCAACTGCCGGGTAACCAGGAACGGCAGTAGGACGTCAGAAATCCGGGAGAACTCGCCGGCCCGCACGATCAGGTAGTTCTCGTGGCAGCCGTAGGAGTTACCGGCCGAATCGGTGTTGTTCTTGAACAGGTAGATGTCGCCGCCGATGCCCTCGTCGGCAAGACGTTGCTCGGCGTCGACCAGCAGGTCTTCCAGTACCCATTCACCTGCTCGGTCGTGCGTGACCAGCTGCACCAGGCTGTCGCACTCGGCGGTGGCGTACTCCGGGTGGCTGCCCACGTCGAGGTACAGACGTGCACCGTTTCGCAGGAACACGTTGGAGCTACGGCCCCAGGACACCACACGCCGGAACAAGTAGCGGGCCACCTCGTCCGGGCTCAGTCGGCGATGCCCGTGAAAGGTGCAGGTCACACCGAATTCGGTCTCGATACCCATGATTCGTCGCTGCACCTAATTGAGGGTACTTGTTGTCTTCCCGCGACGGTCGACAGCCGCGCCCGTAGAACGAGCTGACCCCACGTTCACATTGGACAAAAATAAAAGTTAGGCTTCCCGAAACTCTAAACACGGCGACTCGAAGGGCAGGCTGGTTGACGTGACGGCGCCCATCTGGATGGCCGTCCCGCCAGAGGTCCATTCCGCGCTCTTGAGCCAAGGCCCAGGTCCCGGGTCGATGCTGGCTGCCGCACATGCGTGGCAAGGCCTCAGCGCCGAGTACGCCGAAGCCGCCCAGGAGGTGGCCGGGCTGCTCGCCGCAATGTGTCCCGGCTTGTGGGCAGGTGCCGCTGCCGAATCGTGCGCGGCCGCTCATGCGCCGTATGTGGCGTGGCTGCTGCAGATCAGTGCCACCAGTGCAGCCGCCGCCGCACACCATGAGACAGCGGTCGCGGCGTATTTCACCGCCCTGGCCACCATGCCGACGCTGGCCGAGTTGGCAGCCAATCGCGCCGCCCATGTCGCTTTGGTCGCCACGAACTTCTTTGGGATCAATACCGTCCCGATCGCGGTCAACGAAGCCGACTACGCGCGGATGTGGGTCCAAGCCGCCGCCACCATGACCACCTATCAGACCAGCTCGGCAGCCGCGGTCGCATCGACACCACAACCGGTAGCGGCGCCGCCCATAGTTGCCCAACCGGCGGCATCCCTTGACCCGGGACGGGCCTTGATCAAGGCACTGGCTCCGATTCTGGAGAGTTTCGGGATCAACCCACTTATCCGAAATCCGTTGGTGTCCAACCCATTGACGACACTTATTTCGGAAATCCTGGAGAATTTCGGCATCTATTGGGATTCCGGCGCTGGCATCCTCAACGGCCTCGGCTACGAGGAGTACGCCGACGCCACGCAACCGATGTGGTACCTGGCGCGAGGTCTGGAACTCATCGGCGACACCATGCAGATGACGCAGAACCCGACCCAGGCCCTGCAGTATTTTCTTGCGCTCTCAATCTTGGATTGGCCGACGCACATCGCACAGCTCGGAACGGCAATCACCCAGTCGCCGCTACTGCTGGCCGCTGCCGGAGGTGTGATGCTGATGCCCGCGGCGACGGCGGGCGGCTTTGCCGGTCTGGCCGGATTGGCTGCGGCGCCCACTCCCGTTGCGGCGCCCGTGCCGCAGCCCGTCCCAACTTCGCTCGATCTGCCGGCCGCGGGAATGTCTACTTCCACAACATCTTTCGCGTCAGCGCCGACGTCCGCTCCGACACCGGCTCCGGCACCGACCGCAACTCCGGCCGGCTCGGCGCCGCTCACGCCGTCAACTGCAGGACCAGGATTTACCCCGCCCTACGTGATCGGACCTCCCGGCATCGGATTCGGTACGGGAATGGCCAGCGGCGCCAGTGCCAGCGCGAAAAGAAAGCTACCCGAACCGGACACCGACGCCGTCGCGGCGAACTCGCAGGCCGCGAACCGTCGTCAGGCGCGGGCCCGGCAGCGCAAACGCACGACCGAGCGGCACTACGGCGACGAGTTCATGGATATGGATATCAACGTGGAGCCAGACCTTGACTCGCCTGGCGCATCGACCCAGGGCGCTGGTCAGTTGGGATCGAGCGGGGCCGCGGGGCTGACGACGTTGACGAGCGACAAATTCGGTGACGTGTCGCGGGTTCCGTTGGTGCCGAGCAGCTGGCGCTGACCCTATTCCGCGGCCTCGCCGTCGCCGTCCGGCGTTTCCCCTTCGGCCTCGCCGGTTTCCGGGGTTTCCTGCAGCAACGACTCCAACGTCGCGCGGCTGATCCGCTTGAAAGCCCGACGCGGGCGGTTGGCATCCAGAATCGCGACTTCCAGGCTGGCCACGCCGAGGCTGGGCTGTCCGTTTGTCGAGCTGTCGCTACTGCTGGCTCGCAGCGCCTCCACTGCAATCTTCAGCGCGTCGGGCAGGTCGGCGTTCTCGGCGTAGGACTCCTTGAGCGCGTTGGTAATCGGTTCGGTGGTGCCGCCCATCACCACGAAATGCGGTTCGTCGGCGATCGACCCGTCGTAGGTGATCCGGTACAGCTCAGGCGCTTTCGTCTCGCCGTAGTGCGCGACCTCGGCGACACACAATTCGACCTCGTACGGCTTTGCCTGCTCGGTGAAGATGCTGCCGAGCGTCTGGGCGTAGACGTTGGCCAACTGGCGGCCGGTGACGTCGCGCCGGTCGTAGGCGTAGCCGCGGGTGTCGGCGAATTGAATTCCGCCGCGGCGCAGATTGTCGAACTCGTTGAACTTGCCGGCCGCGGCGAATCCCACCCGGTCGTAGAGTTCGCTGATCTTCTGCAGCGACCGCGACGGGTTCTCCGCGACGAACAGCACGCCACCGGCATACGCCAGCGCGACCACGCTGCGGCCGCGAGCGATTCCCTTGCGTGCGAGCTCGCTGCGCTCGCGCATCGCCTGCTCGGGCGAGATGAAATACGGGAAACTCACTTCTCACCGCCGTCAGGGCCGAAAGTATCCGCGCGCGAACGACTTTCGATGACGCCGCGGGCCAGTTCGGCGATGCGCCGCTCCGGAATCTCCATCGCGCCGTCAGCGTCGATGGTGACCGCGGTCGGGTATATACCCCGGACCAGGTCCGGTCCCCCGGTGGCGGAGTCGTCGTCCGCGGCGTCATACAGGGCTTCCACTGCCACCCGCAGCGCCGAGTCGGCGTCGGTGACCTGGGTGTAGAGCTTTTTGATCGAAGACTTGGCGAAGATGGACCCCGAGCCCACCGACTGGTAGCCCTCCTCCTCGATGTTCCAGCCGCCGGCGGCGTCGAAGGAGACGATGCGGCCGGCGGACTCGGCATCAGCGGCGTGAATGTCGTAGCCCACCAAGAGCGGTAGCGCCACCAGCCCCTGCATTGCCGCGGGCAGGTTGCCTCGCACCATGATGGCCAGCCGGTTCACCTTGCCGGCGAAGGTGAGCGGCACGCCCTCGAGCTTTTCGTAGTGCTCGAGTTCGACGGCGTAGAGCCGGGCGAACTCGACGGCGATGGCCGCCGTCCCGGCGATGCCGGTGGCGGTGTAGTCGTCGGTGATGTAGACCTTGCGCACATCGCGCCCGGCAATCATGTTGCCCTGCGTCGAGCGCCGGTCTCCGGCGATCAAGACGCCGCCGGGGTACTTCAGCGCCACGATGGTGGTGCCGTGCGGCAGCTGGTCACTCACGGTTACCCCGCTGATGTTGGCGGGCAGCAGCTCCGGCGCCTGGCGGCGCAACAACTCAGCAAAAGACGACAGGTCTACAGCTGGGAATCCGGGTTTTGCTGGGTTGGAGGACAGGCGATCAGGCAACGGCCAGGTCACTGTCCGCCCTTTTGGACGTAAGCCCGCACGAAGTCCTCGGCGTTTTCTTCCAGGACGTCATCGATCTCGTCGAGCAGATCGTCAGTTTCCTCGGTCAGCTTTTCGCGGCGCTCCTGGCCCGCGGCGGTGGTGCCGGTGATGTCGTCGTCATCGCCGCCACCGCCACCGCGTTTGGTCTGCTCCTGCGCCATCGCCGCCTCCTGCTTCGTCACGGGCCTTTATCTAAAGACCGTCGCCCGTTGGCTTTTCTCTACCCTACCGGTCGGCACCGACGTTTCGTCGGTCTAACCAGGCTTAGCTAGTTAGTTGCTCCACCAGCTCGACCGCGCTGTCCACCGAATCCAGCAGCGCGCCGACGTGCGCCTTACTGCCACGCAACGGCTCCAGCGTCGGGATCCGCACCAGCGAATCGCCACCCAGATCGAAGATCACCGAGTCCCAGCTGGCCGCGGCTATGTCGGCACCGAACCGACGCAGACATTCGCCGCGGAAGTAGGCGCGGGTGTCGGTGGGCGGATTGTCGACCGCTTCGAGCACCTGGTGTTCGCTGACCAGTCTCTTCATGGATCCGCGAGCCACCAGGCGGTTGTACAGACCCTTGTCCAACCGGACATCGGAATACTGCAGATCGACCAAGTGCAGTCGTGGCGCCGACCAGCTCAGATTCTCGCGTTGCCGGAACCCCTCCAGAAGGCGCAACTTGGCCGGCCAGTCCAGCAGATCGGCACACTCCATCGGGTCGCGCTCCAGCAGATCGAGTGCGTCGGCCCAGGTCTCTACGACGTGCGAGGCGCGCGGGTCCGGGTCGCGGCTGTCGACAAGTTTGGCGACCCGGTCCAGGTAGATCCGCTGCAGCGCAAGGGCGGTCAACTCGCGACCGTCGACCAGGGCCACGGTCTGCCGCAGTGCGGGATCGCGACTGATCGCGTGGACGGCATGCACCGGGCGGGCCAATGCCAGGTCGGTCAGTTCGATGCCTTCTTCGATCAGGTCGAGGACCAGCGCCGTAGTGCCCAGCTTCAAATATGTCGACGTCTCGGCGAGGTTGGCGTCGCCGATGATGACGTGCAGGCGGCGATACCGGTCAGCATCGGCGTGCGGCTCGTCGCGGGTGTTGATGATGCCGCGCTTGAGAGTGGTTTCCAGGCCGACCTCGACCTCGATGTAGTCGGAACGCTGGGACAGTTGGAAGCCGGCTTCGTCACCGGAGGCGCCGATGCCTACCCGCCCGGAACCGGTCACCACCTGCCGTGACACCAGAAACGGCGTGAGTCCGGCGATGATGGCCGAGAACGGTGTCTGACGCGACATCAGATAGTTCTCGTGCGAGCCGTAGGACGCGCCCTTGCCGTCGACGTTGTTCTTGTAGAGCTGCAGTTTCGCCGCGCCAGGCACGCTGGCGACGTGTCGCGCGGCGGCCTCCATCACCCGCTCGCCGGCCTTGTCCCAAATCACCGCGTCCAGCGGGTCGGTGCATTCCGGCGCGGAGTACTCCGGGTGCGCGTGATCAACGTAAAGCCGCGCGCCGTTGGTCAAGATCATGTTGGCCGCACCCACCTCGTCGGCGTCGACCACCGGCGGCGGACCGGCGGAACGGCTCAAGTCGAAACCACGGGCGTCACGCAGCGGCGACTCGACCTCGTAGTCCCAGCGGGTCCGCTTCGCGCGCTGAATGCCGGCAGCGGCGGCGTACGCCAGGACCGCCTGTGTCGAGGTGAGGATCGGGTTGGCGGTCGGCTCCGACGGCGAGGAGATGCCGTACTCGACCTCCGTCCCGATAATCCGTTGCATGCCTTGAGCCTAAGCCAGCGGCGTCGGCGCTGACTTTCGGGGACAAGCCAGGGATGCAGCCTCTCTCGGGGACACCACAATTTTTGCCCGGCTACGAGCGACAGCGGGGCGATAGGGTGACCCGGCATGAGCCCTTCTCTTCGCTCGCTGGCACGGCGAGGGTCGGCGACCGACGAAGCTGAAAGCTGGTTCCTGGAGCGCGGTCTGCCGTCGGTGCTCACGACGCGAGGACGGTGGCGGCGGCTATGGTCACGCTCGGCGCCGATCCTGGCGGCCTACGCGACCCTGCATTGCTGGACCCTGCCGGTGCTGTTCGTCACCGAGGGCAAAGAGGAAGTCGTCATCGACGGTCAGCCATCGGCCGAAGAATGGTTCCTGCTGGCCCTGATCGCAGTCGCACCGGTCGCGATGGCGGTCGTCGGGTGGCTGGTGTCGCGCATCTCGGATCGTCGCAAGCGTGCGTTGGCGTCGACGGCGGCGATGACGCTGGTGGGAATCGTCATCGTCGTCGACACCGACCCGTCTCACCTGCCGAATGCGATCGTCACCGCGCTGATCATGATGGCTCTGACCGGGCTCGGTGTCGGATCGGTGGCCGGATGGTCGGCACGCATGACGCTGTCGCATTTCACGACGATCGGCGGTCTCGCGGTACGCGCCCTGCCGGTCGTGCTGCTGACCACCTTGGTGTTCTTCAACGGCAACGTCTGGCTCATGTCGGCCACGATCACCGGTGAGCGCCTGGCCCTGGCGATGCTTTTCTTGATCAGCATCGCTGCGGCGTTCGTCGTCTCGGCAACCGCCGAACGGGTCCGGCCGATGTTGCGCTCCCCCGCAGCCGTACCCAAAGACTCAGAATGCTTGGCCGACACGCCATTTGAGACGATGCCCGATCCCCCGAGCAGTCCGCCGCTGAGCAAATCTGAGCGCATCAACGTGGTTTTCGTCCTCGCCGCGTCCCAGCTGGCTCAGATCACGGTGGTCGCGGCACTCACGGCAGGCATCTACGTGATCCTGGGTCTGATCGTGCTGACCCCGGCACTGCTTCAAGAATGGGCGCGCACCGCGGACAACAATTCGACACTGCTGGGCCTGACGGTTCCGGTACCCGACTCGCTCGTTCATCTGTGTCTGTTCCTGGGTGCGTTGACGTTCATGTACATCAGTGCCCGCGCGGCCGGCGACGCCGATTATCGCTCGACGTTCGTGGACCCGCTGATCGACGACCTACACGCCACGCTGACCGCCCGCAACCGCTACCGCGAACGCATGACGAACGCGCCGGTGACCAGTGTTGACGGCGCTGACCTGGGTGATTAGGTTCACCCTGGTGTCAGCCCCTCACTCGGACTCCGCGTCCCACCAAGAATCGGACGACCTGTCCGGGAAACGTTACGGCGAGGTACTTCTCGTAACGCCCGGAGAGGCGGGTCCGCAAGCCACCGTGTACAACAGCTTCCCGCTCAACGACTGCCCAGACGAGCTGTGGTCGGCGCTGGACGCGCATACCATAGCAACCGAACACGGTGCTGCCACTGCACTTCTCAACGGTCCGCGCTACTGGCTGATGAACCACATCGAAAAGTCTCCGCAGGGCCCGCAGATCACCAAGAACTTCGGCGGCATCGACATGTTGCTGCAAGCCACCGTCTTGTTGTCGTCGATGAACCCGACTCCCTACACCGTCAACCAAGTCAGCCGTAACACGGTCTTCGTGTTCGACGCCGGCCAGCAGATCTACGAATTGCAGGACCCGCACGGCCGGAAGTGGGTGATGCAGACCTGGAGTCAGGTCGTGGACCCCAAGCTATCCCGCGCCGACCTGACCAAGCTCGGCGAGCGGCTCAACCTGCCAACGGGCTGGACTTACCACTCCCGCGTGCTTACCGACACGTTGCGCATCGACACCACCACGCAGGCCGCCCAAGTACTGCAGGACGATCTGACCAACAGCTATTCGTTGGCGAGCTAGTTGCTACGTCCTAGAGGTACTGACCCAGGTTCGACTCGGTATCAATAGCCCGGCTGGCACTCGAACTCTTACCGGTGACCAGGGTGCGGATGTAGACGATCCGCTCACCCTTCTTGCCCGAAATCCGCGCCCAGTCATCGGGGTTGGTGGTGTTGGGCAGGTCCTCGTTCTCGGCGAACTCGTCGACGATCGAGTCGAGCAGGTGCTGGATGCGCAGGCCTGGCTGACCCGTCTCCAGCACTGATTTGATCGCGTTCTTCTTCGCCCGGTCGACCACGTTCTGGATCATCGCCCCGGAGTTGAAGTCCTTGAAGTACATGACTTCCTTGTCGCCGTTGGCGTAAGTGACCTCGAGGAAGCGGTTGTCGTCGATCTCGGCGTACATCCGGTCGACGACCTTCTCGATCATCGCCTTGATGCAGGCCGTGCGGTCGCCGTCGAACTCGGCCAAGTCGTCGGCGTGCACGGGCAGCGTCTCGACCAGGTACTTCGAGTAGATGTCCTGTGCTGCTTCGGCGTCCGGCCGCTCGATCTTGATCTTCACGTCCAGACGGCCGGGCCGCAGGATGGCCGGGTCGATCATGTCCTCGCGGTTGGACGCACCGATGACGATGACGTTCTCCAGGCCTTCCACGCCGTCGATCTCGGAGAGCAGCTGCGGAACCACCGTGGTCTCGACGTCCGAGGAGACGCCGGTGCCACGGGTGCGGAAGATCGAGTCCATCTCGTCGAAGAACACGATCACCGGAGTGCCTTCTGAGGCCTTCTCCCGCGCCCGCTGGAAGATCAGCCGGATGTGACGCTCGGTCTCACCGACGAACTTGTTGAGCAGTTCGGGGCCTTTGATGTTAAGGAAGTACGACTTGGCCTCGCGCGCGTCGTCACCACGCAGGTCGGCCATCTTCTTGGCCAGCGAGTTGGCCACGGCCTTGGCGATCAGCGTCTTACCGCAACCGGGCGGGCCGTAGAGCAACACACCTTTGGGCGGTCGCAGCGCGTACTCCCGGTAGAGCTCCTTGTGCAGGAACGGCAGCTCGACCGCGTCGCGAATCTGCTCGATCTGGCGTGTGAGCCCGCCGATGTCGGAGTAGCTGACGTCTGGCACCTCTTCGAGCACCAGGTCCTCGACCTCGGCCTTGGGGATGCGCTCGAAGGCGTAGCCGGCCTTGGTGTCGACCAGCAACGAGTCGCCCGGACGCAGCTTGCGGGGCCGCGTGTCGTCGTTAAGAGCGTCCGGGTGCCCCTCGGGCAGGTCCTCGGCGACCAGCGGGTCTGCCAGCCACACAATCCGCTCCTCGTCGGCGTGCCCGACGACCAGCGCCCGGTGACCGTCAGCGAGCACCTCGCGCAACGTCGAAATTTCACCGACCGATTCGAAGGTGCCCGCTTCCACGACCGTCAGCGCCTCATTGAGACGGAGCGTCTGACCTTTGCGCATTGTGGCGGTCTCGATGTTGGGCGAGCAGGTCAACCGCATCTTGCGACCCGACGTGAACACGTCGACGGTTTCGTCGTCGTGGGTTCCCAACAGAACGCCGTAACCGCTGGGCGGCTGCCCGAGCCGGTCGACTTCCTCCCGCAGCGCCAACAGTTGTTGCCGGGCCTCTTTAAGAGTTTCCATTAATTTGGAATTGCGGGCAGCCAGCGAGTCGATTCGCGCTTCGAGTTGATGCACATCACGCGTGGAGCGCGCCGGACTCTGGTGCGCAACCGCGTTGTCGAGTTGCTCGCGCAGCACCGCAGCCTCGCGCCTCAGCTGTTCGAGTTCTGCAGCATCTTCGCTGGACAGGGGGATATCGCGTGGGGTCTTGAATGCTTCAGAACGCTCTGAGTCACCCATGTTGCGCTCCTTTCCCGCACCAGGAATGGCGTGGCGGATACTTTAACGCTACCGGCCAACCGCGCTTGATGTGCGCAGTCAAATGCCCTTTGAAAGTTACAAGTTGGGTCACGCTGGTAATCTCGCCTTCTACTCGGGCAGAGCGAAAGGACTTCTGTGACCACGAAATCCCTAGCCACAGGCGTTCCGACCCCTGCACTGACTCAGAGCACGACCCGCACTGTGACTTCGACCGCACCGGCCCCCTTTCCGGTGTAGCTGAGCCTGTCGCCGGATGTCCGGAAACGTCTGCGTAACACTGTCCACCGCGATCATCGTGGCGGTGGTGGGACTCACGGGTTGTTCGCATGACACCGCCAACAAATTGGACTCCAGTAATGCGCCGGCACTGCCCGCCACCTCCACCACCCAGACGACTCCGCCGGGCGCTCCCCTGCCGCCACCGGAAGCCTTGACCGATGTCCTGAACCGACTTGCTGATCCCGCTATACCCGGCACCGACAAGTTGAACCTCGTCGAAGGCTCAAGCCCCGAAACCGCCGCCGCGCTGGACAGGTTCACCACCGCCTCTCGAGACGGTGGCTACCTGCCGATGAACTTCCGGGCAGACAACATCGGATGGTCTAACAAGGAACCCGGCAATGTGACGGCCACCGTCGTGGTCACGACCGCCAATCCCGAACACCGCGAATTCATCTTCCCGATGGAGTTCAACCCCTTCCAGGGCGGCTGGCAACTATCCCGCGCAACCGCCGAAATGCTTCTGGCCATGCAGAATTCCCGCAGTTCGACCTCTGCGCCAGCGCCGGTGCCGCCGACGCCCGCACCACCGCCAACACCGACCCCCACGCCGTAAGCGAATGTGGATCGGTTGGCTCGAGTTCGACGTGCTGCTGGGCGACGTGCACTCACTCAAACAGAAGCGGTCGCTGATCCGTCCCGTCGTGGCGGAGCTGCAACGCAGGTTCAGCGTCTCGGCCGCCGAGACGGGTTCTCGCGACTTGCACCGCCGGGCCGGCATCGGCGTGGCAATGGTTTCGGGTGATCGCGCACATGCCGTCGAAGTGCTCGACGCCGCAGAACGACTTGTTGCGGCGCGCCCGGAGCTTGAGTTGCTGTCGGTGCGACGAGGCCTCAGTCGCAGCGATGACTAACTGTTGAGGACTAACTGGTGCGCTAGCCGTCGCGTCCCTCGCGCTTGCGCCCCAACGGCGCCGGAGCCACCGCGCCGGGTGCCAGTCGGCGGGAAGCCACCAAAAACGCGGTGTGTCCGCGCATCGAATGCTGCGGCCGCACAGCCAGTCCGACCACGTTCCACCCGCGCTGCAGCGTCTCCCACGATCGTGGCTCGGTCCAGCACTGCTGGGCGCGTATCGCTTCCACGACCTTCGACAGCTGAGTGACGGTAGCGACATACACCAGCAGTACGCCGCCCGCGACGACGAGCCGCGACACCGCGTCCAGCACTTCCCACGGCGCCAGCATGTCCAGTACCGCCCTGTCGAACGAACCGTCTGGCAGCTCTGAGTCGGCCAGGTCGCTGATGATCAGTTGCCAATTCTGCGGCGACTGACCGTAAAACGTGGTGACGTTGCGACGCGCATGTTCGGCGTGATCGGCGCGCTGCTCGTAGGAGATCACCTGCCCGTGCGGCCCAACCGCCCGCAACAGGGAAAGAGTCAACGCGCCGGATCCGGCGCCGGCTTCCAACACCCGGGCGCCGGGGAAGATGTCGCCTTCGTGCACGATCTGCGCGGCATCCTTGGGATAGATCACCTGCGGTCCGCGCGGCATCGACATCACATAGTCGACCAGCAGCGGCCGCATCACCAGAAACAACGCGCCGTTGCTGGATTTCACCACGCTGCCCTGCTGCAAGCCGATCACCGCGTCGTGGGCGATCCGGCCACGATGGGTATGGAACTCCGCACCCGGCGTAAGCGAAATCGTGTAGTGACGGCCCTTGGCGTCGGTGAGCTGAACGCGCTCCCCGACGGCGAGTGGACCGGTTGTCGACACGGCGTCTAGCGTGCCAGCCGACGCGCCGTTACCAGTGGCCGGGGGTTGTCGGAGTGCAGGCCTAGGCTGCGGATATGACCGACCAGCCGGAGGCGCGCTCCCGGCCGGCGCTATCACCGTCGCGGGCCGCCGACTTCAAGCAGTGCCCGCTGCTGTACCGGTTCCGGGCGATCGATCGGCTGCCCGAGGCGCCGTCGACGGCACAGCTGCGAGGTTCGGTGGTACACGCCGCAGTCGAACAGCTCTACGGGCTGCCGGCCGTGCAGCGCGGCCCGGACACCGCGGGCGCACTGGTCGCCTCGGCCTGGGACCGAGTGGTCGCCGGCGAACCCGGGCTGCTCACCGGCCTGGACGCCGAGCAGCGAACCGCGCTGCTCGATGAGGCGCGCAGCCTGCTCGCGGGCTACTACCGCCTCGAGGACCCGAGGCGGTTCGACCCGCAATGCTGCGAACAACGGGTGGAGGTGGAGCTGGCCGACGGCACATTGCTACGCGGCTACATCGACCGCATCGATGTCGCCGCCACCGGCGAACTGCGCGTCGTCGATTACAAAACCGGCAAAGCTCCGGCGGAAGCGCGAGCGCTGGCCGAGTTCAAGGCGATGTTCCAGATGAAGTTCTACGCGGTGGCGCTGCTTCGGTCGCGCGGCGTGCTGCCCACCCGGCTGCGACTCATCTATCTCGCCGACGGGCAGCTGCTCGACTACGCGCCGGACCATGACGAGTTGCTGCGCTTCGAGAAGACGCTGATGGCAATCTGGCGAGCCATCCAATCCGCGGGCCAGAGCGGCGATTTCCGCCCGAACCCGTCCCGGATGTGCAACTGGTGTCCGCATCAAGCGCACTGCCCAGCCTTCGGGGGCACCCCGCCGCCATACCCTGGCTGGCCCGAGCACTCCGGTAGTCGGGCGATCGCCCACCCGACCGAGCCGGCGGCATGACGACCAGCTATTACCGGCGCCTGGGCGCGGAAGGCGAATATCAATCGTTCGATTCCACCGACTACACCCGCAGCAGGCGCTGCAACGGCTTGCCGCCGTCGTCGACTGCGCCAATGGCGTCGGCGCAATCCTGGACTTCAACGAGTTCGCGGTACGGGCGCGGGCATCAGTCGGGCCCGATGGTGTGGGTGTGACGACGGCCGATGCCTTCGACCGAGACGGCTTTATCGGAACATCGGCTCAGACGCTGCTGATTCAGCGGCTCTAGTCCGATGGTGACGAAAGCTCTTGCAGCACCGTGGGAATCAGTTCGCTGACCGTCGGGTGAATGTGCATCGTGCGCGACAACGTCGTGTACGGCGCCTTGGCTGACATCACATCAAGCACACAGTGCACGGCTTCGTCGCCACCCACACCGAAGATGGCCGCGCCCAGGATCTCGTCGGTGTCTGCGTCGACAACAACCTTCATAAACCCTTGCGTCTCACCCTTTTCCACGGCCCGACCGACCCGGGTCATCGGCCGCTTGCCGACCAGCACCTTACGGCCGGCAGCCTGAGCCTGGCTGACCGTCATGCCGGCGCGCCCCAACGGCGGATCGATGTAGAGCGCATAGGTGGTGATGCGGTCGCTGACGCGACGAGGATCATCGTCGAGCAGGTTGGCCGCGACGATCTCGAAGTCGTTGTAGGAGGTGTGGGTGAAGGCGCCTTTGCCGTTGCAGTCACCCATGGCCCAGATGTGGTCGATGTTGGTCCTGAGCTGATCGTCGACTACGACGAAGCCGCGGCCGTCGGTCTGCACGCCCGCGGCGTCCAGACCCAGGTCGTCGGTGTTGGGTTGGCGCCCGACCGCCAGCAGCAGGTGACTGCCTGTTATCGGGTCGGCTCCGGTCCGCGGCGTGAGCTCGAAGCCTCCAATTTCACTGTTGCGCTTTGATACCCGCACGTCTTCGGCGCCCACGACGACATCGATGCCTTCGCCTTCCAGGATCTCCCGGATGGTGGCCGAGACGTCCTCGTCTTCGCGCGACGCCAACCGGGGGCCGCGCTCCACGACGGTGACCCGGGCACCGAACCGACGGTACATCTGCGCGAACTCCAACGCGATGTAGCTGCCGCCGACGATGACCAGATGCTCGGGCACCGTGTCGAGTTCGAGGACCGAAACGTTCGTCAGGTATTCGACCTCGGAAAGCCCCGGAATGTCGGGCACCACCGCTCGTCCCCCGACATTGAGGAAGATCCGCTCGCCGGTCAACACCTGGTCCCCGACTCGGATGGTGTGCGGATCCTCGAACCGGGCATGCCCGCGGAACACGGTGCAGCCGTCCATGCCGTCCAACCACGATTCCACCCCGTGGCGGTCCTTGAGCATGATGTCGTCTTTGCGAGCTTTGACCTTGGCCATGTCCACACTGACCGGCCCGGTGCCGACGCCATATTCTGCGCCGCGACGGGCCAGATGCGCCGCGTGCGCGCTGGCCACCAATGTCTTGGTGGGGATACAGCCATAGTTGACGCAGGTGCCGCCGACGTGCTGACGCTCGATCACCGCAACGCGTTGGCCGGCAGCGGTGAGCCGACCGGCCAGCGGCGGGCCGGCCTGACCGGCGCCGACGATGATCGCGTCGAACGCTTGCGCTCCGGAAGAACCCGGCGTCACAGAGCTGCTGCTGCGGCGACGATCGCGAAAGCGCCCAGCACGGCGACCGCGTCCTCGACCAGGGCGATCGGCAGATCATGACCGCCGTTCTTGGCTACCAGGGCGCGGCGCGCCTGGTACCCACCCAAGGTGCCCAGCACCGCGCCGATGATTCCGGCACCCAGCGAGCCGAACTTGTAGTTCCACGCGGTGCCGATTACCGCACCGGCGAACCCGCCCATAATGAGCCGCACGGCGAATACCGGCGGCGCGGTACGCGGCGGCGTCTTGGGCAGTTTGTCGTTGACGAGTTCGGCGACGGCAAGCACAGTCAGGATCACCACCGTGACCACATTGCCCACCCAGGCCGCCCAGGTTCCATGCAGATTGAGCCAGCTGAGGAACACTGCCCAGGAGACAGCCGCCGGAGCCGTCAGAGATCGCAACCCGGCGACGACACCGATCAACAAAGCCAAAAGGAGTACAAGAACCTGCGTCACAGCGATCCCTCCTGGGACAGACGTACAGCTTCGCGACGAATGGATACCCGAGGGGGGTCACGGGTCCCAGCGGGACGCTAACACAGGTCAACTTCCTGCGCAGGGTCAGAAACGGCAGAATCTGATGTCGGAAGCCAGAATCGCCTTGGCGCCGATAGCGGCGAGTTCGTCCATGGTGCGGTTGACGTCGCGACGCGGAACCAGCGCCCGCACCGCGACCCAGTCCGGATCGGCCAGCGGGGCGATTGTCGGTGACTCCAACCCCGGCGTGATGGCTGTAGCTTTGTCCAAAGCCGAACGGGGACAGTCGTAATCGAGCATCAGATACTGCTGGCCGAACACCACGCCCTGCACCCGGGCGATCAGCTGATCACGCGCCGCGCTCGGTTGGCTGTCGGCCCGCTCGATCAGCACGGCCTCCGAATCACACAGTGGCTCACCGAAAGCCACCAGATCATGCAGACTCAGCGTGCGGCCCGAACCCACCACGTCGGCGATCGCGTCGGCGACCCCGAGCTGTACCGAAATCTCCACGGCACCGTCTAGCCGGATGACAGTCGCCTCAATCCCTTTGGCGGCCAAGTCTTTTCGAACAAGGTTTGGGTAGGCGGTGGCGATGCGCTTGCCGGCGAGATCCGCCGTCGTCCAGTCCTGCCGGGCCGGTCCGGCGTAGCGGAACCTCGACGACCCGAAACCCAGCGCCAACCGTTCCTGCACTGGCGCATCGGAATCCAGCGCCAAGTCGCGTCCGGTGATCCCGAAGTCGAGTTCGCCGGAACCGACATAGATCGCAATATCCTTGGGCCGCAGGAAGAAGAACTCGACGTTGTTCACCGGGTCGATCACGGTGAGGTCTTTGGGATCGGTGCGACGGCGGTAGCCGGCCTCAGAGAGGATCTCACTGGCCGGTTCGCTCAACGCCCCCTTGTTGGGCACCGCTATCCGAAGCATCTTCACAGTTTCCGGTAGACGTCGTCGAGGGAAAGCCCGCGCGAAAGCATCAGCACCTGCGTCCAGTACAGCAACTGGCTGATCTCCTCGGCGAGCGCTTCGTCGGGTTCATGTTCGGCGGCCAGCCACACTTCACCGGCCTCCTCGAGGATCTTCTTGCCCTGTCGGCCTCGCACGGCGCCAGTGGCCTAAGCGATCGGGAGATCGAAGTCCTGCGGCTACTGGCCGAG
>NZ_LZLS01000007.1 GCF_001673365.1 Mycobacterium asiaticum
CGACGGCGGAGAGGGCGGCACCGCCGGCGGTGCCGGTGGCGGCGGGGGTCATGGTGGCCTGCTCTTTGGCACAGGCGGCCAGGGCGGTGCGGGCGGCAACGGCCAACCCGCCAGTGGCGGTGACGGCGGCGCCGGCGGTGACGGTGGGCTGTTCGGTGACGGCGGCCACGGCGGTGTCGGCGGCGCGGGCCGCGAGCACGGCGGGATCGGTGGGGCCGGCGGCAACGCCAGTGGGTTCTTCGGAGCCGGCGGGCGGGGTGGCCACGGCGGCGCCAGCGGCACCGACGGCGGAGACGGCGGGGCCGGCGGCAACGGCGGCCAGGTGTTCGGGTCCGGCGGCCAGGGCGGTTCCGGCGGGTCCGGCGGGTTCGCCGTCGTCGGCACCGGCGGGACCGGCGGAGCCGGCGGCAGGGCAGGCATGCTTGGCAACGGCGGCGCCGGCGGTACCGGAGGGGATGCCGTGTTCAGCGACGGGGTCAACCAGAGCATCGGCGGAAACGGCGGCAATGGCGGCAACGCGTGGCTTGTCGGCGACGGGGGCAACGCCGGTGACGGCGGTTACGGCTCGTCGCCTACGACGCCAGGTACCCCCGGCATCGCCGGTATCGGCGGCCTGCTGCTGGGTGAGAACGGCGCGCCCGCCAGCTGAGCTATCCGGCTTGTTTGACTGGCGGACGGTAGAAGATCAGCAGCTGACCGATAGCGCCGGCCAAGCCCAGTCCCAGCGAGATCGCCAGACCATGCCAGCCGTCAAACCAGTTCTTGCCGAAGATCAAGTAATCCAGGCTGAGCTTCCCCGCTCCCAGGGTGGCCACCACAATGGCGCTCAAGGCCAGCACCAGGTTGTACTCCCAGCCCTCCTTGACGATGAAGAACCCGTTGGCACGGTGGACGGTCCAGGCCGCGACGATCATCAGCGACACGAAGCCCGCCGCCGGGATCGGTGTGAGCAGCCCGGCTGCCAGGCCCAACCCGGCCGCCGTCTCGGTGCTCGCGGCGATCGTGGCATGGAACTTGCCGGGCTTCATCCCGATGCTTTCGAACCAGCGCGCGGTGCCCGCAATGCGACCGCCGCCGAAGAACTTGTTCAAGCCATGCGCGGCCAACGTCAGTCCCAGCGCCAGCCGCAGAATCAGTAGCCCAACATCGTAGGGAGTCATAGCGTCAAAGCTAAAGCATCGGGTATTGCCGGTAACAGCAGCTCCGGTGATGCATATGGGACCATTGCGGGCGTTCCAGCAACGACGAGGGGGTGCATCATGGCCGGGGTCGCGCGCCGCCACAGCCCCCCGCTAGGCACCCTGCACGACGCGGTGGTGTTGCTCGACGGCACCGCGCATCAACCACGGGAGATCCTGGGCAACAAGGGCCACGGCATCGACACGATGCGGCGCCACCGCCTGCCGGTACCGCCGGCGTTCTGCATCACCACCGAAGTGGGCCTGCGCTATCTCGCCGAACCCGGACCGACAATCGACGCCATCTGGGACGACGTTTTGGACCGGATGCGGTGGCTCGAAGAACAAACCTCGCGCACCTTCGGACGCGGCCCGCACCCGTTGCTGATCAGCGTGCGTTCCGGTGCCACCCAATCCATGCCCGGCATGATGGACACGATCCTCGACCTGGGCATGAACGACGCCGTCGAACAGGCGCTGGCCGCACAGGGCAACGTCGAGTTCGCCCGCGATACCCGCCGACGGTTCACCAGCATGTATCGGCGCATCGTCTCGGGCAGCGACGCGCAACCCCCGCAAGACCCAAATGCCCAGCTGCGCGCGGGCATCGAAGCTGTCTTCGCCTCGTGGAACTCCCCGCGCGCCATCGCATATCGCCAGCACTATGGCCTCGACGAACGCTGCGGCACCGCGGTGGTGGTGCAGGCCATGGTCTTCGGCAACCGGTCGGCGAACTCCGGTGCCGGTGTCCTTTCGTCGCGCAATCCGATTACCGGGGCCGACGTACCGTTCGGTGAGTGGCTGCCCGGTGGGCAGGGCGACGACGTGGTGTCCGGACTTGTTGACGTCGAACCGATTAGCGCGCTGCGCGACGAGTTGCCGGACGTCTACGGCGAGTTGATGGCCGCCGCCCGCCGTCTGGAACGGCTCCATACCGACGTCCAAGAGATCGAATTCACCGTCGAAGACGGTGCCCTGTGGCTACTGCAAACCCGAGGCGCCGAGCGGTCGGCACAGGCCGCGGTGCGACTGGCCCTGAGGCTGCGCAACGAAGGGCTGATCGACGATGACGAGACGCTGCGCCGGGTGTCACCAGCACATGTCACCGCGGTGCTGCAACCCGCACTGCAACCTGAAACACGGTTAGCCGCACGGCTTTTGGCCAAAGGCCTACCCGCCTGCCCGGGCGTGGCAACGGGCACCGCCTACACCGACGTCGACGAGGCACTGGACGCGGCGGACCGCGGTGAGCAGGTGATCCTGGTGCGCGATCACACCCGGCCCGAAGACGTCCAGGGCATGCTGAGATCACAAGGCATCGTCACCGAGGTGGGCGGGGCCGCAAGCCACGCCGCGGTGGTCAGCCGCGAACTCGGCCGGGTCGCGGTGGTGGGCTGCGGTCACGGTGTCGCCGCGGCGCTGGCGGGTCGCCAGATCACCGTCGATGGCAGCGAAGGCGAAGTGCGCGAAGGCATCCTGGAACTTAAGGCGTGGTCGGAAGACGATACCCCGGAGTTACGCGCGCTGACCGAGATCGCGCTGCAGATCAGCCCGCTGCGTGCCCACCCGACCGGCAACCACCCGAGGGTGGATGGTTCATCGGAGGCCGCCGTCCGTGCCGCCCTGGCGGCGGGACGATCCGACGTCGTGTCGCAAACTCCGTTGATCACCATGCTGAACGCGATCCGGCTGCAGGGGCAAAAATGACGGAATTGTCGGTGCTGCAAGCGATCCGGCTGAAGGGTCGGGTGAGTGTGACGGACCTTGCCGCCACACTCGACGCCGATATCGCCGAAACGGTCCGTTCACTCGCCGCCGACGGGCTGCTGATCGACGGCCCCACCTTGCGGATCACCCCTGCGGGCCGGACCCGACTCACCGAATTGCTCGCAACGGAACGCGCCGACCTCGATCACACCGTACTGACCGGTGCCTACGACGAATTCCGTTCGGTGAACGTCGATTTCAAAGCACTGGTCACCGACTGGCAACTCAAGGACGGCCAACCCAACAATCACGACGACGCGGACTACGACACCGCTGTGCTGGCCCGCCTCGATGCTGTGCACGAGCGGGTGATGCCGATCATCGCGTCCGCCGCCGGACAACTGCCTCGACTCGGCGCCTATTCGGCGAAGTTGAGCACCGCACTTGACCGGGTCAAGGCCGGTGAGATTGCTTGGCTGACAAGGCCGCTGATCGACTCTTATCACACGGTGTGGTTCGAACTGCACGAGGAATTGATCCTGAGCGTCGGCCTGACCCGCGAAGAAGCCGCCAGATCCGGTGACGCGCAATAACTTACAACGCTGCGTCCAGTAGCCGGAGGTAGGCTTCGATATCGGGCATTGCCGACTCGGCGGCATGCACGCTGATCGCGACCGTATCGCCGATGCCGTGCACACCGTGGGTCAGTCCCATCACCGCCGACAGCGCCGGATAGCCCGCCGTGAGCACCACGGGCGCACCGCCGAAGCTCAGGTCGGCGGCGCCGCGATTGACGCTGGACACCACGGTGTTGCCGGCCACTTGCGTCGGTCGCGCGTCCGGATCGAACTGGGATACGCCCCAGCGCAGTAACGCGGCGGGCACCGCGGCGAAGGCCCGATCGCTGGCTAGCGCGGCGGGGTGCGCGAACCGGCGTCGCGCGTCGGCCAGTTCGCCGGCGATCCGATGCCTCCGCTCGGCGAGACCGAGTTGTGGGTGCAGCCCGACGCTGACGTTGCCAAAGTGGTTATAGCCAAGTGGTGCACCGGGTTTAGCCATTGGCACTTCGGCGCCCAGGGTATCGCCGGCCGCACCGAGAAACTGCGACAGTGCCGTACCGACCGCGGCCAGTACCGCCACGGTGACAGTCGGCGGGGCCAGTTGCTCGCGACGCCGCACCAGGGTACGAATGGCGCGGACGCGCCCCGGGCGGGCATTCGTCGTCAGCGGCTGCCGCAATCCGACTCCCGACGTCACCAACCCGGCGTCGACATCACGCATCAAACGGCGATGTGTGCGTACCGCGTCCAAACCCAGCAACGGCATGAAGCCCGCCCGCGCCGTGCCTACGTGAGGCACCGTCGCCGGCCGCCCGAACAGCCAGGCCGCCAGCGCCGCACCCCGGACCCCGTCGGCCACCGCATGCGAAAGCTGTAGCACAGCAACGGTTCCCACCCCGGCAACGCCCGGGATGCCGGCCACCGGTGTGAATACGTGCAGGCGCCACGCCTGCTGCCGGATATCCAGCTGATCACCGGCCAGGTCGGCCACCGCGGAAAGGCAGGCGTCCCAACCATCGTCGGCCAAATCGTGGTGCGTCACCTGCTCAGGACGAACCGGCGCGGGCACCCAGCGCGGATACCTTACGACGCAGTCGTCCACGACCCGCATCGTCAGGTCCGCGCAGGCACTGGCTCGCCGACGGACCTGGCGGACGGCCTCGTCGAGATCTGCCGGTTCGGCGCCGAAGGCGTACAGCAGGAATTCGTCGTTGGGGGACTTGGCCGACATCCAGTAGAACTGGGCGTCGACGGCGGCCATCCGGTGCCCGGGCACTACCTCAGCCGGGTGAGCCGACGAACGTCAGGACCAGGTTGGCGACCTTGTCGGGCTGCTCGAGTTGCAGGAAGTGCCCGGCGTGTGAAACGACCGAAACCTCACTACCGGCCGGCAGTATTGGCTTCACCCTGCGCGCGAAAGCCGCTGTCATGCAACCGTCGTCCTGACCGTGCAGGTACAGGGTCACCAGCTTCGGCGCCTCGGTCCAGTACCGGTGCAATTGCGCGTATTGCGCCGGTGGTGGGGTGTTGCGGATGGTGGCGCGGTACGGGCCGAGCGCCGCGCGCCAGCTTTCCGGTGTGCCGATCGCGGCGTCGACGTGGCGCAAGTCCTCTTCGGCGCGGTAGCCCGGCGACCACCGCCGCCACAGCAGCGGCACCACCCAGGACGCGGACCGCTCCGGCAGAAAGGGCACCTGGAAGTAACTGATGTACCAACTGCGCAGCAACTGGCGCGAGACCTCGCGGGCCAGTCGACCGCGTTCTCCCAACCCGCCGCGCGGGCGCAATGCCCTCGCTGGCGGCACCGACATGATCACCGCGTGCGTAAACGGGCTGTCGGGCATCGCGGCCAGACCGTTGGCGGCGATCGCCCCCCAGTCGTGCCCGATCACCACGTCACACTCGGTCCCGCCCGCCGCCTCGCGCACCCGCAGCGCGTCGTCCATCAATGCACCGATGTGATAGCTGCCGTCGGCCGGAATCGACGACGGCGCGTACCCCCGCATGAACGGCGCCACCACCCGCCAGCCTGACTCGACCAGTCGCGGGGCGAACTTGCGCCATCCATAGGCGGTGTCGGGAAAGCCATGCAGGCACAACGCGATCGGCGCGTCCGCCGGCCCCCAGGCCAGCGCTTTCAGGTCGCCGTTGGAACCCTTCACGTCGATCCAGCCTGGTTCGGACAACTCGGACTCCTGTTCGCCGTTTTCTCGACCAGTCCAACGTAACCGGCCGCCGGCGCGCAGACGAGTTCAGGCTTCGGCGACCGCTTTCTCCAAATCCTCGACGACGATCTTGCTCATGCCGTGCATCGCCTTGGTGGCCGCGGCGGCTCGGGCGGGATCTGGATCGTTGACCAATTCCAGCAGCCGCGCCGGCACGATCTGCCAGCTCAGGCCGAAGCGGTCCTTGAGCCAGCCGCACTGCGACTCCTCGCCACCTTCAGTCAGCTTCGTCCAGTAGTAATCGACCTCGTCCTGGTCTTTACAGTCGACGGTGAACGACACGGCCTCGTCGAAGGTGAACACCGGACCGCCGTTGATACCGATGAACCGATTGCCGTCAAGCACGAAGGCGCCGAACGCAACCGAACCCGGCTCACCTGGCCCCACCTCGGTGTATCGGGTGTATCCCTCGATGTGCGAGTTCGGAAACACCGACGTGTAGAACTGCGCCGCCTCTTCCAGGTTCTGGTCGAACCACAACGTGGGCGTGATCGATGGCATTGCTTCTCCTGTTTGCTCGGGGTCTTTGATAGTTAGACCGCGGCGACTGCCAAAACTCACCGCACGCTTGCCCAGAAAGATTACAAGTGTAATCATCTGCGGGTGGGCTCGCTGGACGGCAAAGTCGCCGTGGTCACCGGAACCAGTCGCGGCGTCGGCGTAGGGATCGCGCACGAACTGCTGCGGGCGGGCGCCACCGTCATCGGCTGCTCGCGGCGCCCGCTGGATGCCCTGCCCGGAGTCGAAGCCGAGCCCGACTGGGCCCGGCGCAGTGCCCAAAAGGTATGCGACCAAGGCGATTACCACGCCATCGACACCTTTATCCAGGACGTCGTCGACAGTTACGGCAGAATCGACATCCTGGTCAACAACGCCGGCGGCACCGTGCCGGCACCGCACGTCGAGGACATTCCCGACCTGGTGCAGCGTCTGCAGGGCGCCCCGCCCAGCACAGACGACTTCGAGCGGACCGCGCTGTTCCATGCGTTCGCGGTACAGATGAACCTGATCAGTCCGATGTGGTTCGCTATCCGCGCCTACCGGCAGATGAAAACCCAGGACGGCATCGGCTGCATCGTCAACATCTCCAGTGGCGCCAGCCACCCGGCCGGGGCACCCACGCTGGTGTCCTACGGTGCCGCCAAGGCCGGGCTCAACCACATGACCCGCTCGTTGGCACAGGAGTGGGGTCCGAAGGTTCGCGTCAACTGCGTGGCTCTAGGCCCGACCATCACGGACAACTTCCGCGCGTTCGTGCTCAACAAGGACGACCCCACCGGCAGCGAATATTTCGCCAAGGTCCCGATGAAGCGCGGCGGCGAGCCCGCCGAAGTGGGCCGCACGGTGGTGTTCTTGGCTTCGGGCACAGCAGATTTCATCAACGGCACCACCATCGAGATCGACGGCGGCATGCTACCCGGTGTGCTCTACGACGCGGGCCTGAAGACCATCACTGACCTGATGTGAGGCGATAAAGATATGACGCGCAGAGTCATTCAGTACTCCACCGGCAACGTCGGGCGGCACGCACTGCGCATGCTGATCGAGCGGCCGGACTTCGAGTTGGTCGGGGTGCATGCCCGTAGCCCGGACAAGGTGGGTCGCGACGCCGCGCAGTTGTGTGGGCTCGCGGAGCTGACCGGCGTGGTCGCCACCGACGACCTCGACACGCTGCTCGCACTGAACGCCGACTGTGTGGTCTACACCTCGCAAGCCGAGACCCGCCCCAAACAAGCCCTCGCAGAAATCGCCGGATTCCTCCGAGCCGGCACCAATGTCGTTGGCTCGTCGTTTGTTTGGATGGTGGCACCCGAACAGGCCGGTGACTGGTTGCGCGACCCGCTCGCGCAGGCCTGCGCCGAGGGAAACACGACCCTCTACATCAACGGCGTCGACCCCGGCTACTCCGGGGACACCCTGGCCTACACGGCACTGAGTCTGGCCGAACGCGCAACCAGCGTCACCGTGCAGGAGATCTGCGACTACGCCAGCTACGACGACGCTGAATTCACCGGTGTCAGTTTCGGTTTCGGCATTGCGCCCGAACACACGCCGGTGATGTTCCTGCCGGGCGTGCTGACGTCGATGTGGGGCGTGCAGGTGCGCAGCCTGGCGCGGGACCTGGGCGTCGAACTCGACGAGGTGCGGGAGCGCTGCGAAAAGTGGGTGACGCCCGAGCCGATCGACTGCGTGATGATGCACGTCGAGCCCGGTCAGGTGGCCGCGGTGCGGTTCGCGGTGGAAGGTCTGCGCGACGGCGAGGTCGTCATCACCATGGAGCACGTCAACCGTCTCGGCCCGCAAACCGCACCGGATTGGGCCTATCCCCCGGACGGTCGCTTCGGTGTACATCGTGTTGTCGTCACGGGCAGTCCCGGCGTCGAAATCAATACCCACCTGGGTGGCGATGCGGGCGGCGGCACCGATCATAACGAAGGCGGTGTCATCGCGACCGCCGCGCGCGTGGTCAACCTGATCGACGCCGTATGTCGAGCCCCCAGCGGCATATTGGCAGCGCACGACCTCCGCCCCCTGGACCACCTAACAGGCGTAATGCGGTGACCGGACCTCGTAGACCGCCCGGCGGCGGACAGGCGCGCGCTGAACGCAGCCGTCAAACCGTCATCGACGAAACCGTCCGCTACATCCTCAAGGAGGGCTTCGCTCCGCCCAGCGTGCGGCAAATCACGGAGCGCGCCGGATTGACTTGGGGCGTAGTGCAATACCACTTCGGCGATCTGGACGGCATCCTGATGGCGGTGGTGGACAAGGGATTTGCCGATCTGCTCGAGACCCTCGACGCGCTGCCCGCGCGAGCCGCGCAGATACGGCCGGCCGCACGACCGGCATTCGTTGTCGATGCGGTGTGGCAGGCCTTCTCCAGCCCCACATCGATGGCGGCGCTGGAAATCCTGATCGCCACCCGCGGTGCACGCACCAAAACCGCCAACGCTCACCTGGCCGCAATGTCGGCACGGATGACCGAGATCGGCGAGCACCTGGGGGCCGGCATCGCGCCAGGACAGGCGAGTCGCTTGGGCAACCTGATCTGGGCCACCATCCGCGGCCTGGTGGCCGTGCAGTTGACCTGGCCCAAGCCGCTGGACAGCTCCAAGGACCGCGAGATGCTCGTCGAGGTCCTCAGCGCCTACCTGGCTGACCATCAACCCGACCCGAAGGAGAGACTCACCACATGAGCGGCAGCCCACAAACGGTCGAGTTTTCCGGAGTCGACGGGATCGCCCTGGTCGGCGACGAATGGAACCGCGGCGCAAGTGTGGCCGATCGTCCCACCATCCTGATGCTGCACGGTGGCGGCCAGAATCGGTTCTCCTGGAAGAACACCGGTCAGATACTGGGCGGTGACGGGTTTCACGTCATCGCTTTGGACACCCGTGGTCACGGTGACAGCGACCGAGCACCGGACGCCGACTACGACGTCGAGACATTGACCGCCGACGTCATGCACGTGCTCGACGCGATCGGCCGTCCGGTGGTGATCATCGGGGCCAGCATGGGTGGGCTGACCGGCATCCTCGTCGCGGACCGGGCCGGGCCGGAGCGGGTCACGAAGCTGGTGCTCGTAGACGTGGTGCCGCGATTCGAGAAGAACGGCAGCGCCCGGATTCGCGAGTTCATGATGACCAACATCGACGGCTTCGAATCACTCGAGGATGCTGCCGACGCCGTCGCCGCATACCTGCCGCACCGGCCGAAGCCGCGCAGCCCGGAAGGGCTCAAAAAGAACCTGCGGCTGCGCGACGGGCGCTGGTACTGGCACTGGGACCCAGCATTCATGACCAAGCCTGGCGACGATCCCGAGTTGCGCACCGAGGGCTTTGAAGCCGCCGCCGCCAACCTGTCGATTCCGGTCCTGTTGATTCGCGGAAAGCTTTCCGATGTCGTCAGCCTCGAAGGTGTGGAGCATTTCTTGACCCAGGTGCCGCGCGCGGAGTTCGTCGAGCTGTCCAATGCCGGCCACACCGCGGCCGGTGACGACAACGATGCCTTCAGCGACGTTGTGGTTGCCTTCGTCGAACGTGAGTGACCCGCCTTACGCTGCACGGTGATCCGCCTGCGCGAGTGCGCATTTCACGACGCGACACGCCGCGGATGCGTCGCACAGTTCACTCTCGGCGACGGGCAGGCGGGATGCCGGGCAAGGCCCGCCTCGCCGCGGTCAGTTGGCAGGCTTCTCCGCGTGGCCGCCGAACTGCTTGCGCATAGCCGACAACGCCTTGTTGGCGAAGTCGTCCAGGTCGCGCGAGGCGAAGCGGGACTGCAGCGCCGTGGTGAGCACCGGCGCGGGCACCCCCTCGTCGATCGCCGCGATAGAGGTCCACCGACCCTCGCCCGAATCGGAGACACGTCCGGAGAACTCGGACAGATCGGGCGAATCGTTCAGCGCGATCGCGGTCAGATCCAATAGCCAGGAACCGATGACGCTGCCGCGCCGCCACACCTCGGCGACGTCAGGTATGTCGAAATCGTATTCGTAGAACTCGGGATTGGACAGTGGAGCGGTCTCGGCGTCACCCTCTTGAATCCGGGTGCCGATGTCGGCATTGCGCAGGATGTTCAGCCCCTCAGCGAGCGACGCCATCATCCCGTACTCGATTCCGTTGTGCACCATCTTGACGAAATGACCCGCCCCGGCCGGCCCGCAGTACAGGTAACCGTTCTCGGGTTGCGCGACGTCGCCTTCACGACCCGGGGTGCGCGGGGCGGCGTCCACGCCCGGTGCGACGGTGGCAAAGATCGGTTCGGCGTATTCAAACGCATCCGACTCGCCGCCGATCATCAGGCAGTAACCCCGCTCGCGGCCCCAGACGCCGCCGCTGGTACCGCAGTCGAGTAGACGAATCCCATTCTCGGACAATGTCTTTGCGTGACGCACGTCGTCGCGGTAGTAAGAGTTGCCGCCGTCGATCACAATGTCGCCGGATTCTAAAGTGTCGGCGAGTTCATCGATGACCCCGGTGGTGATGGTGCCCGCCGGCACCATCACCCACACGACGCGGGGAGCAGTGAGCTTGTCACGCAGTTCGGCGAGCGAGGAGACCCCGGTGATGCCGTCCTCGCCCGCCATCGCCTCGACCGCGTCGGAGCTGTGGTCGTATACCACGCACTCGTGCCCACCGGTGACCACGCGTCGGACAATGTTGGAGCCCATTCGGCCTAAACCGATCATGCCTAGCTGCATTGTTTTGTCTCCTTAGTGTCCCGAGTTTTTGGGCATCCACGGCTCTTGCCAGCCGTGGTGACCCTCCAGCAGTGCGTGGGCCGCGTCGGGGCCCCAGGATCCGGCGTCATACGGGTGAATTTCGCCGGGGTCGTCCAGTAGCGGCTGCACGATCCGCCACGTCTCCTCAATGCTGTCTATTCGGGCGAAAAGCTGGTGGTCGCCCGTCAGCGCAGCATGAAACAGCCGCTCGTAGGGACGCTCCGGTTCGCCGAGATCTTCGGCGAACGACGAGTCCAGATGAATGTCTTGCCAGTCGTCGCCTTGTTGGGCCGAAAGTTGAAGGCGCATACCAGCTTCGGGATCGATCCGCAGCACAATCTGGTTGGGCTCGGCCGCTTTGCTGATCGGCAGGAAACAGAGACTGGGTGTGCGCCGAAGTAGCAGCCGAACCTCGGTCACCTTCTCCGGCAACGACTTTCCCGCTCGCAAGAAGATCGGAACACCGGCCCAGCGCCAATTATCGATTTCGGTCCGCAGCGCGATGAAGGTTTCGGTGTCGGAATCCTTAGCCACTTCGGGGACATCGGTATAGCCGCGGTATTGCCCACGTACGCACTGCTCGGGCTGCAAAGCCGGTATGCCGCGCAGCACCTCTGACTTCTTGTCATTCAGGTCGTCGGCGGTGGGCCCTACCGGAGGCTCCATCGCGACCAACGCAAGCACCTGCAACAAATGGTTTTGCACCACGTCGCGCAATGCGCCGACCGCGTCGTAGAACTTGCCGCGGGTTTCCACCCCGAAGTTTTCGGCCATGGTGATCTGGATGGCGTGGACACTGTCGCGATCCCATAATTTCGCGAGCGCCCGATTGGCGAAGCGCAGGTACTCCAATTCGACGACGGGTTGCTTGCCTAAGAAGTGGTCGACTCGCATGATCTGCTTTTCGTCCAGCACCGCGCGCAGTCGGGCGTTGAGTTCGCAGGCGGAATCGAAGTCGTGGCCGAACGGCTTTTCCACTGCCACCCGTGCCTGCTTCAGTAGCCCGGCTTCACCCAGCTTCTCGACGATGGGCGCAAACAACGACGGCGGCATCTCCAGGTAGAACAGTGGGCGCTGGTAGCGGGAGCCAATTTGCTCGGCCAGCGACTCATACAGCGCGCTGTCGGTGACGTCGCCGTGCAGATAGGACAGCCGGTCGGCCAGTCGGTCGAAGATCGCGTCGTCGATCTTCTCGCCGGTTTCTTCGACGGCGTCGCGACCCAGCGACACCAACTTCTCGACCGAGATATCGTCGCTGGCCACGCCCAAGATGGGACAGTCCAGCAGCTTGCGGCACTCCAGCCGGTAAAGCGCGCGAAAGGTCATTTTTCGCGCCAGGTCACCGGTGATGCCGAAAATTACGAACAGATCTGATTCGTCAACTTCGTCGTCGTCGGCCAATCCCCACCTCCAGGACGTCATTGGCTTACATGAGAATTGCTTCCCCGCGGCGACCAAACTCAACCCTAAACATCATGGAATCGCCCGACAAGATGGGCCTCGCGCCGCCCTGAGAGGATGGCGAACATGAGCGATACGCTTCATCTCGCCGTCTACGTCCTGGCCGCAATCGCGGCGATCGAGGCTGCCGGGCTCGTCGCGCTGGGGGTGTTGCTCAAGCGCAGTCGCGAGGAGCTGGCGGAATTGCAGCAGCGCTCCGACGTTCGCAATCGGCTGTGGTCCGGTGGTCGCGAGGCCGTCAAGACGATGTGGAATACGGCCAATCTGGTGCGCAAAGAGGGGTTCGGCGCGGCCGTGCGTAGCTCGATCGAAGAGCTCGCCGACTGGGCCGAGGTGGAGCGCCCCGACCTGGCGCGAGTCACCCCGGACGGCCGTGTGGTGATCTTGTTCTCCGACATCGAAGAATCCACCGCGCTGAACGAACGGATCGGCGACCGCGCCTGGGTGAAGCTAATTAGCGCACACGACAAGTTGATTCAGGAGCGAGTGCGCAAACGCGAGGGCCATGTGGTGAAAAGCCAAGGCGACGGATACATGGTCGCGTTCGCGCGCGCCGAGCAAGCGGTGCGGTGCGGTGTAGATATCCAAGAAGCCGTCCTCCGGGACGGAAAACGTAAGCGCCACGAGGAGATTCGGGTAAGGATCGGAATCCATATGGGTCGCTCGGTCCGGCGCGGCGAGGACCTATTCGGGCGCAATGTCGCGATGGCGGCGCGGGTAGCAGCTCAGGCCGAAGGAGGTCAGATCCTGGTGAGCGAACCGGTTCGGGATGCCGTCGGTGACAACGACGGCATCGGTTTCGACGACGGTCGCGAGGTCGAGTTGAAAGGTTTCTCCGGAAGTTACCGATTGTTCGGGGTCGAAGCAGTGGGCACCGACCCCGAACCCGAACGGGACTGATAGCCTTCCGCGTCGGATTCGGCGAGTCGCTGGTGCAGCCGTGCCCGGATCTCGTCGGGCGTGTAGGCGCGCCGTTTGCGTTGATCGCGCACCACCAGCGCACCGCCGGCCACTACACCCGCGACACCGGCCAGTCCGACCCACTTCCAAATGTTGCGCATCAGCACAGGCTATCTTGGGCCGGCTCTGCTTAGAGTGCTCTCGTGGACTCCAACACTCTCACCTTGGACCAGGCGCTGGCCGAAACTCGCACCGGTGATCTGTGGCTGTTCCGGGGCGTTTCACGACCCGACCGTGCCATTCAGACCCTGACCAACGCTCCGGTCAACCATGTCGGGATGACGGTAGCCATCGATGACCTGCCGCCGCTGATTTGGCATGCGGAGTTGGGCGACAAGCTCGTCGACATGTGGACCGGGGACAACCATCGCGGTGTTCAGCTCAATGACGCCCGGCAGGTCTTCCTGCAGTGGACGGAGCGTTATCACCAGCGCTGCTGGTTACGGCAGCTGACGCCGTACGCCACCCACAAACAGGAGAACGAACTGTTGCGGGTGATCGCCCGAATGAACGGCACCGCATTCCCGACCACCGCGCGTCTGACCGGCCGATGGTTGCGCGGTCGGCTGCCCACCATCAATGACTGGTTTCGTGGAATACCGTTGGTAGACAAAAAGGTTTACGAACACACGGAGCGTCGCCGGGCAGAACGAAAGATGGGGTTGGCCACCGCGTACTGTGCGGAGACCGTTGCGATTACCTACGAGGAAATGGGATTGCTTCGCACCGACAAGGACACGAACTGGTTCGATCCGGGGAAGTTTTGGAGCGGCGACTCGCTACCGCTGGCGCCCGGTTACGAGCTTGGCAAGGAGATTGCCGTCGAAGCTTGACGTGGCGATCGCGAGCGCGGCGCAGCCGGGCGAAGCGGGTCGCCACCATCGGAGCCCGTGGCGATCGCGAGCGCGGCGCAGCCGGGCGAAGCGGGTCGCCACCATCAGACCCCGGGCGATCGCGAGCGCGGCGCAGCCGCGCGAAGCGGGTCAGGCGGGCGAAGCGGGTCGCCCCTGTCAGCGGCTTACGTTGCGGCGCCGATTTCCAGGCTGGTGTGCACCGGCGTGGGATTACGGGTCAGGTCCAGGACTGGGCAGTGCGCGTCAACCGCGTCCTGCAGTTCCCGGTAGCGTTCCAACGTTTCCGGACCGGTCACCGTGACCACCACCCGGACTTCCTGAAATCCGGCACGCACGTCGTCATCCAGCGCGAAAAAGCCCCGCACATCGAGGTCTCCCTCAGCGCGCGCGGTGATCTCGTCAACCGCAATACCTAGCTTCTCCGCCCAGAAGCGCCAGGTGACGACCTGACACGAGAGCAGCGAGGCCAGGTAGTACTCCACCGGATTGGGCGCCTTGCCCTCTCCCCCGAGCACTGCCGGTTCGTCGACCTCGACTCGATACTGGCCGAGGGTCACCGTGCTGGCCACCGCGTCGTGGGCGGTAGCTGACGCCTGGAAGACGACCTGGGCGTTTGTCGGGTCTGTGCTCACCGCATCGCCGGTGGCCGCGATGATGCCGCCGAGGTGGGTAACCGAGGTTGTCACAGAGAGACTCCTTCCATCGCGACGATGGTAAGGGACGGCGGGCGACGAATCGACCATCCGACTCAACCTGAACCGAACATTGAAATCACCTGCATATTTTCGGCCGGAAAGTGGTATTCACCGGGAGGCGTTTTCTATTCACCAAAAGGGAGCGATATTAGACATAAACCACACCCGGCACGCATTGTGACTTGTACCACAATTGCGCAACCGGGTGTGGCTGGCAGTTAATTAGAGCGCTGGGTTTACTGGATCTGTTACGAATCCGCCATTTCCGGGTCACCGGGCGGAGCGGGCTCGGGCGCCAGCTCAGGAGCCGGTTCGGGCGCCAGCTCAGGTGCTGGCTCAGGAGCCGGCGGGAACATCTCTGGCGCCGGCGGGGCGGACTCCTGGCCGACGGCGTCGACTAGGACGACGGGGCCGTCCGGGGCCGGTGCAAATTCGCCTTCTGGCAGGTCAAGGTCCTCAATGGGCAGGTACATGTGGTGGGTGAACTGTGGTTGGTATGCACCACCGCCCCCTATGCGAACTCCGCCGCCTTCGCCACTGGACACTGGCGTGCCGTCGGGCAGGGTCACGGCCGTGTGGCCGCCGTTCCACCCAATTACCACGGCATTGGCAGCGGTCCCGTGCTGGAAGCCGCGAGACAAAAGGGCCGCTTCCTCGTTTCCGGTGTTGAATCGGCTACCGAAAACCGGGCGGTCGCTGGCCGCATTCGCGACCCACGAAGCCAATCCTGAGCAGTCGGTCCCGGCGGGTGAATCGCCACCCGAAATGTAGGGGGTGCCAGAGACCTGATTTACGAGCGCCAACAGCGTTGCTAGAGCAATCATGGCCGGAAATCTACCGACCATTAGCGTGGGAAATCAAAATTTGTGGTGCTTATCACGCGAATTCAAATAACGCTTTGACCTGCATATACCGCAGTTATGTCACGGCTCAATCTATAAAGTGAAACAGAAGTGATTGATGTGATAGCTGAATGGCGTCAGCAAATTACGCTACGAACCAGATCACTCGGTTTAACTGGGATATTGATAACCGGCACATTACGATAGCAACACTGCCAATACACACGACAGCCTAGATTCGACGCCATTCTGGTGGTCTGCGTCACAACCTCGACGCATTCGAACGAGGACACTAGGACCTGTTGCAGACCTGTTTCGACAGCAGACCAGAGGCGACGTGGACGCTCAGCGAGGGACGTCGAAGTAGTCTCGCCATGCGGCGATCTTGTCGCCCACGACTTCAAAGGCCCCCATGCATCGTGCGCGCACCGGATGGCCGTCATACACCATCTCATCGACGCGCTCGGTGAGGACGATGTTGCCGTTGACCGCCAAGTTGACGACTTTCAGATCCACGCTCTGCATGCGCTTGACGTAACCTTCGACGGCCTGCGTTATCGCATCGACTCCGTGGTGGGCGCCCAGCGCGACGTTGTCCCATACCCCGTCGGCGGCAAAATAGCTCACGATCTCAGCCGCGTCCAGGCGACTCCACGACTTGAGCTCGGCTCGAACCACGTCCTCGGGCGTCATACTTCCTCCTGCCCCGATGGCCACAAACCCGTCGCACCGGAAAGCACTCTACGCCGGAACGGAAATTTGGTATATGCCTATCGGCGCGGAAGAGTCCGTCTCGCTTGCCATGTCACTCCAGGCACGGTGTTCGCCAGGTCCGACCTACTCTTGGCGAACCCGTTCAACGCTCGGTAAAAGGACCAAACTTGGCGTGGCGTAGGAACTTTCGGCACCCACGCAAGCTCCCAATGTATCCCGTTGATCGGGTCTTCGAAGAAAACCGCGTAATAGCCAGGCCAATACTGCGGGTACTCCCTGGGATCGTCTGTGACACGAATATCGCACTCTAGCAAAAATTCTCGATGGAAACGGTCGACTTCTCGCTTGTTCCTAGCCCACAGCGCAATGTGATTGATGCCGACCGCCTGGTCGCCGTGTGTCAGCTTCGTCCCGGTACGGGCCGGTTGGATGCCAATGTAGCTGTGCGGGTTGACATATCGGGTCATGTAGTAGATCGACTGGTACTCCATGTTCAACGACGAGAAGCTGCTGTATCCGAGCCAACCGAACAGCGCATCGTAGAACTCAAGCGAGTTCTCGTAGTCCAACACCGCGAACTCGACGTGACTGACACCCCGCCACCGCATCTCGCCTCCCCTAAAGCGTGAGTACTACATACTGTAGTACCCGAAGGGGTCGAGGTGAAGCCCTCAAAATTTGCTCGCATTTCGCTGCCGCCCAACACGCGATTGACCGGTTAACGTGCTCAAATGACGTCCGCTCGGCGCCCGACCCGTGCGCAGCGATACGCGCGTCGCCGGAAGCGGCGAATGGCTCGGCACGTCCATGACCTCACCGAGGAGCAGTGGGTAGCGCTGAAGTCCGCCTGGGGAACATGCGCCTACTGCGGGACGTCGGGAACTAACCTGCAGAAGGATTGCATGCTGCCCATCGCCAACGGCGGACGCTACACGCTGGCCAACGTGGTGCCGAGTTGCGCGCCGTGCAATGCGAGCAAATGCAACTCGGAGGTGACCACCTGGATGCGGCGTAAAAAGCTCGACGAGCGCGGCTTTCTCGTGCGACAGGCTGCGATCTTCCGGCGCCTTGCCGCGCCAGCATCACCAAATACCCTATGCGAGTAGGACATTGACCCTAGGCTATCCGGCGTGGAACTACTGCGCCGGGTCATAGTCTTGTTGCATATCACCGGCTTCGCGGTGACGTTCGGAGCGTTGAGCGCCGAAGCCGCTTCGCGTCGCCTCCGCTTCGTCCGGGTGATGGACTACGGACTGCTGCTGTCTCTGCTCACCGGCCTGGTGTTAGCGGCGCCGTGGCCCGCCGGCATAGTGCTCAACTACCCCAAGCTCGGAATCAAGCTGGCGATACTGGTCGTTCTGGGTGGGGTTCTCGGCGTGGGCAGTGCCCGGCAACGCCGGTCTGGCCAGTCAGTGGCCCGCTCGATGTTCGTCGCCGCCGGGGTGCTGTCGCTGGCGGCCGCCGGTGTTGCCGTGCTTTGGCAGTAGCTGGCTAAACTGGCCTTTCCGCGAGTTCGGCACACCGCGGGCTGCGAGGAGGGGACGTCATGCTGAAAGTCGTAGCGCTACTTGCCGTTGCCGTGGGCCTGGCCGCGCCGGCCTACGCCGACGCCACCGACGATGCGTTCCTGACGAACCTCGGCACCTCTGGCATGAACTTCGGTCCGCCGGACAAGGCAATCCAAGTCGCTAAGACCGTTGTTTGCGGTTCCCTGCACGACAACCCCAACACCAGCACCGCGGATCTGACCACCAAGGTCACCAACGCCACCAACTGGCCGGCGCTCAACGCGGCGTATTTCACCGGGGCTGCGATCCAGGCCTACTGCCCCCAGTACGGCTCCCTCGAAGCTCCCAGCGTCCCGACGAAAGCGCCGACCGGCCCGAGTGCCCCTGCCCCGACGCCCACCTCGACCGCCGTCAATACGGCGTACTGAGCACTGCCGCTAGGTGCCAGCTGTCCGCGACCCAGTAATCGTCGAGATATAAACCACGCACACGCTTTTCGGCGTGTCGTGTGCGAGGTTTATATGTCGCGCGGCCAGCTAAATCGGTAGCACATCGACACCGGCGCTAAGCCTGAGCCGAGGGACTCCGCCACGCTTGTTCGCGTATGCGCCGCTGTCAGGCGTTCATGCCACCATGGAAAGAAGTCACCTTAAGCAAGGAGAAGACGTGAACACGGGAAGATTGCTCAAGAGCAAAAGACAGTTCAGCCGCGACGAGCTCGCCGGGCTGCTCGAGTCGATCGCAGGGCGCATTCGTGAGGGGTCGCTGACCCTTGGCGAGGGATCAGAGGCCATAGCCATGGATTTGCCGACGACGTTCAGCGTCGAAATCGAGGTCGAGGACTCCGGAAGAAGGCAGCTCAAGCGCGAACTCGAGCTGGAGATCGAGTGGCCCGTCGAGGCGGACGGTACGCCGATCGACGCATCCGGTTCGACCTCCGGCTTCACGGTGTCCTGACCGCACCCACAGATCGAGGATCGCCCGCCGCGTGCGACCCGGTCCGGCGGCAGCTCCAATGTGTTGCGCGTCCGGTACCGACAAGCGGCGCGAGAATTTATAACCTGTCGAGATGGATGGAACCTTGGACGAAGGGCCTTTTTTTCACGGCACCAAAGCCGAACTGCAGGTGGGAGACCACCTCACCGCCGGCTTCCGTTCCAACTACCGGCCCGAAATAGTGATGAACCACATCTACTTCACCGCGCTACGCGACGGCGCCGCACTCTCCGCCGAGCTCGCCCCGGGCGACGGGGCCCCGCGGGTCTATGCCGTGGAACCGACCGGGGAGTTCGAGAACGATCCGAACGTCACCGACAAGAAGTTCCCAGGCAATCCCACTCGGTCCTACCGCTCCAGGGCGCCGCTCCGCATCCTCGGCGAGGTCACGGATTGGACGCGCCTGACACCAGAAGTTCTCCAAATGTGGCGGGACCGGCTGGCCGCAATCCACGCCGAAGGCCGCGCCGACATCATCAACTAGTCGAACCGCATTTCGACCCGCGTTTGCTGATCAGCGGTTGAGTCTCCGTTCGGTCGCAGCCGTCCTCGTCTGCCGGCGCAGATAACTACTTCAGGATAGGCCGACAGTAAATGCGGTACAGCATGCCTCGACTCTCTCCAACTTCAGCTAAAAAGCCATGCCGCACCAGTGGCCGTGCTCTACGGTTCGTCAGATGGGGGTCAGGGACGCCGTCATGGCAGGTATTGCCAAGCAGCTCGGTCATCCAAGTGGTCTGCGCGGACGCTTGGTAGGTGCGGCACTCAATCGGGGCAACCGCCGTTTGGTGACCGCCGCCGCGCGGGCGCTGCAAGCCGATGAAGCATCGGCGGTGGCCGATGTCGGATTCGGTGGCGCCGTGGGGCTGAAATTTCTGCTCGACAGTGTTGGGCCGTCGGGCAGTGTGCACGGTGTCGAGGTGTCAGAGACGATGCTCAGCCAGGCCGCGGGGCGCTACCGCCGCGAAATCGCTTCCGGGCGACTGTCTTTGCATTCCGGATCCATGACGCAGCTGCCCTTTGCCGACGGGGCATTGGACGGCGTCATTACCGTCAACACCATCTACTTCGTCGCGGAACTCGACAAAGCGTTCCAAGAGCTCGCCAGGGTGATAAACAGCCGTGGTCGACTCGTCATCGGACTGGCCGACCCCGACGTCATGGCAAAACTGCCATTCACGGGACACGGCTTTCACCTCCGTCCGGTGCCCGACGTTATCGACACGCTCCGGCGCACCGGCCGCATCGTCGAACACCGTCAGATCGGTGAGGACGCCAACGCACCGCACCTGCTGATCGCCCGCGGCGTGTCGATAGACCCGCCCGAACTTCGGCCAGGGGAAGGGTCGTCTTGTACAGAATTCTAGCGTGATAGGCAGAGTCGGATAGGGACGAGATGATGAACCCGGCTAAGCCTTGGACCGAAACTCCACCACATTCCGTCACCGATAAACGTCACGACGATGTCGTACGTCGATTATCCGGACGATGACAACGCTTTCATGAATCTCGTAGACGACCCGGAACTGACCGCGCCGGGCCGACCAGCGGCCGGCCAACTCCTCGCGCAGTTGCTTACCGACCCGATGAGGATTCTCGGCAAGCGGACCGCGAATGAACTCCCAACAGGCCGCGGCGACAACCTCAGGAAGATCCTCGGTCAGACTTCGCCGAGCACGCCGAGTCAGTTCGACCCGGTAAGTCATGAAGTGATGACACCCTTCGCGCGGAGTTCGGCCTCCACCTCGTCTAGCGGGTACACCCGACCAGCCGCGATATCGGCATCCGCCTCGCGGATGGCTTCCATCGCTCCTCGATCACCCAGAATTTCGAGCGTCTCCATGAGCGAGTCATAGTCGTCAGCGCTCATCAGCACGGCGGCACGACGCCCGTTCTTGGTCACCTCCACGCGCTGATGGGTTCGCACCGCCTCATCCACCAACTTGGAGAGGTTGGCCCGCACATCAGCGATCGGCAACGTAGTCATGTACAGAATTCTAGCGTTAATTTGGGCTTCGACGGCTGACACGATTCGTCAGTGGACACCGATTTCCGTGATCCCGACGGAATCCAGCTAGAGTTCCTTTTCCTCGATGCCGAAAGAGTAAGGCAGTCAGACGCGTTCGAGACGCGCTAGCACCCACGCATTGAACCGGAATCAGACGTTGAACCGGAACTCCACGACGTCCCCGTCGGCCATCACGTAGTCCTTGCCCTCCATCCGGACTTTTCCGGCCGCCTTCGCCGCGGCCATCGAACCAGCGGCGATCAAGTCGTCGTAGGACACGATCTCGGCCTTGATGAAGCCCTTCTCGAAGTCGGTGTGAATCACCCCGGCCGCCTTCGGTGCGGTGTCACCTTGGTGAATGGTCCACGCCCGTGCCTCTTTTGGCCCTGCCGTCAGGTACGTCTGCAGCTTGAGTGTGTGAAAACCCGCCCGCGCCAACGCATCCAGGCCGCGCTCGGTCTGCCCGATCGACTCCAGCAGTTCGGCCGCAGATTCGTCGTCGAGTTCGTTGAGTTCGGCTTCGATTGCGGCATCAAGGAATACGGCGTCAGCCGGCGCCACCAACTGGCGCAGTTCGGCGATCCGCGCGTCATCGGTCAACACCGACTCATCGGCATTGAAGACATATAAGAACGGCTTGGTGGTCAGCAGGTTCAGCTCGTGCAGCAAACCAACATCGACCTGCGCGGCGAACAGCGTCTTCCCGCTGTCCAGGATCTGCTGTGCGGCCAGAGCGGCTTCGTGCGCGGGTTTGCGTTCCTTGTTGGTGCGCGCTTCCTTTTCGAGTCTGGGCAGTGCCCGCTCCAGCGTCTGCAGGTCCGCGAGGATCAGCTCGGTTTCGACGATCTCGATATCGGATCTCGGATCCACCTCGCCGGACACGTGCGTCACATCGTCGTCGGCGAACACCCGCACCACCTGACAGATGGCGTCGCACTCGCGAATGTGAGCCAGGAACTTGTTGCCCAATCCGGCGCCCTCGGAAGCACCTTTGACCAGGCCGGCGATGTCGGTGAAGGTAACCGGCGCGGCGACTACGCGGGCCGAGCCGAACAGTTCGGCCAGCTTGTCCAGCCGCGGGTCGGGCAGGGACACCACGCCCTCGTTCGGCTCGATCGTCGCGAACGGATAGTTGGCCGCCAACACGTTATTCCGGGTCAGGGCGTTGAACAGGGTCGACTTGCCGACATTGGGCAAACCGACAATTCCCAGGCTTAGGCTCACGAGTAAGAAAGTTTAGGGGGCACGCCAGCGGCGACTGTCCAGCTATATACGGGCCTTTGGCTTCTCAGCCGGTACGGTCAACATGTGTCAGCGCAGCGGGAGAGAACAGCGGTGGAGCCAAGCCACCGCTCGATCGTCCCCAACATCGCAGGTGTGCCGTGGTGGGCGGCGGTACTTGTCGCCGTCGGACTGACGGCCGTGGGGTATGCGTTCGACGCCGGCCACAAGGAGTTGACGCACACCTTCGCCGGCTTCTACATCGCCGGCTGCGTGGCGGCCATCCTGGCGGTCCGGCAGGCGGCGGTCTTCACGGCGGTCATTCAGCCGCCGCTGATTCTGTTCTGCACGGTGCCGGGCGCCTACTGGCTCTTTCACGGCGGCAAGGTCGACAAGTTCAAGGATCTGCTGATCAACTGCGGCTATCCGCTGATCGAGCGATTCCCGCTGATGTTGGGCACTGCGGGTCTGGTGCTGTTCATCGGCCTGATCCGCTGGTATTTCGGCAAGAACAGCCGGACGGCTGCCACCGCGGACAAAGCGATGGACAGCACGGCGGCCAAAGAGGACGCCACCGCACGCCCCTCGTTCATCAGTGGTCTCGTGGCGAAAGTGTCCTCGTTGCTGGCCGGTGACACCGCCGACGACGATTCTGACGCCGCTGCCGACGCACCGCCTGCGCACGCGAAGCGTCGGGCAGCCAGTTCGAGTCGTGCCGGCCGAACCGCGAGCCGCTCAGCACAGCGCCCAGCGCGCTCCCGTTCCCGGCACGCCCGACCGGACGACTCACTGGAATCCGACGGCGACCGTCCGCGCCGCGCCGCGCGCCGAAGCACGGTGCCCCGCGAATACGCCGACTATGACCCCGCCGACCCGCCGCCGCGGCCACGCCGGCGTCGTCCACCGGGTGACGACGAGCTGGGCGCGCCACCACCACGCGAGATGCGCCGTGAGCCCCACCCCCGACGCAACCCCTACGAGCGGTCCTACGAGCGGCCCGAACGGCGCAGCAGTCGCTTCGACCCGTACGAAAGCTACGACCGTCCCGAGCCGTCCGAGCGTGGCGAACGCCGCAGCCGGCACGAGCGTCGCGGAGGCGGCTACGAGCCGTACCCGCCCTACGAGCCGCGGAGTCGGCGCGCCGCGCCGTCGGGTTCGACTTCCAATCCCACCCACCACCCGATTTCCCAGGTGCGCTACCGCGGGCAGCCGCCGTATAGCGAGCCTCGCGACGAACCGCGCTCGGATCGCCGCAGCCGGTCCCCGCGCAGCTCGTCGCGGCGGCCCCAGACCGAAACCTGGGAGTACGACTCCTAGCCGCCGGTTCAGCCCCTGCGGGCTGGGCGGATTTCCCGAGGCAGGGCAAACACCAGCGTCTCGTTGGCCGTCGTCACCGGTTGCACCATGTCGTAGCCGTACTGCGCGAGCCGCTCCAGCACCCCTCGTACCAGCACCTCTGGGACCGACGCCCCGGACGTGACGCCCACGGTGGTGACCCCATCCAGCCACCCGGGGTCGATGTCGTCGGCCCAGTCCACCAAGTGCGCCGCGCGTGAACCGGCGCCGAGCGCCACCTCGACCAGCCGCACCGAGTTCGATGAATTCCGCGAACCGACGACGATCACCAGCTCGCATTCCGGGGCCATCGCCTTGACCGCTACCTGTCGGTTCTGGGTGGCGTAACAGATGTCGTCGCTGGGAGGGTCCTGCAGTTTCGGGAAACGTTGGCGCAGCCGTTCCACGATCTCCATGGTCTCGTCGACGGACAGCGTGGTCTGCGAAAGCCAGATCACCTTGTCCTCGTCGCGGACCTTGACGTGATCGACGGCATCGACACCATCGACCAGCTGCACGTGGTCCGGGGCCTCTCCGGCCGTGCCGATGACTTCCTCATGACCCTCGTGGCCGATCAGCAAGATGTCGTAGTCGGCGCGGGCGAACCGCTTGGCCTCGTTGTGCACCTTGGTGACGAGCGGGCAGGTGGCGTCGATGGTCTGCAGGTTGCGTTCGGCGGCGGCCGCATACACCGTCGGTGCGACGCCGTGCGCGGAGAAGACGACGATGGCCCCCTCCGGAACCTGGTCGGTTTCCTGCACGAACACCGCGCCCGCCGCGGCCAGAGTGTCGACCACGTGCCGGTTGTGCACGATCTCGTGACGCACGTAGACGGGCGCACCGTGCTTTTCCAGCGCGCGTTCCACCGTTTCGACAGCCCGGTCCACGCCGGCGCAGTAGCCGCGTGGCTCGGCCAGCAAGACCCGCTTGCGGTCCGGGACTGCGCTTTCGGCGGCGACCGATATCGAAGCGCCGGGAATCCCCATATCGATAGTCGGAGCCATGCCGTTCAGGGTACGTTCCGCCGCCACACCTATGCCATTTCGTATGCCATTTCGCGCGCCATTTCCCGACCTGTTCCCCGCCGCCTGCGCTGCCAGCTTGGAGTTAGCCGCTGCTTCAGGCAGTCTTGGACCCATGGCTACTGCACCGTATGGGGTTCGGCTGTTGGTCGGTGCGGCGACAGTCGCCGTCGAGGAGACATTCAAGCTGCCACGAACCATCCTGATGTACCCGATGACCCTGGCCAGCCAGGCCGCGCAGCTGGTAATGCGCTTTCAGCAGAATCTGGCTGAGCTGGTCGTAAAGGGTGACACCACGCTGGAGTCGATCTTCCCGGCCAAGGACGAGCAACCCGAGTGGGCGACGTTCGACGAGGATCTGGAGGTCATCGACGGCGGGGCGAGCGGGTTCTCCAACATCCCCGTCGACGGTGTCGATGCCGAGCGTCGGGCTGAGGGACGCTTCGCGCTGTACTCGGTGTCCGACACCGCGGAGTCGGCCGAACCGGATGCACCCACCAAGCCCGCCCCAGCCCGGCAAGCCAAGGCTGGGGCCAAGGCGGACGCCAAGTCCGGGGGGAACGCCAAGGTGCCGGAGCCGGCCGTGGCAACCGAACTCGACTACCCGCAGCTAACCCTGGCCCAACTGCGGGCGCGGTTGCAGTCGCTGGACGTCGCCGAACTCGAAGCCCTGCTGGCCTACGAGCAGGCCACCAAGGCCCGCGCGCCCTTCCAGACACTGCTCGCCAACAGAATTACCCGCGCCTCCGCGAAGTGAGCCGCGCCTCGCAGCGAGAACCCGCCGCGAATTCGCCCGAGAATCCGTTCCCAGTTCGCGCGGTCGCCATTCGGGTCGCCGGCTGGATCGACAAGCTGGGCACCGTCTGGGTTGAAGGTCAACTGGCCCAGATGAATCTTCGGTCGAACTCCAACACGGTGTTCATGGTGTTGCGCGACCCGGCCGCCGATATGTCGTTGAGCGTCACCTGCTCGCGCGACCTGGTCCTCAACGCTCCGGTCAAGCTCACCGAAGGCACGCAGGTGGTGGTGTGCGGCAAGCCCTCCTTCTACACCGGGCGCGGCACGTTCTCGTTGCGGCTCAGCGAGATTCGCGCCGTCGGGGTCGGCGAGCTCCTGGCCCGCATCGAACGGCTCCGCCAACTTCTGGCCGCCGAGGGACTCTTCGATCCGCGGCTGAAGCGACCAATCCCGTTCCTGCCCAACACGATTGGCTTGATCACCGGCCGGGCCAGCGCCGCCGAACGTGACGTGACCACGGTAGCGGCCGCCCGCTGGCCCGCGGCGCGATTCGCGGTGCGCAACACCGCCGTTCAAGGAGTCAATGCGGTCGCCCAGATCGTGGAGGCATTGCGCGAACTCGACCAGGCTCCAGACGTCGAGGTGATCGTGATTGCCCGCGGCGGCGGCAGTGTCGAGGACCTGCTGCCGTTTTCCGACGAAACGCTGTGTCGCGCAATCTCGGCCTGCCGCACACCGGTGATCAGCGCCGTCGGACACGAGCCCGACAACCCGTTGTGTGATCTGGTAGCCGACGTGCGCGCCGCGACCCCGACCGACGCCGCCAAGAAAGTCGTCCCCGACACCGCCGCCGAACAGCGGCTGCTGGACGAGTTGCGCCGCCGCAACGCCCAAGCGCTGCGCAACTGGGTCTCGCGCGAGCAGCGCGCGCTTGCTCAGCTGCGTAGCCGTCCGGTGTTGGCCGAGCCGCTGCGGATGGTGACCACGCGCGCCGAGGAGGTGCACCGCGCCCAGGCTGCGCTGCGCCGCGACGTGAACCGGATGCTCAGCGTCGAGACCGAGCGCGTGGGGCACCTGGCCGCGCGGCTTGCCACGCTGGGGCCGGCCGCCACATTGGCCCGCGGGTATGCCGTTGTACAAGTCGAAGTACAAGTCGAAGTCCAGGCGGCGAATGGGCCAACAACGCAAGTCTTACGCTCGATCGACGACGCACCTGCCGGCACCAGACTGCGGGTGCGGGTCGCCGACGGCGCGATCGCAGCGGTTAGTGAAGGACGCACAAATGGTTCCTGAAGACAGCGGAGACGAAGCGGGCTCCATTACTCCTATTAGTCAGCTCGGCTACGAAAATTGCCGAGATGAGCTAATCGAAGTCGTGCGGCTTTTGGAGCAAGGCGGCCTGGATCTCGATGCGTCGCTGAAGCTGTGGGAAAGAGGCGAGCAACTAGCCAAACGGTGCGAGGAGCACTTAGCTGGTGCCCGCCAACGGATCACGGATGCACTGGCCGCGGGCGACGCCGAACACGACTGATTCCCGACAAACTCAAGCATTGGTTGTTGTTCCAAACTGGAACACGTTTCAGTTATGCTCCCCCGCATGGGTGATGCATCACTGACGACCGAACTCGGCAGCGTCCTGGTTACCGGCGGCTCCGGCTTTGTCGGTGCCAACCTGGTGAAGACATTGTTGGAGCGCGGCCACCAGGTCCGTTCGTTCGACCGTGCGCCGTCGCCGCTACCCCAGCACCCGAAATTGGAGGTGCTGCAGGGCGACATCACCGACAAAGCCGTCTGCGAGGCGGCGGTGGCCGGCATCGACACGATCATCCACACGGCCGCGATCATCGAGTTGA
>NZ_LZLS01000008.1 GCF_001673365.1 Mycobacterium asiaticum
CCGCGAGCGCGCGTGTCTGCACAGCGACACGCCGCGTGGACTGGCATTTCGCGGTCCCTCGTGAGGTGAATTGTCGGCAAAACTGCGCGCGCTGATGATAGCGAGCATGAATGCAGAGCTTGACCGGTTGCTAGCCGCACAAGGCGGAGTAGTGACCTCCGCTCAAGCTTTGCGCTGCCTCACTCGCCGCGGCCTGGAGTTTGAAGTCAAATGCAATGGGTTGCAGAGGATTTGGCGGGGAGTCTACGGCCGAGGCGAGGTAACTACGGCGCTGAAATTACGGGGTCTGGATCTGGCTGCCGGCACCAAGGTCGCGGCCTGCCTGTACACCGCGGCAACCGCCTATGGGTTCGGCACCGAACAAGTCGCCGACCTGCACGTGCTCAATCCGATTGGTCAGCGGTTGCGGTCAAACGAGGGCCTGGTGGTCCACCGTCGGGACGGCGCGCCACTTAGAAATGTCGCCGGGCGGCTCGCCACCGCGCCAGCATGGACGGCAATCGAGGTGGCCCGCACACTGCGCCGACCGCGTGCGTTGGCCACGCTGGACGCCGCGCTGCGCACTGGCACGTGTAACCGCGGTGATCTGGCGCGGGCCATCGAGTTGCAAGCCGGCCGCCGCGGCATCGTGCAGGTCCGCGAGCTCCTCTGTCGGGCTTCGCCGCTCGCCGAATCGCCGATGGAGAGTGAGGCCCGACTGGTCATGCTCGACGGCGGATTGCCGCCGCCCGTGCTGCAATACGAGATCGTCGACCTCAACGGGCGGGTCTGGCGACTCGATTTCGCCTGGCCCGAATACCGCGTGGCCGCCGAGTACGACGGCGTTGATTGGCAC
>NZ_LZLS01000009.1 GCF_001673365.1 Mycobacterium asiaticum
GGCCGAACGCGCGGGGCGCACTTCGCCGTCATCCATCGCGGACTTGGTCGCCGACGAGAACCTGTCGCATTACAACGACGTTCGCGCCCACACCAGCGTGAACGCACACAATCTCGAGATTCTGCCGACCGCGGAATACACCACCGCCGCGCGCGGACTCAGCGGCGACGACCTGCGCTTCGCGGTCGACACCGTCTCAAAGTTCTACAACCTGGTCCTGGCCGACTGCGGGCCGGGCCTGTTCGATCCGGTGACGCGGGGGGTGCTGGATACCGCATCGGCGATCGTGATCGTGACCAACGTTTCCCTGGATAGCGCCCGGCAAGCCGAAAGTGCCCTGGAATGGTTGCGGCACAACGGCTATCAGGACCTGCTCAGCCGCGTCGTAGTGGTCATCAATCACGTCGCGCTTGGCGAAACCAATGTCGCGGAGAAGCAGTTGGTGCGACAGTTTCAACAGCTGATTCAACCGGACCGGGTTGTGCTGCTGCCGTGGGACAAGCACATCGCGACCGGCACCGAAATACAGCTCGACCAGCTCAGCCCCCGTTACACGCGACGGGTTCTCGAACTGGCCGCGGCTTTGTCCGACGATTTTGAAAGGGCTGGACGTCGTTGAGCGCACCTGCTGCTGTTGCCGGCTCCACCGCGGCGGGAGCAACTCCCGCCAGACCTGCCACCACCCGGGTCACGGTCCTTACCGGTAAACGAATGACCGACCTGGTGCTGCCGGCGGCAACACCGATGGCCACCTACATAGACGAGACCGTCGCGGTGCTCGCCGATCTGTTGGAAGACACCCCCGCAGACGTCCTCGCCGGCTTCGACTTCGCCGCCCAGGGGGTGTGGACCTTCGCCCGGCCGGGCTCGCCACCGCTCAAGCTCGACCAATCCCTGGACGAGGCCGGCGTTGTCGACGGCTCGCTGCTGACTCTTGTTTCGGCCAGCCGGACGGAGCGCTACCGTCCGCTGGTCGAGGACGTCATCGATGCCATCGCGGTCCTCGACGAATCCCCGGAGTTCGACCGGACGGCCGTCGACCGCTTTATCGCGGTATCGATACCCGTCCTGATCGTGCCCATCACCGCCACCGCCATGCGGGCGTGGTGGGTGACCGGGCGCCCTTGGTATTGGCCGGTAGCGATAGCCGTCGTAGGCGTCATCGCATTGGTTGCCGCGTTCCTGGCGAAACGGTTCTACGACAGGACGGAGCTTTCCGAGTGCCTGTTGATAGCCGCCTATCCTCTGCTTGCCGCCGCGGCCGCGCTGGCCGTCCCACTGCCGCGGGGCGTGTCCTCACTGGGGGCGCCGCAGCTTGCCGCGGCCGCGACGGCCGTGCTGTTTTTGACCATGACCGTCCGGGGCGGTCCGCGTAAACGCCACGAGATCGCGTCCTTCGTCGTCATCACGATGATCGCGGTGATAGCCGCCGCGATAGCCACGGGCTACGGCCACGAGAAATGGGTGCCGGCCGGGGCGATCGCCTTCGGGTTATTCGTGGTCACCAACGCGGCCAAGCTGACGGTCGCCGTCGCCCGGATTGCACTGCCGCCGATTCCAGTTCCCGGCGAGACCGTCGACAACGAGGAACTGCTCGACCCGGTGACCGCCGAAGATGCCACCAACGATGAAACGCCAACCTGGCAGGCCATCATCGCCTCCGTACCGGCGTCCGCGGCGCGCCTCACCGAACGCAGCAAACTGGCCAAGCAATTGCTGGTCGGGTACGTGACCGCCGGTGCCCTGATCCTGGCCGCCGGCGCAATCGCCGTGGTGGTGCGCGGGCACTTCTTCGTCCACACCCTGGTGGTAGCCACGCTGTTGACTGTGCTGTGTGGGTTCCGCTCGCGGCTCTACGTCGATCGTTGGTGCTCGTGGGCATTGCTTGCGGCGATGGTCGCAATCCCGACGGGTCTGACGGCCCGACTCAGCCTCTGGTATCCGCAATGGGCGTGGCTGATCCTGACCGGCTACCTGGTGCTGGTGGTGGTGTCGCTGACCATCGTCAGTGCAATGGCCCCGGTTCGGCGCCTCTCGCCGGTGATGAAGCGAACCTCGGAGCTGATCGACGGTGCCGTGGTCGCCTCGATCATTCCGTTGCTGTTGTGGATTACCGGCGTCTACGACATGGTCCGGAATCTGCGCTTTTAGATCGGCGCTGCGACCGGTCCTGCTGCGGGGCTGCCACCACTCGCACCCTGCACGGGCGCGCTGACCAGCGTCGCCTGGCCCGCTGCGGCGCCGTCCGCGGACTCGGCGGTGGCTTCATCAGTGGCCGGATCGTCGTCCTTATTGTCTTCGTCGGCCGGCTTGGTATCGCTGGCCAGCTGTGCACCACCGCCGCCTTGCGAGGAAGCCTGCGACGCGGCCTGCTGCACGCTCTGGCCCACTTGTTGGCCCATCGGCGCCATCTGCTGAGCCAATGGCGCCAGCTGGATCAACTGCGGCACTGTCGCGGCGATCTGGGGTGACAATGCGGCGGCTTGTGCGCCGACCTGGGACGCCACGCTAGCTGCGCCCGCACCGATGATTTCCTGTGCAGCAGCGGCCGGCCCGCCCAACATCGCGGCGCCGAGACCACCGGCACCCGCACCGAGCAGCCCGGCGGACTGACCGCTCATCGCGTTCAACACGCCGCCGCCCAACGATTGACCGTCTCCGCCAAACCCGTACTGCGCCAACGCCTGACCCAAGGATTGGTCTGCCTTGGCGTAGATGTCGGCCGCGGTGCCCATGCTGGTTGCGGTCCGCTTCAGCGCAGCGGTGACGCCGGGCACCCCGTCGCTGACAAGCGATTCGATGCCGGGCATGGTCTGGTTGATTGCTGCCGACATCGCGTCCGATCCAGTGGCAGCCATCGGAGCCGGTGGCGTGGGGAATACGAGCTCGGTGAGCTTGCTCGCCGCGGCGATCAGGCGAGCGGGATCGACGGCCAGCGGTTCAGCCATCGCAGCGTCCCTTCTCTACGTGTCCCATCTGCAAAATTTTACCGGACCCGCCAGACCCCGACCTGCACCAATTTTTGTGAGGCGCAATGCAATAGCCGGGTGCGTCGTTAGCTCAAGAAGCTGCGGCCAATGCGCTCTCGAGCAGCCCGGTGACATACCGCCAGTAGAGGAAGTCGACGACGGCGGGCCGTTGCGCCTCCGGGTCGGCCGCGCCGTAGGCCTGGTGCAGCGCGATGTCCTGGCAGTGCGCGGCATAGGCGTGGAACCCGCGCAGGTGCGCGACTTCGCGGCCGATCGCCGTGCTCGTCATCGGCTTCATCAGGTCGAACCAGAGCATGTGCCGCTCGTCGTCGGGGGCATTGGCGTCCGCCGGAGCGGGCGGCAGCAGGTCCAGCAGGTGCAGCTCGTCGGTCTCTTGCAGTTGGGCCGCCGCGGACGGGTCGACTACTTCCAGTCGAGGCCGGCCGATCATCTTGCCGCTCTCCGGAATGTCGTCGTCCTCGAGGATCACCTTGGCCGCGCCGGCGTCGGAGTTCGCCAACTGCTCGGCGGTTCCGATCACGGCCCGCAGCTTGAGATCGTGATAGGCCGCCCAGGCCTGCACCGCAAGCACCGGATATGTTGCGGTGCTTGCCTTTTCGTCGATCGGAATATTGCGGTCCGCGCTGGCCATGTGCACCTTCGCGGGCAGCTCGACCCCTTCGGGTATGTAGGCCAGGCCGTAGCTGTTGGCCACCACGATCTCGCCGTCAGTGGTCACGGCGGTGACCCAGAAGAATCCGTAGTCGTCATCGCCACCGCTGTCGCGGGCGTTGAGCGCCGCGGCGATCCGGCGCGCCAACCGCAGCGGATCCTTCTTGTCGCCGCGCGCCGAGGCGGCGGCGACCGCATCACGCGCTGCCCGTGCCGCCGAGACCGGGACCGACGGCAATGCCGTCACGTCGTCCGCGGGCGGCTGCTTGTCCTTCTCCACATCGTCCTTGCGCTCCGGCGGCGCCGGGCGCGCCGGAGCTGCGGTGCGCGCAGACGCAGAGCGCACAGTCGCGGAAGCCGGCGCCTTGCCGGCGCCACCGACTGGTGCCCGTCCGCCCGCGGCTCGCGATCCGGCGCTCGGCGCGGTGCCCGCACCTGAAGTCTGGCCCGTGCCGGGCGACGCGGCCGCCGCGCCCAGACCTCCCGAGGAGCCTCGCGCGGCCGGTGGCATCCCGGTGGCTGCGGCGGGCGCCATTCCCGGCGAAGCGTCGTCGCCACGATGTCCGGGGCCGGTCGGTGCCGTCTGCCCGGGGTGTGTCGGCGCATCCACCGCCGCGGCGGGCTTGACGTGCGGAGTGTCGGTTCCCGGGGTGTGCGGAATCGACGTGCCGGGATCGGTGGGCAGCGACGGTGCACTCGGCGACGGCGGTCCGACCGGCGCTGGCGCCGGGCCGGGTCCGGGCGTCGGGGGGACCGGCTTCGGGTCGACCGGGGCCGGCGCGGGGGCCGGCATCGGAGTTGGCGTCACCGGATTGACCGGCTTGACGGGCTTGTCGTCCGGCTTCGGCTGGACCGGTGTGATCGGCGTAATCGGGGTGACCGGCGTGACGGGGTTGACCATTTCGGCTTTCCGTCAGTGGCATGCAAGGCCCACAACCGTTGGTCGCGGCCGTTGACGTAGACGGTGGTTCC
>NZ_LZLS01000010.1 GCF_001673365.1 Mycobacterium asiaticum
GTTGTAGCTGCCGGTGTTGCCGATACCGGTGTTGGCGATGCTGGTGTTGCCGATACCGGTGTTGTAGTCACCGGCATTGCCGATACCGGTATTGCCGGTACCGGAGTTAAAGAACCCGCGGTTGCCGTGACCGGAGTTGAACAAACCGATGTTGTCAGTGCCCGCATTCAACCCGCCGAAGCCGACATTGCCGCTACCGAGCAACCCGATACCGGAATTGTTGTCACCCCAGTTGGCAAAGCCGGCGTTGCCGTTACCCCAGTTACCGAAACCGATGTTGCCGTTGCCGGTGTTACCGAACCCGATGTTGCCGCTACCAGAGTTGCCGAACCCGATATTGCCATCACCAAGGTTGCCGAACCCGAAGTTGTTGCTCCCCAGATCACCGAACCCGAAGTTGAAATCGCCCAGGTTGCCGCCACCGAAGTTACTGCCACCCACATTGCCCAAACCGAAGTTCAACTCGCCGATATTGCCGCCACCCACATTGAGCCCACCCTGGTTACCCAAGCCGATACTCAACGTGGTGAAGTCGCTCACCGCACTGTGCGCCAACCCCGAAACCTGGCTACCGAAATTGCCGAACCCAGAGACCACCGCCGCCTGCGCCGCGTCCAACGAACTCGCGTTGAACATGCCCGAGATGCTGTTGCCCAGGTTGCGCATCCCCGAGGTCAAGTCACCCACATTGCCCACACCCGAGGCACCCAACCCCAGGTTCTGCCACCCCGAACTGCCCGCACCCATATTGAAGAAGCCCGAAGAACTGCCCGAACCGCTATTGAAGAAACCCGACGACGGAGCACCCGTGGTGTTGCCGAAGCCCGGGCCCGCCGGGATCGAGAATGGAATATCGATCGGGCCGACAGTGCCGGTGATGCCGCCGAACAAGGTGTAATTCGGACCGCCAATCACGAAGTTCAGCCGTGGTCCGCTGATCGTTA
>NZ_LZLS01000011.1 GCF_001673365.1 Mycobacterium asiaticum
CGCGTTCCGACTGACGAAAGGCTCGCCTCATGCCCGACCTAGCTGATCCGCGATTCCTCGACGAGCGCCTGGCCCACTGGGCGGCCACCAAGCCCGACGAAGAGGCCATCGATTATTTGGACCGGAATTGGACCTGGGCGCAATGGAACGACCGGGTTCGCCGGTTAGCCGGTGCGCTAACGGAATTCGGGATCAAGCGCGGCGACGCGGTGGCGTTCCTGGACAAGAACCACCCGGCGTGTGTCGAACTCACCCTCGCGGCAGCATCGTTGGGTGCGGCCAACGCGATCATCAACTTCCGGCTCGCGGCCGACGAACTCGACTACGTACTTAACGACTCCGGCGCCAAGGTGCTGATTGTGGGCTCGGAGCTGAAGCCGACCGTCGACAAGATCCGCGACGAGCTCACCGATGTCGAGCACATCATCGAGGTGACACCTGCGGGCGAGGAAGGCGACGAGTACGAGGCGCTGCTGGCCGGAGCTACACCCGTGGGCCGCGCCGACGATGTCGAACCCGACGACGTGTGCATCATCATGTACTCCTCGGGCACGACCGGCCGTCCCAAAGGTGTGGAGTTGACTCAGGCGAACTTGATCGCGCACACCATCAACGCGCACGAGGGCTTCGAATTCGAGCCCGGCGACAAGAGCATGGTGTCGATGCCGCTGTTTCACGTCGGCGGGTCGTCCTACGTGCAGTTCGGCATTCACGACGGGATCCCGAGCGTGATGACGCGCGACGTCGACGGCATCGCGCTCGCGGGCGCAATTCTCAAGGGCGCCAACAGAACATTCCTGGTACCGGCGGTGTTGGCGAAGGTGCTCGAATCCGGTGAAGACGCCGTGAAGCTCTTCGGTGCACTCAAAACGTATTCGTATGGTGCCTCACCGATGCCACTGCCGCTGCTGCGCGCGGCGCTGGAGGCTTGGCCGAACACAGACTTCATTCAGGCCTACGGCCTGACGGAAGTGTGTGGCGTGATCAGTCACCTGCTTCCAGAAGCCCACCGGACCCAAGACCGCCCGGAGCGATTGGGCAGCGCGGGAACGCTGGTGCCCAACGCCGAGGTTCGGGTTGTCGACCCGTACACGCTCGAGGACGTGCCGACCGGTGAGCAGGGCGAATTGTGGTTTCGCACACCGCAACTGATGAAGGGATACCACAACAAGCCGGAGGCCACCGCGGAAGCGGTGACCGAAGACGGCTGGTTCCGCACCGGCGACATCGGACGCGTCGACGACGGGGGTTACATCTTCGTCGAGGATCGGCTCAAGGACATGATCATCTCGGGTGGGGAGAACATCTACTCGATCGAGGTGGAGCGAGTGCTGGCCGAGCATCCGGCGGTGGTGGAGGTCGCGGTCATCGGCGTGCCGGATGACAAGTGGGGTGAGGTCGTCAAAGCCGTTGTCTCACTTGAGGGTGAGGTCACCGAAGCTGAGCTGATCGCCTTCTCGCGTGAGCGCCTGGCCGCCTACAAGTGCCCGAAGACGATCGACATCGCCGATGAGTTGCCGCGCAATCCGACCGGGAAGATCCTGAAAAAGGACCTGCGCAAGCCGTATTGGGAAGGACGCGACCGCGCGACCGTCTGACCCGTCACCGCCGAGCCGAGCGCACCGGCGGCACTTGCGAAGCCATCACGTCGACGGCGCGATCCCATACCCGGTGCAACCCTCCCGCAGCTGCGAGCGCCGCGGTGAACTTCTTGTCCACCTTGTCGGCTACGAGCACTCCCGGCGCGTCCAGCGCAATGCCTGCGGCTGTCAGCGCTGCGGTGCCGTCACCCCATGCGGCAATCGGCTTGCAATGCCGAAATGCCTCCTGCAGCAAGATAACTAGCTTGATGTCGTTGACGGGCTTCGTGCCCGCGGCCACCACTACCGCATCGAACTCGATCGACCTCGCGGTCAGCAAGGTCCGCTCGACGATCACGCTGCGCCGCCCGGACTTCAAGACACCGCCGATAGGCGCGGTCACCAGCGGCGTGGCCTTCAAAGCCAGGACGGAGTCGATGAGCTTGGACACACCGCCCAGATCGGAGTCGGCGCCCGCGATAATGCCGATCTTGCGCCCGTCGATGGGCCCAGGCGTTTCGACGATCTGCGACACAGCCGGCGACACCACCACGTTCTTGGGCGGGTTACCCTTCGGCGCCGGTAGCCCGAGTCCGACCGCCACCTGTTTGCACAGATCGGCATCGACATTGGCCAGCACTTCGAGTTGCCTTTCCTTGATGGCCTGCTCGTAGCACTTGCCGAGTTCGAACGTGAACGCCTCGATGATGTGCGCCTGCTCGATGGCACTTAGGCTGCGGTAGAAGATCGCCGGTTGGGTGAAGTGGTCCTCGAAGGACACCGGAGCTGCGCGCACAGTCGGACCCTCGACGTGGCGCGGCGTCTGCACATAGCCACCCTCGTCGGCGTCGGCGACCAGTGGCTCCCCGTCGTCGATGCTGTTGGGTAGGTACGGCGCCTGACCGGTGTGAATTGCGGTCTGGTGCATGCCATCCCGCAACATGTCGTTGACCGGGCAGTGTGGCCGGTTAATCGGAAGTTGCGAAAAATTGGGGCCACCGAGTCGGATGAGCTGGGTGTCCAGGTAGGAGAACAGCCGGGCCTGCATGAGCGGGTCGTTGGTCGGTTCTATACCCGGCACCAGGTTTCCAGTGTGGAAGGCGACCTGTTCGGTCTCGGCGAAGTAGTTGGTCGGGTTGCGGTTGAGGGTCATCTTCCCGATGAACTGCACCGGGACCATCTCTTCGGGCACGATCTTGGTCGGGTCCAGCAGGTCAATACCCTCGAAGGTGTCGGTGCCGTCGTCGGGCATGACCTGGATGCCCAGCTCGAATTCGAGGTAAGCGCCCGCTTCGATTCCGTCGGCCATGTCGCGACGGTGAAAATCCGGGTCGCAACCCGCCGCGATCTGCGCCTCTTCCCAGACCAGCGAATGGACTCCGGCAACCGGCTTCCAGTGAAATTTGACCAGGCTGGTCTTGCCCTTCTTGTTGGTCAGGCGGAAGGTGTGGACCCCGAAGCCCTCCATGGTGCGGAACGAGCGTGGAATGCCCCGATCGCTCATGTGCCAGAAGACGTGGTTGGTGGCTTCGGTGTGCAACGAGACGAAATCCCAGAACGTGTCATGCGCGGACTGGGCCTGCGGGATCTCACGATCGGGATGGGGTTTGGCGGCATGGACAATATCGGGGAACTTGATGCCGTCTTGAATGAAGAACACCGGAATGTTGTTGCCCACCAAGTCGAAGTTGCCCTCGTCGGTGTAGAACTTTACGGCGAACCCGCGGGTGTCCCGCACGGTGTCAGCGGAGCCGCGCGAGCCGACAACCGTCGAGAACCGGCAGAACACTTCCGTTTTCTTGCCTTTGCGCGCCAGGAACCCGGCTTTGGTGACCGAGGCGGCCGTTCCGTAGGACTCGAAGACGCCATGTGCGGCGGCTCCTCGGGCGTGTACGACGCGCTCAGGGATGCGCTCATGATCGAAATGCGTGATCTTTTCCCGTAAATGGAAGTCTTCGAGCAGGGTCGGACCGCGATTGCCAGCCTTCAGGGAGTGGTCCGTGTCAGGCAGGCGCACACCCTGGGCGGTGGTCAGATATCGCCCCGACTGCGCGCGGGCATCGAAGTCTCCGGCGTCCCCATTGGTCCGCCCGGTAGGGCTGGCTGGCTTGGGCGCTTTCTGATCGGGCTGACGGCGAGGTGGCATGGATACTCCCGGGCTGATTTTTCGTGGCTACCGGCGCTGGGATACCCCTAACTCTTCGGCCTAAGCAGCGTTGCGTCGTCCGGTTGGCCGACGGTGCATCCGGGTACCACCGTCACAAGGGATGGCTGGGTTGAATCGAAATGAGCGGCGATGGTCGGCTGGCTGGACAGGCTGCAACGACGCAATCGTGCGGTCGGAGTGGTCGTCGCCGTCATCTACAAATACCTCGATGACCAAGGCGGCTACCTGGCCGCGCTGATCACCTACTACGCCTTCGTTTCGCTGTTTCCGCTATTGCTGCTGCTGACTACGGGCCTAGGCGTATTGCTCGCCGACCGGCCCGACCTCCAAGCGCAGGTCCTGCAGAGCACCCTGAGCCAGTTCCCGGTGATCGGCAGCCAGTTGCAGCAGCCCGAAGGACTCAGCGGCGGCCCCGCAGCGGTAATCGTCGGCATTCTCGGCGCCCTCTACGGCGGGCTGGGGGTAGGGCAGGCGCTGCAGAACGCGATGGACTCAGTGTGGGCCGTACCGCGCAATATGCGGCCCGACCTGGTGCGGTCCCGGCGCCGCAGCCTGCTGTTGCTTTTGGTGCTGGGTTCGGCGGTTATCGCGACGACGGTGCTGTCCGGCGTGGGGCATCTGACCGGGTCGCTGGGACTGGTCGGCAAGGTCGGCGTCGTCTTGGCCGCAGTGGCAATCAACACGATGATCTGTCTGGTCGCGTTCCGGGTGACCACCGCCCGCGAGCTCACCTACCGGCAGGTGCTGCC
>NZ_LZLS01000012.1 GCF_001673365.1 Mycobacterium asiaticum
GGCTGTGTGGCGCCGGCGGCAAGGGCGGGGTGGGCGGCGTAAGCGCCACCCAGATCGGCGGCGTCGGTGGCGCGGGCGGTGCCGGCGGACTCTTCGGCGCTGGCGGCGGCGGCGGTGACGGAGGACAGGCTGACGACACCGTCGGCGGGGCCGGCGGAGCCGGTGGTCGTGGCGGAGTTGTACAAGGCTCGGGCGGCAACGGTGGCGAGGGCGGCAATGGCGGCAAAGACGGCGGGGTCGGCGGAGCGGGTGGAGGCGCCGGCTGGTTCGGCACCGGAGGCCACGGCGGCAACGGCGGAACCGGCGGCACCAACGGCGCGGACGGCGGATCGGGTGGCCACGGAGGAATGATCTTCGGCGCCGGCGGTGCCGGCGGGGACGGCGGCAACGGTCAACCCGCCAGCGGCGGCGCCGGTGGCGCGGGTGGCGCTGCCGGCTTGTTCGGTTCCGGCGGTGGCGGAGGTGACGGCGGGGTCGGCCATGACACCGGCGGGCTGGGCGGCGACGGCGGCAACGGAGGCCTGTTCTACGGCGACGGCGGCGACGGCGGCGACGGTGGCGTCGCAGGCCTGGTCGGCGGGTCCGGCGGTGCTGGCGGCAACGCGGGGTTGATCTGGGGCGACGGCGGTGCCGGCGGGACCGGCGGCTGGGGCGGGTTCAGCCTTCCCGGTCAGGGTGGCTCTGGGGGCGACGGGGGCAATGCCGGCCTGCTCGGCAACGGCGGTAACGGCGGAGCCGGCGGCATCACCTCGGCCGTCGGGAGCGTCGGCGGCCCAGGTGGCAGGGGCGGCAATGCCTGGCTGGTCGGCAACGGCGGTAACGGCGGCAACAGCGGGACCGGTACCCCCGCAGGTGAGCCCGGTGCCGCCGGTCGCGGCGGAGATCTGCTGGGCCAGGACGGAATCGTCGGGTCGACCTAGCGACTCGGCCTAGATTCCGATGCACTTGGGCGAGATGCAAATCTATGAAACGGCCATAAAAGTTGCACAGACCGCGATAACATGCTAAACGCGCCGATTCCCCGCCGGTATTGCCCACCGGTTGAGAGCGATTCCCGGCCCGGTCTGACGCATTGACCATCATCGTATGGGAGGTGCCAGATGTCCTTCTTGAGCGTGTTACCCGCCGTCTTGGGAACAGCAGCAACAGATTTGGCCGGAGTCGGTGCCGCCGTGGAAGCGGCCAACAGGGCCGCAGCCGCGCAAACGACCGCGGTACTTGCCGCCGCCCAGGACGAAGTGTCGGTCGCTATAGCCTCGCTGTTCGGCATGCACGGTCAGGCCTATCAATCGCTCAGCGGACAGGCCGCTGCGTTCAACAACGCGTTTGTGCAGCTGTTGAACGGCGGGGCCGGGTCCTATGCGGCCGCGGAGACCGCGGCCGCCCAGCCCTTCCAGAGCCTGATCGACGTGATCAACGCGCAGTTTGTGGCACAGACCGGACGCCCGCTGATCGGTAACGGCACCAACGGCGCCCCGGGGACGGGGCAAGCCGGAACACCCGGCGGATGGTTGCTCGGCAATGGCGGAGCGGGCGGATCCGGCGCACCGTCGGCGGCTGTCGACGGCGGGAAAGGCGGCGCCGGCGGGGCGGCGGGACTGTTTGGTAGCGGCGGAGCTGGCGGAACCGGCGGGAGCACCTCGGCCTCCGGCAAGGCCGGAGGTGCCGGCGGGGCTGGCGGCAATGCCATGCTGATCGGCGCCGGCGGCCTCGGCGGCGCCGGTGGAGCCTCGACCAACGCCGCTGGGGGCGGTCTAGGTGGGGCCGGCGGGGCCGGCGGGAACGCCGGCATGCTCTTCGGGGCGGCCGGGGTCGGCGGTCCTGGCGGATACTCCGCGGCCGTTCTGCCCGCAGGGACTGGAGGAGCCGGTGGCGCCGGCGGCGCCGGCGGAATGTTCTCCAGTGGCGGGGCCGGCGGGGCCGGCGGCGTAGGCGGCAACGGTGGAGCCGGCGGTGCTGGTGGCGTTGGCGGAATGTTCTCCAGCGGCGGTACCGGCGGGGCCGGTGGAACTGCCTTTGACGCAACGGCTGGCACGGGTGGCGCCGGCGGCGCCGGCGGCGCCGGTGGGTTGTTCGGTGACGGCGGCGGCGGCGGGAGCGGCGGACAAAGCCTGGTCAAAGGCGGGGCGGGTGGCCACGGCGGCAACGCCGGCATGTTCGCGTTCGGCACCGGCGGCGCCGGCGGCAACGGCGGGGAGGCCCCAGGAGCCGCCACCACCGGCGGCGTGGGCGGCGACGGTGGCAATGGCGGCATGATCTTCGGCTCGGGTGGCGCCGGTGGGGCCGGCGGGGCCGCCGGGACCACCGGCGGTAAGGGCGGGGCCGGCGGCAACGCCGGTGCACTCGTCGGATCCGGCGGGGCAGGCGGCACCGGTGGCGCCGGCGCCGCGACGCTCGGTGGTGCCGGCGGAGCGGGAGGCACCCCCGGCGTCTTCGGCAATGGCGGCAACGGCGGTAGCGGCGGAGCCAGCGCAGTTACGGGTGGTGCTGGTGGTAGTGGCGGCAACGCCACTAACGGGCTGATCGGCAACGGCGGCAACGGCGGTTTGGGTGGGACGGGTGCGGCCCCAGGTAAGGCCGGCCCCGGTGGCATCAGCGCGCTGCTGTTGGGGGCAGACGGATCGAACGCCCCCGCTAGCGGAAACCCACTGCATGCCGCCCAACAGCAAGTACTCGCCGCGATCAACGGGCCCCTTCAAGCAGCTACCGGTCGGCCGCTGATCGGGAACGGACTCAACGGAACCCCCGGAACCGGGGCTCCCGGTGGAGCCGGCGGATGGCTGTTCGGCAATGGCGGCAACGGAGCGTCCGGCACGTCCGGCGTCAGCGGTGGGGCGGGCGGAGCCGGCGGGGCCGGCGGCATCCTGTTCGGCAGCGGCGGGACGGGCGGCACCGGTGGGGCCGGGGCCGCCGGCACCGGTGGAGCCGGCGGGGCCGGCGGTGCGGCCATGTTCATCGGGTCCGGCGGAGCCGGCGGTACCGGCGGCGTCGCGGGCGGCGGCGGAGGTGCCGGCGGGACCGGCGGCAACGCCGGCATGCTGTTCGGCGCCGCCGGCAACGGCGGAGCCGGAGCCAGCACGAAGGCCGGCGGTGCAGGCGGTGCGGGAGGCAATGGTGGACTCTTCGCAAACGGCGGGATCGGCGGAGCCGGCGGGTTCGGGGGTACCGGTGGGACCGGCGGTTCTGGCGGTGCCGGTGGATTGTTCGGGGCCGGCGGGATGGGCGGCGCCGGCGGCGAAGGCGTCCCGAAAGCCGGGGCCGGCGGCGTCGGCGGGACCGGCGGGTTGTTCGGCGCAGGCGGGACAGGCGGCTCTGGTGGATTCGGCATCAGCGGCGGGGCCACCGGCGGCGCCGGTGGTGCCGGCGGCAACGCCGGCCTCCTGGCTATGGGCCCATCCGGCGGCGCCGGCGGCAGCGGCGGTACCGGCGGGCTCGGTGCCACCACCGGAGGAATCGGCGGTGTCGGCGGCAACGGCGGCATACTGTTCGGCTCGGGAGGCGCCGGCGGGATCGGCGGGTACAGCACCACCACCGGCGGAGCCGGCGGGGCTGGCGGCAATGCCGGCCTGCTCAGCGGCTCCGGTGGCGCTGGCGGCACCGGTGGGGAAGGCGACACGACCGGTGGTGCCGGCGGAGCCGGTGGCAAGGCCGGCGCGAGCGGCAGCGGCGGTGACGGTGGCGCCGGCGGGTTCGGTGCTACCACCGCAGGCAAAGGCGGAAACGGCGGAGACGCAGTGTTGATCGGGGACGGCGGAAACGGCGGTAATGCTGGGAAGGCCGGGGGGACGGCCGGAACGGGTGGCACCGGCGGACTGTTGCTGGGTAACAACGGCAACAACGGTAAGGCGTAACGGTTTACGGTCCGAGCGGCCCGGCGCGTGCATACGCGCGCGCCGCCCCAACCCGCACCGTGACGATCACGTCGAGCCCGTCCATTTCGCAGGCGGCAACGCTCGATCGCATTTCGTGCGCCACCGTCGTGGCGCGTGCGCACGCCGCTGAAACCCCGTGCGGCAGCGCGGCGGCACCGGCTAACGCGGCCAAGTCGGCGGCCGCCTGCGCCCGGTGTCGTGCCACAACGACCGAGCCCAGGTAAGCACCGGCCCCGGTTACGCACAGCAGCACGGCGACCACGGCCACCGCCAGCACGGTGGCCGAACCGCGATCATCGCGGCTCGGCAGCCGAGATTGCTCGGGCGGCAATATCCCAGCCCGGCAACAATTTCGAATGCGCGACGACGGTGGCCACCACGAAATCACCCTCGCGGTGAACCTGGACGTGCGCGCCATCCGGCGCGATGCGGCGCGCGACGTCGACCGCGTCACGATCGTCCCCTCGGGCGGAGAGTCGGGCGGCTTCCCGCGCCGCGTCGACGCAACGCACCTGCATTGACACCGCAGTGATTCCGGCCAGGCACAACACCAGCACCACCACCAAGCTGGCGATCGCCAGTGCCGCCTCAACTGTGCTCGACCCGTCATCTAGACATTGGTGGTCAACGCCCGCCCGATGATGCGGCTCAGCGCTGACACCACCGAATCTCCGGTCACGACGGTGTAGAGGATCGCGCCGAAGGCCGCCGCCGCAATGGTCCCAATGGCGTACTCGACGGTCGACATGCCCGACTCGTCGGCCATCAGCACCGTCATGCGCGCCGCCAGAACTCGAAACATGTTGGGCATCAACGTATTCCTTTCTCAAAGTAAGCCAGACTGCAACACGTCCCCGGCCAGCCCTACCACCACGGGCACAATGCCCAGGCACACAAACGCCGGCAGAAAACACAGGCCGAGCGGACCGGCGATCAGCACCCCGGCGCGCGCCGCGGCTGCGGTTGCCGCGGCGGCAGCGTCATGACGGGATTGCACGGCGAGCTCGGTGACACCGTCGGCCAGTGCGGCGCCCGAAGACGCCGACCGCCGGGCCAACCGCAGCAGGCCGTCAACCTCTGCGTCGACCGCGCCGAGATCCGCCGGCGCCGCCCACGCGATCGCCGGATCAGCACCCAGGGACAGCAAGTCGGCGGCCCGCCGCAACACCGCCGCCAGCCGCGGTGGCGCAAACCGGGCAGTCGCGCCCGCAGCCGTCGCGACCGCCATACCCGCTGCCAAGCAAACAGCGAGCACGTCCAAACTGGACGCCACGCCCAGCGGATCCGGACCGACCCGGCGCGGCCGCCGCACGTCACGAGCCGACGAGGACATGCCAGCCCGCGCACGTACGACCGGTGTACCCCCGCCTACCAACAGGGCCACAGCCAACAACACCGCCGCCGCGGCCGTCACGGCGACACCACGCGATCGGAGATCCGGTCCGACCACAACAGCCCGGCACAAGCCAGCCCCACACCGATGACCAGCACCCAGCCACCTGCGCCGAACAGGAACCTCAGCGGCCGAGCGCCCAGCAACTGTCCCAGCAATACCCCCAGCACCGGCAACCCAGCCAGGATCGCGGCGGTGGCCCTCGCACCGGCCAGACCCGATGTCACCTTTGCCGAGAACCGTTGCCGCTCAGCGATATCGCGTTGGGCTGCCCGCATCAAGGTGGCGATCGCCAGACCGTGATCAGCCGCGAGCTGCCAGCACACCGCCAGTCGCTCCCACTGCGTCGGCAGTGCCGAGGAGGCTGCCGCCGCACGCAGTCCGCCCGCGACGTCGGCGCCCAATCGTGCCCGCGCCGCGACGGCCCGCAATGCCGACGACACCAGCCCGACTGTCTCGTCAGCCGCGGTGTCGAACGCGCGGACCGGATGAGCGCCCACGCGAAGCTCGCCGACCAGCACCTCGAGTCCGGCTTCCAGCGCCCGCGCCTCCCCGATGCCCCGACGGTCGCGGCGGCGGCGACGGTAGCGCAGACCCACCGTCGCGACCAATACGGCCCCGGCCAGGACGGTCGTCATGGGCATTACGAGAACCGCCGCAGCAAACACACACCCGCAGCCCCCTACCGCCGCCCGCGTGCCCAGGGGTACCCGTCGACCGCCGCGTGCCGGCGTGACAAGCCGTCGGCGCGGAGACCCCGGCAGTACCAGCAGCGCCAAAGCCATCAGCACCGTGGCCAGATGCAGCCCCGTCATGCGGGCAACCGAGTTCGCAGCAGTTCACGAAGATCGGGAACCTCAGCGGGGCCGCGATCGACGTGCCATGCCGTGACCGCTTGGACCCGGCCGCCGTCAGCCTGGCGCAACACGGCGATCTCGCTGAGCCGGCGCTGCCCGCGGGGGTCGCGTGTGACGTGTAGTAGCACCTGAACCGCGGCGGCGAGCTGGCTGTGTAACGCGGCGCGGTCGAGACCACCCAACGCGCCCAACGCCTCCAGTCGGGCGGGGACTTCGCCCGGGCTGTTGGCATGCACCGTGCCAGCGCCGCCCTCATGCCCGGTGTTCAGGGCAGCCAGGAGATCCACCACCTCGGCGCCCCTGACTTCGCCGACCACGATCCGGTCTGGGCGCATTCGCAGCGCTTGGCGTACGAGCTGACGAACCGTCACCTCGCCGACTCCCTCGACGTTCGCACACCGTGCGACCAGCTTGACCAGATGCGGATGCGGCGGTGCCAGCTCGGCGGCATCCTCGACGCAGACAATCCGCTCGGCCGGCGAAACGGCCCCCAACATTGCGGACAACAGGGTTGTCTTGCCGGCGCCGGTGCCACCGCAGACCAAAAACGCCAACCGTGCGGCGATGATGTCGGCGACGAGCTCGGCGGCCTCGGGTGTGATCGTCCCCGCAGCAGTGAGCGCCGCCAAATCCTGGGTGGCCGGGCGCAGCACCCGCAACGACAGACATGTGCCGGCGGTTGCCACCGGCGGCAGGACTGCGTGCAGCCGTACCGCGAAGCCGGCGCCGATTCCGGTCAGCTGGCCGTCCACCCACGGCTGCGCATCGTCGAGTCGGCGGCCGGCCGCCAACGCCAGGCGCTGGGCCAGCCGTCGCACCGCGGCGTCATCTGGGAACCGGATATGACTGCGCCGCAATCCATTTCCATCGTCGAGCCAAACGCTGTCCGGCGCGGTCACCAATACATCGGTGGTGCCGTCGGCGCGCAGCAATGGTTCGAGGACGCCAGCACCGGTCAGTTCTGTCTGCAGCAGACGAAGATTTGCCAGTACCTCGGTGTCACCGAGTATTCCGCCGGACTCGGCGCGAATCGCCGCGGCGACCACGTTGGGCCGCAGCGGACCGGATTCGGCGGCCAGCCGTTCCCGCACGCGTTCAATCAGGGGACCGTTCACGCCGCACGACCAGCCAGCGCCCCGCGCCCATCCGCCAGCACACCGAGCACGGAACGAGCGGCAGCGCCCAGTGCGGATCTGCGTCCCAGCCGCAATCCGCCGTGCTCCAACCGCTCGGCCAACCGCGGCTCGGCACGCATCGAAGCCAACAACGGCAGCCCCACGATGTCGGCGACCTCGGCAGCCCGCAGCCCACCCGGTGCCGGCCCACGCACGGCCAGACCGAGATTCGGGTTGATTGCCGCCAACACGGGCGCGAGGGTGGCGGTCGCCGCACACGCCCGCACGTCGCAACGGCTGACCAACACCACCAAATCGGCACTGTCCAAGGCGATGTGGGTTGCCTCGGTCAATCGCCGCGGCAGATCGCACACCACCGTGACTCCCCCGCGGCGACCGGCCTCGACGATCGCGTCTACCGGACCCGCGGCCAGCTCGTATCCGCGCCGAGTGCCCGACAGCACGCTGATCCCGCGATGGCGCGGCAACGCCTCGCGCATCGCCGACCAGTTCAGTCGGCCACCCTGAATCGCTAGGTCAGGCCATCGCAGCCCGGCCGCAGTCTCACTGCCGACCAGCAGATCGGCCCCGCCTCCCCATGGATCCAGATCCACCAGCACGGCATCGACCGCCTCCTGCGCCAGAGCCGCCGCGAACAACGACGCCCCGCCACCACCGCAACCCCCGATGACGGCCACCACCTCGCCGCGATGTCTGTCGTCGCGCGTGCAGCGCGCCAACTCCGCGGCGTCGGCGAGCTCGGCGACGAGTTCCTGCTCCTGCTGGGGCAGTCTCGACACCCGCTCGGCACCGACCGCGACGGCTGCCGCCCACACCGTCGCCGTGACTTCGGTACCCGTCAGGACGGTGACATGAGCGCGGCGCGGTAGGGCTTCCTGCGCGCAACGGTCCGCCGCCGCTCGGTCCAACACCACTGCGGCAGCGGCCGACCAGGTCTTCCTGCTGACCGAACTCCCGCCTGCGGCATGCACCACCCGCACGCCGACGGCGGCGGCAACGCGGTCGAGTTCCGCACGCAGTTCCGGCTCGGTCAACATCGCCAACACACCGGATCCGGTCGGTTGGGGTCGCGGAAACGAAGTCACCGCTCCACCGTGCGGGGCCAACGGTGTTGGACGCCAGTGCCAAAGACGGATCTGGGGACAGAGTCCGGACTGTGTACAAAGACGTTCGCTGGACCCGGCCCGTCCGGGCCAAATCACCGTCCCCGCAACGCGCAGTGGACACGGCTTGCCGGCCGGGAGCGGAAGATTTTTACCCCAGAAAAGGGACGACCCCCGCCAGGGGGGGAGGAGGCGGAGGTCGTCGTGTATCAGCCCCGGGGGGTCGGGCTGATACACCCTCGGCTCGAGGCCGAGTAATGCTTACTATACACATGCCAGCCGGGATTCACGCAAGTACTCCCAGTAATGAAAGTAGCGCTTGAGACGTGTAAATGCGGTGGCCTAAAAGACAACAAGGGTATTCACATTTCCGGATTTGACCCCAAGCTCGCAGCCGCGCGGCATCACCCACCTATGCTGAGTTGGTGACTGTCCCCGACTCGGCCGGGCCGCAGCAAACCTCGCCGCAAACACCGGAGCCAACCGAGGCGAGTGCGCGCACCGCTGCCTTCTTCGATCTGGACAAGACCATCATCGCCAAGTCGAGCACCCTGGCGTTCAGCAAACCCTTCTTCGCGCAAGGCCTGCTTAACCGGCGGGCGGTGTTGAAGTCCAGCTATGCGCAGTTCATCTTCCTGCTCTCTGGCGCCGACCACGACCAGATGGCCCGGATGCGCACAAACCTGGCCAACATGTGCATCGGCTGGGATGTCGAGCAGGTCAAGTCGATCGTCAACGAGACGTTGCACGACATCGTGACGCCCCTGGTGTTCGCGGAGGCCGCCGATCTCATCGCGGCCCACAAGCTGTGCGGACGTGACGTCGTGGTGGTCTCGGCTTCCGGCGAAGAGATCGTCGGCCCGATCGCGCGCGCGCTGGGCGCCACCCACGCGATGGCAACCAGGATGGTGGTCGAGGACGGCAAGTACACCGGCGAGGTCGGCTTCTACTGCTACGGCGAAAACAAAGTGCAAGCCATCCGCGAACTCGCCGCGCGCGAGGGTTATCCGCTCGAGCATTGCTATGCCTACTCCGACTCAGTCACCGATCTGCCGATGCTCGAGTCGGTAGGCCACCCGTCGGTGGTGAATCCCGACCGTGCTTTGCGTAAGGAAGCCGTCGAGCGCGGCTGGCAGGTCCTGTCGTTCTCCCGACCGGTGTCCTTGCGCGATCGGATCCCGGCGCCATCGGGTGCCGCGATCGCCACGACGGCGGCGGTCGGTGTTACCGCCGTGGCTGCCGGCGCGGTCACCTACGCGCTGTTGCGCCGCTTCGCGTTCTAACCCGATCTAGCACTACCGTCCCAACTTTCCCAGCCGCCACGACAGCAAACACGTCTTGCGCGCAATCCGAAGTCGTTCCACAACTTTGACGCGATTAGGCCTTGCTGTGCCTGTGGTCTAGTAGTACAAAGGAGCTACGGCAGCCCGGTGAGGCCAAGGTCGATCCGGAAGAGAAGGTTCGTCCTCCCGACCCGGGCACCCAGCACGGTTCCCGGCACCCACGCGGAGTCATAGCCGCGAAGATGGCAGAAGTGTTGCGGGCCTGCGTAATTGCGAAGAACGGACTGCCTCGACAGCTCTTTGGGTGGGGTTGCAGCAGGAAGTGTCGCAAACGCGCCGAGGCCACCCACGCAGCCCACATAATGCACGCTTGGTAACCGAGAACCGTGTTGGCGGGCGGTGATTCGAAGTCATTCGGGTCACCGCCCGCTTTGCATTCTCCAGACACTGTCGCACTACGTCGTCCGCCGGTTCCAGCTACTTTCGTGGTACCGACTCAGCGATCGACAACGCCTCCTGTGCGCCCGCTCGCAACGCCCGGCAACACAGCACCAACCAGCTCGCCACGCCGTCAGGTACACCCGAGGCGAACTTGACCGCGGCATCGCGGTAAGCCGCCGGCTGGCGCATCCAATTCACCTCCGGCACACCTAGTCCGTGCGGGTCCAACCCGGTCGCGATCGTTACCAAGCGCGACACCGCGCGAGCGACCACTCCGTCCGCGCTGCCAAATGGCCTCAGCGTCAACAACTCTCCATGTGCCACCGCAGCAACCACCGGTGCCGACGCCTGGGTAGGCCGGCTGACCAACTCCGCGAGCAGTTCCAGGCGCGGTCCGATCTCCCGATCGGTACGCGGCCGGCCCAGTCGCTCCTCGTCGACCTGGTCGGCCGCGGCCAACACGTGCAACCGGGCCAAGGCTTGCAGCGGCGCCCGTCGCCAGACCCCGACAAGCGCGCCCTCGCCACCTTCCAGTGCCTGTGCCACCCGCAGCGCTCCCCCGAACACCGGATCACTGACGCCGGTAGCGTCCGCAACATCCTCCAGCCGCACCGGGCCGCCATCGAGGACCGAGGAGGCCCGCGCCGCCCGCAGCGACGCCTCGGCGGCCGTCACAGGCCAGCCCCGCAGATTGGCCCGGTGCCGGTGGGCGCGGCCTAACGCTTCACGTGCCCGGTCGCTGGCTTCGGCGACGCCGGGTAGCTCCATCAGGGGAGCCAGCGGATCTGTCACAGCTTGCCAACCTAGTGGGTCGCCGCCATCACGCCCCGCGCTGTGCCCCGGGAATGGCCTCCAGCAACTGGCGGGTGTAGTCGTGCCCAGGCCGGGTGAACACGGCTTCGGTGGCCGCGTGTTCGACCACCCGTCCGGCCCGCATTACCAACACGTCGTCGGAGATTTGGCGGACCACTGCCAAATCGTGGCTGATGAACAGGTACGTCAGACCCAGGTTCGCTTGCAATTCGCCCAGCAGGTCGAGGATTTGCGCCTGCACAAGTACGTCGAGCGCGGACACCGCCTCGTCGCACACCAGAACGTCGGGACGCAGTGCCAGCGCCCGCGCGATCGCGACCCGCTGCCGTTGACCCCCGGACAGCTCGCGCGGTAGCCGATCCAGCACCGACGACGGTAACGCCACCTGGTCGACCAGCTCACGGACCGCCTGTCGGCGCTGAGGCCGGTCGCCGATCCGGTGAATGCGCAGTGGCTCCTCGATGGCCCGGGACACCGAATACATCGGATCCAGACTGCTGTACGGGTTCTGGAAGACCGGTTGTACGCGCCGGCGGAACGCGAGTGTGGTGCGCGCTGTCGTGACGTCCTGTCCGTCGAAGACGACGCTGCCCGACGTGGGTGGCAGCAATCCGAGCACCATCCGCGCCAGCGTCGATTTGCCTGATCCCGACTCCCCCACGACCGCGACGGTGCTGGCCCGACGCACCCGGAACGACACGCCGTCGACGGCCCGAAACTCCGTCCGGCGCCACGGGACACCGCGAGACTCCCGGTAGCTCTTGGTCAACTCCGAGACGACGAGAATGTCGTCCGATCCGCTGGCGTGCTCCGACGCTTGCGCCGCGACTTGCTCGCGGATCTGTGCCGAGCGCTTGTCGCGGGCGGTCAGCGACGGGGCCGCGGCGACCAGACGCTGGGTGTACTCGTGCTGGGGGTTACGCAGAATCGATTGTGCGGCACCGGATTCCACCACTATTCCGCGGTGAATCACGGCGACTTGCGAAGCCCGTTCGGCGGCCAATGCCAGATCGTGGGTGATCAGCAGCAGCGCGGTGCCCAACTCGTCGGTAAGCCGCTGCAGATGGTCCAGTACCTGCCGCTGGACGGTGACGTCCAACGCGGAGGTCGGCTCGTCGGCGATCAGCAGCCGCGGTCGGCCCGCTAGGCCGATGGCGATCAAGGCGCGTTGGCACATGCCGCCGGACAATTGGTGCGGATAGCGATCCGCCTGCTTCGCGGGATCGGGCATACCCGCGGCCGCGAGCAACTCCACCGCCCGCATTCGCGCGGCACGACCGTCGGTGTTGGCCCGCAACGCTTCCCGGATCTGGAAGCCCACCTTCCACACCGGGTTCAGATTGGTCATCGGGTCCTGTGGCACATAGCCGATCTCGCGTCCCCTGATCGAACGCAATAGCCGCGCGTCGGCGCCGGTGATGTCGCGTCCGTCGAACGTGATGCTGCCGCCGGTGATTCGCCCGCCCGGTGAAAGTAGTCCCAGGATCGCGGCTGCCGTGGTGGATTTGCCCGAACCCGATTCGCCGACCACAGCCACGGTCTGGCCGCGCGGCACGGTCAGATCCACGCCGCGGAGCACGGGCTCGTCAGCGCCGAACCTGACTTCCAGGCCCTCGACCGATAGCAACGGCGATTCGGCGTCGCTCATGCTCGCCACGCCCGAGATGCCGGGTCCAGGCCGTCGCGCAACGCGTCGCCCATCATCATGAAGGCGAGCACCGTAATTGCCAGTGCGCCAGCGGGATAGAACAGGATGGGTGAGCCCGCCCGCAGTCGCAGCTGCGCGACGTTGATGTCGCCACCCCAGGACACCACCGATGGTGGCAACCCGACTCCGAGGTAGGACAACGTGGCCTCGGTCGCCGTGGGCCTAGGCGCCACCCTGGCCGTGTTCGTCGTCGGCGGGGCGCTCGGTGCGCTGGCTGGCTTCTACGGAGGTTGGGTGGACGCGGTGGTGTCGCGGGTCACCGACGTGTTCTTCGCGGTGCCCCTGCTGCTTGCCGCGATCGTGCTGATGCAGGTGATGCACCGAACTGCGCGCGATCCGCGCGACCTGCGGCCACCCGAACAAACCCAGGATGGCGATCACCGTCCACAGCGTGCGGTGGTGCATCACCTGCATCAGCACGATCGCGGCAAGCAGCAGGGGCACCGCGAAGAACACGTCGGTGACCCGCGACACCACCGCGTCCACCCAACCTCCGTAGAAGCCAGCCAGCGCACCGAGCGCCCCGCCGACGACGAACACGGCCAGGGTGGCGCCTAGGCCCACGGCGACCGAGGCCCGTGCGCCGTAGATGGTGCGCGCGTAGATGTCGTGTCCTTGTAGGTCGGTGCCGAACCAGTGTGCCGCCGAGGGCGAAAGCAGGCTCTGGTTCGGATCGGCGTACGCGGGGTCGGCGCTGGTGAACAATGCCGGAAACGCTGCGACCAGGAGAATCAACAGGATCAGCGCGGCCGCGACCAGGAACTTGGGGCGCCTATACATAGCGAATCCGTGGGTCCAGCACCGCATACAGCAGGTCCACCAACAGGTTGCTGACCAGATAGATCAGCACCAGCACTGTCACGATCGAGACCACTGTCGGCGCCTCCTGGCGGGTGACCGCCTGATACAGCACACCGCCGACGCCGTGGATATTGAAGATTCCCTCGGTCACGATCGCACCGCCCATCAACGCCCCGAGATCCGCGCCGAGGAAGGTGACCACCGGAATCAGCGAGTTGCGCAGAATGTGCAGCGTCACCACCCGGGGGCGCGATAAACCCTTAGCGGTCGCGGTGCGCACGTAGTCGGCGTGCGCGTTGGCGGCCACCGCGGAACGCGTCAATCGCACCACATATGCGAATGACACCAGGCCCAACACGATTCCGGGTAGGAGAAGCCGACCGAACGTCGCTTGTCCGCCCACGGTGACTGGCGCCCAACCCAATTCGACCCCGAAGACGAACTGCGCGAGGAAACCGAGCACGAAGATCGGGATCGCGATGATGACCAATCCGGTGATCAGCACCGTGGCGTCGAAGATGCCGCCCTGGCGCAGCCCGGCGATCACACCGAACGCGATGCCCAACACCGCCTCGACCACCAGCGCGATCAGCGCCAGCCTGATCGTCACCGGAAAGGCATGGGCCAGAACGGAGCTGACCGGCAAGCCGGAGTAGGCGCGGCCCAGGTCGCCATGCAGCAGACCGCCCAGGTATCGCAGGTACTGCACCAGGAACGGGTCATCCAGGTGATATTGGGCGCGCAATTGGGCAGCCACCGCGGGACTCAGCGGGCGGTCACCGGCCATGGCGGCCACCGGGTCGCCGGGCAGCAGGAACACCATGCCGTAGATCAACAGCGTGGCGCCCAAAAAGACCGGGACCATGACGGCAATCCGGCGCAACACGTACCAAGCCATTTAAGCCACCCCGGTCTTGACGATGTTCTCGTAGTCGGGCAGCCCGTTCCAGGTGGGGTTGACATTGCTGACCTGACTCGACCATCCGATGACGCTGATGTAATACCACAACGGCACGGCTGGCATGTCGCGCAACAGGATTCGCTGTGCGACATTGGTCAGGACATCGGCGGCGCGCAGATCTGGCGCGGCTTCGGCGGCTGCGAGGGCATCGTCGAACTCGCGACTGGAGTAGCCGACGTCGTTGGATCCGGCGCCCGTGGCGTACAACGGGGCCAGGAACTCGATCATGGATGGAAAGTCGCCGATCCAACCGGCCCGGAATGCGGTGTCGATGGTGCGGTTGGTGATTTGGGTGCGGAAGCCGGCAAAGGTGGGGTGCGGTGCGCCGACCGCGTCGATGCCCAGCACGTTCTTGATGCTGTTTGCCACCGCGTCCACCCACTCCTGGTGTCCGCTGTCGGCGTTGTAGGCGATGGCGTACCGGCCGTCCCACGGCGAGATCGCATTGGCTTGCGCCCAAAGTTGGCGGGCCCGTTCGGGATTGAAATCCAGTGCATCGCTGCCAGGTATGTGGGGATCGAATCCGGGTAACGAACTCGCGGTGAAATCTCGTGCCGGGCTGCGAGTTCCGTTGAAGATCTGTTGACAGATCTGCGGGCGGTTGATGGCCGATGACAGTGCCAAGCGGCGCAGGCGGCCTTCTTCACCGCCGAAGTGCGGCAGCCGCAATGGCGTATCCAGTGACTGGCTGACGGCAACCGGCCCCTTGACCGCGTTGCCGCCCAGGTCCCGCTCGTAGATGGTCAACGCACTGGACGGAATCGTGTCCAGCACATCAAGATTGCCGGACAGCAGGTCGGAGTACGCGGTTTCCAGGTTGCCGTAGAACTCGAACCGCAGGCCCTTGTTGCGGGGCTTGCGATTGCCGTGGTAATCGGGGTTGGCCGTAAGGTCGACCCGGACGTTGTGTTGCCAGGCCGGTCCATCGGCGCTGTCAGCGAGTCGGTAGGGGCCGTTGCCGATTGGATGCTGCCCGAAGGCGGCCATATCCCGAAACGCCGACGGCGGCAACGGATAGAAGGCGCTGTGCCCCAAGCTGAGCACGAAGTCGATGGTCGGTGCTTTCAGGCGCACGGTGAATTCGAGGTCACCGATGACTCGCAAACCGGACATGGTGGTCGGCTTGCCGTCACCCGGTGGACCGGCGACGTCGTCGTAGCCTTGGATGGGGCTGAAAAAGTTCTGCTGCAGTTGGGCATTGGCGCTCAGCGCACCGTAGTTCCAAGCATCGACGAACGAGTGGGCAGTTACCGGTGAGCCGTCGGTGAATTTCCAGCCGGGCTTGAGCACGATCCGGTAGTTGATGTTGTCGGTGGACTCGATCGACTGGGCGACCTCCGGTGACGCCCGACCGGCCGCGTCATAGGACATCAACCCGGCAAAAAGCCGATCGAGGATCCGGCCGCCATTGCTGTCGTTGGTGCCGGTTGGGATGAGCGGGTTGGGGGGTTCGGCAGCGTTGACGACCACCACGTCGGGGGTCAGCACCCCTCCCCCGCAGCCGGTCAACATGGCGACCAGCAACAGGACGGCCCCAAGCATCCCTCGACGCATGACAGCGACCCTAAAGCGTGCCAAGCGTTAAGTAGTCGAACCCGGCTGGATGGTCACCTGCGTGACCGGATGAACCTGCAACTGGCAGCTGGCGATTTCCGTCGTCACCGTCTGCGCGTCGGTCGCCCCAGGCAGGACGACCCGCAGGTCGGCGGCGGTGGGACAGGACTCTGCGTCCGCATCGACGGACAACGCTTCCACGACCGACTCGCCACGCTGGGACGGCGACAACGTGACCGTCGGGAAAGCGTCGGCGCCGTTTGGTAAACCACCCATGTAGCCGCGCAAGGTGGGTTGGGCTGCAACGAGAGACGCGCCGGTGCCGGCCTCCACCTGCGGATAGCCGCTGAGCGTGCACGCGACGACCCCGGGGGCCGCGGCGAAAACCAGGGTCACCGCGCGGTGACCTACCGCCGCTTCCGGGCCGGCGACGGTGATCGAGACCTGCTCAGCCGAGCACGGCGCCGGATCTCCCGGGTCCGCGGCTGCCCGCGCGCCCGACAACGCAATGGCTACACCGACACCCAGGACGGCGGCTGATCGAAAGGCACATGTCATGTCCAAAATCTATGCGCAAGTGGTTCTGATCGCAGCAGAGCTACGCTCACACTCATGACCCCGTCAGAATCGGAAGGCACGCAACAGACCGCGTCGTATCCGCCGCCGACGCAGTTCGCCGAGCAGGCCAATGTCCGCCCCGGCTGCTACGAACAGGCCGAGGAAGACCGCCTTGCGTTCTGGTCCGAGCAGGCCGACCGGTTGTCCTGGGCGACGCCGCACAGCGAAGTGCTGGACTGGTCCGACGCGCCGTTTGCCAAGTGGTTCGTCGGCGGCAAGCTCAACGTCGCCTACAACTGCGTGGACCGCCACGTCGAGGCGGGCAACGGGGATCGGGTGGCAATCCACTGGGAGGGCGAACCCGACGATCATCGCCGCACCTTCACGTACTCCGAACTGCAACAACAGGTTTCGAAAGCGGCCAACGCCCTGCTGGAGCTCGGCCTGGAAGCGGGCGACCGGGTAGCCATCTACCTGCCACTCATTCCCGAAGCCGTGATCGCGATGCTGGCGTGCGCGCGGTTGGGCATCATGCACACCGTGGTGTTCGGCGGGTTCACTGCTCATGCCCTGCAGGCGCGCATCGCCGACGCGCAGGCCAAGGTGCTGATCACCGCCGACGGACAGTTCCGGCGCGGCAAGCCGGCACCGCTCAAGGAGGCCGCCGACGAGGCGGTCTCGGTGCCGGACAGCCCGATCGAACACGTTGTGGTGGTGCGGCGCACCGGAATTGACGTGGCCTGGAACGACGACCGCGACATGTGGTGGCACGACGTGGTCGACTCCGCCGCCGCCGAGCACACCCCCGAGGCGTTCGACTCCGAGCAGCCGTTGTACCTGCTCTACACATCGGGCACCACCGGCACACCCAAAGGCATCGTGCACACCAGCGGCGGTTATCTGACCCAATGTGCGTACACGATGCACGCCATCTTCGATCTCAAACCCGAACGCGACGTCTTTTGGTGCACCGCCGACATCGGTTGGGTGACCGGGCACACCTACGGGGTTTACGGTCCGCTGTCCGTCGGCGCCACCGAGGTGCTCTACGAGGGCACTCCGAACGCACCCAGCGAACACCGGCATTTCGAGATCATCGAAAGATACGGTGTCACAATCTATTACACCGCACCGACGTTGATCCGCACGTTCATGAAGTGGGGCCGCGAAATTCCGGACGCCCACGATCTGTCCAGCATCCGGCTGCTGGGCTCGGTCGGAGAGATCATCAATCCCGAAGCGTGGCGCTGGTACCGCGATGTGATCGGCCGTGGCGAGGTACCGGTGGTCGACACCTGGTGGCAGACCGAGACCGGTGCGGCGATGATCTCGCCGATACCGGGCGTCAGCAACGCCAAGCCCGGTTCGGCGATGGCGGCGCTGCCCGGCATCTCGGCCAAGATCGTCGACGACCACGGCGACCCGCTGCCCCCGGACGAGGAGGGTGAAACGCACGTCACCGGTTACCTGGTGCTCGACCAGCCGTGGCCGTCGATGCTGCGCGGCATCTGGGGTGACCCCGAGCGGTACCGCCGAACGTACTGGTCGAAGTACGCCGAGAAGGGTTACTACTTCGCCGGCGACGGCGCCCGCTTCGACCCCGACGGGGACATCTGGGTGCTGGGCCGCATCGACGACGTCATGAACGTGTCCGGGCACCGGATTTCCACCGCCGAGGTGGAGTCGGCGCTCGTCGGGCACTCCGGGGTGGCCGAGGCGGCCGTCGTCGGTGTCACCGATGACACCACCGGTCAGGCCATCTGCGCGTTCGTCGTGCTACGCAGCAAACACGACGCAACCGAGGGGACCGTCGACGAGTTGCGCGCACAAGTGGCTCACGAAATCTCACCGATCGCCAAGCCGCGCGAAATCCACGTGGTGCCCGAGCTGCCCAAGACCCGCAGCGGCAAGATCATGCGCAGGCTGCTGCGCGATGTCGCCGAGAATCGCGAACTCGGTGACACGTCGACACTGCTGGACCCCAACGTCTTTGACGCGATCCGCGAGTCGAAGTAGGTCAGCTGCTGCGGCATTCGCTCGTCGAACGTCACGTCAGAGTGGCGCCCGGTGCCCGTCGTCGCGCTGGCGTGACGCTCGACGCAAACCGTCGCGAACTCAGCCGATCGGAACGAAGCCCGACCCCGGCCGGTTCTTGGCGTTGATGTCGTCGAGGTCGGCGTTGATCGACATGACCACGGCCGGGGTGTGCAGCGGAATGTACTTGGTGACGCAGGTGGGCAGGCTGTCGCTGAACGCGCCGTGAATCATGCCGACCAGTAAATTGTCGACGGTCACCGGCGCCCCGGAGTCGCCCGGGCCGCCGCATACCTGCATCAGGATGGTGCCGGGGTCCTGGCCCGGCCCCCAGGTGACGCCACATGAGTTGCCGGTGGTGCGGCCCTGTTTGCAAGCCACCTGACCGAACGTCGGTTCGGGACCGATCCCGTTGATGGCGAAGCCGTTGAAGTTAGCCACCGGAGTCACCTTGGCCGGGTCGAACTTGATCACCGCGTAGTCGAGCCCGTCGTTGCCTGCGACCATGGTGCCCACCTGGATGTGGTTCGGACCGGCCTCGGCGGCGACCGGTGCACCCGGACCGCCGCAGTGCGCTGAGCTGAAACCCACCAGATCACCGAACTTGTCATGCCCGATCGCTGTCAGCGTGCACAGGGTGCCGGTGTTGACGATGATGCCGGCACCGCCCCCCAACGGAATCTTGTCGTCTGCCGCCGCGGTGCTCGCAGGTAGAAACAGAAGGCCCAACAGCGCGGCCATGATGACCGCGGCGGGTTTCCGGCCGCTCGGCGCCTTCTGCAAGGTGATGCTCCCGTCGGGTCGTCAAAAAGATTGGAAAGAGATTGGAGACAGTGCGTCAGTGTAGAGGATCGCGGTGCGGGGTCGGCCGCCGTTTCCAGCGCACTTCGGCTGGCCTCGTCCGCCCTGGGGGCGCATGGCAACATAAACCGCGACGCGCGCACTATTTGGGTTCCAGCGGCGCTGAACCGGCGCGAAACGGAGAGGACCGTCTGTGAGCAAGCCCGATCGCAAGAGCGGTGTGCCCAGCACGCTGACCACGATTCCGCTGACTGATCCGCATGCCAGGGTCGGGGACCCGTCGGTCGGTGAGCTGATCAAAGACGTGACGACGCAGATGTCGACCCTGGTGCGCGCCGAGGTCGAACTGGCCCGCGCCGAAATCACCCGCGACGTCAAGAAGGGCTTGACCGGCAGCGTCTTTTTCATCTCGGCATTGGTGGTGCTGTTCTACTCCACTTTCTTCTTCTTCTTTTTCCTGGCCGAGCTGCTGGACAACTGGCTGTGGCGCTGGGCCGCCTTCTTGATCGTCTTCACGCTCATGGTCGTGGTCACCGCCGCGCTGGCGCTGTTCGGCTTCCTGAAGGTGCGCCGCATCCGCGGACCGCAGAAGACCATCGAATCGGTCAAAGAGGCCCGCACCGCGTTCACCCCGGGCCACGACAAGGCCGTCGCTGCCCCGGCGAAAGACATCGCGATCTCCGCCGACACCAAGACGCCCACCGACCCCTCGGGCTGGTAAATGCCGGCTCCGGGACCGTCGATGGTCCGCATCGACGGGCCTTGGCGTCATCTGGATGTGCACGCCAACGGCATCCGATTCCATGTCGCCGAGGCACATTCGGCCGACGAAGAGACGCCGGCCACCACGCTGCCGCTGGTCATCCTGCTGCACGGGTTCGGGTCGTTCTGGTGGTCATGGCGCCACCAGTTGCGCGGTCTGACCGGAGCCCGGGTGGTCGCGGTCGACCTGCGCGGCTACGGCGGCAGCGACAAACCACCGCGCGGCTACGACGGCTGGACGCTGGCCGGCGACACGGCCGGACTTATTCGCGCACTTGGACATTCGTCGGCGACGCTGATCGGCCACGCCGACGGCGGACTGGCCTGCTGGGCCACCGCGTTGCTGCATTCGCGGCTGGTGCGCGGCATCGCGGTGATCAGCTCTCCGCACCCGGCCGCATTGCGGCACTCAACACTCACCCGCCGCGATCAAAGCCGAGCGTTGTTGCCGACGTTGTTGCGGTACCAGGCGCCGATGCTGCCCGAGCGACTACTGACCCGACACGACGGCGCCGAGATCGAGCGGCTGGTCCGTAGCCGTAGCAGCGCCAAATGGGTTGCATCCGAAGACTTTTCACAATGCATCGGCTACCTGCGGCAGGCGATCCAGATCCCGGGGGCCGCGCACTGCGCCCTGGAGTATCAGCGGTGGGCGGTGCGCAGCCAGCTACGCAGCGAGGGTCACCGCTTCATCAAGTCGACCGAGGCTCAACTCGGCGTGCCGTTGTTGCACATTCGCGGCGACGCCGACCCCTACGTGCTGGCCGCGCCGGTGGAGCGCACGCAACGCTATGCCCCGCACGGCCGCTACGTATCCATAGCCGGCGCAGGGCATTTCAGTCACGAAGAGGCACCCGAGGAAATCAATCGGCACCTGTCGCGCTTCTTGCAGCAGGTGCACCGCCCGCGGGTCAGCTGACGCAAGCCCCGGTGTTCACCTGTTGGGTGGCACCGATCTTGTTCAACTGACCGGCCACCTCCTCGGCGGTCAACACGAAGCCGGTGTCGGCGTCGTCGACGGCGGCGCCGAACACCACCCCGAGTACCCGGCCGTTGAGGTCGATCAGCGGCCCACCCGAATCACCTTGCTCCACATTGGCCCGGATGGTGTAGACGTCGCGGGTGACCTGCTGCGGGCTGCGGTAGATGTCGGGCCCGCTGAGCTTGATGGCTTCGCGGATCCGTGCGGGGGTAGCGGTGAAGTTGCCGCCGCCCGGGTAGCCGAGCACCACCACGTCGGTGCCGGTTTTGGCCGGGGTGTCGTCGAACACCAGCGGAGCCGACGGCAGCCCCGGGACGGCCAGAATCGCGATGTCGACCTGCGGGTCATAGGACACGACCGTGGCGTCGAAGTTCTTGCCGTTGGCCTGCAACGAGACGCTGCTGGATCCGGCGACCACGTGCGCGTTGGTCATCACCCGCTCGGGCGAGATTACGAATCCGGTGCCTTCCAATACCTTCTGGCAGCTTGGTGCCAAACTGCGGATTTTCACGACGCTGGACGCCGTCGCGGCCACCACCGGATTGTTGGCCAGCGCCGGATCCGGCGAGGCGACCGGGATCACCGGGGTACGGCTGAACGGTTCGAGCACCGCGGGTAGCCCGGAGGTGTTCAGCAGTGCCGAAAGTCGTTTGGGCACGGATTGCAACCAGGTCGGGGCCACCTCGTTCACTTCGGCGAGCACCCGCGAACCCCGCACCGCAGCGGCCAGTTCCGGCTGGTCCTTGGACTGGGTCAACGGCGTCGCCAACAGCCAGGCAGCGGTCAACACCACCATTAGCTGCACGCCCACGCCGATGACGGAGTCGACGGTGCGGATCGGTCGGTTGCGGATCGCACCACGCACCGCCCGGCCCAGGACCACGCCAGCCACCTCACCGACCACCACCAGGGCCAAGATCAAGAACAGGGCGGCAAACAGTTTCGCGCGCGGCGCGGCGATTTGGCTGACGATGTGCGGCGCCAATAGCACCCCGGCGACCGCGCCGAGCAGCACGCCGGCGAACGACAGCAGTGAACCCAGGGCGCCAGAACGCCAACCGGAGATCGCCGCGATGAACGCGACCGCGAGTATGGCGATGTCCAGCCACTGGGAGGGCGTCATCGAATTCACCGCGGCCCACCCCGCAGCCCGTCCGAGTCGCCGACCAGCTCCATCGCGTCGTCCAATTCGCGGATGTCGTCGGTGTTCCACGGCTGCGCCCAGCCCGCGACATCGAGAACTGCAGAGATCACCTGGCCAGTGAAGCCCCACACCAGCATCTGGTTCAACAGAAACGCCGGTCCGGCCCAACGGCGCCCCAGCGGGCCCCGGTACACCATCAGGCGGTTCGCCGGGTTGACGAAGGCCCGCACCGGGACCCGGGCCACGATCGCTGTTTCGGTGTCGTTGACAACGTCGACCGGGCCGGGATCCGGCGAGTAGGCCAACACGGGTACGACGTGGAAACGCGACGGCGCGATGAACGTCCGTTCCATGGTCGCCAGCGGATGCAGCCTGGTGACGTCGATCCCGGTCTCCTCGCGTGCCTCCCGCAAAGCCGTCGCGACCGGACCGTCGTCGCCAGGGTCGGCCGCACCGCCGGGGAAGGCGGCCTGTCCGGCGTGGTGGCGCAACGTCGAGGCCCGCACCGTCAGCAGCAGGTCGGCGTCGTCGGGCGGTCCACCGGCGGCCGGTGCGGATTGCGGACCCGAAAACAGCACCAAGACAGCGGCATCGCGCCCGCCGCCGGCGAGCGACGTCACCGACTTTGCCGCGGTCACCATCGCAAGAACGTCGGCAGGTAGCCGGCGCCGATACGCCTCCGGAATCTGGTCGACGTTGTCGATCAGCGGTTGCAACCACGTCGGCCCGGCGGCGGGGTTCAACTCGACCGTGCCCCGCTCATGGGTGGTCTCCGCCGCATTCACCGGTACCTCATGTGGTTCGTTCACCCCGCCTCACTCCCCGACCGCGGCCGCGATCTCTTCGGCGCTGCCAAAGGCCCGCGGCAGGGTCTGCGCAACGCTACCGTCCGGCCGTAGCACCACCGTCGCGGGCATCACGTTTGCCACTCGCAGCGCCGCCGCCACCCGGCGGCGGCCATCCTGCAGCGTCGGCAGCCGAACGCCCAATTCGGCCAATCGCAGCAGGGCGGCAGTTTCGTTCTCGTCCTGATGCACCGTCACCACCGTCACGTCGGATCCGACCCGACGTTGATACTCGGCCATCGCGGGCAGTTCGGCAGCGCAAGGCGCGCACCAGTACGCCCACAAGTTGATCACCACCCGTCGTCCGGCCAGCGCCTTCGCCACGTCTACGGCCGTACCGTCCGCCGCGCATTCGACCACCACCCCGCGCAGCGCCGCTATGCCGTCTCCAGAGCCGCTTCGAGAGCTGTCACTTGGGCAGGGCGCCAGGTCGGCCCGCTGCCGGGGCCCGGCCAAGGCTTCCGGGGTGTCGAGGTCGCGGTGTTCGCGTTGCACGGGCGCCTGGGTGGTCGCCGACGGCGCTGGTTCTTCGCGAAGTTCCGCGACCAGCGCCACCACCAGCGCGGCCACCACCACCAGGACCGCAATGGTCCAGCGGGTGGTGCCAGAAAGCTTCATGCCCGCGCGACTACGCGTGTTGATCGAGGCCGGCCAGGGCCAGCAGGTGATCGGTTTCCGGCCCTTGGACCAACGGCGCGGCCAGCAGCGGTTCGGTGGGACCGAGCCCATAAGACGGGCAGTCCTTGGCGAGAACACACACCCCGCAGGCGGGTTTACGGGCGTGGCAGACCCTGCGACCGTGGAAGATCACGCGATGGCTGAGCAAGGTCCATTCTTTGCGCTCGATCAGCTCCCCGACGGCGTGCTCCACCTTGACCGGGTCTTCCTCTTCGGTCCACCGCCACCGCCGGACCAGGCGCCCGAAATGGGTGTCGACGGTGATGCCGGGAATGTCGAACGCGTTGCCGAGGATGACGTTTGCGGTCTTGCGGCCGACACCGGGCAACGTCACGAGCTCAGCCATGGTTTTGGGCACCTCGCCGTCGAACCTTTCGACGAGTGCCTGCCCGAGTCCGATCAGTGAAGTCGCTTTGTTGCGGTAGAAGCCCGTCGGCCGAATCAGCGCCTCCAGCTCCTCGCGATCGGCCTGCGCGTAGTCCAGCGCCGTCTGATACTTGACGAACAACGGCGGCGTCGTCAGATTCACTCGTTTGTCGGTGCTTTGCGCCGACAAAATGGTGGCCACGGCAAGTTCGAGCGGCGAGGTGAAGTCCAGCTCGCAGTAGACGTGCGGAAATGCTTGCGCCAGGGCACGATTCATCCGCCGCGCCCGCCGGACCAAGCCGGTGCGGGTTTCGTTGGCGAAGCGCTTGGCGACGGCGTTTCCGATGGCGTTTGCGACCGGGGGGCTGGGCCGGGCCGGCTTTGCTTTACCGCGCCCGGACGACCCCCCAGACGACTTAGCCGCTGTCACCTACGACAGAGTACTGATTTCGTGATCTAGCTGAGACCCCGTCTTGATAGGAAGCCAGGTTTACTCTTTGGGTGCTGTGGTTGCTGGTGGCCTGCATTCCCTGGCTACTGATGCTGGCGACGCTCGGACTGGGGCGGCTGGAGAAGGTGCTTGCCCACGACCCCGCGCCCGCCGACGCTTTGCAACTCCCGGCAGCCACGCGGCCGGCGCTGACCGGACGGCATCACGCCGAGACGTCCTTCGCCGCCGACGTCTCCGGCCGCATCGAATCGGGTCTGCCCACCCGCATGCAAGGGCAATACCGGACGAACACGCAGTTTACGGTGATTCGACACGTTAATCGTGTGTAGCGTTGAGCAGGTCGTACCGGTTGGCCTACCTTTAGACTCGTGTCCGCCGTCACAGGTTGACCTGCCCGCATCTAATTCGTTGGAACATGAAGAGGTAAGAAGAGGCAACGTGGACGAGATCCTGGCAAGGGCCGGAATCTTTCAAGGGGTTGAGCCCAGCGCAGTCGCAGCACTGACCAAGCAACTTCAACCCGTTGACTTCCCCCGCGGACATACCGTTTTCGCCGAAGGTGAGCCGGGCGACCGGCTTTACATCATCGTCGCGGGCAAGGTGAAGATCGGTCGCCGGTCACCGGACGGTCGCGAGAATCTGTTGACGATCATGGGTCCGTCGGACATGTTCGGCGAGTTGTCGATCTTCGACCCCGGCCCCCGCACGTCCAGCGCGACGACCATCACCGAGGTCAGGGCGGTTTCGATGGACCGCGACGCGCTGCGGGCGTGGATCGCCGACCGGCCGGAGATCGCCGAACAGCTACTGCGGGTGCTGGCTCGCCGGTTGCGCCGCACCAACAACAACCTGGCCGACCTGATCTTCACCGACGTCCCCGGGCGGGTGGCCAAGCAGCTGCTGCAGCTCGCTCAGCGGTTCGGCACTCAGGAGGGCGGCGCGATGCGCGTCACCCACGACCTCACCCAGGAGGAGATCGCCCAGCTGGTGGGCGCCTCTCGGGAGACGGTGAACAAGGCACTGGCCGACTTCGCCCACCGCGGCTGGATCCGGCTGGAGGGCAAGAGTGTGCTGATCTCGGACTCCGAGCGCCTGGCCCGCCGCGCGAGGTAGGCGCCTGCCGATGGCAGGTTCGATGCCGGCCGCGTTCATCGGACACGGCAGCCCGATGAACGCACTCGAGGCCAACCGCTACACCGCCGCGTGGCGGGCGTTCGGCCGTCAGGTGCCCCGTCCCCGCGCCATCTTGGCGATCAGTGCGCACTGGTACATCAACGCGACGGCGATCACCGTGATGCCGCAACCCCGCACCATCCACGATTTCTACGGGTTCCCGTCCGAGCTTTTCGACGTCCAATACCCCGCCCCCGGCCTGCCCGAGCTGGCCGAGGAGGTCGCCGAGGTGGTCCATCCCACCTGGGTGGGCGCGGACGTGGACAGCTGGGGCATCGATCACGGCACCTGGTCAGTATTGGTGCACGCCTTTCCCGACGCATCGGTACCGGTGGTCCAGCTCTCGATCAACGCCGACAAGCCGCTCGACTACCACCTCGACTTGGGCGCGAAGCTGGCACCGCTGCGGGAGCGTGGCGTGCTGATTCTCGGCAGCGGGAACGTCGTGCACAATCTGCGCGCCATGCAGTGGGACCTGGGCGAGCATGGATACGACTGGGCCAGGCGGTTCGACGAGGACGCCAAAGCTCTGATCCTCTCCGACCCCGCCGACGTCGGGCGCCTCCGGGAGCACCCGGACTATCGGGCAGCGGTGCCGACACCGGACCACTTCATCCCGTGGTTGTACGTCGCGGGGCTGGCCAGCGTAGCCACCGACCAACTCGACGTGCTGGCGGACGGGTACGTCTACGGGTCGTTGTCGATGACCGCGTACACGCTCGGGTTGACGCCGGGCGAGGACGTGGGCGCCGATTCAGAGGTGCCGCCGCAGGCGCCATCGTTTCCTGCCGACGCCTCCAACATCTGAACTTCACCCGTGCCGAAGCGGCTCGCGACCTGGGGGGGATTCCACTGCAGCCGGTGAAGCCGGCTCCGGGACCGGCAGAGTCACGGCGTCGTCGCCGAGCGTGAACGACTGCCCGTGGTGGGTGAGCGTCAAGGACTGGCCAGAGTGCAACCGATAAGTGGCTTGCTGATCGCTCACCTCGACCGCCAAACACCTCCCGCGCCACAAGATGCGAAACGCCAGTCGGTTCAGCGCCGGAGGCAGCTGCGGCGCGAACGACAGTGCGTCACCGTGGTTGCGCATTCCGCCGAAACCGGCCACACACACCAGCCAGGACCCGGCAAGGGCCGCGATATGCAAGCCACTCGACACGTTGTCGTGCAGGTTGTGCAGATCGATAAACGCGGTTTCGGCAAGGTAGTCCAGGGCCAGCTGCAAGTGACCGACCTCGGCGGCCAGTATCGCCTGGCCGCACGCCGACAGCGACGAGTCCCGGACCGTCAATGCCTCGTAATAGCGGAAGTTTCGTTCCTTCTCCTGCGCGGTGAAGGCATCACCACGCAGGTACATCGCCATCGTGACGTCGGCCTGTTTGACTACCTGCTTGCGGTACAGCTCGAAGTACGGGTACCGCAGCAGCAGCGGATAATCCTCCTTCGGTGTCGCCGCAAAGTCCCACCGTCCTTGGCGGGTGAAGTTTTCGGCTTGCTCGTGCACACCCAACTCGGCGTTGTAGGGCAGCGTCATCCGATCGGCGCTGTCGCGCCAGCGGGCGGTCTCCTCGTCTCCAACTTCTAGCCGTTGTGCGATGTCGGGGCGTCGCTCACAGGCATCCGCGGCATCACGAAAGTTCTGCTGCGCCATCAGGTTTGTGAATAAGTTGTTATCCCCCAACGCGGAGTACTCGTCGGGCCCGGTGACGCCGTCGATGCGGAACTTCCCGGATGCGTCGCGGTGCCCGAGGCTGGCCCACAGCCGGGCGGTTTCCACCAAAAGCTCTACACCGCAATCTGTTTCGAACTCGGTATCGGCGGTGGCGGCAAGGTACTGTGCGGTGGCATAAGCGATGTCGGCGTTCACGTGCACTCCCGCCGTGCCCGCCGGCCAGTACGCGGAGCATTCCGCACCGTTAATGGTCCGCCACGGGAACATCGCCCCGTCATGACTCAATTCACGAGCGCGGTGTTTTGCCTTGTCCAACGTCGCATGCCGCCAGCGCAGCGCGTCGGCGGCGGCCTCGGGCATGGTGTGAGTAAGCATGGGCAGCACGAAAATCTCGGTATCCCAGAAGGAGTGCCCGTCATAACCGGGCCCGGTGAGCCCTTTGGCCGGAATCGGTCGACTCTCGCCGCGGGCACCGGCCTGCAGCACCTGAAAGAGCGCGTACCGTACCGCCTGCTGCAGTTCCGGGCAGCCGTCGATCTCGATATCGGCGTGCGACCAGAACTTGTCGAGGTAGTCACGTTGTCGTGCGAGCAGGTTCTGCCAGCCGGTCTGTTTGGCCTGGGCGAGCGCGGCGTCCACCTGCGCTCGCAGTGCCGGCACGGAGCGACGGCTTGACCATCCGTAGGCGACGTACTTCGTCAACCGCAGCACCTCACCTTTGGCCACATCGACCGCGATGGTCAGCCGCGCCAGATCTTCCTCCGCCCCGATGGTGACGTCGGCAGCTGAGCTCAGCTCCAAGTGATGATCCATCCCGGTGGCTACCCGCAGTCCCGAACGCTTGGTGTGATGTACCAGGACGGCCGAAAGGTCTTGTGCTGTAGCGAAATCAGCCGCTAGAGGCCGGTCGAGTGCGGCCGCGAGGCGCGGGTCGGCACCACCGGTTGGCACCGGTTCGTTGGCCAACAGGTCGGATTGCACAACCAGATCCAGATCGGCGTCCAGTGGTTCCACCTCGTAGCGGATTGCGGCCACCGCGCGCTGCGTGAACGACACGAGTCGCTCTGAGCGGATTCGCACCGAGCGCCCGGTCGGCGATGTCCAGACTGTGTCACGACGCAGAGTTCCGCTGCGAAAATCCAGTACCCGTTCGTGTTCGACCGCTCTGCTGTAGCGCATGTCCATCGGCGAGTCCTGAACGAACAGCCTGATGATGGTCCCATCGGTCACATTGACGACGGTCTGACCGTCTTCGGGATATCCGTATCCGCCTTCGGGATAAGGCAATTCGCGCTCTTCGTAGAACCCGTTGAGGTAGGTGCCCGGGGTACCGACCGGCTCGCCCTCGTCGAGGGTTGCGCGCACACCGATGTTCCCGTTCGACAGCGCAAATATCGATTCCATGTCGGCCAAGGACTCCAGATTCAGTCCGCACCAACGCAATTCCCACGGAGCGACATGGAATCCGGGTTCGCTGTAATTCTGGCTCATCCCGACAACCCTATGCGACCCCCTATGCGACGTGCCAAGGCCGCCGCGAGCCTCCCGACGCCGGCGGACCCGTCCGGCTTGTTCCGCAGATACCCGGGCGACCGGCGGTCAAACCGGTTACACCGGAAGGAACCGGGTATACGGCGCGCAGTCGTTGTCCGAGCGAGCCATGCCGAGGGAGTTATGGTCTTCTATCGTTTCCGCTGTCAATCCGGTTGTGGCACAACACAACTGATGTACACGATGAATGACCGTCCGGACGTCGTCGACTGTCCGGGATGCTCTGGTCCAGCCCATCGATTGATGGCCGCGCCGCACCTGGGCCGTTCCAGCGCGGCCATGGCCCTGCAAGATGCCACGCGATCCACCGCCGATCAGCCCGGTGTCGTCGGGCCGCCGCCGCCGACGGTCGGACGCCAACGGGTGAGCACGCATCCGCTGCACCGTACCCTGCCGCGGGATTGAGGCCACCTGAGATGCCGGAGCTCATCTTCCCCCTCGACTCGACCAAGAGATTCCCTGACCAGCAGATCGTCGGGCACAATCGCTGGCACCCCGACATCCCGGCGGCGGTGACCGTCAAACCGGGTGACTCCTTTCGAGTGCACTGTCGCGAATGGTTCGACGGGGACATCCACAACGACGATTCCGCCGAGGACATTCTTAACGCGCCGATGACCAAGGTGCACGCCTTGTCCGGGCCCATCGCCGTCGAGGGCGCCCGCCCTGGCGATCTGCTCATCGTGGACATCCTCGACCTCGGCCCGCTTCCGCAGGAAGACTCCGGGCCGTTGGCGGGACAGGGCTGGGGCTACACCGGAATCTTCGCCAAGAGCAACGGGGGCAGTTTCCTTGTCGAGCAGTTCCCGGATGCGTACAAGGCGGTCTGGGACTTCGCGGGAGAAAAGGCGACATCGCGCCACATTCCGGGTGTCGAGTTCACCGGCATCACCCATCCCGGACTGATGGCCACCGCTCCATCTGCGGACCTGCTGGCGAAGTGGAACAGCCGCGAGCGGGCGTTGATCGCGACAGATCCGGACCGCCTGCCGCCGCTGGCGCTGCCGCCGGATCCCGCCGACGCCGTCCTCGGCACCCTCGCCGGTGACGCATTCGAGCAGGTCGCGGCCGAGGCGGCCCGTACCGCCCCGCCGCGGGAGAACGGCGGCAACATGGACATCAAGAACCTGACCCGCGGCAGCCGAGTCTTCTTCCCGGTCTTCGTCGCCGGCGCCAACCTGTCGGTCGGCGACTTGCACTTCTCGCAAGGCGACGGCGAGATCACGTTCTGCGGCGGTATCGAAATGGGCGGGTTCCTCGACCTGCGGGTCGATATCCTCCCCGGCGGGATGGACACCTATGGAGTGAACGAGCACCCGATCTTCATGCCGGGCAACACTCAACCGCAGTACTCCGAGTGGCTGACATTCTCCGGAACCTCGGTCACCCTCGACGGCGAACAGCGGTATCTCGATTCGCAACTGGCTTACCAACGTGCATGTCTGCACGCCATCGCCTATCTGACGAAGTTCGGATACAGCCCGGAACAGGCTTACCTGCTGCTCGGTGCCGCCCCGATTGAAGGACGGTTCTCCGGAGTGGTCGATATCCCGAATTCCTGTGCGACAGTTTATCTTCCGACGGCAATCTTCGATTTCCCCATCACCCCGTCAGCGCGCGGGCCCGTGCAAATCGACCCCGGAATCGGGGCTCCGCACGCCGCGGCGTGACCCGCGATCGGCGCACGGCGCTCCCGACGCGAGGCAGGACTACCGAAGACCGGCGCCGCCCGGGCCCGCGGGCACGCCCTGGACGTAGCGGGCCGCCTCCGCGGCGTGGTTGCCCGTCACGCAGACGTCGTAACGTTGCGCCTCGAGCGTCTGAATGCTGGAGAAGTCGCGCTGGCCCCGCGTCGAGAAGTGGGCTACGAATCCGAACACCGCTCCCCAGAATGCGCCGATAGCCATCGCGATCAGCAACGTCCAGATCCACCACGGTCCCACCGTGAAGATCGCGAACAGCAGACCGATCAGCAAACCGAACCAGGCGCCGCTTCCCGCGCCGGCCAGCGCCGCCCTGCCGTTGGTCATTCGTCCGGTCACGTGCTCGATGGTGCGTACGCCGTCACCGACAATGCGCACGTGCTGAACCGGGAAGCCGCCGTCGGACATGCGGTCCACCAGTCGCTGGGCATCGATGTAGTTCTCGAACGTTGCGATGACTTGGCGTCCACCAGGCGAATCGCCCGTCACCTGGTAGTCGGGCGCACCAGTCGGGTTGACCATCAATAGCTCTTATCGTCGGCTTGGCTTCGTTTGGTCATAGGGACGGGTTAACCGGATTGCAGCGGCAAAAACGTCCCGGTCGGGTTTCGGTCGAGCCGTGCTGCGCAGGAACCGGGTTTTCGGATGCCGCCTAGGGTGGCGGCAGAGCGGGTACGGAATGGTCGAGACACAAATTAGAGAAAGAGCGGATAACCAAACGGATGAATGTTCCTGACTGGGTCTGGGGCGTGACCATTCTCGCCATCATCGGCCTGCTGGCGTTCGACTTCTTCTTCCATGTACGCAAGGCGCACATCCCGACGCTGCGCGAAGCCGCGGTGTGGTCGGCGGCTTACGTCGGCATCGCCGTGCTGTTCGGTGTCGGGGTACTGGTCTTCGGCGGCAACCAGGCGGGCGAGGAGTACTTCGCCGGGTACGTCACCGAAAAGGCGCTGTCCGTCGACAACCTGTTCGTCTTCCTGGTGCTCATCAGCGCGTTCCGGGTGCCACGCGAGGATCAGCAGAAGGTGCTGCTGTTCGGGATTGTGTTCGCCCTGATCGCTCGTACCGGCTTCATTTTTCTCGGCGCCGCACTGATCAACGCGTTCGCGTGGGTCTTCTATCTGTTCGGGCTGATCCTGCTGCTCACCGCCGGCAGCATCATCAAGCCGCACGACGCCGATTCCCGCAAAGCCGACAATCTCATCATCCGGATAGCCCGAAAGGTGATCCCCACAACCGACCACTACGACGGCGACAAGCTGTTCACCACGGTCGACGGCAAGCGGGCGATGACGCCGATGCTGCTGGTCATGGTGGCCATCGGTGGCACCGACATCCTTTTCGCGGTCGACTCGATCCCGGCCATCTTCGGTCTGACGCAGAACGTCTTCATCGTCTTCACCGCGACGGCGTTCTCGCTGCTCGGCCTGCGGCAGTTGTACTTCCTGATCGACGGCCTGCTGGACCGGCTGGTCTATCTCTCGTACGGCCTGGCCGCGATCCTCGCTCTTATCGGCGTGAAGCTGATTCTGCACGCTCTGCACGAGAACAACGTCCCGTTCATCAACGACGGCGAACCGGTGCCGGTTATCGAGGTCAGCACGTCGCTGTCGCTGTCGGTGATCGTCGGTGTTCTCGTGGTGACCGTCATCGTTTCGCTGCTCAGCCATGAAGGCAAAGCCACGACCGCCATCGCCAACGCCCGGCGGCACGCGACGGCCTATCTCGACTCCGAATACACCCACGATCCGGACGAGCGTGAACGCATCTTCCAAAAGTTACTCGATGAACGGGATCAGATCCTGGCGCTCGGACCGAAGTACCGCGAGCAGGTACGCGGTGAGCCGGCGCTGATCGACTTACTCGAACGCGCCGCCGCCAAGCACGACGAGGCGGTCGGGCGCGGCGAAGCCGCACCGCACGCCAGCAAGGGGTTGACCTCGTGACGGTGGTGCCCATTGTTTGATTGGTTGTTCGACGCACTCGGTCACTCGTGGTGGGCGTATCCGCTGATCTTCGCCTTCTGCGCGTTCGACGCGGTCCTGCCGATCCTGCCCAGCGAGACTGTGCTGCTCACCGGCGGCATCCTGGCCGCCGACGGCTCGATGATGCTGGGTTGGGTGATCGTGATGGCGGCCCTGGGCGGGTTTGTCGGCGACAACATCGCCTACCGCATCGGTCATTCGGCCGAAGACTGGGCTCGGCGCTGGATCGCGCGTGGCGAAAAAGGTCAGCGTGCCCTGGACTGGGCACATCGGGAACTGGACCGGCACGGCGGTCCGCTGGTGATCGTGGCGCGGTTCGTTCCGGGCGGTCGCACCGCGACAACGATCTCCTGCGGCGTGCTGCAGTTTCCGTACCGCCAGTTTCTGGTGTACGACGCGATCGGTTCGGTCTTGTGGGCGACGTTGAACACGATGATCGGCTTCGCCGGCGGCCACGCGTTCGACGACCGGCCACTGCTGGCGTTCGTGGTGTCGTTCGGTGTGGCGCTGGCCTTGGCGGGGACGATCGAATTGGTCAGGTGGTTGCGCAGACGCTCCAGGGCGCGGCAAAGCCAGGACTTTTCCGCCCACCCGTAACGCCGAGCTACTCCTGCGGCTCGTCTTCGGGCGGAACGGCGTTTGAGCGACGGCGCACGGACTTGGCAATGGCGTGGCCCGACGACGGCGAGCTCAACACCATGAATGCGATACCCAGCACCGCGAAGGTGATGATGGTGGCGTTCTCGGTGGCGATCGATGATGCGAGGATGGCGATCACCCCCGGTCCGGTGGCCAACCCTTGCGCGTGCAGCTGACTGTTGGTGTCGGGCAGGCGCAGCACGCCGTAGACGCTGATGGTGAGCAGCAGCAGGCCGGCGATCAGCAGGATCGCACCCAGAATGTCCAGTACTAGAGAAATCATTCGAACGGCCCTCCCGAGCCCAGATAGCGGGCAGCCGCGACGGTGGCGACGAAGGACAGCAACGCCAGTGCTACGGCCGCGTCCAGGTAGTAGGGCTGGTGGTGGTAGTAGCACAGCAACGCCAACAGCGACACCACCAGCGCTGCCAGCAGATCCAGGGCAACGACACGTTGGACGACGTCGCGGGCCCGCAGCAGCACCAGCCCACCGGCCACCAACAACAGAGTGTTCCAAACCAGGGCGACGACGAAAAGGACGTGCATCGTGGCGCTCACGGGAACACCCGCTGCTGAGCGCGCCGATAGGAGGCGAGTTGGGCACGTCGGACGGCATCGGGATCGCGCGCGTCCAGGACATGCAACAGCAGTTCGCCCTTGTCGTCGTCGACGTCGACGACGACGCTGTCCGGGGCCAAGCCGACCCGGATCGCCCAGGCCGTCGCCGAGCTGGCGATGTTCGGCTGGATCGGTATGGTCACCACGCCGGGCGCCATCGGCCGCAGGCCGAGGCAGCACCCGGCCACGTGCCAACTGCCGCGGGCCATATCGATCAGCGTGAAGATGACGAATGCCGGCAGCCCGGCGACTCGGCGCCATGCCGTCGTCCCCGGCGGACGCGTCGGACGTGCTTCGTCGCGGCTGGAGACAGCGCCGGCCCCGACGATCAGCGCCGAGAGAACCAGACCTGTCACGATGTCACCGGGCTTCAGACTGGTCAGCGCCAGCAGGTAAACGGCCGTAAGCGTCGCCACTCGGGCCAAGATGGCGATCATCCAAACCTCCCAATGAGCACATTGGCCGCGTCCTGGCTGAGTACCAGCAGGGGCTCTGCCCACAGGCCGACAGACAGGACAAGCGCCGCCAGCACGGTCACGAATACCCGGGTCGCCCGCGGGCTGACCACGTCGACCCGATCCTCGACGATCCAGAATTTGCGCTGATAGATCTGGAACATATAGATCAGCGACAACACGCTGCCTACCACCAGCACCACCACCAGCGCCGGGTTGTGCACCGCGATCGCGGCCCGGAACAGCTCGAGCTTGCCGATGAAACCCGCCGCGGGGGGAACCCCGGCCACGCTGAACGCCCCGATCACAAAGGCGGCCGCGACCAGCGGTCCGCGCAGGCCCGCCGCGAGGAAGAGCAAGCCCTTGTTCAGCGCGTTGACAACGCTGTACACCACCGCCGCGGACAGCCCGATGGGTCCGCCGACGCTCAGCGCAACGAGCACATAACCGACCTGCCCAATGGCCGAGTACGCCAGGGTCTCGCCGTCGTCACCGCGCGACACCGCAAGCACCCCGCCGTACAGGATCGAGGCGACGCCGAGCAGGACCAGCGCGGTCGCAGCGAACTGCAGCTCCTGCGCGAATAACCCGGCACCGAAGCGCAGCAGGCCGTAGCTGCCGATGTTGGCCACCGCGCCGCTGAGGATGGCGGCGACGGCGGGACGGGTCCCGGCGTACACCGTCGGCAGCCAGAAGTGGAACGGGAACAGGCCGAGTTTGACGCTGAACGCGACGAAGAATCCGACGGCGACCAGCATCGCGGCATTGGCCCCGACTGCGTCGATCCGCTTGGCGACGTCCGCCATCGCCAATGCCCCGGTAATCCGGTAGGTGCCTGCGACCGACAGCAGGAAGACAAACGAGCCGAGCAGGTTGACCGACGCGAAGATCAGCGCAGCCCGTAGCTGTCGCGGACGCTGACCGTAGGTGGTCAACGCGTACGAGGCCGTCATCGCGATCTCGAAGAAAACGTAGAAGTTGAACACGTCACCGGTGAGGAACAGCCCGTTCAATCCGGCGGCGAGCAGGACCACCAGTCCCGGGAAGGTACGCGTCTGCGCGCCGTTGACCGCTTCGTTCGCTGCCGCCGCGAGCAGCACGACGATCGACACCAGCGCGAAGGCGACACCCAGGGCGTCGGCGCGTAGCACGATGCCCACCCCGGCCGGCCATCCGCCGGTCACCACCTGCTGAGGTCCATGGCCCACCACGTGCGCGGTGAGGACGACCACCACCAGCAAAGTTGCCGCGAGCGCCGCCACACCCAGCCAGGACACCCAGCGGCGTCGGCCGTCGAGGGCGACCAGCACCGCGCCGGCCGCCCACGGCACCAAGAGTGCCAGCGACAAAAGCATCATCGGACCATCACGTCATCTCGTTCCGGTCCAGCTGCTCGTCGCGCCGCAGGCTTTCTTCGTGCTCGGCTTCTTGAGCGGCCAGTTCGCCGCGGCGCGAGGTCCCGAACATCTCGACGACGCGATGCACCAATGCGAGCAGCAATGCCAGTGTGGCCAGGCCGATAACCAGCGCGGTCAGCACTAGCGCCTGGGGCACCGGGTCGCTGACCGGACCGCCCGATCCCGGGCCGATCGGGGCCCGTCCCCGCGACATGCTGGCGCCGATGAGCGCCACGACTGCGCACTGCGAGATGAGTGCGACACCCACCACGATGCGGATCAAATCGTGCTGCAGCAGCAGATAGGCACCGGCGCCGAACAACACGGCAGCGGTGATGGCGAACGCGAGATTCATGGCACTTCCCCGCTTTCGGTGCGATCGTCGGCCGGATCTTCGATCTGGTAGTCCGGGTCGGCGAGTTGATGCACCAGCATGGTGAGCACGCCAATGACCAGGAAGAAGATTCCGAGGTCGAACAGCAGGGGGGTGAACAGTTCCAGAGAGCCGAAGTGGATCACGGGTTGACCGGCCGCCGGCCGATGGCTGAACAACGGCTCGTTCCACAGCAATGGGAAGAAGCCGACGGCCAGTGACAGCAGCAGGCCGCCGACCGCCACCCACGGCGAATACCGCAGTATCGGCAAGGTCCGTTCGGCGGAGCGGGCACCGAGACCGATGTAGCGCAGCGCGATCGCGAGCGCGACGACCACACCCGCGCCGAAGCCGTCGCCGGTGTCGCGGTATCCCTTCACAATCAGCGCCGCCGCCACCATCAGGCTCGGCCCCAACAGCAGGCGCGAAACGACTCGCAGGACAAGATCGCGCCGCCTCACCACAGCTTGCCCTTGCGTAGTAGCGCGGCCACGCCGACGACGGCAACCAGCAGCACCGTGATTTCGGCGAGGGTGTCCAGTCCGCGGAAGTCGGTGATGATCACCGTCACCACGTCCTCGCCATGGGCGCTGGGCGTCCGATTGATGTACTCCCCAGCCACGCTGGGGGCAGTGCTGGGGGCCGAGAGGAAACCCCAGACGGTGACGAAGGCCGCAAGTCCGGCCAAGCCGCCGGCGGCCAGGTTGCGCCGCCGGCGCCCAGTGTCATCCGGCATGGTGTCACCAGCGCGGACTTCGAGTTCTCCAGCCGCTCCGGGGCGGGGCAACCGGGCCAGCGCGCCGATGAAGACCAAGGTGATCATCGTCTCGACTACCACCGCTACCAACGCGATATCGGGTGCCCCGAAAAGCGCGTATACCGCGGCCAGGCCGAAGCCGACCACCGACAACGCCAACACCATGCCCACCCGCGCCGAGGCCCGGGCAACCGCCAATGTCGCGATAATGACCAGTCCCAGCAGCGGCAGGATCAACCAATCCACGTCGCCGACCGCGCCGAAGGTATAGGCACCGCTGATCGGTGTGACGGCAAACGAGATCCCGGTCAAAACCCCGGCCGGGACGAGCACCGCGGCGACACTGCTACGCAGGTCACGAACCTCCCGATGGTGGATCGCCGAAGAGAGCCGAGACAACGCCCGCAGGCTCCTGGTGTAGACCCGCAGCGGCCCGAACCGGCCGCCTACCCGTAACCACCACCGGGCCAGGCCATTTCGCAGCCGCGGCAACGCCAGCAGCACCGCGGCCAGCGTCCACGCACCCAGCGCCATCAGGTTTCCGGCCCGCGTGTCGAAGTGGTAGCCGGGCGACAGAGTCAGCTGCGACGCACTGGTCACGCTGCCCGCATCCGCGGCGAGACGACTGAACAGTTGCGGCATCACACCACCGACGACACCGATCCCGGCCAGGATCACGATCGGCGCGGTCAGTACGTGCGGTATTCGGCGCGGTTCGGCGCGCGTCGGTCCCAAAAACAGCAGCACCCAGAAGCGCCCGATGTAGGCCAGCGTCAGAGCGGCGGCCAGCACACCACATCCGGTGAGCAACGGCCCGGCGCCCGCGGCCGCTTCGAAGAAGAGCTCGTCTTTGAAGAAACCAACTGTCAACGGCAACCCGGCGAGGTTGGCCGCGGCCAGCGCCGCGGCCACCGCCAGCAGCGGTCTGCGCCGGCCCAGCCCACCGAGGCGCGACAATCGGTCCTGGTCGGTGGCCATCGTCGCCGCGCCGGCCGTCATGAACAACGCGCTCTTGGCCACGCCGTGCGCAAGGACATAGAACGCGGCAGCGCCGGCGCCGGCGCGGCCGCCGATGCCGTAGAGCATCACCACGTAGCCGTACTGCGAGATCGTGGAGTAGGCGAGCACCTGTTTGAGCACGTCCTGGCCCAGCGCGCTGATGCCGCCGACCACGATGGACGCCAGTCCCACCACCAGGACGCCGGTCAGCACGACCTGGCTGTGGGCCAGCAGTGGGTGCACCCGACCGAGCACCAGCACCCCGGCGGCGACCATAGCCGCCGAGTGCAGGTAGGCCGATACCGGCGTTGGAGCCGCCATCGCCTTGGGCAGCCAGAAGTGCAGTGGGACCTGCGCGCTCTTGGCCAGGGCTGCGACGGCGAGCAGCGCCGCGGCGGCCGTAGTGGTCGGTCCGGAATCGATCCGCTCGATCAGCTCCGGAAGCGAGAACGTGTGGTAGCGCGCGTACAGCAGTACCGCGGCCACCAGCAGGGCCACCGCGCTGGCCACGGTGACCAGCAGGGCCATCAACGCCGCCCGGCGGGCGTCCTGCTCGTCCTTGTCGAAACCGATCAAAAAGTAGGAGCAGATCGCGGTTATGTCGAAGAACACGAACAGCAACACCAGGTCCTGTGCCGTCGCGACGCCCACCATCGACATCGCGAACAGGACCATCCAGGGCCAAAATCGCCAGCGCTCCCGCGCCGGCCGGTGCTGATGCGACAGATGCAGGGACAGATAGCCGGTTCCGTAACAGAAGACCAGCGCGCCGACGCCGCAGGCCAGCATCGAATACAAGGCAGCCAGGCCGTCGTAACGGAAACTCAGGTGCATGTTGAGGCTCGGCACCCAGGGCAGACTGATCGAACCCCCGCCGTTAAGCCAGGCAACCAGACACACGCAGAACCCGAGGAGCGCAAGCGCCGCCGAAGCCCAGCCCTGCCAGTCCGCGGGCAGCGGTCGGCCCGACTCGCCGGGTGCTCCGGCGTTGGGGGATTCGGCCACGAAGACTCCTGTTCGGCGCGCTGTGTCCGCACACCAACGTATGTGTTCGCCTTCGGGTGCGCTCAGTTGGTGTCGTGTTCGGCCGGGTCGGTGGCGGTTTCGTCCGCGATGGCCCGCAACCGGGCAAGGTCGGCGGGATGCAGCCCCGGCGCGGTCGCCATCGCATCCATCAGGAGTTCGATCTGGTGGCGCAGTGCCGGAAGATGCTCCTCGCGTCCGATCGAGCGGGAGTGGTCGATCAGCATCCGCAATACCCGCAGCAAGGCAGTGACGACATGCGGTTGGCCGATGCCGGTCTGCCGGATCTGCTCGAATGCATGCGCGATGTACTCGTCGTGCGACAGGTCCCAGGGACGCAGCAGGATCCGCCCGTCAGACCCCGCCACTTCCGAGTGCGGCAAATCCGCGCTGAGTAGCGTGCGCATGATGCTGCCGAGGCGCAGCACCACCTCGGTCGCCGTGGTGGGGTCGTTGATCGCCGAACTAAGCGCGCGCAGCGCCACGTCGACCAATTGTCTGATGCCGAAGTCGATGTCTTGCTGCATCGTGCGCACGTCGGCGATCTCTACGGTCGACAACAGCTTGTCCTCGACCCGTCGCGGATCACCTGGCACCGGCCATACCGTCATCAGGATTTCGTCCCGGTGGATGTAGGCACCCGTCCGGGTCTCTAAACGCACCACCGTCGAGGGCGGCACGGCACCGAGGATGTACTTGCTCGGTGCCTGAGTCACCCAACCGTCGGACATTGCGTGCACCATAAGTCGCTCTGAAGGCACCGACGTCACCGCGGACGGAGCGTGCTTCTCGTTCTTGGTCTGGCGCCCGATGACTTCGATGACGTCGTCGGCTTCGGCGGCGATGGTCCGAACCACCTCACCCACCTGCAGCCCGCGCGCCAACCGGTCCAGGTAGGCGATGATCAACAGCACCGTCGTCACGGTCAGGACGATCGCGAGCGTCATCGATATCCGCGGTGCGCTGGCGTTGGCATCCCCATTGATATGGCGCAGCACCAGCACACAGAAGACGAACGTCGCCACCAGCATGCCGATCACCGTTTGGCTGAGGCGGTTACGGATGAACGAGCGCATCACCCGCGGGGAGAACTGACTGCTGGCCAGTTGCAGACTCACCACGGTCAACGAGAACACCACCCCGGCGGTAGTGATCATCGCGCCGGCGACCGTACTGAGCAGCCAGGTGGCGGCGTTGGTGTTCATCTCGACGGTGAACGGAAGCTGGGTTTCGGCGCCGAGGGCCCGGTCGATGTAGGCCGTCGTCTCGGCCAGCGCGCCACCGCCGAGCACCACCAGTGTGGGTAACTCGAACAGGCTTTCCCGAAATTGGTAGCGCCCGGTGGCGAGCCGCAGCGCCGGCGTAAGTTCGACACGTCGCTTCATGGCGGCACCTTCCGTCCCGCTTCAATCCCGGCGCAGATAGTCCAGCTGTACCTGAACCGACCATTCGGCAGCATCCCAGAGCTTCTCGTCGACATCGGTATAGACGTGTTCGACGACCTGCCGGACGCTTGCGTCCTCACCGAGAGCACGCAGTGCCGAACGCACCTGCTCCAACCGTTTCTGGCGGTGCACCAGGTAACCCTGGGTGACGTCGTCCAGGTTCGGCAGGTCCGGCCCGTGCCCGGGCAACACGGTGCGCCGTCCCAGCCCGCGGAGCCGCTGCAGTGTTTCCAGGTAGTCGGTCAGGTTGCCGTCTTCTTTGTCCATCACGGTGGTGCCGCGACCCAACACTGTGTCGGCGGTCAGCACCGCGTCCTCGAGCAGGAACGACAACGAATCGGCGGTGTGGCCGGGCGTAGCGATCACTTTGATTTTCAACCCGGCGGCGTCGATCACTTCGCCGTCGACCAAGTGGCCGCCCAAGCCGCGCAGGAAACCGCTGCCCGCCGAGCGCACCGTCGCGCCGGTCAGTTCGACCAGCTTGTCGATGCCGTCGGTGTGGTCGGGGTGGCGGTGACTGATCAACACCAACGTGATGCGGCCCAGCGCGGCAACCCGCGCAATGTGCTCGTCGTCATCGGGTCCGGGATCGACGATCACCAACTCATCGCTGCGCGGGCCGCGCAGCACCCAAGTGTTGGTGCCCTCGAGCGTCATCAACCCGGGGTTGTCGGCCAACAGCACCGATGCCGTGTCGGTGACAGGCCGCAACTGACCGTAGGCGGGATGCGTCAGCGCTGCCTCGGTCACGGCCGTTACCCGACCTCCACGATCAACTCGACCTCCACCGGAGCGCCCAGGGGCAGCTCGGCGACGCCGACGGCCGAGCGCGCGTGGGCACCTCGGTCGCCGAAGACCTCGGCGAGCAGGTCCGAAGCCCCGTTGACGACACCGGGTTGACCATGGAATTCCGGCCCGGAGGCAACGAATCCGACCACCTTGACCACCTGGGTCACCGAGTCCAGACCCACCAGCGAGTCGATCGCGGCCAGCGCGTTGAGCGCGCACGTCCGCGCCAGCGCCTTGCCCTGTTCGGGTGTGACGTCAGCGCCCACCTTGCCGGTGGTGTGCAACTTGCCGTCCACGAACGGCAGCTGACCCGCGGTGTAGACGAGATTGCCGGTGCGCACCGCGGGCACGTAGGCCGCCAGCGGGGCAACCACTTGCGGGAGTTCGAGGCCGAGTTCGGCCAGTCGGGCTGTCGCGCTTTCCGAGGCGCTCATCAACCCTGCTTCGGGCGTTTCAAGTAGGCGACGTGCTGTTCGCCGGTCGGTCCGGGCAGTACCGCCACCAGTTCCCAACCATCGGCGCCCCACTGGTCGAGGATCTGCTTGGTGGCGTGTGTGAGCAGCGGAATCGTCGCGTACTCCCATGCGGTGGGTTGGGTCATGCCGCGAGCTTATCGGCCAAACCGCAACGGCTAGCATGCGATGGTGGCAAACACATCGAGCGGCGGCGCATCGGTCGGGTGGCCCTCGCGCTTGTCCAAGGCCCGCCTGCATTTCGTGACCGGCAAGGGCGGCACCGGAAAGTCGACGATCGCGGCGGCGCTGGCGTTGGCCCTCGCCGCGGGGGGACGGAAAGTTCTTCTGGTCGAAGTTGAAGGGCGCCAAGGGATTGCGCAACTCTTCGACGTCCCGCCGCTGCCCTACAAGGAACTCAAGATCGCGACCGCCGAACGTGGTGGTCAGGTCAACGCGCTGGCCATCGACATCGAAGCCGCGTTCCTGGAATACCTGGACATGTTCTACAACCTCGGGATCGCCGGGCGCGCGATGCGCCGCATCGGCGCCATCGAGTTCGCGACGACGATCGCGCCCGGCCTGCGCGACGTGCTGCTGACCGGCAAGATCAAGGAGACGGTCATCCGGGTCGACAAGAACCGACTGCCGCTCTATGACGCGATCGTCGTCGACGCGCCTCCGACGGGCCGTATCGCGCGCTTCCTGGACGTCACCAAGGCGGTGTCGGACCTGGCCAAGGGCGGGCCGGTGCATTCCCAGGCCGAGGGTGTGGTCAAGCTGCTCCACTCCGACCAGACCGCGATCCATCTGGTGACGCTGCTGGAAGCGCTCCCGGTACAGGAGACCCTGGAAGCGATCGAGGAACTCGCCGAGATGGAACTGCCGATCGGCAGCGTGATCGTCAACCGCAATATCCCGGCCTATCTCAATTCCGACGATCTGGCCAAGGCAGCCGAGGGCGTGGTGGATGCGGACTCGGTGCGCTCCGGTTTGGCGCTGGCCGGGATCGAGTTGGCGGACGAGGATTTTGCGGGCCTGTTGACCGAAACGATCGAGCACGCCACCCGGATCTCGGCGCGCTCGGAAACCGCGCAACAACTGGACTCCTTACAGGTCCCCCGGCTGCAGTTGCCGACGATCTCCGACGGCGTCGATTTGGGCAGCCTGTACGAACTCTCCGAAGTACTTGCGCAGCAAGGGGTTCGATAGTTATGACGCATCCGCACAAACCGAAAACCCTTGACATGTCGGCCATTTTGGCCGATACGTCCAATCGCGTGGTGGTGTGCTGCGGCGCGGGCGGCGTCGGCAAGACCACCACTGCCGCGGCGATCGCGCTGCGGGCGGCCGAATATGGGCGCACCGTAGTGGTTTTGACCATCGACCCGGCAAAGCGGCTCGCACAAGCGTTGGGGGTCAACGATCTTGGCAACACGCCACAACGGGTGCCGTTGGCGCCGGAGGTTCCTGGTGAGCTGCACGCGATGATGCTCGACATGCGCCGCACCTTCGACGAAATGGTGGTGCAGTACTCGGGATCCGATCGGGCGCAATCGATTCTGGACAACCAGTTCTACCAGACCGTCGCCACGTCGCTGGCTGGCACGCAAGAGTACATGGCGATGGAGAAGCTGGGTCAGCTGCTGGCGCAGGACCGCTGGGACCTGGTGGTGGTGGACACTCCGCCGTCGCGCAACGCGCTGGACTTCCTGGACGCTCCCAAACGCCTGGGCAGCTTCATGGACAGCCGGTTGTGGCGGCTGCTGCTCGCTCCCGGGCGCGGTATCGGGCGGTTGGTCACCGGCGCGATGGGCCTTGCCATGAAGGCGATGTCGACCATCCTGGGTTCGCAGATGCTGGGCGACGCGGCGGCATTCGTGCAGTCGCTGGACGCGACGTTCGGCGGATTCCGCGAGAAGGCGGACCGCACCTATGCCTTGCTGAAGCGGCGCGGCACTCAGTTCGTCGTCGTTTCGGCCGCCGAACCCGACGCGCTGCGAGAAGCTTCCTTCTTCGTCGACCGACTGTCGCAAGAAGGGATGCCACTGGCCGGCCTGGTCCTGAACCGCACCCACCCGACGCTGTGCTCGTTGCCAGTGGAGAGCGCCATCGATGCCACCGAGAAACTCGAGTCCGAGGGATCGGAGGCCGCTTCCTTGGCTGCCGCCGTGCTGCAGATCCACTCGGATCGGGCACAGACAGCGAAGCGGGAGATCCGGCTACTGTCGCGATTCACCGGGGCCAACCCGCATGTGCCCGTGATCGGGGTGCCGTCGCTGCCATTTGACGTGTCGGACCTCGAAGCGCTCCGCGCCCTGGCCGACCAGATCACGTCGGCCTGATCCCGGCGCGCGCCTGTCAAAACCGCCGTGACCTGCGGTGATTGGCGTCGTGTCTGCGATTTATTGACGCGCATTCAACGCCGCCCCTAAACAACATCCGCATCTGCAGTCTCAGAAAACCCTCTGACCTGCAAAAATATCCGTCGCCAAATAGCTCGCCCGGCTAACCTGTAACAGAAAAGTAATGATGAGTGCAGCCATTTCGGGCGCGGGCACGGCAACTTGGTAGCCAGTCCGATCCGTAGTCGGATAGACGCGTCGGACGCCGGCCGGTCCTGCCCGGCCAACCCTTCGCCGCACTGTCACCGCGCTGGGTGCCGTAATGCTGCGACCAGCGACGATACCGCCCAACGCAGCCGCTATTAGACGCAATTTAATGGCGGTTCGAACCAGGCTCAAATCAGACACCCGTCCAGCCGCCAAAAAACGCCCGCTGACCAGCACAAACACCAAGAATCGAGAATTACGGCCAGCTAAGCTGTAACGAAAAAGTAATGAGAAGCGCGCCCTCGCGGGACCGGAAACAGACTGGAATCAGACGATATTGCGACGCTTGCGCTTGTCCAGGTAGTCCTGCCAGGAGACCACCTCTGGGTGCTGCTTGAGCAGCGCGCGGCGCTGACGCTCGGTCATACCGCCCCAAACACCGAACTCGACTTTGTTGTCCAGCGCGTCAGCGGCGCATTCCTGCATGACCGGGCAGTGGCGGCAGATGACAGCGGCTTTCCGCTGGGCCGCTCCACGTACGAACAGCTCGTCGGGGTCCGCGGTCCGGCAGAGCGCTTGCGAAACCCAGGTGATGCGCTCTTCGGCATCGACGCTGCGGAGCAAGTTACCTGTGGACGTGAGGTTGGTCCTTCGAGCGCCCGGACGCGTTCCTGACACGAGCTGATCCCTTCCTTCCGGCCGCCGACCTTCCTGATCGGCGAGACCGCCCTCCTCGGGCACCAGCCGATGCGAAATGGAGCACACTGTGCACATCGGTGTTACCTGAATCTCACTGCGTATATAAGTTAGAAGGTCGGGTGGCAATTGCGCAACAGTCCGATAACGCTTTTTCTGGGACGTGCGTCCCGCCTTGCGGCAAGCGGCCGGGGGATATGCGCCTCGCTTGTCTGTTTCGAGGCCTCTGACCAGTAGCATCGCGCCAATCGCGGGTCGGCCCGTCGAAGGCAAAGCTGTTCTACACCTGCCAAAGAATTTTTTCTAGAACGCGCGGCTCGGCGGCAATACGAGGGGTGGTTACTGTAGTACGCATGCCCGAGCGTCCCCCGGTAGCACTCACCCTGCTGAAGCTTGCCGGCTTCTGTGTGCTCGCCAGCGTCGTGGCCACCGCCCTTATGTTCCCGTTCGCCGGCGGCATCGGCCTGATGTCCAACCGCGCCTCAGAGGTGGTGGCCAACGGCTCGGCGCAGCTGCTGGAGGGACAGGTCCCCGCGGTGTCGACGATGGTCGACGCGAAGGGCAACACGATCGCGTGGCTGTATTCCCAGCGTCGCTTCGAGGTTCCCTCCGACAAGATCGCCAACACTATGAAACTGGCGATCGTCTCCATCGAGGACAAGCGGTTCGCCGACCACAACGGGGTGGACTGGAAAGGCACATTGACCGGTCTGGCCGGTTACGCCTCCGGGGATGTCGACACCCGAGGTGGCTCGACCATCGAGCAGCAGTACGTCAAGAACTACCAGCTGCTGGTCACCGCCCAGACCGACGCGGAGAAGCGCGCGGCGGTGGAAACCACGCCGGCGCGCAAGCTGCGCGAGATCCGGATGGCGCTCACGCTGGACAAGACCTTCACCAAGCCCGAGATTCTGACCCGCTACCTGAACCTGGTGTCGTTCGGCAACAACTCGTTCGGTATCCAAGACGCCGCGCAGACCTACTTCGGCGTCAACGCAATCGACCTGAACTGGCAGCAGGCCGCGCTGCTGGCGGGCATGGTGCAGTCGACCAGCGCGTTGAACCCCTACACCAATCCCGAGGGCGCGCTGGCCCGGCGAAACCTGGTGCTGGACACCATGATCGAGAACATCCCCGCCGAGGCTGATGCGCTGCGCGCGGCGAAGGCCCAGCCGTTGGGGATCCTGCCGCAGCCCAACGAGCTGCCACGCGGCTGCATCGCGGCCGGTGACCGGGCCTTCTTCTGCGACTACGTCCAGGAGTACCTGTCGCGCGCCGGTATCAGTAAGGAACAGGTCGCCCGGGGCGGCTACCTGATCCGCACCACGCTGGATCCCGACGTGCAGATTCCGGTGAAGGCGGCAATCGATAAGTTCGCTCCCCCGACACTGTCCGGCATCTCCAGCGTCATGAGCGTGATCCTGCCCGGGAAGACATCACACAAAGTTGTGGCGATGGCCAGCAACCGTAAGTACGGGCTGGATACCGAGGCCGGCGAAACCATGCGGCCCCAGCCGTTCTCCCTGGTCGGCGACGGTGCCGGGTCGATCTTCAAGCTCTTCACCACCGCTGCTGCCATGGACATGGGCATGGGCATCAACGCCAACCTGGACGTACCACCGCGGTTCCAGGCCAAAGGCCTGGGCAGCGGCGGCGCCAAAGGCTGCCCGAAGGACACTTGGTGCGTGGTCAACGCCGGAAATTACCGGGGTTCGATGAACGTGACCGACGCGCTGGCCACGTCGCCCAACACGGCGTTCGCCAAGCTGATCTCGCAGATCGGGGTGTCGCGGGCGGTCGACATGGCCATCAAGTTGGGTCTGCGGTCCTACGCCAATCCCGGCACCGCGCGCGATTACAACCCCGATAGCAACGAAAGCCTGGCCGACTTCGTCAAGCGGCAGAACATCGGCTCATTCACCCTCGGCCCCATCGAGGTCAATGCGCTGGAGCTGTCAAATGTCGCGGCCACGCTGGCATCCGGTGGGATGTGGTGCCCGCCCAACCCGATCGACAAGCTGATCGACCGCAACGGCAACGAGGTCGCCGTCACGACCGAAACCTGCGAGCAGGTGGTCCCGGAGGGTCTGGCCAACACTCTTGCCAACGCCATGAGCAAGGACGCGGTGGGCAGCGGCACCGCGGCCGGTTCGGCCGGAGCGGCCGGCTGGAACCTTCCGGTGTCGGGCAAGACCGGTACCACAGAGGCACACCGGTCCTCCGGCTTCGTGGGTTTCACTAACCGCTATGCGGCGGCCAATTACATCTATGACGACTCCCCCTCGCCAACGGACCTGTGTTCGGCACCGCTGCGGCACTGCGGTAGCGGCGACCTGTACGGCGGCAACGAGCCCGCCCGCACGTGGTTCACCGCACTTCAACCGATCGCGAACAACTTCGGCGACGTGCACCTGCCGCCCACCGACCCGCGGTACGTGGAGGGTTCGCCCGCCGGGCGGGTGCCCAGCGTGGCCGGTCTGGACGTCGACCAGGCCCGCCAGCGCCTTCGGGACGCCGGTTTCCAGGTCGCCGACCAGCCCAACTCGGTCAACAGCAGCGCCAAGTACGGAGAGGTCGTCGGCACCTCACCAAGCGGCCAGACGATCCCGGGTTCGATCGTGACGATTCAAATCAGCAACGGCATCCCGCCGCCACCTCCGCCCCCGCCGGACGCTGGTCTGCCACCGGAGGTAGTCGGGTCGCAGGTGGTCGAGATTCCCGGTTTGCCGCCGATCACAATTCCGCTGCTGGCGCCTCCACCACCGGCCGCACCGCCTCCGTAAGCCTGGTACGCGCAGTAAACTGCCTGGCATGGCTGATGTACTGCCCGTCGTATTACGTACTGGTGCCGCCGCGCTCGGTTCCGCCGTTGCCGGGATCGGCTACGCCGCGGTTGTCGAGCGCAACGCGTTCGTGCTGCGCGAGGTGACGATGCCCGTCCTGAGCCCGGGTTCTACGCCGCTGCGGGTGCTGCACATCAGTGACTTGCATATGACGCCGAACCAGCGGCGTAAGCAGGCTTGGCTGCGCGAGCTGGCCAGCTGGGAGCCCGACCTGGTGGTCAACACCGGCGATAACCTGGCGCATCCCAAGGCGGTTCCCGCGGTGGTGCAGTCCCTGGGCGACCTGCTGTCGCGGCCGGGTGTCTTTGTGTTCGGCAGCAACGACTATTTCGGCCCGCGGCTGAAGAACCCGATGAACTACCTGACCAACCCCGGCCACCGCATCAAGGGTGAGCCGCTGCCCTGGCAGGACCTGCGGGCGGCGTTCACCGAGCGCGGTTGGTTGGACATGACCCACACCCGGCGTGAGTTCGAGGTGGCCGGCCTGCATGTCGCTGCCGCCGGCGTGGACGACCCACACATCGACCGCGACCGTTACGACACGATCGCCGGTCCGGCCAGTCCTGCGGCCAACTTGCGACTGGGGTTGGTGCATTCGCCGGAGCCGCGCGTGCTGGACCGCTACGCGGCCGACGGCTACCAATTGATCATGGCCGGCCACACCCACGGCGGGCAGCTTTGCCTGCCCTTCTACGGCGCGATCGTGACGAACTGCGGCCTGGACCGCTCCCGCGCCAAGGGTGCTTCCCAGTGGGGCGCCAACACGCGGTTGCACGTCTCTGCCGGCATCGGCACCTCGCCGTTCGCACCGGTCCGGTTCTGCTGCCGGCCCGAGGCCACCTTGTTGACGCTGATCGCCACCCCGATGGGCGGCCGCGATTCAAGCAGCAACCTCGGCCGTTCCCAGCCGACCGTGTCGGTGCGTTGACGCGGACTCGCGTCGCGGTTCGCAATCATTCCCGCGGCTGGGCCGACAACGCGATCCGGCTGATCGAGGCCGACGCCCGGCGCAGTGCCGACACCCACTTGCTGCGTTACCCACTGCCCTCCGCGTGGGGTAAGGACGCCGGTGTTTCGCTGTACCTGAAGGACGAAACCACCCATATCACCGGCAGCCTCAAGCATCGATTGGCTCGGTCATTGTTCCTTTACGCACTGTGCAACGGATGGATCGACGCGGGCACCACGGTGGTCGAGGCGTCCTCGGGTTCGACGGCGGTGTCGGAGGCTTACTTCGCGGCGCTGCTGGGGCTGCCCTTCGTCGCGGTCATGCCGGCGGCGACCAGCGTGGCCAAGGTCGCGCTGATCGAATCACAAGGTGGTCGTTGCCATTTCGTCGAAAAGTCAAGTGAGGTCTACGCCGAGGCGGCACGCGTCGCCGCGGAAACCGGTGGGCACTACCTGGATCAGTTCACCAATGCCGAGCGCGCCACCGATTGGCGCGGCAACAACAACATCGCGGAGTCGATCTTCCGGCAGATGTGCGCCGAGACGCATCCCATCCCCGCCTGGATCGTGGTAGGCGCCGGCACCGGGGGAACCAGCGCGACCATCGGCCGCTACATCCGCTATCAACAGCACGCGACGCGGTTGTGCGTGGTGGACCCGGAGAACTCCGCGTTCTTTCCGGCATATGCCGAAGGCCGCGACGACCTCACGACGGGTGCGTCGTCGCGGATCGAGGGCATCGGCCGACCCCGGGTCGAGCCGTCGTTTTTGCCGTCGGTGGTCGACCGGATGGTCTCGGTGCCCGATGCTGCCTCGATAGCCGCCGCGCGCCACGTCAGCGTCGTCCTGGGCCGGCGGGTGGGGCCTTCGACGGGTACCAACCTGTGGGGCGCATTCGGTCTGCTCGCGGAGATGGTCGCCGAAGGGCAGGGCGGTTCGGTGGTCACCCTGCTGGCCGACAGCGGCGACCGCTATGCCGACACGTACTTCGACGACGATTGGGTCGCCGCGCAGGGTCTCAACCCCAGCGAAGCCACTCGCGCTTTGGTCGAATTCGAGCAGTCCTGCCGGTGGAACTGATTCCTCTACCTGCCGTTTGGGAAGTGGCTGGCTCGGTGCGATACGCTGTCGTGGCTTCAAGCGGGGTGTGGCGCAGCTTGGTAGCGCGCTTCGTTCGGGACGAAGAGGCCGTGGGTTCGAATCCCGCCACCCCGACTCAGGACTGCTCTTCGTCTTCCATGATTTGCAGATGACTGTCGTGTGCGGCCTGCCAGTGCTGGTCGGCTTTGTGCTGCAACGCCTGAGGCGATCCGTCAGCCCCTTCAAGAGCCCCTTCAATGGCGGCACGTTGATAGATGTTCGCTATTAGCTCGTGGATTCGAGCCAACTCCTTGTGACGAGCAATTACAGCCTGATGAGCTTGGTCAGCCCGATTGGCCGCATCCGCAGCGCGCTGCCGGGCGAGTTCTACCGACTCCGGCGACGGCACCGTTCCCGCGGCCAATTCGGCTCTGCGCCGGCGAAGCTCGTTGACCCGCTCTCCGATCTGCGCGGCACGTTGCAGCGGACTTCCATACGACTGGCCTCTAGAATTATCGGCCATATCATCGGCCGTCATGGCCAATAACGGCTCATATTTGCTGTGCCTTTTCTATCGGTTTCAACTACTTGCAGGCCGCACACAGAACTGCGAGTATCCGGTTGCCGCATCGAAATCCCGGAGGATTTCGCGGCAACCGGATACTCAGGGCCTAGCGGTGCTAGAACCAGACTCTTCGACCGCCTACTGGGCGGCCAACCGCACCCAAGATCCACAACACCACGCCGACCAGCACGAGGATGCCGCCGATTGTGTAGAGGATCGAAAGACCGGTGAAATAACCGATCAGCAGGAGAACAATCCCGAGGATGATCATGTCGCGCCCCTTCTGTTGAACGCTGTCTAATTAACCGACAATTGTGGGTACCCCGGTATATGTGCGTCCAATCACGATGGATCACAAGAGAATCCCTGGTTTGGTCGCGGCCGATACCGCACCTTGGTGCCGCCACGCGGCGCCAGCATGATGGAGCGGCGCACGATCCGCTCGGGACTGGGGTCGACGGCATCGAATTCGCCTTCACGCAGCAGCACGTGCAGCACGGTGACGAGTTCGCGCATTGAAAACGCCGCGCCCAGGCAGCGTTTGACGCCGCCCCCGAACGGGACCCAGGCATAGGTTTGCGGGTGGCTATCCAGGAAACGTTCGGGGCGGAACTCCTGCGGCCGCTCATAGGTTTGCGGGTTGCGGTTGATGGCGACGATGTGAACGACAATCCGCGTGCCGGCCGGAACCAAATAGCCGCCGATAGCAAACGGTTTGGCCGCCACCCGAGCCGTCAGTGGGGCGGGTGGACGTACCCGCAGGGTCTCGTGGATCACCGCGCTGGTAAACGTCTCAGCACCGCTGATCGCCTCCTCGCGCACCCGCCGCAACGCATCGGGGTGATGCAGTAGCAAGTCGAAAGCCCAAGCAAGTGTGGTGGCCGTCGTCTCGTGGCCAGCCAACATCAAGGTGATCAAATCGTCACGAATCTCGTTGTCCGACAGTCGCTCTCCATCCTCTCCGCGTGCGCACATCAGTACCGCCAGGATGTCGCGGCGTTCTTTCAGGGCTGGGTCGCTGCGCCGGGCGGCGATGAGCGGCATGATGACGTCGTCTATCTCCCGGTTGGCTCGCGCACGTGACGGCCACACCCGCAACGCTCCGAGGCCGCGCAGCGCATACCGCACGGTCAATTGTTCGGAGACACCGAGTTTCAGGAGCCGCTCGAACGGTTGGCCCAGCCGTCGGACCTCGTCGGGATCCTCGACGCCGAAGATGACCTTGACGATGACGTCCAGCATCAACGCCCTTGCGGCGTACAACATTTCGAATGGTGTGTCGACGGGCCAGCCGCGCATAGCCGACCGAGCGGCGGCTTCGATGATCGGCACGTAACCGGTCAACGCGCCGCCGTGCAACGGCGGCGTGAGGAGTTTGCGCCGGCGCAGGTGTTCGGGTTCCTCCTGGACGAACATCGATCCAGATCCGTAGATCGCCGCCGCGGGGCCCACGCCTTCGCCGCCGAGCAACACGTCGGTGGGTGCGGTGAAAACCTGCTTGGCCAGCGCCGGGTCCGACACGATCGCGACGTCACCCAGGCTGAGGATGGGCATGGTCATGATCGGCCCGTAGCGACGGATCAGCCGCAGCATCCGCCGCTCGCCGCCTATCAGGTAGGCCAGTGCGTACGTTGCGGCGAAGACACCGCGAAAACCGTGTGGGGCAGGCAATCCGGGCGCGGGGGTCACGCGCAGCGATTGTCCTCCACCCCGGGGCGGGACAGAAGTATCAAGCGCAGTCGGCGCAAATGTGTCGTCCGCCGGAGGAGACGCGCAGCCGGTTGCGGTGTTGCACCAGGAAGCAGCACGAGCAGGTGAATTCGTCGGAGCGCTGCGGGATTACCACCACCGACAGCTCTTCGCCGGATAAATCGGCTCCGGGCAGCTCGAACAAGGACGATTCGTTGGGATCGTCATCGACCACAGCGGTAGTCAGCTTCGGCAGCGGTCCCAATTCACGAAGAGTGGACTGATCCGCTGCGTCGGCGTCGGTCACGCGGCGTGTGTCGTAATCGCTGGCGGTCTTCATGACGGTTCCTTCCCGCTGAGTGACCGGGCTTTGCACCTCACCAGTGGTCGCCCGTTGGCTCAGGCTGTACCCCGTTCGAATACGGTCCACACCCGTCTATGGGAAGAAATTGCGCGTGTGCTAAGCAGCGCTGTAAACGTGGTTCAGCGCGCTGTGGTCTGCGCTGCCGGCCAACCGCCCGAATAGGGAGCGGCTTGCGCGACAAACGCACGCTCGTGGCGCATGCGAGCGCGCTGACTGTGCGAGACCCACGCCAGGCCGAACCAGGGCGACATGATGGCCAGCACCAGCGACACGCCGGCAAGCAGTTCGTGTCCGGTGGCCAGCGCGATCAGTCCGATTATCAATCCGACCGTCCAGGTAGCGGCGGCCACCGAGCCGGGCACGCTGAAAGCCCGCTCGTCGGAGTCGCTGGCCACGGCCGATCCTTGTGCGAATGTGTCGGCACCGCTGTAGACCATGCTCACTCCCGAGATAGCAGAAAACCAATAGCGGTCACTATATCCTAGGGATACTGTTGCTGCACTACTCAATTTGTTGATCTGCCGCAGAGCGGGTATTAGAAGCGCGTGAGTGACACCGCGTTGCTGGTCATCGACATGTTCAACGACTACGACCACCCCGACGGCGAACAACTGGCGGACAACGTCGCGGCCATCGTCGACCCGTTGGTCAGCCTCATCGGCGATGCCGACGCCCGCGACGACGTCGACCTCATCTATGTCAACGACAATCACGGCGACTTCACCGCTGATCACCACGCCATCATTTCGAGCGCGCTCGAGGGCAAGCGGCCCGAGTTGATCAAGCCGCTGGTCCCGCGGGAAGGCACCCGGGTCATCACGAAGGTTCGGCACAGCGTCTTCTACGCCACCGCCTTGGACTACCTCCTGGATCGCCTCGAGACGAAGCGCATCGTGCTGGCCGGTCAGGTCACCGAGCAGTGCATCCTCTACAGCGCGCTGGACGGCTACCTGCGGCACTACGACGTGGTCGTTCCGCCCGATGCGGTCGCTCATATCGACGAGGAACTCGGTGCAGCCGCGCTGCAGATGATGGAACGCAACATGGGTGCAGAACTGCTACCCGCCGCACGCTGCCTGCCATAACGGCATCGAAAGGAAACGACACCATGACCCGACGCAAGGGCGAGTCCGACGTGGCTGAGGACGAGCATGTTGCCGACTCCCGCGAAGGCCGAGAAGACGAGGGCGACTACGTCGGCCGCACTGCAGCCGACGATGACTTCGACGCGGGTGAGACCGGCGCGGAGGCGCGAAGTCAGGACGGCTGAACTGAACTAGCTCCTGAACTAGCGATGCAGGTCGACCGCCAGCGGCCGGTGGTCCGAAATGGGCATCACCTCGGCCAGGGTTTCGGCCGCACGCAGTTGTCGATCGTCGGTCACGATGTGGTCGAGTTGGCGGTGCGGCTCGGGCGCAGGGAACGTCGGCGCTGTGGCCAACGGTCGCATGCCGGTCCAGCGGTGCACGTGTGCGGGTGAAAGATTGAGGTCGCCGAGCAGCAACCGCGGCCCCGGCAGACCGCGTAAGTCGCGGACCAACCGGCGCAGCTGGCGCACATTCCAACCGGGCACGAAGGACAAGTGCGTATTGGCCACCGTCATCAGACCCAATGGGGTCTGCACGCGCGCGATCACCGCCGTCCGCGGCTCTTCGTTGACGACCACTACTTTGTTGGGTCCCCCCAAATACATCGGGAATCGCACCGGGATGCGCGGCAATCGCACCACCTGCCAACTGGTCACCGGATATCGGGACAGCAGCGCGATCCCGTAAGCGGCAGTTCCGGGCTGTTCCCGGCCGGTGGCCGCAATCCAGGTCGCCCCAGGAGTGCCCGAGATCGCCGCGACGAACCGGTGCTCCACCGCGCCCATTGCTGCTGCCGCCGCTGCGGTCAGATCGGCTCTACCGGACCGCGGCTGGTCGAAGTCCACCTCCTGCAGCGCAAGGATGTCCGGGTCCAACCGGCGTACGCAGTCCTGCAGGCGCTGTGGATCCACCCCGTCCCCGACGGTGCGTCCGTGCAGGATGTTGAAGGTTGCCACCCGCATGGCTAGCCCGTGGCTCCCGGCACTTCTTCCTGCGCCGCGACCGATCGTCCGTCGCCGGTATCGAATACGTCGATAAGCACGTCGTCGTCGCGGTAGCGGCCCACCGGCGTCAAGCCGGGCGTTTCGGCGATGACGGCGTGCGCGGCGTCGCCGGTCAGTGGATAGTCGGCCACGGGGTGCCGCCAGTGCGCGGCGACTACGGTGGCACCGCTGGGCAGTCGGGCCGACTCCCGGCGCAGCACCTGGCTCAATGCGTCGGCGCGCAGGTAGTACGCCACCTCGCTGAGCACCACCAGGTCAAACGGTCCGTCGGGCCATGGCTCGTCCAGCGAGGCTCGGCACAACGTCACGTGGTCGCGGCACCCGTGGGCGCATAGCCGGGCGTCGGCCGCGCGGAGGGCCGCCGGCGCGACATCCACGGCGGTGATGTGGTCGCAACGGGAGGCCAGCAGCGTGGTCAACGTCCCGATGGCGCAGCCGGGCTCGAACGCGTGCCGATACCGGTGGCGCGGTAGCAGCGCCATCGTGATCGCATACTTGCGTTGCTCGTACCAGCGGGTCGAAAGGTGCCAGGGGTCGTCGGCATCGGCATACATCCGATCGAAATAGGCATCCGGCAGTCGGGCCGTCATCGAAAAACCATCTCTCCCAACGCCATTAAGCGGTGCAGCACGAACGGCGGCAGTACCGCGGTGGGGCCGTACGGCTCGAACTGGCTGCGAAAGCAATGCGCGGCACGACTTTTGCACGCGACGGACCAGTCGGCCAGGGGCACTGTGCAGGCCCGTTCCCAGGGCACATCAGGATCGCCGGGAATGGCCCAGTGCCACATCCAGATTGGATATTCCAGCAGCGTGACGCCGGTACGGGCACACGCCGCGGCCGCCGCGCGTCCGACGGCTTCATGGTCGGGGTGTCCGTCGCCCCGCCAGGTGGCCGCGCACCAGGTGCCGGGTGCGCTCCCGTCCAGAATCTCCACGAGCAGCTCGACCAGGCGGTCTTCATGCTCACTCAACTGCCCGTCGGGCAAACCGAGCGAGAACGGCCTGTCTACCCCCAATACGCTTGTCGCATCAAACAATTCGCCACGACGGACAGCCTGAAGCCGGATCCGTTCGGCCGTCGAGGCGTCCGGGTGGGCGGCGCCGCCGTCGCTGACCGACACCACCCGCACGGCAACGCCCGAAGCGGCCAGTTGAGCCGATGTTGCACCCAGCCCAAGGGTCTCGTCGTCAGGATGCGCGCCGACCACGACCAATCGCGCACATTCGCTCATATCTATGACGGGAGGGCGATCTGCGACCAGCCACTCTTGTATCGAAGTACCCCCCTCGGTCAGCGGCATAGCCGCGAACCGAGGTCCGTTGGTTGGCGGAACGGTCCTCAAAGGTCGGGCCGCCGGCCGGCGAGTTGTCCGAGTTCGGCTAGGTCACGCTCGGCGTGGCTCTGTCGGATGTAGATGCTCAGGTCGGCGACCCGCTGGGCATGCTTGCCGTCCTGGCATAACGGTCCGGGGCCCAGGGCCCGTCCGGTGCGGGTGATGGCCTCGTCGACCGCGTGCTCCACCACTGCCCGCACTCGGCGAGCCAGCAATTGGGCGGTGTGTGACCGGTCGAAGGGGTCCGCGTCGATCTGGGCGGCCGCCTTCGCAAGCATCGCGTCGCCGGCGGCCAGGGCGGCATCCACCGCACCCAGGTGGGCCAGCGCGTAGGCGTCCGCGGACTCGCTGCGCGCGCAGCGGTACAGCGGGTCGGCGACGCGGCGTGCGCCGCCGAACCAGCACGCTGCGACGCCGATCGCGCCGTGCCAGAACCCGGGGCGGGACAGGTAATCACCGGGTTCGCCGATCAGGATCGCCCGCACGTTGCTGAACTGGACCGACCGGGTATCGCTGCCGGCCATCCCCGGGTTCCACCAGGTACTCGGCAGCGGTTTCACCCCGGGATCGGTGAGGGTTACCGCGAACAACCCTCGCTCGCCTTCTTCCAAATGGGCGGTGACCAGTGCGTTCGAGCAGAAGCCGGCACCCGAACACCACAGCTTGGTGCCGTTGAGCAAGAACTCGTCACCGGAGATGTTCACCGCGATCAATTTGCTGTCTGAAGCATCGGCCGCCCAGACCCCCCACAACTGACTGGGCTCCGGAGGCTTGCCGCCCAATTCGCCCAGGATTGCCACCGCGTCGACGTGCGCTTCGGCGATGCGTGCGGCGGCGATATCTTCCTCGGCCAGTCGGGCCAAGCGCTGCCAGCGTTCGGCTGTACGCCCTGACGCCGGCATCGGCAATTCCAGTCGTCCCGTTTCCAGCCAGTGCTGGACCAATCCTGCGGTCATGCGACTTCCCCCGTCGCCGATTCGGCGAGTTTGCTCAGGTGATCTGCGAATCCGTGTGGCGCCCGAGCCTGGATCCTCGCCGAGGTGGCGACTGATTGTGCGGTTTCCCGGTGGATTCGGTAACCGGCGTGTTCGAAGCGTTTGACCAGGTCCACGTCTTCGCCGGACGGCAGTGCGCGAAAGCCGCCCACCCGCCAGTACGCCCGCGAACTGAACCCCATATTGGCGCCGTGCACGTGATCATGGTCACCGTTGATTCGCGCGTGGTACTGCGCCAGATAGCGATGGACTATCTCTGCTCGGGTCGAACCCCAGTCGGCGACGCGCACCAAGCCCAGGAACATGTCCGCGCGGGACTTCAACTGAAGCACCAGCCAGTCGGGGTCCACCGCGCTATCGGCGTCGGTGGTGGCGTACCAGCAGTTCGCGCCATCTCCGTGCAACGCTCGTGCGTAATCGAAACCGGCCGCGCGCGCCGCTCCCACGTTGCGCGACTCGACGCGCACGAAGTGGACGTCGGGTCCGAATTCGCCGGCCAAGGCCGCGCTGGCATCGTTGCTGGCGTCGAGCACCACCACGACCGTGACCGGCACCGGCACGCACAGTCCCGCAGTGACCATCGCACGCAGGCAGAGAGGAAGATTCGCTTGTTCGTTGTGGGCAGGGATGACCACGGCGACCTGGCCGTAACGGCACGACTCCGCGGTTGACATAGTTTGCTAAATTCCCGTTTGACCACCGATTAAACGGTTGCCGATCCCACTCGGTTGCGGATGGTGAACCCGGGTATCCCGTAGCGACTATGAGTCAAAGTCGGACCCCAGGTCCAAGTTGTGAGGAGTTGCGCCAGGCTCTGCGTTGCGCGGCCTCCGCGCTCAAAGAGCACGGGCCACCGTTCGCGCTCGCCGGCAGCTACGCGCTGTGGGCCTACGGTGCGCCCGAACCAACCCACGATGTCGACTTTGTGGTAGCCGAGTCCGATGTGTCGACTGCCGCCACCACGCTTGGCAAAGCCGGCTTTCACATCGAACGGCCTCCAGAGGACTGGCTGTTCAAGGCCCACATCGGCGAGGCCGTCGTTGACGTACTGCACCGGATCAACGGGGAGATCGTGGAGCCGGCAGCGCTGGAATGCGCCGAACAGCGTGTGGTGCAGGCAATTACGATGCCAGTGCTGCCGCCGACGACGGTCTTCATCCAGCGGTTACGGGCCTTGACCGAGCACTATTGCGATTTCGCGAGGCTCATTCCTGCCGCACGGGCGATTCGCGAACGGCTGGACTGGGACACCATCGCCGTCGCCACCGCCGATAACGACTTCGCCGTTGCGTTCCTGGTGCTGGCCGAAAGACTGGGCCTGCGCGAGTAGAAGCGGTCGCCACCGGGTACAGCAGTGCACCATGGACTCTCATCCAGACCGCGATAAAGATCTCGCAGACGTAGTAGACAATTTGCAGGAGGCTGTCACCGAGGAACGTCGCGACGACGATGTGCCGGGCAATGCCGACGAGCGGGAGCAAGCACCCGTGGAGGGCTCAACCCACGAGCCACCCGATTAGTGCCCGATTAGTGATTGCGTAGTTTGGCGACCAGTTTGTCCTTGGTCAGGCTCGAGTATCCGGACATGCCAAGCTCTTTCGCGCGCTTCTTCAATTCCGGAACCGTCCAGTCGTCGTAGGACCCAGCCTTGCCGCCCTTGCGTCCTACCTTGGACTTACCCTGTCCAGCAGCGGCATTGGAAATCCTTGCGGCCTTCTCCTTGGAGTCACCCTTCTTACGCAGATCTTTGTAGAGCTTTTCGTTCTTGATCGACGAATTGGGCACGGCACCCACCTCCTATGCGTTGCCTGCGGGTTGCCTCAAGGGTGCCCAGATCGATGCAGGTCAAACCCGAGTGTTTGGCGCCGCACTAACCGGGAACCCAGCCATCGCGATGCGTTGCGGCCATGCAGCTGGCGGCGTGCGCGTAGTTGACAAGAGATGGGAAAAGGTATGGGCGACAGCAACAGTGGTCCCGCAGAAGGCGTCAAGGGCGTCACTGAGGGCATCAAAGGCAAGGCCAAGGAAGCCGTCGGCGCCGTGACCGGCAGCGACGACCTCAAGAACGAGGGTCAGGCACAGCAGGACAAGGCGGACGCCGAGCGTGACGTCGCCAAGAAAGAGGCGGAAGCCGAATCCGCGCGAGGCGGCGCTGAAGCGGCCGAAGAACGTCAGAAGGAACACCAGTAACGAGTGCCTCCTGCACTGCGGCCCCAGCCACTCTCGGCTGGGGCCGCAGTTCTTTCTAGGGGATTGCCTAGGCTGCAAAAGGGTATTGGAACAGTGATGCAGGCAGGTAACGGTCAGGGACAGCTTCGCGGTGTCGTGGCGATCGGCGCCTCCGCGGGAGGCGTCGAGGCGTTGTCCCAAGTCGCCGCGGGGCTATCCGCGGATTCGTCCTACGCCTACGTCGTGGTGCTGCACATGCCCGAGGGTGCACCAAGTGTGTTGGCGCGCATTGTCGACCGACACGGACCCCTACCGGCCGTCACCGCCGAGCACGGGGCAGAACTCAAGCCGGGTCACGTATATGTAGGCAAACCGAACTACCACCTGTTGGTCGCCGAAGACCACGTGGTGCTTTCCCAGGGGCCTACCGAGAATGGACACCGCCCTGCGATCAACGCGTTATTTCGTTCGGTGGCATTAGCTTTCGGGCCTAGGGCCATCGGGGTGCTGCTCTCCGGGGTGCTCGACGACGGCGTACTCGGGCTAGGGGCAATCCGCAGCCGCGGCGGCATCACCATCGGGACAGACGCCTGATGACGCCTTGTTTCCGGCGATGCCTACCAATGCATTCAATGCCGGTGTGCTGGATCACCAGGTTGCTGCGGCGGACCTGGGCAGGATGCTCGACAAGCTCTCCCAACGCCCGATCGAGGAGATGGAGATGGAACGTGACACAGGGATGGAGCTCGAGAACCGGATCGCCATGACCCCGCGCTTCGCCACCGATTTCGATACCCAACAATTGGGTCCAGCTTCCGGCTTCACCTGTCCGGACTGCAACGGTTCGCTGGCCACGGTAGGGGATGACAATTTTCGCTGCCGGGTAGGTCACGCTTGGACGCCGGATTCGCTGCTGACCGCCCGCGATAGCGAAGTCGAGGGCGCCTTGTGGGTCGCGCTGCGCAGCCTGCAGGAGAAGGCCAAGCTGGCTAGACAAATGGCAAACAGAACCAACCACGGCCCGCTGTCTCATCGCTACAACGCTCTAGCAGACGAAGCCGAACAGGCTTTGAGCGTGCTCAGCGAACGACTGACTGCAGTCGCCCCCCACGCCGAGGAACAACCGTGATCGAAGCTGTCCATCCGGTACGGGTTGACGTCGAGAGTCGATGCGGAGCCTCGATCCTGGTCGCCGACGGAGAGTTAAACAGCTTCACCTATCGACGATTTCGCGACGCGATGATCAAGGCCGCGCTAGACCAACCGCGCGTGATGGTTGTCGACGTCAACCGGCTGACCGTCCCATCGGCATCCGCCTGGAGCGTTTTCACCAGTGCGCGCTGGCATGTGAGTACCTGGCCGGATGTGCCAATCCTGTTGGTGTCTAATGATTCGCAACAACGCAATACGATCCGCGCGAGCGGGGTGACCCGGTATGTGCCGGTGCATTCGACCTGCGATGCGGCCTTGGTCGCCGCCGCCGAAGCCCCCACGCCCTGTCGTCGCCGAGCACGCGCCGAGCTCCCTCGTTCACAGGCCAGCGTTCGTCTCGCCCGCGGCATGGTCGGAGAATGGCTCACAGCTTGGTCGAGACAGCAGATGGCCCCGACCGTGAGCACGGTGGCGACGATCTTCATCGAAAACGTGTTGGACCACACCGAGAGTGCGCCGGCGTTGATCGTGGAGGCTTACGAAGACACCATCACCGTCGCGGTCGAGGACGCCAGCGGCCAGCCCGCGAGCCGCCTCGAGGCCGCCGAATGCGGCACCGAGATCTTGTCCGGGCTCTCGATGGTTTCGGTCTTGTCTCGCGCTTGGGGAAGCACGCCGACGTCTTCGGGCAAGACGGTGTGGGCGGTCATTGGGCTTGAAGATAGGCTTTAGCACTCCCGGGTAATGTTCCAAGTGTCCGGCAACGCTAGTCGAACGGCACCCCTCATGAACGGCACACCCGACGAGCCTTTCGAAGCTCTGCTGCGCTACCTACGCGACTCGCGCGGCTTCGACTTCACCGGCTACAAACGAACGTCGCTGATGCGCCGCGTCCGCCACCGAATGGAACATGCCGGGTACTCCACTTTCGAGGAATATCTCGACGTACTGCAGGCCAGTTCGGACGAGTTCGCTGCCCTGTTCAATACGATCCTGATCAACGTCACAGCCTTTTTCCGCGACCCCGAAGCGTGGGACTTCGTCAGCAGCGACGTCATTCCGCGGCTCTTGGCCGAGCGCGGACCCGACGATCCCATCCGGGTGTGGAGCGCGGGCTGTGCGTCTGGCCAGGAGGCCTACACGCTGGCCATGCTGTTGACCGAGGCAATGGGTGCCGACGCCTTCCGACAGCGCGTCAAGATCTACGCCACCGATATCGACGAGGAAGCGCTGACCGACGCTCGAACGGCCTCCTATGACGCCAAAGCGATCGAGTCGGTGCCGGCGGAGTTGCTGGGACGCTACTTCGAGCAGGTCAACGGCCGGTACCTGTTTCATAAGGACCTGCGGCGGGCGGTGATCTTCGGCCGTAACGACTTGGTCAAGGACGCGCCGATTTCGCGCGTCGATCTGCTGGTGTGCCGCAACACGCTGATGTATCTAAACGCCGAAACTCAACGAAATGTGTTGGGCCGGTTGCATTTTGCTCTTGCCCCGCAGGGCACGCTGTTCCTCGGTCACGCGGAGATGCTGCTGAGCCACAGCGACCGCTTCACTCCGTTGAGCCTCAAGAACCGCATATTCCGCAAGGCAGTCGGATCCCGCAGCGGCGCGGACCGCTATGACCCGGCCGCGACGTTTTTCGATCGACACGGTGAACTGCCCGGTTTGACCACGGTGCGTGAATTGGCTTTCCGCGCAAGTCCGGTCGCTCAGCTCGTGGTCACCGGCGAGGACACCATCGCAATGATCAACCAGCAGGCCGAGACGGTATTCGGATTGTCGGCACGCGACATCGGTCGGTTGCTCCGCGATCTGGAGGTTTCCTACCGTCCGATCGAGTTGCGGACCTACCTAGAGCAGGCCAAGGTAGATCGACGTCCAGCACGGATACCGGACGTGAATGGCAGCGTCCGGGCGCGGAAACCGTGTGGTTCGAGATCCACATCAACCCACTCGTCGACGCCGAAAACGGCTTACTCGGAGTCTCGATCGTATTCTTCGACGTCACGGCGACGCGGGCGCTGCTCGACAAGCTGGTCCAGACGAATCGCCAGCTCGAGGCCGCCTATGAAGAGCTGCAGTCCACCAACGAGGAACTCGAGACGACCAACGAAGAACTGCAGTCCACGGTCGAGGAACTCGAAACCACCAACGAGGAATTGCAGTCCACCAACGAAGAACTCGAAACCATGAACGAGGAGCTGCAGTCCACCAATGACGAGCTGCACACCATCAACGACACGCTGCGCGAACGCAGCATCGAGTTGGACGATGCGAAAAATTTCCTCAATTCGCTAATCAACTCGGTCCAACTCGGCATGGTGGTGGTGGACCGGGAGATGCGCGTGGTGGTGTGGAATCGTGGCTGCGAAGACCTGTGGGGGCTTCGAGCTGACGAAACGGTAGGCACCACTCTGACGTCGCTGGATTTCGGGCTTCCCATGGCCAGCGTGCGGCCTCTGATCGGCAACGCGTTCGTCGATTCCGACAGCTCGGCCGATACGACGGTCGATTCAGTCAACCGCCGCGGTCGACCGACTCGGGTCCGCATCACCTGCACCTCGTTCCGCACCCCGGAGGGCGGCGTGGGCGGGGCGCTGCTGCTCATGGAGGTCGTGGCCTGATGTAGGCGCTTGTCGGCCCTGGCTCGGGGGTCGCAGCCTATCCGCAAAGCGAAACTATTGGTCACTTCCGTTTATGAGTTATTGGGTTCGGTAACCCATCGATGGTGAGTTGGCTCGTAAGAAGTGACAAGTGAAAATTGCCGTCGTCTGGGGCGACGACGCGTGTTCGGGTTGCGGCGACCTCGTCGACACCGACATAGCCGGAGAGTGGGGCCAGCTGTGCGCGGCCCTGGCAAGCCACGGGCATGTCGTGACTACCCACCCCCGCCCGGCCGGCATCGGTCCGACCCTGCCCAAGTCCGCGGCCGAGGTGTTGCCTTTCGTCGGCGAGTGGGCCGGCCAACTAGACCAGCTGTGGTCGTCGGAGCCGCCCGACGTTGTGCATGCGTTCGGGTGGCTGGGCGGTTTGGCCGCTCAACTGGCCGCGCGTCGGCATCAGCGGCCCATCGTCCAGAGCTTCCACGGGTTGGCGGCGACGATGGGGCCCGGCGCCGGCGTCGAGCGGACCCGCCTCGAACCGCTGCTGATCCGAAATGCTTCGTGGGTGACCGGGGGCAGCGACACAGAACTCGACGCGCTTACCCGAATACGACGCAGCAGGGCCCAACTTTCGGTGTTCTCCGTGGGCGTCGACGTCGACCGGTATGCGCCCGCCGGCCCAAGGCCAGCCGACGGTACGCACCGTGTACTGCAGCTAGGACCAAACATTAGCGCACACAACGGTTTTCATCGAACCATCGGAATCCTACCGAGAATTCCGCACACGGAGTTGGTCATCGCGGAGCGGCATGCTCCGGGGGGCGACCGCGAGCGGAATCTAGCTGCACTCAAGCGGCTGGCCACCGAGCTAGGCGTGGGTGAACGGGTCCACTTCACGGGAACCGTTGCCGCTGAGGAGATCCCGGCACTGCTACGTTCGACCGACGTGGTCGCGTGTACTCCCCAACACGCGCCACGGGCGACCACGGCCCTCGAAGCCATGGCCAGTGGCGTGGTTGTCGTAGCGGTGGCGGTCGACGCACTGATCGATACCGTGGTCAACGGAGTCACGGGGCTCCTGGTATCGCCCACCAAGCCAATCGAATTGGCCAACTCGTTGAAGTCACTTCAGAAACAACGCTTTCAACGCGAAAGCATGGGTTCAGCCGGTCGTTCCAGAGTGCTGTCGCGGTTCACCTGGGACCGCATCGCGCTGGACGCATTGAACATCTACCACCAAGCGAGTTCGCAGCGTGCGTCCGCACGGTCGGCAAGTCACGCACGTAGCGCCTTAGCCTAGGACGACGTCACCATGACAACCGCGACCAGCAGAGCAGACGGCGTGAACACCGACCGGATGTCCGACACGCGCGCCGCGGACGCAGTGCGTTACGAAAAGTTCCATACCGCCGATTCCGAATCAGCCAGACGCTTCTTCGCCAGCGCTTATCCTCCGGGATGGCGGATCACCAGCCTGGCCAACGGGTCGTCGGTCAGCCACCGGCGCTTTGCCACCGACTCGGTCACCGTAGACGAGTTGTTGATCGAGGGCCGGATGGGTTGCGAAATCCGTACCTCCGACGCGGTCGTGGTTGTACATCCGCGGGCGGGATCGCTGACGTTAGCCGGTAACTCCGCGCGGCGAGTGGACACCCCCGTCATCGCGGCCGACGACTTGCCGTGCGCAATTCAGGCCGACACAGCACGATTTCACGTCGTCAGCATGAATCAGCGGCAATTGAGCCAGTCCGCCGCCGACCGGAGCGGGCCGCTGCCGCAATCCATTCGATTCGCGAGTTGCCGGCCGTGCTCCGCCGCGATGACCCACGCCTGGACCCGGGCGCTGGATTACGTTGTCGCCAGTTTCTCCTACGCGGAGACCGCACAGCACCCCCTGATCGTCGGCGCGGGCGCCCAACTACTGGGTGCCGCGCTGCTCGAGTGCTTCCCGTCCAACGTCAACGACGGCCAAGATCTGTTGCGCAATCCCTCGGTCCCACCGACCCTGAAAGGCGCGATCTCATTCATCCATCGCCATGCGGGGGACGGGATCGGCGTCAACGACGTCGCAGACGCGCTCCGCATGACCTCACGAGCGGTTCAGTATCTGTTCCGCCACCACCTCGACACGACACCGACGGAATACTTGCGCCGCGTACGACTCCACCGCGCACACCAAGACCTGGTGGGCAGCGACCGCTCCACGACCACCGTCAGCGAAGTCGCGCAGCGATGGAGTTTCGCTCATACCGGTCGCTTCGCCGCCCTGTATCGCAGGACCTACGGTCAGAGTCCGCACGCCACCCTCCAACAGTGACGCGCTAAAGGCCTTCGCGCATCCGGAGCAACCGGTCGACGCGGTCAGCCGCGTCGTCACCGTCATGGTCGGGTGCGGTGATTTCCTGGACGACCCGTTCGGCTATGTCACGCAGCTTGACGTTCGATTCCTGCGACAGCTTGACCAGCAAGTCGAACGCCGACTCAGCGTTGACCGCGTGCCGCAACATCAAGATGCCCATCGCCTGGTTGATGACCGCACGCCGGGCATCAACCGCCAGCAGCGCCTCGCTCAGGTGCTTTTGTAGATCGGCGTCGAACTGATCGGTTATGTCGACGTAGAACCCGGCGATGCCCTTCAGCCGGCCGTCGGGCCCGGCGAACCGGTCTCCGACCACTACCACCACATGGGTCTCACCCCTGGCATCGATAATTCGGTGGCGGCTACTGAACGGAACACCGTGTCGGCGCACCTGATCGACGAGTTCGGGGATCGTCGGCTTGTCGTCGGGGTGTTTGTGCTTCAGCAGCAACTCAGAGGTCGGTTGCACGGTGCCCGGTTCGTACCCGTGCATCCGCGCGACCTCATCCGACCACTCCCAGCGGTCCTCACGGGCCAGGTAGCGAAATCTCCCTACCAGGGGCCAGCGGCGACCTCTCTTTCGCCGCGAATCTGCGCACATCGTGCCCATGCTATTCCGCCCCGTCCGGCCAGATCGCACAATGCCGTGTCCAGGCGTACCAGTCGTTCGCATTTTGGATATCGTCCCGGCGGGCGAAGTCGGCGCTACGCCGTCTTGGCCAGAGCCGAAGATCCAGAGGCGCTGTCGCCCTTGGCGACTCGCCGGATCAGCCGCCGTGTGGCCTTTTCCAGCACGCCTTGTACGACGTCCGGGCGCTTGGTCCGGCTAGCTCGCCGTACCGCTGCCTCGATGGTTTCGCCCTGCCGGTACCCGGTGACCACCCGAGGGTCCACGTACGAACCGCGGGCCACCGCTGGCGTATTGCCCAACTCCTCGGCAACTTCGCGCATGACCGCAGCCTCGACCCGCTTGGCCACCCGCTGCGACACGGGCGAATCCGCGTCTGCGAACGCCACCGCGGCCAATACCGTGCCATGCCAAGTGCGCAAGTCCTTGACGCTGTAGTCGGCACCCACCAGTTCTTTGAACCGCATGTTGAGATCATCGGCACGAACATCTACCCAGTCCGAACCGTTGCGGCACACCAACAATCGCTCGGAACTACCGCTGCGCCGAAGCAGTGCGCGCACGGCCCGCACAACTTCGGTGTTCTCCACCTCGAAGACGCGTCGCACCCCGCTCTTAGCGGGATAGTCGAATGCGACCGTGTCGCGGCGCACCCGCACATGCTCACACAACAGCGTGGCCAGCCCGTAGGACTCGTTTTCCTCGGCGTACTGCTCGCCGCCGGCCCGGAAGTAACCGAGGTCAAACAGGTGTAACCCCAGCGCAAGTACGCGATCACGGGTCAGTCCGCGCCCGGCCAGGTCGCGGGCGATCTGCTCACGGCACGCCGGCAGTTGCTTGGACAATTCCAGCACCCGGTCGAACTTCTCCTCGGCACGTTCCTGCTGCCAATTCTGGTGGTAGAGATACTGTCGGCGCCCTGCGGCGTCGGTGCCAACGGCCTGGATATGGCCGTTCGGGTAGGGCGAGATCCAGACCTTCTTCCAGGCCGGCGGGATGACCAGATCTTTGATGCGCTGCAACGTGTCCGGGTCGGCCAGCAACTCGCCGTCGGCGCCGTAGTACGCGAAACCCTTCCCGCGCCGTTTGCGCTGGATCCCGGGCTTGTTCAGCACGCTGCGGCGCAGCCTCATGACGCTGACTTACCCACGCGGACAGGCGTTCACACCTCTAGCCGGTGGGCATATCTCGATTGCGCAGCAGCAGCGGCACCAATAGCCAAGAAACCCCGAAGAGCAGCAGCGCACACGCCCCGGCGACGATTCCTGCCGCGCTTCCTGCTACCGCGTGGAAGATGAGCACCGTTACCCCCGTCAGTGCGAGGCCCAGCAGCAGTAGCCCCGCATACGCACAGCGGTGCGCAGCCGACACCAGCACCGAGAGACGATGCCGCCGAAACAACAAGCGATGCAGGCCGACGGGAGCGATCAACAGGACCGTGGCAGCCACCGAGCAGCCCACCGTCGTCAGATAGACAATCCGCATGCTCTGGTTCAGCACGTTGAAACGAGCCTGGAACGGCAACGTCAGCAGAAACCCGGTGAGCAGTTGGACACCGGTTTGCACGACCCGCAACTCCTGCAGCAGGTTCGCCCAATTCCGGTCGAGCCGCTCCAGCTCGGTTTCGCCGCGTTCGCGGCTATCCCACTGCTGATCCCGCTCCGGATGATCGACATCCATGAGCCAGATCATTCCACTCGCGAACGCCGAACGACCCGCCACTGGAGTGTGACGGGTCGTCATGGGCGTGCGAGAAGGAATTAGCCTGCCATGAACTCGTGGTAGGCCGATTCCAGATGCCCTGGGAGGGCGGTTACGTTGCACTGCCGCTCGGTGTCGCCGATCGGCGCCAGGATCCCGCGCAGGTCGTAGTACTCGTTGGGATGCGCGGTGAAGTAGCTCCGGATGTTGGCAGCGGCCTCGCCCCGCGGCTGGCCGTAGGCGGACGAAACCACCTGGTGGGCGCCGGGGTGTGTGGCCAGGTACTGCTGTGCCGCGTCGGTCACCGAGGAGACGGTGGCGTTGACCCCTTCCGGGCTGCAGTCGGGTGCGGCCGCGGCCGAAGGTGCGCCAACAGTGGCAATTGCGAATCCCCCGAGCAGACAACCGGCGCTGAGGCCGGCGATCCGGCGGCGAGCGACGATACTGCTGAATTTCATAATGAGTGTTCCTCCGAATGAGTGAACCGATCGAGTGGGGCGCCCGAATCCCCGAAATCCAAAGTAGCGGAGACGAAAACGCTCTTTTGGCGATGTTCGCGCACAACGAACACGCGTATCGCGACGGTGCCGGCAAATGTGTGACGCGAGCAACTGAAGTGACATAATTAGCTAAACGAACGACTAAATGAATCGACAGAAAATGAGAAATCTTAGAAATGGGGGCCGGTTCTTAGGAAACTGTGACGTCGATTCGTGACGTAACCGTTATCCCCGCACGGCCCGCAGCGCTGCTCAGCAGGGGCCTAGCGGCTGAGCTTGCCTTCCCGAACCCCGGTCAACGCGTCTTCCAGCGTCGGGTACAACGGGAAAGTCTTGTCCAGACCGGTCAGGTGAATGGGCCGTCGGGTCGCCGGGCCGCGGGCCACCACGCCGAACTCCGCGGAATCGCCCAGTTTCTCGTAGGTGGCCGCCAAAATCTTCAAACCCACCGAACCGAGGAACTCCACCGCGGACAGATCGATAACGAGCGCCCTGGGATTGTCCACGACCACGCCGGCGATGGCTTCCTCGAGGGCCGGAGCGGTGACTAGGTCAATTTCGCCGCCGATACTGAGCACGACGACCCCGTCATGGTCTGCGACGGTGGCGGTGATCGAATCAGGAGCTGACAATTGGCGATCCTTCAGTCCGGGCCTCACAACTACGCAACTGTGCTGCAAGCCTAGCCTGCTGCGCTTACCGCGAGAAGAAGAAGACCTCAACACGTCCCACGTCACAGCCCACGCTAATCTCCCAGGAGTGGCTGCGCCCCGCGGAGCGCGACTAGCATTTCGTCAGCCATAGCCGGGTTGGTGGGCTTGGAGGGCTTGGAGGCTTGGAGGGCCACATGTCAGATTCGCCGACAGATTCCAGCGGCACCGGCACCAGCGCTACAGAAGGCTTGCTTCCGCAGCTAGTGCAGCACCTGAGGCGAAATCGGACAGCGCTGCGTGAAGAGTGGGCCCGCCGGATCACCGAGGCGGAGCTGCTCACCGCGATGACCCCGGAGGAGATCTTTTCCGAGGCGACCGCGGTGTACGACAACTACGTCGAGGTGCTCGAGACCGGTAGCGTCGAGGCGCTGCAGGACTACGCTCGCGACCTCTCCGAACGCATCATTCCCCGCGGCGTGGAAACCGATGAGGTGCTCGGCATCGTGCTGCTCCTGCGCGACGTGCTGGCGCGGTCGTTGTTCGAGAAGTATCAGGCCGAGTTCGACATGCTCAACCGGGTGCTGGACGCCTACGAGCCGGCGGCCAACCGAATCGCCAATACCGTGGGCGTGAGCTTCGTGCAGGAGCGCGAGCGCATCATCCGCCAACAGCAGGAAGCCATCCGCGAGCTGTCGACGCCGGTTCTGCAGGTGCGCGAGCAGTTGCTGATCCTGCCGATCATCGGCGTGCTGGACAGCCAGCGGGCCCGCCAGGTCACCGAGCAACTGTTGCGGGCGATCCGGGCCAACCGCGCAAAGGTGGTCGTCATCGACATCACCGGTGTGCCGACCATCGACTCCACGGTGGCAAACCACCTGGTGCAGACGGTCGACGCGTCCGGGCTGATGGGCGCGAGCGTGATCATCACCGGCCTGTCCTCGGAGATCGCTCTGACGCTGGTGACGATCGGGCTGGATCTATCGAAGATGAATGCCGTCGGCGACTTGCAAGGCGGTATAGAAGAAGCCGAGCGTCTGCTGGGTTACGAAGTCACCCGCACCGGCGAGTAAGCCCCCAGTAGGCCATGCCAGTACCCATTTTGAAACAAGGCGCGATCTTGATCGCGACGGTTCAGGCAGCACTGACCGACTCCGACACCGAGCGGTTGCGCGAAGACCTCATGGAACGGGTCAGCCGGTTCCGCGCTCAGGGGATCGTTGTCGACGTCACAGCCATCGACGTGATGGATTCGTTCGCGGCCCGCTCGCTGCGCACCATCGCGCACATGACGCGGTTGCGCGGGGCAACCACCGTGATCGTGGGCCTGCAGCCAGAGGTCGCCTTTGCCATGGTTCAACTCGGGCTGGCCTTCGACGACATGAGCACCGCGCTTGACCTCGAAGAAGGCATAGCGCTGCTGAACAGACAATTGGGGCTGGGCCTGATCTTGGGCAAGACGGTGATCGGGCGCGACGGTGGCGGGTGAGACCGTGGTCGCGATCAACAACTCCGACGACATCGTTGCCGCCCGCAAGGCCGGCCACCAACTCGCGCTTGACCTCGGATTCTCGCTGACCGACGTCACCATGATCGCGACCGCGATCTCCGAAATCGCGCGCAACATCACCAGCTACGCCGGTCGCGGCGAGGTCCGCGTCGCAATCGCCGACCGCGAGGGCCGCAAGGCGCTGGTGGTCCGCGCCGAGGATGACGGGCCCGGCATCGCCGACCTCGACCGCGCCATGGAAGACGGGTACACCACCGGCCGTGGACTCGGCATGGGGTTGCCGGGCGCCCGCCGGCTGATGGATCGGCTGATTGTGGAGTCGGCGCTCGGCCGCGGCACGGTCATCGAGATGTGGAAATGGGTACCGGCCCGTGCCTGACGCCGCCCGATCGGCGGGCCGATTCGGACCGATCGAGTGGGCGACAGCAAGTCGCTCGCGTCCCGGCGAGCAGCAGTGCGGGGACCAGGCCGTCGCGGTGGAGATCGACGGCGAAACCGCACTGTTCGGGGTGCTGGACGGCCTGGGTCACGGACCCGCTGCGGCCACCGCCGCGCTGGCAGGCGTCGATACCCTCAAAGGCGCGCGAGGTGAACGTCCAGAGGTTCTGGTGCAGCTTTGCCATCGCGTGCTGACCGGGACCAGGGGTGCCGCGATGACGTTGGCTCGCATCGATTTTCACACCGACAAGTTGAGCTGGACGGGTATCGGCAACGTCACCGCCAACCTGGTCGCCAAGAGCGTCAGCGGCGTCCAGATCCGTTCCAGTGCCCGCCTGGTTGGCGGCATTGTCGGTTATCGGATACCGGAAACCCGTCCCGCTCAAGTGGTTTCGATACGCACCGGTGACCTGCTGGTCATAACCAGTGACGGCATCGCCGCGGGCCACCTGGACCACATCGATTTCGCGGCTTCCGCCGCCGATATCGCCGAACAGATCCTCGCCAAGCACGCCAAGGAAACCGACGACGCCACCGTGCTCGCCGCGCGGCACCGGGGTATCTCCGCATGACCTACACCCCCGAGTTCCACGAGCAGTACGTCACGGCGCTGCACAGCTACGTCGACACCCGCGACGAGGACAGCCTGGCCGTCGGCTACGAGCTAGGCCGCCGGGCACTGCAGGAACAAATCAGCATGCTCGACATCATCGAGAACCATTTCCGGCAGATCGATGAGCGTTCCAAGCGGTCCCCCGTCGACGGCGCGACCGCGCTGGAGTTCCTGTTACAGACGCTGGCCGCGCTCGACGTCGCCACGCGCGGATTCCTGGACGGCACGAAACGGTACGCCGAAGAACGGGCCCGCGCCGAGGACCTTGCCGATCGGGACAAGTTCCGCACCGCGCTGGTGAATTCTCTGCAGGAAGGCTTCTTCGTCGCCGACGGTGATGGAGCGGTGTTCGAGATGAACAGCGCGTTCGCCGAGATCCTCGGCTACCCCCCGGAGGGGCAGCCATATCGGTGGCCACACCCCTGGCTGATCGACAAGTCGACGGCGGCCGACCAGCAACGGCGGGTCCGCCAAGAAGGCAGCGCCGAGTACGAGATGCCGATACGGCACCGGGACGGCCATCTGGCCTGGGTTGCGGTGAGCATCAACGCGGTTCGTGGGCCCGGTGGTGAAGCCGGCGTGTACGTGGGCACGGTTCGTGACGTCACCGCGGAGCGGGCCTTCGCCGCCCGGGAAAGCGCCGTGCTGCGACTGGCCACCACGGTGAGCGTGGCCAAGAGTGTGGCCGAGGTGCTGTCCATCACCCTCGACGAGTGCCGCACCGCGGTGGATGTGCATCGCGTGGTCGCGGTGATGTGGCCTCCGGGCGACGGTGAACCGACCGTGGTGGTAGCGGGTGAGCCAGTTGAAACCAGTTGGCGCACAATGGATCCGCGTTTGCGTGAGATCTTCACCGACGCTCGGCACCAGTTGCCGTTGACGGCGAAGACGGTCGAATGGCCGGATGCCCCGGGCAAGACGCATGGTTTGGTCGCGATGCTCTCCGGCACCGGGGATGTGGCGTTGTGGTTGGAGCTTGCAGCGCCACGCTGGGTGAGCGGCGAGGACAAACTGCTGGTGACGGTGCTCATCGGTCATTTGAGTCTGGCCATCCAGCATGTGCGCCAGTTCGAGAGCGCCCGCGAGACGTCGCTGACACTGCAGCGTGCAATGCTGCCGCCGATGACGCCCCCGCCGGGGTTCGCGGTGCGCTATGAACCCGCGGTTTTGCCGCTGGAGATCGGCGGCGACTGGTACGACGTACTGCAGATCGACGACCACCGCATCGGGATCGTAGTCGGTGACTGTGTGGGCCGCGGATTGCCGGCCGCCGCGATCATGGGTCAGCTACGCAGTTCGGCTCGGGCACTGCTACTCACCGGCGCCAAACCCGCGGTGCTGCTCGAACAACTCGACGCTGCCGCGTCGCTCATTCCGGATGCTTACTGCACCACGGTGTTTCTGGCGATACTCGACACCACCTCCGGGTTGCTCGAATACAGCAACGCGGGCCATATGCCGGCCGTGCTGGCCGGGGTCCGATCTGAGCAGGGCGACCAAACGGTGATGCTCACCGATGCCAGCTCTGTACCACTTGCGGTCCGTCGCAACGAGACTCGTCCACAATCCGCGCGGGTCTTGGCCCCGGGCGCGACGCTGGCGTTGTTCACCGACGGCCTGGTAGAGCGCAAGCACGAGGCGATAGACGAAGGCCTCGCCCGGGTCGCCGAAGTGTTGACCAATTCGGCTCACCTGCCGGTCGATGAGGTCGCAGATGTGGTGCTCGATCAGTTGTCGCCCGCGGCCGGATACGACGATGACGTCGCGATGGTGGTCTATCGCCACGAGCTGGCCCCGCTGCGCATCGAAACCGACGCCACACCAGAACAATTGGCTCCCATCCGGCGAAAGATGACGCCGTGGCTGCGGGCCGGCGGTGTCTCCGAAGAACAGATCGCGGACATCGTGCTGGTGGTCAGCGAGGCGTGCACCAACTGTGTCGAGCACGCCTATGTCGGTCACGAGACCGGGAGAATCGTGCTGGAGATGGACGTCAACGGCGACGTTATCAGGGCACGGATCACCGATACCGGCTCCTGGAAGCCGCCGGCGGCAGATCCCGGTAACAGTGGCCGGGGGCTGCCGCTGATGCGTGCCATGAGTGAGTCCATGGAGGTGGAACGCAGCGGCGATGGAACCACGATCGAGGTCGTATTCCGTTTGTCACCGGGCCACGAGGGTAACTGATGATAGTGACCCGCATGTCGATGCTCGCTGACCCTGCCTTGCCCGCTGCGCACGGTCCGCTGTCGACTGCCGTGCGTCGCACCTTGACGTCCCCACCCGGGCGCGAGCAGAGCGGGCGCATCAGCGCCTCGGTGCGTGACGCCGATCCTTACGGGCTTGACCTGCAGTTGGCGCTGTACATGTGCTACGAACTGCACTACCGGGGGTTTGCCTCGGTGGATCCGGACTGGGAGTGGAATCCCGCGCTGCTGGCGCTGCGTGCGGAAATGGAGCGGGTTTTCCTGGCTGGCGTGCGCCGTGATGTCGGCCCGATCGAACCCGATCACACTGCGCTGGCAGAGATGGATGCGATCTCACTCGAACCCCGCGACGGCACTGGCCCGTCCTACTACCTGCGCGACAGCGGAACCTGGGAGCAGATGCGCGAATACTTTGTGCACCGTTCGCTCTACCACCTCAAAGAGGCCGATCCGCATGCGTTCGCAATTCCGCGCCTGACCGGCACCGCCAAAGCGGCGTTCGTCGCGGTCGAGTTCGACGAGTACGGGGCGGGGCGGGGTCCGCGGATGCACCAGCAACTGTTCGCCGACCTGCTGGAAGCGGCAGGCCTGGACTCGACGTACTTGGGTTACCTGGACGCCGTGCCGGCCGAGTCGTTGGCGGCGGTGAACCTGATGTCGCTATTCGGTTTGCACCGGAAGTTACGAGGCGCGGCAGTGGGACATTTCGCGTCGACGGAGATCACCTCCCCGCCGGGCTCACGGCGAATGGTCGATGCGTTGCAACGGATGCAGGCACCGGCGGAATGCGTCGAGTTCTACCGCGAGCACGTGGAAGCCGACGCGGTGCACGAACACGTGGTGCGACTGGACGTGGTCGGCGACCTGGTTGCTCGCGAACCCCACCTGGAGCAAGACGTCGTCTTCGGCATCCGCGCACACGCAGCGGTCGAGGACCGACTGGCTGACGCGATTATGGCCGCGTGGGAGCGGGGGGAGTCGTCGCTGCGCCAGCCGCTCAGCTGAGCATTTGCTTGACTTTGGTGCTGCGGCAGCGCCGGTGGCTGGTGTCGCACAACGGATAGTCCTGGCTGCGCCGACAGGTGCAGATGGCCACCATGAACCGGTCGGAATCCACGACAGCGCCGTCGGGCATCTCGATGCGCGCCGGGCCGGAGACCAGCACCGGCCCATTCGGTATGACCTGTACCCGCGTCGTACTCACGGCTTGTCGGCCCGGATCACCACAATTTCCTCCTCACGGCAGCCGCGCGCGATCTGACCGGTCTCCTCCAGCCACTGCGCTCGTGCCGTCAGCACCGGGCCGAACGGGATTCGTTGCGATGCAACGACATTCGCATCCATACCGGTTGCCCGTAGGGAATCCACTGTTTGTTGAGTACCGGCCAGGGCCGAATGTACCAGCAACAGCGAACCACCGTTGTCCAGAAGTTCGGGTGCGGACTCACACAGCGGGTCGAGCACCAGACGTCCATCGGGGCCGGCGTTCCAAGCCCACGACGGTCCGGCGCTAGGCGATATCTCTTCGCTGTCGTCGACGGGTGGAGTCGGTACGTAGGGCGGGTTGGCGACGACCACGTCGAACGGTGCGTGCTCGAGGGCTACCGCCCAAGAACCCTGTCGCACATCGACGTCGACACCCGCACTCGTTGCGTTGCCTCGGGAATACCTCACCGCGTGCGGACAGATGTCGTACGCAGTTATGCTGGCACAGCCCATTTCGGCCGCGGATATCGCGACGAAGCCGCTGCCGGTGCAAAGATCGAGAACCTTGCGACGCGGGATGAGTTTGGTTCGTCGCATTGTCTCCACGAGCAGGAATGAGTCGTATTGCGGCTGGTACACCGTTTCGGTGACTAGCGAATCCGCCGGCGCTGGGTACGTGGTCGTCACGGCAAACCTTTCTCGACCGGTGCAATCCTGCCGTGGCGATCACGGCTCGGCCTGTTTAATGCCCGCAAATTTCTGGGTTAAAACGCAATGTCATTAGGCCAAGTCATTAAGCCGAGCCAGCCCGCTGCCGAGACAATTCTTTGAGAATCGTTGCGCAGAAGGCTTCCAGGTCTTTTGGCGATCGGCTGGTAATCAAATTGCCGTCCACCACTACTTCTTCGTCGACAACGCGGCCTCCCGCGTTGCGCAGATCGGTGCGGATACTCGGATAGGAGGTCAACCGGCGGCCGGCGACCACGCCGGCTTCTACCAAAGTCCACGGCCCGTGGCAGATCGCGGCTACGGGTTTGCCGGAGTCGACGAAGTCGCGCACGAACGACACCGCCGTTTTGTCCGCACGCAGCTTGTCCGGATTGACGGTGCCACCGGGTAGGACCAAGCCGTCATAATCGGTGACGGACGCATCCGACACCGCACGGTCGACCGCGAAGGTACCGGCGGGTTCCAGATCGTGATTGCGGGCCTCGATTTCGCCGGTTTCCAGTGACAGAACCTCGACTTTTGCCCCCGCCTGTTGCAACGCGTCACGCGGCTGCTCCAGTTCGACCTTCTCTACGCCGTCGGCGGCGAGAATCGCAATTCTTTTGCCTTCCAACTCGTTTGACATCGCTGATACTCCTCACGGATTGAGAACAACCTTGGTGCAACTGTCCTGTTTGTGTTTGAAGATTTCGTAGCCGTGGGGAGCCTCGTCCAGACGCATATGGTGGCTGATGATCACGGTGGGGTCGATGTCGCCGTTGCGGATGCGCTCCAACAGTGGACGCATGTAGCGGTGCACGTGGCACTGTCCAGTCTTGATGGTCAACGACCGGTTCATGACGGCGCCGATCGGGAACTTGTCCATCATCCCGCCGTAGACGCCGACCACCGAGATAGTGCCGCCGTTGCGACAGCTCATTGCCGCTTCTCGAAGCGCGTGCGGCCGTTCGGTTTCCAGCCGCGCGGCCTGCTTCACCCGGTCGTAAGCGTCGACGACGGTAGACCCGCTACGGGCCTCCATCCCGACCGCGTCGATGCAGTGGTCCGGCCCCCGTCCGGCCGTCATCTCGCGTAACTCGCCGAGCACGGACGTCTCACTGAAGTTCAGCGGGATAGCGCCCAATCGCTCGGCGAGGTCCAACCGGTACGGCACCTTGTCTATGGCGATCACTTGCGAAGCGCCCAGCAGAATCGCACTCGCCACCGCGAACAGTCCAACCGGACCGGCGCCCCATACCGCGACGACGTCGCCCGGGGTGATGCCACACATCTCGGCGCCCATATAGCCGGTGGGAAAGATGTCGGAAAGGAACAGCACCTGGTCGTCGGTGAGATCGTCTTCGATCTTCAGCGGGCCGATGTCGGCAAACGGTACGCGGGCGTATTCCGCTTGCCCGCCGGCGAATCCGCCCAGCATGTGCGAATAGCCGAAAAGGCCGGCGGGGGAATGCCCCATCAATTTCTCGGCGATTCCAGCGTTGGGATTGGAGTTTTCGCACAGCGAGTACAGGTCGCGATCGCATGCAGAACACGCCCCGCAGGCAATGGGAAACGGCACGACCACTCGGTCACCGACCGCGAGATTGTCCACTCCCTTACCGACTTCGACTACCTCGCCCATGAATTCGTGGCCGAGAATGTCGCCGTGCTTGACGGTAGGGATGTATCCGTCGTAAAGGTGCAGATCCGAACCGCAGATCGCGGTCGAGGTGACCCGCACGATCGCGTCTCGATCGTTGAGGATCTTTGGGTCCGGAACCGATTGCACCTCAACACTATTGCGTCCCGCCCAAACGGTAGCCCGCATGATTACGCTCCCTTGCCGGCCGGTTGGGCGGCCTGTTGATGCATTTGCCGGTACGCGACGGTCCCCTCCGGGGATCCGTCGGAACGCAGAACCTGGCCCGTTTCCAAGATCTGCTTGAATCGACGTAGGTCGTCGTTGACTTGCTGTTCGGGCGACTCGCCGAGCAACGTCGCCACGACTTTGCCCAATGCGCCCGCGGGCATCTGATAGGCGATCGTCACCCGCACCTCAGTGCCTTTGTCGGAGTTGTCGGGTGTGAAGTCGACCGATCCGCTGTTCTGTATTCCCGAGTCCGCCAACGATTGCCACGCTATCCGTTTGCCGGGCAGGTCTTCGATGATCCGCGCGTCCCAGTGCACGGGCTCGCCCACCGGCGCGTTGGCGACCCAATGTGACCGGCCATCGGCCTCCGCGCTAACCGACTTGAGGTGGTACATGAACTCGGGCAGATTTTCCAGGTTGCGCCAGAAGCTGTAAACGTATTCGGGCGAACGCATTACGGTAATCGCGGCACGCACCGTCTGGTGGCGTTCGCCCCCGCTGTGCCGTCCACCTTCGTCCGTCCGGGTGGTGCGCAGGGCGGCGTAGAGGTCTGCCGCGCCGATCGCGGTGAGGACGCTCAGTGCGGCTATGCCGCGGCGACGCCGCCCCGGGCCGCGGCGGAGCACACCGGCTGCCAGGACAGCGGTGTCCAGTACGTCACCGGCAACACGCGTCCAAACCAGCTTGTCCGGGCCGGCCAGCAGTGCGGCCGCATGCCCGCATTCGCGAACGCCTAATGCGCGAATCACCTTGCGTGCCGTAGGCGTTTCGTCGACGCCGGCAACCGCAGCAACTCTTCCCGGCGCCAAAATTTCAGTGAGACCGAGACCCAGACTCGTTACTCCGAGTCCTTTCACCAACGCGGTCGTATTGCCGTCCGTGGAAGCATTCATCACCAAACTCCTTGTGCCACGGAACCATTCCAGTAGCTAACGAATCCATACCCGCCCGCCCG
>NZ_LZLS01000013.1 GCF_001673365.1 Mycobacterium asiaticum
CGCTGCCCTTGTTGCCGTTGCCCGAGTTGCCGGCCGTTCCCTGGTTGCCGAGACCCGCGCTGCCGGATGCCGCCGCGCTGGGACCGGTCGATCCTGCGGCCGTTGTCGCAGTTGTGGTCGCGCTGGCAGCGGCATTGCCGGCGAGCGAGTTGGCGGCTGGATTGCTGGTAACGGTGGTGTTGCCACTGGCCAAACTGGCGCCTGCTCCATCGACAGAGTTGCCGCCGGTTTGCCCAACGGCCGGTGAGAGACTGTTGCCGGCCAGAGTCTGCTCGGCATTGACTGCCTCGGCGGCCGCGTAGCCGCCCGCACCTGCGTTGAGAGTCCGCACAAACCGGTCATGAAACGCTGCCACCCGGTCGCTTACCGACTGATATGTCTGACCGTGCGCCCCGAACAGGGCCGCGATCGCCGCCGAAACCTCATCCTCAGCCGCAGCCGCCACACTGGTGGTCGCCGTCGCCGCCGCCACATTCGCCGCCCCGACAAACGACCCGATCCTTGCTACCTCCGCTGCCGCCAACGACAACAAGTCCGGCGCAACAGTGGTAAACGACATCCGCACCCTCTCACCTGATAGCCGGCCATCAGGTGACAACGCAGCCAAATAACTAGCTCGCGGCCCGCCGCGCGCGAGGCACAAACAACCTCCCACGTTGTCCTACCCCGGCGCGCTGAGCCAAGGGCATTTCGCCCACTCATGCCGAACTCATCGGGCAAAATGCACATTCGTTGGCTGCAACTGAATTTCGTGCCCTTCCTGCAGCGCCACCGCGAGCACGCCAGCCGCGATCAGCCTGGGAGTCGATGTATCGCGTGCGAATCATCATGCAACTTGCACACATTCGCCCGTCGCGCGCACAGGCGGCGTAGTGTCATCCCGCAGCTGGTCCGCTGTCGCCGGAGCGCGAGGCGCCGACATGGAGCGAGGCACAAGCTTCGTGAGAGGGAACCCGGTGGGATTCCGGGACTGTCGCGCAGCCCTCCGGTTCCCACGAACCGGCCCTCGCCGCGCACTCAAACGTGCGACCGAGGGAGCAGCGCCATTCCCGATCAGTGGCCGGTCGAATTGAGCTTGGTTCAGCGCATTAACCGCGTCCAGCAGCGTGTATCCGATATTTGTGTCCGCGCGCCGGAGAATAGCAATACATAGAATTGGAGATCAGAAACCGTAGCCGAGGGCAGTTCCTCCAACAAATAGCGAGCTTCTGTGCATGTTGCACAACGTTCTCGTTCGCCCGAACCGAGTCCGAACCGCTCGAGGACACCGATCCCCGCCGCCGGACCCATCGCCACCCGCGGGCGTCCCGTCCCGGCCTATCGATCGCGAACATCCCTGCGGCTCAAGCCCGGCCACGCACCGCGGCCCAAGACGGAGCACGAGGCGTGGGCACCAGAAGCTGGTCTTATCGAACTCACATCGAACTCATGACTTCGATTGGACAATACAGCAGGGCAACGTTTTATAATTCCGTATCGTGGCATGGCGACAGCCTTCGCAGCGAATTCAAGAATTGATCCGCAGGGGCGCATGGATTGCACTCAACCCGAGCCGGGAGTGGCTTGAGGAATTTGACCGAGCTACGCTGAGCGCTTTTCCGCCGATTTCGGACGATCCAGGTTTGGCGGCGGTGGTGACGCGCTCAAATCGGGCCAATTTGGTGTACTTCGCTTCGGCGTTGCTGCGTACCCCCGGCGCTCCGGTCGCACCGAATCTCAGCTCCGAGACGTTACGGATGGCGCGCGATCTGGTGCGCCGCGGATTGGATGTTTCAGCCCTCGAGGTCTACCGGGTCGGCCACAACGTGGCCTGGCGACGCTGGATTGAGATCGCGTTCGAACTCACCGCCGATCCCCAGGAACTTCGCGAGCTACTTGACCTGGCGTTTCGATCCGCCAACGAATTTGTCGACGGCACGCTCGCCGGCATCACCGCCCAGATGCAGGCGGAATACGACGCGCTGACCCAAGACGTCAATGTCGAGCGCCGCAGAATCGTCGATCTCGTCCTGGAACGCGCGGCGATCAAACCGGAGCGTGCCGAAGCGCAACTGAACTACCTTTTCGACCCGTCACACACCGCCGCCATCATCTGGTCCGCCGAGTCGGACGACGACAGCACGCGGCTGGATGAAGTCGTAAATGCCTACATACAAGCCGTTTTCAAAGATGCAGCCGCGAAGCCGCACCCGCTCATCGTTCTGGCCGGCGTGTCAACTCGCTGGGTATGGGTTGGCGACGCCGCCCCGGTCGACGCCGAACGGATCCGCGCGATAGTCCAGGACGCACCCGATGTGCGCATCGCGATAGGCGGCCCCGCGGCCGGCATCGACGGATTCCGCCGCAGTCATCGGGAAGCACTGACTACCCAGCGCATGGTGGCCCGATTGCGGTCCACTCAACAAGTCGCCATCTTCGCCGAGGTAGAGATGGTCGCCTTGCTGACCGAAAACCCCATTGGGGCAAACGAATTCATTAGAGCTACGCTCGGGGACTTTGAGTCGGCCAGTCCCGCTCTGCACAACACGGTGCTGACGTACCTCACAGCGGCGAGCAATGCCTCGCGCGCAGCGAAACTCCTCTACACGCATCGCAATACGTTGTTGCACCGACTTGACGCGGCCCAACGACTCTTGCCACGCCCCCTTGAGGAGAGCGCCCTCGAAGTAGCCATCGCGCTCAAGGCGCTGCCCTGGCGAGGTCCGCAGTCGGGCGATTACTCAGACTAGGCGACCCAGGGAGTAGCCTTGTGCTCGCAGCTGGTCTGCTGTCACCGCGTAGGCGGCGACGGCATCGAGCGAGGCAATCAAGCCCCGCGAGAGGGAATCCGGTGAGAATCCGGAACTGTCCCGCAGCGGTAAGCAGGAACGACCGCCGTCTGACGAACAAAGAAGCACTGGTCTCGAACATGGGACTGGGAAGCGACGGCCAGTAGGAGCACCGCCTCGGTGCGTGCCTGTGAGTCCGAAGACCTGCCAGCCGTGCCGGGCGCGCCGCGTCCGGCGGCACATCGCCTCGTGGAATGGGCGTTTGGCTACCGGTGTTGCGGTTAATGCGTTGTTAGGTGCCGCCGCGACCCTTGGCTGCGCGTCCGCGGGCGGTGACCACACCGTCGAATGAAGGACCAGCAAGTGAATTCTCAACCGTTTACCGCAACCATCGTCGGGTCACCCCGTATCGGGCCGCGCCGCGAACTCAAGCGCGCCACCGAGGGCTACTGGGCCGGGCGCACCAGCCGATCCGAACTGGAAGCCGTCGCCGCCGATCTGCGCCGCAACAGTTGGTCGGAACTGGCTGCCGCGGGCCTGGACTCGGTACCGATCAACACCTTCTCCTACTACGACCAGATGCTGGACACCTCAGTTCTGCTCGGTGCGTTGCCGGCCAGGGTGAGCGGGATCGCCGACGAGTTGGATCGCTACTTCGCCGCCGCTCGCGGCAATGACGACGTCGCGCCGCTGGAGATGACGAAGTGGTTCGACACCAACTACCACTACCTCGTTCCCGAAATCGGGCCGTCGACAACGTTCACGCTCAACCCCGACAAAGTGCTTTCCGAGCTGAAAGAAGCTCAGGAACAAGGGATTCCGGCTCGCCCGGTGATCATCGGACCGATCACCTTCCTGCTGCTGAGCAAGGCGGTGGACGGGGGGCCGGAACCCGTTGAGCGCTTGGAGGAATTGGTCCCGACCTACGCCGAGTTGTTGTCGCTGCTCGCCGACAACGGGGCGAAGTGGGTGCAGTTCGACGAGCCCGCGCTGGTCACCGATATCTGCCCGGACGCTCCCGCACTTGCCGAGGCCGTCTACAACGCGCTGGGCTCCGTGGGCAACCGCCCGGCCATTCACGTCGCCACCTACTTCGGCAATCCAGGCCACGCGTTGGCGGGCCTGGCCCGCACACCCGTCGAGGCGATCGGCGTCGACCTGGTCTACGGTGCCGACATCGCCGTAGCGGGGATTCCCGAACTGGCCGACAAAACCCTGGTGGCCGGCATCGTGGACGGGCGCAACGTCTGGCGCACAGATCTGGAGGCGGCGCTGGGCAAGCTCACGACCCTGCTGGAATCGGCTGGGAGCGTTGCTGTTTCAACCTCGTGCTCCACGTTGCACGTGCCCTACTCGCTCCAGCCGGAAACAGCGCTGGACGACAACCTGCGCAGCTGGCTGGCCTTCGGTGCCGAGAAAGTGGCCGAAGTGGTGTTGCTCTCCCGCGCGCTGCGCGAGGGACGCGAATCCGTCGCCGACGAGATCGCGGCCTGCAACGCCGCGATGGCAGCCCGCAAGCGCGACCCTCGCCTGCACAACGATCAGCTACGAGCCCGCATCGACTCGATCGTCGCTGACGGCGCCCAGCGCGGCGACCCGGCCCAACGTCGGGCTAGCCAGGAGGCGCGTCTGCACCTGCCCGTGCTGCCGACCACGACGATCGGCTCCTATCCGCAGACGTCGGCGATCCGCGTTGCCCGGGCAGCGCTGCGCAAGGGCGAGATCGACGAGGCCGAGTACGAACGGCGGATGAAGTCCGAGATCGCCGACGTGATCAAGCTGCAGGAGGGGCTCGGGCTCGACGTGCTGGTGCATGGAGAGCCGGAACGAAACGACATGGTGCAGTACTTCGCCGAGCAGTTGGACGGCTTCTTCGCGACGGACAACGGCTGGGTGCAGTCCTATGGCAGCCGCTGCGTTCGTCCGCCGATCCTGTTCGGCGACGTGGTCCGCACCCATCCGATGACCGTCGACTGGATCATTTACGCGCAGTCACTGACCGACAAGCCGGTCAAGGGCATGCTGACCGGTCCGGTCACCATTTTGGCGTGGTCGTTCGTCCGCGACGACCAGTCGCTGGCCGACACCGCCAACCAGGTGGCACTGGCGATTCGGGACGAGACGGTGGATCTGGAGTCGGCCGGTATTGCGGTGATTCAGGTCGATGAGCCGGCGCTACGGGAACTGCTGCCGCTGCGCCGCGCCGACCAGGACGAGTACTTGCGTTGGGCCGTAGGGTCGTTCCGGTTGGCCACCTCCGGTGTGGCCGACTCGACCCAGATCCACACCCACCTGTGCTACTCGGAGTTCGGCGAGGTGATCGGTGCGATCGCGGATCTGGACGCCGACGTAACCTCGATCGAGGCCGCGCGCTCGCATATGGAGGTGCTCGACGATCTCAATGCGATCGGCTTCTCCAACGGCGTGGGGCCGGGTGTTTACGACATCCACTCACCGCGAGTGCCGAGCACGTCAGAGATGGCTGACTCGCTGCGGGCGGCGTTAAAAGCCGTTCCCGCGGAACGGGTTTGGGTGAATCCGGACTGCGGTTTGAAGACACGCAGCGTCGACGAGGTGAAGGCGTCGCTGCAGAATATGGTCGCCGCGGCGGAGCAGGTGCGCGCGGAGTAGACCTGACGCGTCCCGCGAGTCGAACGTCACTGCGACTTCCCGCGCCAAATTTCGCAGTGACGTTCGACTCGGCGGCGAGTTAGGCCGGCGAGTTAGGCAGGGTCCACCTGGACCGGGACGTCGTCGTCCCACGGTTGGCGGGTCACCATGTCAGCGACCCGCACATAACCGCGCTCGAACTCACCGGTGGCAGCGTCGACGAGCCGATACCGTTGCGTCTGCTTATGAATCGGCTGCGCGTCGAGCAGGACGACCCGGACCTCGCCGGGTTCGAACCGGCAGCGCCGCTGCATGGCCTGGATCAACTGCTCGTTGTGCATGTGGCCGTCCCCGAAATTCCATCCGATCGCGGTGCTGCAGATCCGTTCTCCGTCGGTGATGACGTAGTCGTCCTCGTTGTGTCCCGTCATCGCCCGGTGGGCCAGGGTGAACAGCGCGCGGCCGTGAGTGTTGAAGCCGCGGAACGCATATCCCATGTACAGCGGGATCTGCGCCGCCTCCGGGCTGCCGTAGAACCGCTCCAACTGCGCCTGCGGCATGCTGGCGATCGCGACAATCCCCCGCGCGATCTTGTCGTTTGCCGACGGCTTGATGCACCACAGCGTGGTGTCCCAGTTTCCCGCGTAGTACCGCATGCCGGGCAGGAAGGAGATCTTGCGTGGAAACATGTTGCCCGCAAGCACGATGCCGGCGACTACCGCAAACAGAATCGCTACTGGCACAGGGTATTTCACATCGCTCAGCCGGAGGTTGGCATGGCCGACGAACAGGGTCAGCACGCCGAAGATCATGAACACGTTCCACTCCAGCGGCACCCCCATCGGGATCGCCGACAGGATTCCGAAGTGGAACAGCACCATGACTATTGCGGCGACCTTAACCGGCGTACCGACGGGGGCGAAGAACAACGCCAACGGCACGAACATTTCGATAAAGGTGCTGAAGTGGGCGACGATCCGCGACAACCGCCCGGGCCGCAGGTCGTCGGGGAACTTTTCGAAGAAGAGCCGCTTCAGCCATCGGGGCCGCATCAGCGGATTGTTGGACATCATCGTCGAGATCACGAACGGGAAGTGCTTGTTGAGCTTGGACGTCGCCGCGCCCATCCAGATCACCAGGAACACCAGCTTGGCGGCGACGATCATGTCGACCGCGCCGAATAGGAAGGTCACGGTGAGCGTGCCGTAAACCTCGCCGCGCGCGGCCAGGAAGATCACCTTGTCGCGCAGCCCCGCCGCGGCGAGAACCAGCAGGATCGCCACGATCTCCCACGTCGGCAAGACCCCTACGGTGGTGCCCAACTCCGGTATCGGGCCGCTGCCATCGGTGAACAGGGCGGTCACCAGCAAGATCAGCAGCAGACCGTAGAGTGCGACGTCCACCGGCTTGCGTTTGGTGCCAAACGTCATGGGAACGCGATCCGGCCACGGTGGCAGCCGAATGGTGCCGAACCGCAGCCAGTACAGGATCGAGCCCAGCGGCGGGAAGAAGCGGTTGTTAAGCGGTCCGAAGCCGCAGCCCAGCCCGATCACCTCGAACAGCATGGTGAACAGCACGACCTTCTGGAAGACGATCGGCTCGGCGTACCACTCCCTGACATGTGTGAACCCGTCAATACCTTTGGTGCTCAACACGATCAGCCAGGCGAACAATATGTAGAGCAGGATCTTCACCACATAGAACAGGTGCAGAACCACCGGCGTACCGAATCCCACCTCAGCCCAGTGCTTAGCCATCGGTCGGATCTTCTCGCTGCGGGTGCCCTTGCTCCACTCGTCGAACTCGATCTCGGGCAGTTGGGGCTTCAGGAATCCCATGGTTTGACAGATTACGGCGCCCCGGGCGCCAGGAATGGCAGCCCCGCAGGACAGCCGGCTCGGGTCAACCCCAGCAGGGCGTCGACGTCGAGATGTCGCTCGACGAGATCGCCGAGCAGGTCCAGGCGGCGCTCACGCGCGCTCGCGAAGGAGGCGCGCGACGCAACTCCCAGCGTCTCGTGCAGGAAGGCGGCGCGCAGGGCATCGCCTTCCAGCGAGCCGTGCCACATCGTGCCGAACACTGCACCGCTCGCCACACCGCCGGGAAAATCCGCGGCCGCGTCGTCGCGGGTGATCGTGCCGTGGTGAATCTCGTACCCCGTTGCCGGTACTCCGCGCCAGTCGCCGCGCGGCAACCGCAGTACCTTCTCGGCACAGAAGTTCGTCGCAACATCGAGCAAGCCCAAACCTTCGACCTCCCCCGCCGCGCCTTCGACGCCGTGCATGTCGCTAATCACCCGACCCAGCATCTGGAACCCGCCGCAAATGCCGAGCAGCGGCTTGCCCGCCGCGACATGCCCCAGCAGGGCACGGTCCAAACCGCGAGCCCGTAGCCACGCCAGATCGGCGATCGTCGACCGGGTGCCCGGCAGCACGATCAAGTCGGCATCGGCCAGCGCGCGAGGATCGGAGGCGAACACGACATCCAGGTCGGGTTCCAGCCCCAACGCGTCGACGTCGGTGAAGTTACTGATCCGCGGGAGCCGCACCACCGCTACCCGGCGCGCCCCGCTGTCATTTGCCCACGGTGAGGCACGGCGCCCCGCCAGGTCGAGTGCATCCTCGGAGTCCAGCCACAGATCGGGGCGCCACGGCAGGGTGCCGTAGACCGTTCGGCCGGTGATCCGTTCCAGGTCTCGCAGACCTGAGGTAAGCAGGTTCAGGTCACCGCGAAACTTGTTGACGACGAAGCCCGCGACCAGCGCCTGGTCCTCGGCAGCCAACAACGCCACGGTGCCCAGGAACGCCGCGAATACCCCGCCGCGGTCGATGTCACCAACGACGATGGTTGGCAGTCCAGCATGACAGGCCAGCCCCATGTTGACGTAATCGCCTGCACGCAAATTGATTTCGGCTGGGCTGCCGGCACCCTCGGCGATTACGACGTCGTAGCGGGAGGCGAGGTCGTCGAACGCCCGATACGCCGCCTCGGCCAGTGCCCGTCGGCCCTCCAGCCAGTCCGACGACGCCACCTCGCCGTACGGCCTGCCCATTAACACCACGTGGCTGCGCTGATCGCTGCCCGGCTTGAGCAGGACCGGATTCATGGCCGGCTCGGGTGCCGCTTTGGCAGCGAGTGCCTGCACCCATTGCGCCCGACCGATCTCCACGCCGCCACCGTCCGGGCCGGCGCAGACCATCGAGTTGTTGGACATGTTCTGGGCCTTGAACGGCGCGACCCGTATCCCGCGCCGAGCCAACGCGCGACACAACCCGGCCGTCACAGTGCTCTTGCCGGCATCACTTGTCGTACCGGCCACCAGCAGACCCGACATCAGATTGTCTTCACCGCCTGCCATGGTCCCACGTGCGTTTACGGGTCCTCGGACGGTCGTCCGAAGATCCCCGGCGGGATGCTCGGGGCTTTATCCAGTACGGCCGGGTCGATCTCGACGTTGAGTGCGCCCAGTCCGCCCGCCCGCAGACCCGAGAGGTCTTCGACGACCGTAAGGAACCGTTGTTGTTCGGCGTTGCCGAGCACACCCTCGGACAGCCCGAGGAATTTAGCGATGTACTGCTGACGCTCAAAAGGTCTGGCCCCCAACGGATGTGCGTCGGCGACAGCGACCTCGTCGACGATCACTGCACCGCTGCGCAGGGTGATCTCGGCGCGACCACCGAATGCCTTTTCCGCGGGATCCGTCGAGTGGTAGCGGCGGGTCCAGTACGGGTCTTCGCGCGTAGATATCTTCTGCCACAACGCGACGGTGTCGGGCCGGTGCGCACGTTCAGGTGCGTAGGACCGCTCGTGATGCCAGGTGCCATCCTGCAGAGCGACCGCGAAGATGTACATAACCGAGTGATCCAGCGTCTCGCGGGACGCATCCGGGTCGAACTTCTGCGGATCGTTTGACCCGGTGCCGATTACGAAATGCGTGTGGTGGCTGGTGTGCAGCACGATCGTGGCCACCTGCCCCAAGTCAGCGATCCGAGTGCGAAGCCGCCGGGCCAGGTCGATCAGCGCCTGGCTCTGGTATTCCGCCGAGTGCTCTTTGGTGAAGCTGTCCAGAATCGCGCGCTTGGGTTCACCCGGTTCGGGCAGCGGGACGTAGTAGGTGTGCTCTGGGCCGGACAGCAGCCAGGCGATCACGCCGTCCTCGCCCTCCCAAATCGGCGCGGGTGCGCCCTCCCCCCGCATGGCTCGGTCGACAGCTTCGATGCCAACCTTGCCCGCCCACGCCGGCGCGAATGCCTTCCAACTCGAGATCAGACCCTTTCGTGATTGCCGGGTAGCCGTCGTCAGATGCAGCGCCTGCCCGACCGCGGAGTAGATCGTTTCTGCATCCAGTCCCAGCATGGTGCCCAGGCCGGCGGCGACGGACGGGCCGAGATGGGCGACGTGGTCAATCTTGTGCTCGTGCAGGCACATTCCCTTGGCCAGGTTGATCTGGATCTCGTATGCGGTGGCCAGACCTCGGATCAGCTGGGCTCCGCCGATTCCCAGGTGCTGGCCAACGGCGACCAACGGCGGGATGTTGTCGCCCGGGTGTGAATACTCCGCGGCCAAAAACGTGTCGTGAAAATCCAATTCGCGCACTGCGACGCCATTCGCCCACGCCGCCCATTCCGGCTCGAAGTCCCCTGCGACGCCGAAAACCTTGGCGCCGCTGGACAAAGCGGGATGCGCCAACGCCTGAGCCCGCGCGACGGCAACCGGACGCCGCAGGGCCGAAGCCGCCGATACGGCGGCGTTGTCGATGACGCGGTTGATCACCATCGCCGCAGTGTCGGCGGGTACGTCGACCGGGTCCGCAGCCACCTCGGCGATCTTGAAGGCCAAGTGTTCTTGCCGCGGGAAGTCGTCGGCGCTGCGTCGCGTCCGCACCTCGTGTATCCGCACAATTCGCACCCTACGCAGCCGCCCAACACGTGTACATGCCTGTCCCGTCATCCCGAAGTGATTGTCCGGCAGCAACATTGGCTTGCCGCGGAGTCGAGTCGAAACCTGCAGCCTCGCTGAACAGTTGGTCAATCTGTGCGAACCGGGCGCAAACCCGGACAATCGGTGTAATTTGCTGCTGGGGTAAACACCGAGGAGTCGGAATGACAGACGTCGACTATTGCGTGGTCGGGGCGGGATTCGCTGGTTTGACCGCGGCGCTGCGGTTGAAACAAGGGGGTTACTCGGTTGCACTCTTAGAGGCTCGGGACCGGGTCGGGGGCCGCACCTTCACGGTGACCCGCGACGACGGCGTGTGGATCGACCGGGGCGGTGCCTGGATCGGACCGGGCCAGGACCGGATCTACGCGCTGATGCAGGAATTCGGCGTACCGGAGTACAAGCAGCACAACGACGGTGACGCCATGATGATCGTCGGCGGCAAGAAGCGCCGCTACGGCGGCAAGTTGCCCTGGACCATGAGTCCGTGGGCGGTGGCGAACCTGGGCTTCGGCTTGGCCAGCATCGAGCAGATGTGCAAAGCGGTTCCACACGAAAACCCCTGGGAAGCACAGGATGCCGCCGAATTGGACCGGACGAGCATCGGCGACTGGCTGGAGCGCAACGTGCTGTCCAAGCCGGCCCGGGAAATGTTGGACATGGCTTTCGGCGGCACCTACACCTCGGCCGCCTCGGAAGTCTCGCTGCTGTGGATGTTGCACCAGATGGGCTCAGGCGGCGGCCCTACGTTCGTCATCTCCGGTAAGGGCGGCGCTCAGGACGCCCGCCCGGTCGGCGGGATGGGCGCCATCTATAGCCCGATCGTCGCCGAATTGGGCGACGCACTGCACTTGTCGTGCCCGGTGCGGCAGATCAGCCAGGACACCGACGGGGTCACCGTTAGCGCCGACGGCCTGACAGTTCGCGCGCAACGAGTCATCGTGGCGATCCCGATGGCGATCGCCAGCTCGATCGAGTATGAGCCGGCACTGCCGGTGGACCGGGTGATGCTGAACCGGCGCATGCCCAGCGGTGCCGTCATCAAGATCTCGGCGATCTACGGCGACGCGTTCTGGCGTGCCGAGGGGTTGTCCGGCCAGTCGGCGGGACCGGGCACACCGGCCACGTTGACCATCGACGCATGCACCGACACCGGGCACCCCGGGATCATGTGCGTGATCACCGAAGGACCCGCCGCACGCAAGCTAACCGCGCTCGACGAAGCCGAACGCAGATCGGTCGTCATCAACGAACTAGTCGATCGGTTCGGCGAGAAGGCAAGAGAGCCAATGGAATTCCACGAGCAGAACTGGACCCTCGAACGTTACTCGGGCGGCGGAATGATCAGTCACACCCCGACGGGCGTGCTGACTGAGTTCGGCCACGCCCTGCGGGTGCCGTGCGGCCGAATCCACTGGGCTGGGACGGAAAGTTCGGCCATCATGTGCGGCTGGATCGACGGTGCGATTCGCTCCGGGGAGCGCGCCGCGACCGAAGTGATGGCCGCGAGCTAGCCGATCCCGGTCCGCGGAATTACGCTGGGCCGATTCTGCGTCACCTGTGCACCGGCGCCGCCTCGACCCATCATCCCGCCTGGCATGCCGCCACCGCCGCCCGCGCCCATCGGCATCGGCATCGGCATAGCGCGGCCCGCGGCCGCGGAAGTCTGTGCGGCTGCGGCCGTTTGCGCGGCTGCGGCGTGGGAGCCGAGCCCTTGTAGCGCCGAACTGGCCATTGCTTTCGGCGTCGATCCCGCCCAGGCCGGTGGCACCGACATGGCGCCCACCAGGTGCGCCTTGCCCAGGCTGCCCGCCATCGGCGCACCGAGCCCGGCGCCCCCGCCCAAGCCCTTCGCCGCCGCGGCGCCACCACCGACAAACTTCGTCGAATCGGCCAGGCCTGCGGTCGCGGCGTTCGCCAAACCGGCCGTGCTGGCATTAGCACTCTGCGCAAGCTGCATCATCGGCGAAATCAACATGCTGGCCGGGTACATGCCGATCTGCGCCACCGATGTCAACGATTGCAGCGGAACGGCCGACACCGCCGATTGCACTCCCGACACCAAGGGGGCCACCATCGCTACGCCCTGCGTCAGAGGGCTGAGTGCGGCCGACACGTTAACGCCCACCTGGGTGGCCAGGCCGGCGAGGTCGACCGGGGGTAGCGCAAACGGGGCCAGGCTGGCCGCCACAGCGGTCGCGCCGCCGTGATAGCCGACCATGGCGGCGACGTCCTGGGCCCACATCTCGACGTAGTCGAATTCGTTGGCCGCAATCGCGGGAGTGTTCTGTCCCAGGAAGTTGGTCGCCACCAGCGTGGCCAGCGACACCCTGTTCGCCGTGACCACCACCGGGTGCACGGTCGCCGTCAACGCGGTCTCGAATGCCGTCGCCGCCGCCCGGGCCTGCGCAGCTGACGTCTCGGCCTGCGCCGCCGCCACGCCCAACCAGCCCACGTACGGATTGGCCGCGGCTACCATCGACGCCGACGCCGGACCGGCCCAGGGCCCACCGGCCAAATTTCCGATCACCGAGTCGAACGACGCCGCGGACGCCGCCAGGTCCGCGGCCAGACTCTCCCACGCGGCCGCCGCCGCGTGCAGGGGTCCCGACCCCGAACCGGCGAAAATCCGCGCCGAATTGATCTCCGGCGGTAACCACGAGAAATCCAGAATCATCGCGATCTCAACCCAGCCATGTCAGCCACTGTGACCAATGGCGATGCGGCTAGGTAGGAGATTCAGTAGGTCGCCAGCAACACCCCAGGCGACTCCCAGCTTCGGATGCCGATGATGCGGGTAACGCGGCCCGCCTTACCCGACACGACCTCATCCAACGCCAAGCCGCGGTATCACGCTCGGTCGCTGCGCAACGACATGCGACCCGCCGCGGCCCAGCATTCCACCGGGCGCGCCCGCGCTCGCACCACCGATCGGCATGGGCATCATCGGCATTCCGCCGAGACCGGCCATCCCCGCGGCGCTCGCCGAGTTCGGAACGCCCAGTGTTGCCGACGCGGTCGGCGCCATCGGTGCAGCAGCCGATCCCGCCCACGCGGGCGGCACCGATAAGGCACCCACCAGCCGCCCCCGGCCCATGTCCGCGGCGATCGCCGGACCCAATCCCCCGCCGATCACCGGCGCAGTAGCCGCGCTGGCGGTGCCCGCCAACATCGGCACGTCCGCACCCAAACTGGCAGCCGATCCGGCGCCGGAGCCACCGGCTGACTGGACCAACGACATCATCGGCGACAACAGCGTGCTGACCGGGAGCGTGGCGATTCCTGCGAGCGAGGACAGCGAATCCAGCGGCACCGCGGACACGGCAGACTGCACTGCCGAGGAGATCCCGGATACCGCTTGGGAAATCAGGCCCGGCAGATCGGGCGGCGGCACGTCCAGTGGAGCCAACGCCGAGACGACCGACACTGCCGCCGCGCGATAGCCGGCCATTGCGGCCACGTCCTGGGTCCACATCTGTTCGTAGTCGATTTCGGTGGCCGCGATCGCCGGGGTGTTCATACCCAGAAAGTTCGTGGCGACCAAGGACGTAAGCGCCACCCGGTTCGCCGCCACCGCGGCCGGATGCACGGTTGCCGCCATGGCCGTGTCGAAGATCGCGGCCGCGGTGCGGGCCTGCCCGGCCGCCGATTCCGCATGCCCCGCAGCCACATTCATCCATCCCACGTATGGAGCGGCGGCCGCGGTCATCGCCGCGGCGGCCGGTCCCGACCAAGCCGACAGTGGCCCGGCGGTCAGGACCGAAATCACTGCGCCGAAACCGGAGGCGGACGCATGCAACTCCGCGGCCAGCCCGTCCCAGGCCGCGGCCGCCGCAACCAGCGGAGATACGCCCGCCCCGGCATAGATGAGCGCGGAGTTGATCTCCGGCGGCAGCATCGCAAAACTCATTTCGGCCCCTCTTTCGCCAGGAGTCAAGGATGCTTGCTAGCGGGGTCGTTATACGTCGGTCACAACGCGTAAATCGACCGGGAGCGGGGTCGTAGACCGTGGCGCTGTTTCAGTTCGGAATTCGACTGGGTTGTGCCTCAGGCACATTCGCGGCGGGTCGCGGCCACGGCAGCAGCATCGGCACCCGGCGACGGTAGTCGAGATATTGATCGCCCAGCGCCTCGGTGAGGTCGTGTTCCTCCCACCGCACGGCGAGCAGAATGTAGCCGGTCCACACCACCGCGAAAAGCAAATGACCCGCCGTCATCCGCGGGGTGGCCCAGAACACGATCAGAAATCCCAACATCAGTGGATGGCGCACAAGGCGATACGGCAGTGGTGAGGAGAACTCGAGATCCGTGTACGGCCGCCCCCGCCACGCCAGGTACACCTGCCGCAACCCGAACAGGTCGAAGTGATTGATCATGAAAGTCGACGCCAACACGACGACCCAGCCCAACCAGAACAACACGTAGAGAACGATCCGTCCGGCCGGCCAGCTCACCTCCCAGATGACCGTAGGCATGGTTCGCCATTGCCAAAACAGCAGTGCCAGAACCAAACCCGTCGCAAGGACGTAGGTGCTGCGTTCCACGGACGACGGCACCATCCGGGTCCACCAGCGTTTGAAGGATGGTCGCGCCATCACGCTGTGCTGTACGGCGAACGCACTCAGCAGCAGCACATTGACCACTAGCGCCTGAGCGAGGGGCGCCTCGACACCGTGGTCGATGCGGCGCGGAACGACGAAGACGCCAAGAAAGCCGATCGCGTAGACAAAGGCGGCGAAGCCGACGAGATAAGCTGCCGCGCCGTAGCTGACCGTGAGAAGTCGTTTCATGATGGGCCTCACTGGTTGACTACGGGTGAGCTTAGACCGGGAAAGCCGGCGCGCCGATGGCTTCGGCAAGTTGCTCAGGCAAAAATGTCAGCAGGCCCGGAATGATGCCGCCGAATTGCGTCCCGAACAGCGGGATCGTTCCTGTCGTTCCGAAGATATCGATAGTCAGCGACGCGAACTGGGCGGGCGTGAGCAGACCACCCACGGGAAGGTTGGTGGTGGTGGTCAGATCCCCGAGCGATACCGAAAGCGGCAGCGTCCCTTGTCCATTGAGGAAACTGTCCAGGATGGTTGCCGGCGCGTTCAGGAGTGCGGTGGTAGCTCCGAGGACGTCTCCCGTTTGCAACGCATTGGCCACGGCGCTCGCGCTGGATCCGATCCCATTCAGCGTGGTGATCGCCGGGCCCAACGCATCGAGCCCGAGCACCAACGGCGACCCCACATGAAGAACCCCCGTGTTCAGGTCGAGTGTCTGAGAGGTGTCGGTCAGCGTCTTGACCACGTTGGTGACGTGCTGCGAAATCTGGAAGGGCACCGATCCGGTCGGCAACAGATCGGTGAAGTTCTGCGCCATCTGGCCGGGAATTGTCAAGATGGGCAACAGATCTCCGAGGCTACCGGTCGGACTGATATTGATCAGGAAGGTTGTCGGGTCCTGGGTGGCGCTCAGACCCGTGAAGAACAGATTCCCGAATCCGGCTACGGCGCTACGTACCGCGCCCGGCACATCGCCCGCCGCAAGCTGCCCGAGGGCGGTCTGCAGCGACGTCGGCAATGCCATCACGCCCGTTCCGAAGTCACGGGCGGCATTGGTCAGCGCTGTGGAAACCGTTTGGGCGTAACCGATCTGCTGGTTGACGAACCCCTGCACCAAAGCCGCCGGGTTGGTGGGCAGCAGACTCAGCAGCGACGGCGGGTTCTGCAGTGCCGAGACGATCGCCTGCGCATATCCCGCCTGGTTGGTGACGAACTGGCGAAGCAGCGGTGCGGGGTTCGCCATGACGGCGCTTTGCAGGCTTTGCAGATTGCTGACTGTGTTCGTCAAAAGCGTTTGCACCGAACCCAATCCGGTGGCCGCTAAGGCTGGCAGACTAGCGGCTTCCGCGCTCGCATATGCCGCGGCGCCGGCGTTCAATGAACCGACAAACTGTTGGTGAAACTCGTGGACCTGGGTGTTAATCGCTTGAAATTCCTCACCGAAACTGCCGAACAGCGCGGCGACTGCCGTCGATATCTCGTCTTGCGCCGCGGCGGCGATCCCGGTCGTGGGTCCCGTCAGGGTGGCGGTGGCCTCGGCCAGGGACGCGCGCAGGCCCGCCAAATCCTGGGCCGCACCCTGCATCAGGTCGGGCGCCGCGATTACATAGGACATACCAGTCTCCTTGATGGTTTACCGTCGGCGAGCAACACTCAATTGAAGAGGCCGGATTTCGCGTCGCCTTTGTTGAAGAACCCCGAGTCGTCGTTGCCGGAATTGCCTACGCCCGAGTTGAATACGTTCGAATTGCCGATTCCGATGTTGTCGAAGCCGGTGTTGCCGATGCCGGCGAGGAAACTGCCGTGGTTGTTGATGCCCACGTTGTTGCCGTTGCCGGAATTGCCGAAGCCGGACTCGAAGGCGAGGCCGGTGTTCATGAATCCCGAAGTGTCGCCGCCGGAGTTGAAGAATCCCGAGGAGTCGAGTCCGGTGGTGCCGAAGCCCGAATTCTTGACACCGACAGGCGTGATGGCACTGCCGAAGCCGGTGTTCAGGTTGCCCGAGTTGAAGCCGCCGGTATTGCTGCGGCCGGAATTGCCCCACCCGGTGTTGATGTCGCCGGAATTGAAATCGCCGGTGTTCAACGAGCCGGCGTTCCCGCTACCGGTGTTCTGGAATCCGGAGTTCCCGGCGCCCAGGTTCTGCGAACCGCCGTTGTCCATGCCCATGTTGTTCGCCCCGGCGTTCCCGAAACCGAAGTTGCTGAACCCGCCGTTGAGGAAGCCGGTATTTCCCTGGCCCGCATTGGTGAACCCGGTGTTGAAGCTGCCCGAGTTGTCAACGCCGAAGCTGTGATTGCCGGAGTTGAAGAAACCCACGTTGCCGGTGCCGGAATTGAAGAAGCCGATGTTCCCGGTCCCGGAGTTGCCGAATCCGATGTTTCCGGTGCCTGAGTTCAGCGCACCGAAGCCGATCTGGTTGTCACCGGTGAGCCCGAAACCGATGTTGTTGTTGCCGGTGTTGCCGAACCCGAAGTTGCGGGTTCCGGTGTTGCCCAGTCCGACGTTGCTGCTGCCGCGGTTCCCGAAGCCCATGTTGGCATCTCCGCGGTTGCCGCTACCGATGTTGGAGTTGCCCAGGTTTCCGCTGCCCATGTTGGAGTTGCCCAGGTTTCCGCTGCCGATGTTGCCCATACCGTTGTTGCCGACGCCGGTGTTGTTGGAACCGGCGTTGCCGCTGCCGAGGTTCTGGTTGCCGCGGTTGCCGTTGCCCACGTTGCCGGTGCCGGAGTTGCCACTGCCCAGGTTCTGGCCGCCGGTGTTGCCGAAGTTGAGCGCGTTGCCGATCGCGCTCTGGATTTGACCAAGCGGACTTGGGAGGTTCTGCAGGACCTGCTGCATCGGCGCCAGTTGCGAGGCCACCGCCGAGGCGCCGCCGTGGTATCCGAACATGGCGGCCACGTCCTGGGCCCACATCTCCTCGTAGCCGGCCTCGGCCGCCGCGATCGCCGGTGCGTTCTGGCCCAGAATGTTCGAAAGCACCAACGACACCAGCTGGTTTCGGTTAGCCGCCACCATGCCCGGATGCACCGTCGCCGAGACCGCCGCCTCGAAGGCCGACGCCGCAGCAAGGGCTTGACCGGCCGCGTCTTGGGCGTGCGCCGCCGCCGCCGAAAGCCATCCGACATATGGGGCGGCCGAGCCGGCCATCGCCGCGGCCGCCGGGCCCTGCCACACCGCGCCCGTCAGTCCCGCGGCCACCGACCCGAACGAGCGGGCGGCCGCATCCAGCTCGGTAGCCAACCCGTCCCATGCCGTTGCCGCGGCCAACATCGGTGCCGGTCCCGCACCCAGGTACATCCGCGCCGAGTTGATCTCGGGCGGCAACACCGAAAAATTCATTCCAACCGTCCCCTCGAGTTCCTGCGGAAGCCAACGATGCGCAACAGCGGCGCCACGAACGTCGGTCACAAGACGTAAATCCCCCGCTCGGGGGGGTCGTAGATCGGCGGGTCAAAGGGGTCGTATGTCGCGGAACCAGGTCCGGATCATCCGGGGAGCGATCCCACAAATCCGGTCAATTAGCAAATTTTTTGACTCATGTTGAACCGTTGCTGGCCTGGTTGCGTGACACTGAGTTAGTCACGGATACGTCAGGAAAACAGTGTGAGACGGATTTGACATGTGCGTGAGCGAGTTTGTGCCGACAAGAACGGTGACGCTGCTGCTCGCCTCCGAAATCAGCGATGCAATCACCGATGCCGAACGCTCGCCGCAGCCGTGGGACACACCGCTCGGCACCGGTGTGGACGCGCTCGAACGTCTTGCCGGCACGGTCGCGGAGATCATCACCACCCACGGCGGCGTAGGTCCGGTGCGACCAGACTCCGAGGCTCGGGGTCCCCACGCTTTCCTGGCGGTATTCGCGCGGGCCACCGATGCGCTGGCATGTGCGATCGATTTGCAGCAGGCGCCCCTGGCACCGATCCAGTTACGTGTGGCGGTGCACACCGGCGAGGTGCAACTGGCCGACTCGGGACGCTACGCCGGTCCCACCGTCCAGCGGGCGGCGCGGCTGCGGGACCTGGCGCACGGCGGGCAGGTGGTGGTGTCGGGCACCACGCATGATCTGGTCGTCGACCATCTTCCGGACGACGTCTGGCTGGTCGACCTCGGCACGCATCAGCTGCGGGATCTACCCCGGCCAGAACGGGTGGCGCAGTTGTGCCACCCGGACCTGCGCGTCGAGTTCCCACCGCTGCAGGGGCCCAATGAGCCCAATGATGGTGCCCCGCATGGTCTTCCGGTGCAATTGACCCGATTCGTGGGACGCACCGGGCAAATCAACGACGTGCGCAAGTTCGTGGGCGACAACCGCCTGGTGACTCTGGCGGGCGTCGGCGGGGTGGGAAAGACGCGGTTGGCGGTGCAGATCGCCACCCAGTCGGCCGCCGACTTCGACGGTGGCGTGTGGTTTGTCGATCTGGCGCCGGTAAGCGAGCCCGACCTGGTGCCGGTGGCTCTGCTGCGCGCATTCGGGCTGCCCGACCAGCCGGGGCGATCCGCGATCGACACCCTGGCGCGTTTCGTCGGCGACCGGGACGTGCTGGTGATTCTGGACAATTGCGAACATCTCGTCGATGCCTGCGGGACCTTGCTGCGCGAGTTGCTGGGCACCTGCGCGAACCTCACCGTACTGGCCACCAGCCGCGCCCCCATCGGGGTACCCGGCGAACTGACCTGGCGGGTACCGTCCCTGTCGCTGTCGGACGAGGCGATCGAGCTCTTCGTCGACCGTGCCCGGCTGGCCCGGCCGGACTTCAGCATCGACCCAGCCGACACCGCGGCGATAAGCGACATCTGCGACCGCGTCGACGGGCTGCCATTGGGCATCGAACTGGCAGCGGCTGCCGTACGGGTGATGTCCCTCAGCGAGATCCTCGACGGGCTCCGCAACCGCTTCCGGTTACTGACCGGCAGCACAGCTGGTACACCGACGCCGCGCAGACAAACCCTTGGCGCCTCGGTCGACTGGTCCCACGCCATGCTGACCGAGCCGGAACGGGTCGCGTTTCGCAGGCTGGCCGTGTTCAGCGGTGGATTCGACCATGAGGCTGCGCGAACCGTCTGCGCCGACGAGCAGTTGCAGCCGCACCAGGTGTTGGACCAGCTCACCCTGCTCGTCGACAAATCCCTTGTACTAGCTGACAATTCGGGAGACCGGACACGTTTCCGCATGCTGGCCACCGTGCGCCACTATGCGCTGGAAAGGTTGCAACAGTCCGGCGAAGGCGCGCTGGTGCGCACCCGCCATCGCGATCACTACGCTCACATGGCCGCCCTGCTGGACAGCCCGACCGACGGCGAACACCAGCGCCGCATCGAGCAGGTGGAGACCGAGATCGACAACCTGCGGGCGGCCTTTGCCTGGTGCCGCGACAACGACGAGATCGAATCGGCGCTAGAGCTCACCTCGTCGCTGCAGCCGCTGTGGCTGACGCGGGGCCGGATCCAGGAAGGATTGGCCTGGTTTGATGCCGTGCTCACCGATCGGCGTGCCCTCTCCGCGGTCCCGCCCGTGGTGCGCGGGCGGGCGCTGGCCGACAAAGCCGCGCTGGACGCGTCGCGCAGCATCCACGACAACCTCGACGAAGCGCAACAAGCGGTGGCCATCGCGCGCGAAATCGGCGACCCGGCGCTGTTGGCCCGCGCCCTCACCGCCTGCGGCGCGATCAGCTCCTACAGCGCCGAGGCGGCCCGCCCGTTTCTTGCCGAGGCAATCGGTATCGCCCGCGAACTCGGCGACCGGTGGCGGCTCACGCAGATTCTGACCTGGCAGGCGTACGGCGCGTTCTACGCTGGGGACCCGGTGACGGGTCACGCCGCCTCCCAAGAAGGTCAACTGCTCGCCGAGGAGATCGGCGACCAGTTCAACGCGCGTTCCTGCCGCTGGACGCTGGGGTTGGCACAGATGATGAAAGGCGATCTGGCCGAAGCGATTACACAATTTCACGCGGTAACCGCTGATGCCGACGCGGCCCACGACGTGTTGTTCAGGTGGGGCAGCCGGCTCGCTTTGAGTAACGCGCTCGCTTTGCGTGGTGATACCGACGGAGCCAAGGCCGCGGCCCACGCATCATTGGCGGCGGCGGCCGACTTATGGCCGTATAACGAAGGATTCAGCTATGCGGTGCTGGCCACCGCGGCAGTGGCCTCCGGTGACGTCGCTGCAGCGGCTCAGGCCAGCGAGGCCGCCCAGCAGCGGCTGAGCGTGCAGGGCGAGCTGGCCGGCGCCAATACCAACCCGATGGCCGAAGTGGCTTTGGCCAGAGGCGATCTGGTCACTGCCGGGCGCTGGGCCGATCAGGAAGTCGCGGCCTCGGCCGGTTGGCACCTGGCCCGAGCGTTGACGACGCGCGCCCGCATCGCGATCGCCAAGAGCGAACCGGATCAAGCCGAACGCGATGCACACAAAGCATTGGTCTGCGCGGCGGAACACGCGGCGCACCTCGCCGTGCCCGACATTCTCGAGTGCCTGGGCCGACTGGACGCAGACGGCCTGAGCCATCGGGACGCGACGCGACTCTTCGGCGCGGCGCACGAAATTCGGCGACGGCTGGGTTCGGTCCGGTTCAAGGTCTACGACGAAGACCACCAGGCAACCCTAGCTGCACTGCGTGAAGCGTTGGGCGAAAAGGCTTTTGGTGATGCGTGGGCAGACGGGGCCGGTCTTTCGCTGGGCGAGGCGATTGCCTATGTGCGGCGCGGACGCGGTGAACGCAAGCGACCCGCAAGTGGCTGGGCATCGCTCACCCCGACCGAACGTGATGTGGTGCGGCTCGTCGCAGAGGGCCTGGCCAACAACGAAATTGCCGCGCGGCTCTTCGTTTCCCGGCGGACCGTACAGACCCACCTCACCCACGTCTACGCAAAACTGGGCATCAGTTCCCGTGTGCAGCTCGCGCAGGAGAGCGTCTCCCACGGTTGAGCCGGATCTACGACCGGTAGCCCACCCGATCTACGTCTTCTGACTGACGTTGTTGCGCGCCGTCCTGCGCAGTCTGGACCCGTTCCTTCGACTGCGACCAGGAGTCCCGCGATGTCGTTTGTTCTAATGGCCCCCGAGATGCTGGCGGCCGCCGCCACCGATGTGCAGAACATCGGCTCGGCGCTGAGCGCCGCCCGCGCGGCGGCAGCGGCACCAACCGTCAACGTGCTTGCGGCCGGTGCTGACGAGGTGTCGGCGGCACTGGCGTCCCTGTTCTCCGGGCACGCCCAGATTTATCAGGCCCTCAGCGCCGAGGCGGAGCTGTTTCACCAGCAATTCGTTCAGGCCCTCCATGCCGGTGGCGCGATGTACGCCAGCGCCGAGGCGGCCAACGCAGCTCCCATTCAGAGCCTGCTGGACGCCATCAACGCGCCCGTCCAGGCAGCGACCGGCCGACCACTGATCGGCAACGGCACCAACGGCGCCCCGGGGACAGGACAAAACGGGACCGCCGGCGGGTGGTTGATCGGCAACGGTGGCGCCGGCGGATCCGGCACCAACGGCGGCGGGACCGGTGGCGCCGGCGGGGCAGGCGGGTCAGGTGGGCTGATCGGCAACGGCGGGGCCGGCGGCGCGGGCGGAACGTCTGTGGCCGGTCCGGGCGGGGCGGGTGGTCACGGCGGGGCCGCTGGGCTGTTCGGCTCGGGCGGCGTCGGCGGGGCCGGCGGCAACTCGGAGGCGGCCGCCGGGGTCGGCGGCGCCGGCGGTAACGCGGGCCTGCTGTTCGGCGCGGCCGGAACGGGCGGCGCCGGCGGGCTCGCAGACAGCATCACCCAACCCGGCGGGGCCGGAGGCGTCGGCGGGGCCGGAGGTCTGTTCTCCAACGGCGGCGCCGGCGGGGTCGGCGGGACGACCATCGGCGGGCTCGGCGGCGCCGGCGGGACCGGTGGAGCGGGCGGCATGTTCGGCGACGGCGGGGCCGGCGGTGCCGGCGGCGTCAGCACGGGCGGCACCGGCGGACTCGGCGGAGGCGGCGGGGCCGGCGGGATGTTCGGCGCCGGTGGCAACGGCGGCAGCGGCGGGCACGGTTCGGTCAGCGGCGGTGCCGGCGGAACCGGCGGTGACGCCGGGATGTTCAGCCTCGGCGCCGGCGGAGCCGGCGGCACCGGCGGCGAAAGCATCACCCCGGCAACCGGAAACGGCGGCGCCGGCGGGGCCGGCGGCAATGCCGGCCTGCTGTTCGGTGAAGGCGGCACCGGCGGCAACGGCGGCTTCGGTCCCACCAACGGCGGGAAGGGCGGGGCCGGCGGCAGCGCCGGGCTGCTCGCCGGCTCCGGCGGCACGGGCGGGTCCGGCGGCGACGCCGGAACCAGCCTGGGCGGCGCCGGTGGCGCTGGCGGCAGATCGGGACTGATGGGCAACGGCGGCAACGGCGGTAGCGGGGGCACCGGCCAAGCCGCCGCGGGCAGCACCGGCGGCGCGGGCGGGGCCGGCGGTAGCGGAATGTTGATCGGTGACGGCGGCAACGGCGGCAACGGCGGTCTCGGCGCGACCAAAGGCACCGTCGGCGCCGGGGGTATGGGCGGTCAACTGTTGGGCCTGGACGGCTTCAACGCGCCACTTGGCAACAACCCGCTGCACACCATGCAGCAACAGGCCCTGAACGCCATCAACGCGCCCGTTCAGGCAGCGATCGGGCGACCACTGATTGGCAACGGCGCCAACGGAATCGCCGGCACCGGCGGCGCGGGCGGTGATGGCGGGCTGCTGTTCGGCAACGGCGGCATCGGCGGTTCCGGTACCGCCGGCGGCATTGGCGGTCACGGCGGGACCGGCGGCGGCTTGTTTGGTACCGGCGGCGCCGGCGGCGCCGGCGGCGCGTCGACAACCGGCAACGGCGGAACGGGCGGCGCCGGCGGGAACGCTGGGCTGCTCGGCTCGGGCGGAACCGGCGGAGTCGGCGGCCGGGCATCCAGCGCGGCCATCGGGGGAACGGGCGGGGCTGGCGGCAACGCTGGCATGCTCGCGGGCGCAGCCGGGAACGGCGGCGACGGCGCCGTCTCCTTCACGCCGGGTGTCGGGGGCGCCGGCAAGGGCGGTACCGGTGGGGCCGGCGGCAACGGCGGGTTGTTTGCCAGCGGCGGGACCGGCGGGGACGCCGGGTTCGGCCAGACCAGCGGTGCCGGCGGCAACGGCGGCGCAGGCGGCATGTTCTCCAACGGAGGGGACGGCGGTGCCGGTGGGGCCAGCAACCTCAACGGCAACAGCGGGGCCGGCGGTAATGGCGGCAACGGCGGGCTGTTCGGCGGCGGCGGCAATGGCGGCGCCGGCGGATTCGGCCAGACCACCGCCGGTGTCGGCGGGCACGGCGGCAACGCCGGCATGCTCAGCCTCGGCGCCCCGGGCGGCACGGGCGGCGGCGGCGGGAATAACAACGGCGGCGGCACCGGCGGGGCCGGTGGCACCGGCGGCAACGGCGGCATGTTCTTCGGCGACGGCGGGGCCGGCGGCGTCGGGGGCGGTGGCGGATTCCGCGGCGCGGCAGGCGGTAATGGCGGCGACGCCGGCATGCTCATCGGCTCCGGCGGGGCGGGCGGAGCCGGACGCGCCGGTGAACTCGGCGACCCCGGCGGCTCCGGCGGATCCGGCGGCATGGGCGGGGTGATCGGCAACGGCGGCGACGGCGGCGCCGGCGCGGCCAGTACTGGCAGCACGGGCGGTTCCGGCGGCAAGGGCGGCAACGCGGTGTTGGTCGGCGACGGTGGCAACGGCGGCAACGCCGGACCCGGCACGCCGCCTGGGGCACCCGGCGCCGCCGGTATCGGTGGGCAACTGCTCGGCGCGGACGGCAACAACGGGCGGCCCTGAGTTCCCCAGGCAACCGCGGCGGTGCTCGAAGGCACCGCCGCGGTCTTGTGTGCGCATCCCCGTTGGGCTGATTTACGACCCCCGTAGCACGACATCTACGTCCTTCGACCGACGTTCGGCACCGCGGCGGCGCCCATTCTGGGGGGCATTCTCACGAGCTTGAGGCGGGAGGACAGCCATGTCGTACCTCGTAGTTGGTCCCGAAATGCTTGCCGCGGCCGCGGCAGATCTGGACGGCATCGGATCGGCGCTGAGTGCGGCGAACGCCGCGGCGGCCACCCAGACCACGTCACTGCTGGCGGCCGCCCAAGACGAGGTGTCGGCGGCACTGGCGGCACTGTTCTCCGCACACGGCCAGGCTTATCAGGCCATCAGCTCAGAGGCCGCGCTCTTTCATCAGCAGTTCGTGCAGGCGATGAGCAACGGTCAGACGATGTATGCCGCCGCTGAAGCGACCAATCTTCAGGGCCTGCTCGACGGAATCAACGGTCAAGTCCTGGCGGCGACTGGGCGCCCGCTGATCGGCAATGGCACCAACGGCGCACCGGGAACCGGACAGAACGGGACGCCCGGCGGGTGGCTGATCGGCAACGGCGGCGCCGGCGGTTCGGGTAAGGCCGGGACCGAGGGCGGCGCGGGCGGGTCCGGCGGCGCCGGCGGGTTCCTTGGCAACGGCGGCGCGGGCGGCGCCGGCGGGGCCGGCACCACGGGCAAGGGCGGGGCCGGCGGCCGGGGCGGCGCGGCCGGGATGATCGGCACAGGTGGCGCCGGTGCGGCCGGCGGCAACTCGGTAGCCGGCGCCGGCGGTACCGGTGGGGCGGGTGGCAACGCCGGCATGCTCTTCGGGGCCGCCGGGACAGGCGGCGGCGGTGGGTCCACCCAAAGTCTGACCGCACCCGGCGGTGGCGGCGGCGCCGGCGGCACCGGCGGCATGTTCTCCAACGGCGGAGCCGGCGGTGTCGGCGGCTTCAGCTTCGGCGACGGTGGGGCCGGCGGTGCCGGCGGCGCAGGCGGCATGTTCGGAGCCGGCGGCACCGGCGGGGGCGGCGGGACCAGCATCGGTACCGCCGGCGGAGCCGGGGGTAACGGCGGCGCGGGCGGGATGTTCGGTGCCGGTGGCACCGGTGGCGCCGGTGGCCACGGCGCAACCGCTGGTGGCGTCGGCGGGACCGGCGGCAACGCCGGCATGCTGAGCCTCGGCGCCGCTGGTGGCGCCGGAGGCATCGGCGGCGAGGGTGTCACCCCGGGTGGCCTCGGCGGTGCCGGGGGCGGCGGCGGTAGCGGGGGGATGTTCTTCGGCGATGGCGGCGCCGGCGGCGCCGGCGGGTTCGGAGCCATGACCGGCGGCAAAGGCGGAGCCGGTGGCAACGCCGGCATGCTCAACGGCTCCGGCGGAGCGGGCGCAACGGGCGGCCAAGGCGGCATCACCGCCGGCGGCAACGGCGGCGCCGGGGGCACGGCCGGGATGTTCGGCGATGGCGGCAATGGCGGCAGCGGCGGCGCCGGCGGAAAAGCGGGCGGCACCGGCGGCGCCGGCGGCAACGCAGTGCTGATCGGTGACGGTGGCAACGGCGGCAGTCGCGGCACGGGCACCACCGCGGGCAAGGCCGGTGCCGGCGGTATCGCCGGTCAACTGCTGGGTTTGGACGGCTTCAACGCGCCGGCCAGCACCAACCCGGTGCACGCGATGCAGCAACAGGCGCTGGGCGCCATCAACGCACCCATCCAGGCCGTCACCGGGCGTCCACTGATCGGCAACGGCGCCAACGGAATTGCCGGGAGCCCCGGCGGCGACGGCGGCTGGCTGTTCGGCAACGGCGGCATCGGCGGATCCGGTGTGGCGGGCGCCACCGGCGGGGCCGGCGGCAACGGCGGCGGCGGCGGGATCTTGTTCGGCTCGGGCGGCGCCGGTGGCGCAGGTGGGCCCGGCGTCAACACCGGTGGGCTCGGCGGGGGCGGTGGGTCGGCGTTCCTGGTCGGCTCCGGCGGCGCTGGCGGTGCCGGTGGCACGGCGGTGGCCCCCGTCGGTACCCCCGGGCCGTTCTTCGGCGGCGGAGCGGGCCGGGGCGGCAACGCGGGCCTGCTGTTCGGTGCCGCCGGAACCGGCGGCGCGGGCGGCGGACCCGGTGTCGGCGGGGCCGGCGGTGCCGGTGGCAACGGCGGGTTGTTCGCCAGTGGCGGGGTTGGCGGCTACGGCGGATTCGCCGGTATCGCCGGGGCCGGCGGAGCGGGCGGCACCGGCGGGTTGTTCGCCAGCGGCGGGGACGGCGGAGTCGGCGGGTTCGGCACCAGCACCGGCGGGGCTGGCGGTGCGGGCGGTTCGGGCGGGCTGTTCGGCGGCGGCGGAACTGGCGGAGCCGGCGGCTACAGCCTGTCCATCGGCGGGACTGGTGGGAACGGCGGCAACGCGGGCTTCCTGGCTGCCGGTCCCGCGGGCGGCGCGGGAGGTAGCGGCGGCGGCGCCAACAACGGCACCGGCGGCACCGGCGGGACCGGCGGCAACGGCGGCGTGCTGTTCGGCTCGGGCGGGACCGGCGGCAACGGTGGCGAGGGGCTGTTCAACTCCCACGGTGGCGCCGGCGGCGCCGGCGGCAACGCCGGTCTGCTTAACGGCTCCGGCGGCGGCGGGGGCGCCGGTGGTGCGGGCGGCCCGAACCCGAACACCATCGGCGGCCTCGGCGGGTCCGGCGGTAAGGCCGGACTCAACGGCAACGGCGGTGATGGGGGCGCCGGCGGGGCCGGCTCCGGCGCCGGCGGCGGTGGCGGCAACGCCGGCAACGCTGTGCTGATCGGTAACGGCGGCAACGGCGGCAACGGCGGAACCGGCACCCCGTCGGGCGGGCGCGGCACCGGCGGCACCGGTGGGCTGCTGCTCGGCGCGGGCGGCAACGACGGACGGCAGCAGTAGCCGGATCTAGACCATGTGTCTTTTGCCCGCCTCTGCGCGACAAATCGCCCGCGCGGGGCCGAATGATCGGTATTTGTCGCGCAGAGGCGGGCAAACAGGCACATGTCTCCCCGGCCCGTTAGAGCGCGACGAACGCGATCAGCAAAGGGAACAGCAACGCCACGGCAACGCGGCCACCATCAAGGCCACGGTGATACCGACGCCGTTGTAGCTCTGCGGCGCGGCGCCTAGCGAACCGGGACTGTAGCCCACAGCGGCGCCTTGTATTCGAGCTCGACCAGTTGCCCGGAATGGACGTCGAGCAGGGTGTCGGGCGGCCCGATCTGCGACGGCAGCCGATACGGCACGTGCACATACACAAATCTCGGCAAACCCGGGGTGTCCTGTCCTCCAGCCGCGATACTGATCGCGACGTAGGAGGTGCCCGGTGTCATTTCTGATCGTGAGGCCAGAGTTACTGGTCACGGCCGCCAGCGACCTGGCGAGCATCAACTCTGCACTCGGCGCCGCCGCAACGACCGTCACCACGCGACTGGCGGCCGCCGCTGCTGACGAGGTATCGACAGCGATCGCCGAGGTCTTTGGCCTACACGCGGACTCCTACCTGACCGTCAGTACCCGAAGCGCGGCGTTTCACGAGCAATTCGTGCGGGCGCTGGCCGCGGCCGCGGCCGGCTATTCCGGCGCCGAGGCCGCCAACGCCGGGCAGGGCCTGTCCGATGTGCTCAACGCACCCGCGCTGGCCTTGTTCGGGCGGCCGCTGATCGGCAATGGCGCCAACGGGGGACGCGGGACCGGCAACGACGGCGGGCCCGGCGGCTTGTTGTTCGGCGACGGCGGCGCGGGCGGTTCCGGCGCGCCAGGTCTCAAAGGCGGCAACGGCGGTGCCGCGGGTTTGTTCGGCCGCGGAGGTGCCGGCGGAGCGGGCGGCAGCTCAACCGTCGCCGGCGGTGGGGCCGGCGGAATGGGCGGCACCGGTGGGCTGTTCGGCAGCGGCGGGATCGGCGGAGCGGGCGGCACGGGCGGCACCAATGGCGGCGTGGGCGGGGCCGGCGCGATGCCGGCCGCGCCGGTCCCGCCTTTCCCGCCGATACCGCCGGCGCCACCGGCACCGCCATTGCCGGATGCCGC
>NZ_LZLS01000014.1 GCF_001673365.1 Mycobacterium asiaticum
CCATCGAACCGGCCTTGGTGTCGGGGCTGATGCCCGGATCGCCGTAGGTCGCACCGTCAGCCATCACCACCGGCAGTCCCACTGGACCCAGGATTTAACCCGTCTTTACCCGTAGCCCCGGCCGCACCATTACCACCAGCACCACCGCCACCACCATTAGCGCCAGAACCCACCACACCAGCAGCACCCTTACCCGGCCCAGCACCATCAGCACCACCATCACCACCGAGCCCGATCGCACCCGCATCCCCACCACGACCACCGTTACCACCATCAACATTGGCAGTCGTGCCGTTCGCGCCGTGCCCGCCGTCGCCGGCAGCGCCCGAATCGCCACCCTTGCCACCGGCCCCGCCGAGGCCCGCAGCGCCAGGAGCCGTCCCGGTACCGCGGACGCCACCCTGGCCACCCTCGCCGCCCTGACCGCCGGCACCGCCGCTACCACCGTCCTGGCCGCCGCCGATCCCGTTGCCGTACTTGTTGACCCCTTCGACCCCGTTCGCGCCGGAGATGCCCGCGCCGCCGGTCCCGCCGGCGCCGCCGACACCACCGTTGCTGGCGTCGCCGCCGTTGCCTGTAGCGCCCTTCGAGCCGGCAGTGACGCCACCGGTCCCCGCCTCGCCGCCGACACCGGCGTTGCCACCGTTGCCGCCCTGGCCGCCTTGGCCGCCCTTACCGCCGCCGTATCCGGAGCTGCCGGCATCCGCGCCGTCGTGGCCCGCCGCGCCGGCACCGCCGCCGCCCGCCTGACCCGCATCACCGCCGTCGCCACCGGCGCCGCCGTCACCGACGTGGCCCAGAGCGCCGCCCTTGGCGTTGCTGCCTGCGTTGCCGCCCTTGCCGCCTTCACCGCCCACGCCACCGCCGCCGGCGTTCCCGCCGGTCTTACCGTCGCCGCCAATCTGGTTGGTGGCAAGGCCTTTAGCGCCGTCGACGCCGTCACCGCCGTTGCCGCCGGCACCGCCCTTACCACCGGCGCCACCGTCGCCGGCGTGGGTCCCGACGCCGCCGGAGGCGCCACCGGCGCCGCCTTCGCCGCCCTTACCACCCGCGAAACCATTGGTGCCGCTGGCACCCGCGCCGATGCCGTCGGAGCCGTCGCCGCCGGTCGCGCCATCACCGCCGGCGCCGCCCTTACCGCCGTTACCGATGTTGCCGCCATCGCCACCGGCGCCGCCGTGACCGCCGTTGGCGCCCGCGACGCCGGGGACGTAGTCGGGGCTGTAGCCCGCGCCACCGTCACCACCACTACCGGCCGGGCCCACCACGGGTGCGCCGACATGGCCGTCGGCACCGTGGCCAATTCCGCTGCCGTTGGCGCCGCCGGTGCCGAATGCACCGCCGGTGCCGGCGTCGCCGCCGTCACCGCCACGGCCGCCGTCGAAGTGGTTGGCGCCGCCGTCGGCACCGGTGCCACCATCGCCCGGCCGACCTGCAGCGCCGCCATCGCCGCCGGCGCCACCAGCACCGGAGGCCGCGGCTTTACCGGACCCCAGGACCTGACCGGCGGCCCCGCCGGCTCCACCGTTTCCACCCTTGCCGCCGTTGCCGCCGTCACCGCCGTCGGTGCCCGCCGCACCGGCCGCAGTGCCATCCCGGCCGTCGAGGCCGATGCCGCCGGCCCCACCGTTTCCGCCGCTACCACCGGCCCCGCCGGCCCCGGCGTTACCCGAAATCGAACCGCCGTCACCGCCGTGGCCACCCACACCACCGGATCCGCCGTCGGTACCGTTACCGCCGCTGTCGCCCGGATTGAGACCGTTGGCGCCGGCCTTGCCCGCCGCGCCACTGCCCCCGGCGCCGCCGGCGCCGCCGTTGCCGTAGTTGCCGCCGGCACCACCGTGGCCACCGTTGCCGCCACTGACGCCGGCAACCCCGCCGAGGGATGCGTCGTAACCTGCGCCGCCGTTACCGCCGTTACCGCCGGTGTTGGTGACGGTGGTGCCCGCCTTGCCGTGCGCACCGATGACAGACCCGTAGCCGCCCGCACCACCGGCGGCCGCCCCGGCGCCGTTGTTGCCGCCCTTGCCACCGTTTCCGCCGTCTGGGCTGGCAGCGCTGCCGGCCGCACCATTGCCGCCGTTGCCACCGATGCCACCCGTGCCGCCGTCGCCGCCCGCGCCGCCACGACCGAGGATGCCCGACTCGCCGAACAACAAGCCGCCGCGGCCACCGGCGCCGCCGTTACCACCGTTGCCGCCGATCGAGCCGACGCCGCCGTCACCGCCGTCGGTGCCGTTGCCGCTCGGATACGTGCCGTCGAGACCGTTCGCGCCCTGGGTACCGATGCCGCCCTTACCGCCGACGCCGCCGTTGCCGCCGTTACCGCCATCGCTGAACAGCAGACCGCCGCGACCGCCGGCACCGCCGTTGCCGCCGTGGCCGCCCGCGATGCCGGTGGTGCCGGCCCCGCCGTTGGCACCGTTACCGCCGACGCCGCCGCCGCCGTAGAGCCATCCGCCGTTACCGCCGGTGCCACCGTCGCCGCCGTTGTGACCGGCTCCGCTGGACCCGCCGCTGCCGCCAGTGCCACCGGTGCCCAGCAACCATCCGGCGTTGCCGCCGCCCCCGCCGGTCCCGCCGGCCGCCGCGCCCGCTCCGCCGGTGCCACCGGCCCCACCCGTGCCGTACAGCCCGCCGGAACCGCCAAACCCACCGAGGCCGCCGTTGCCGGTAGTGCCGACGCCGCCTACCCCGCCGGCGCCGCCGGAACTGCCGGATAGCCAGCCGGCGTCGCCACCGCCGCCGCCCGTGCCGCCGACCGAACCGATGCCGCCCGCGCCGCCGGCGCCGCCAGCGCCGGCAAGGAGCCCACCGTGTCCGCCGTGTCCGCCGAAGCCGGCCTGGCCGCCCACGGTCGGCCCTGCTCCGCCGGCGCCGCCAGCGCCACCTGCGCTGAACAGCCAGGCGTCGCCACCTCGGCCACCGCCACCACCGGTGCCCGTCGGGGTGGTGTTGGCACCGCCGGCACCACCCGTGCCGCCGTCGCCGTACAACCAGCCGCCGCCGCCACCGGACGCACCAGCCCCGCCGCTGGCGCCCGACCCGCCGGCACCGCCGAAGCCGCCAGCGCCGATCAACCAAGCCCGGCCGCCGGCCCCACCGATCCCGCCGGTTCCCAGACCGTTCAGGTTGGCGCCGCCGATACCGCCGGACCCGCCGCTGCCGTACAGCCATCCGCCGCTGCCGCCGGCACCGCCGGCTCCACCGTTGGCGGTGGTCGAAGAACCGCCGGCACCGCCGACGCCACCGTTTCCAATCAGACCGGCGTTACCGCCGGCGCCGCCGGCCTGTCCGGCCGCGCCGCCCGCGCCCGCGCCTCCGTTGCCGTACAGCAGACCGCCGGCACCGCCGGCCGCACCCGGGGTGCTGCCGTTCGCGCCGTCGCCGATCAGCGGGCGCCCCAGCAGCGCATAGGTGGGCGCGTTGATCACACCGAGGACGGCCTGCCCGAGTCCCTCCAACGGTGCCGCGCTGGCGGCTTCGGCCAGCGCGTAGGAGCCTGCGCCCGTCGACAGGTTCTGCAGGAACAGTCGCTGGAAGTCCGCCGCCTGCGCACTGATGGACTGATACGCCTGACCGTGGGTGCCGAACAGCGCCGCGATGGCGGTCGACACCTCGTCTTGCGCCGCAGCAAGCAGGTTTGTGGTGGACGCCGCCGCTGCCGCGTTGGCCGTTTCCAGCGCGGCCCCAATGCCGGCCAAATCGGAAGCTGCCGCCGTCAGAATCTCCGGCGTTGCGATTAAGTACGACATGGGAACCGCCCACTCGATAGGTCAGGACCAAAAAGGTCGTGAACATGTCCCCCGGTCACACGGAACGGCTGGACAAACTTACTGATGGTCAAAAGCTGTGAGGATCGTTCGGAAAGTCGCAGTGCGGCGCCGTTGCCAGGGCATAGGTCTGGCACCGCCCCGATTAGGCGGTGCCGGCTTGGCGACTGGATGAACACGGCGGTTTCCGAAACGTCGGCGGCTAACCGTGCGGCCCGGGCGATCCGCCCTGGCCGAATAGTCCGCCTCGACCGCCGGGGCCGCCGGTGCCGTCGGTCCCGTCCGACGCTCCGTGACCACCGGGGGCACCGGCACCGCCGTTGCCGCCGTTGCCGATGAAGGTGGCGTTGCCGCCTGCACCGCCGTTACCGCCGGGTCCGCCGGGGTTGGCACCCAGGTTTGCTCCGCCGGTTCCGCCTGCGCCGCCGGTCCCGCCGTTGCCCCAAATGAACCCGCTGTTGCCGGCCGCGCCACCCTGGCCGCCGGCCGCACCGATGGCGCTGTTTCCAGTACCTCCGGCCCCGCCGTTGCCGCCGCCGCCTCCGCTGCCCAGCAGGAAGGTCGACGCGCCATTGCCGGCGTCCCCGCCGGCCCCACCAGCAGCGGTGAGGCCGCCGAGTCCGCCGCCGCCGCCGGAGCCCCCGAAAGCTCCGTCGCCGAAGATGAATCCGCTACCGCCGGCATTGCCGCCGTGCCCGCCGGCCCCGGCCGACGCGCTCGTCCCCGCATTCCCGCCGGTGCCGCCGGTGCCGCCGTGGCCGCCGGTACCGAAGATCCTGGCTGTGCCACCGCTGCCGCCGGCGCCGCCGTGGCCGCCTGCCGCGGTAAGGGCACCGGTCCCGCCGGCCCCGCCGGCCCCACCGTCGCCGGACGCCGAATAGCAAGCGCGAAAGTGGCTGACTGTCAACTAATCTGACGTCATGCCCACCGCACTCATCACAGG
>NZ_LZLS01000015.1 GCF_001673365.1 Mycobacterium asiaticum
GACCACCACGCTCGATGCCATGCTCGACGAAGTCATTCCCTGGATTGTCAACGCCGTCAACGCTGGGACTATCTGACCTGCATGGGTGCTAGCCGCAAGAACCACACACTCGCCGCTGGCGGCAACAACCTACAACAGCTTTACCGACAGCGATTCGGCCACAACCTTGAGGCACGGTCTGCTTTGTGGAGCGTTCTGGTTCGTGACTTCTTTCAAGGTTGGATCAAACGTAGTGACACCGTGGTCGACTTGGGTTGCGGCTACGGCGAATTCCTGAATCACATCAAGGCTGCGCGACGGATCGGCATCGACCTCAACCCGGACAGTGGCAAGCTCCTGGAAGAGGGGATCGAGTTCCATCAGTGCCGAGCCGAAGACCTCGGTGTCCTTGAAGATGAATCGGTCGACGTCGTCTTCACCAGCAATGTACTCGAGCACTTGGAGAACAAGACCGCCGTTGATCGCGCTATCGCCGAGGTGAGGCGAGTGCTCAAGCCGGGCGGGCACTTTATCGCCCTGGGACCGAATGTTCGCTTGGTGGCAGGCGACTACTGGGACTTCTGGGACCACATGGTGCCGATCAGCGACCGTTCGCTAACCGAGTTGCTTGGCATCCACCAGTTCAAGGTCATCGACACCTACGGTCGCTTCCTTCCGTACTCGACATACTCCCCGTTGCCGCAAGCGCCCATCCTGGTGCAGCTGTATCTGCATTCGCGGCTAGCGTGGCCGTTGCTTGGCAAGCAATTCCTGATCCGAGCGCAGAAGCCAATCTCATCGTCGGACGAGGACCGCCTGATCAGTGTGGTCATCCCGGTGTACAACGAGGGTGAGAATATACAGATCTGTCTCAGACGGCTCAGCGAAACTTTGGCTGACACACCGCACGAGCTGATTGTCTGCTACGACTTCGACGAAGACTCCACGCTGCCGGCCATTGAGGCGATGCCCGACCGTCCGGCGACGGTACACCTCGTCCGGAATTCCCTCGGCAAGGGCGTTGCCAACGCCCTGGTTGCCGGCTTCGCCGCCGCGCGCGGTGATGTGATCGTCACCAGCATGGCGGACTTGTCGGACCCGCCCTCGGTAATTCCGTTGATGGCAGCCAAGATTCGTGACGGGGGCGCAGATGTGGTCAGCGGTTCGCGGTACATGCCGGGGGGCTCTCAGACCGGAGGTCCGCGGCTGAAGACTCTGATGTCGCGGACGGCAGGGCTTAGCTTGCACTATGTGGGTGGTTTGGCGACCCATGATGCCACCACGAACTTCCGTGGCTACAGCCGTCGTTTCCTCCGAGAGGTCGCCGTGGAAAGCGTGCGCGGCTTCGAGGTAGGACTCGAGCTTACGACCAAAGCCCACGTGCTCGGCTATCGCGTTGATGAAGTTCCTAGCAGCTGGGAAGACCGGACCGCCGGTGCCAGTAGATTCGATCTGGCCGGGTGGCTGCCGGCGTATCTGCATTGGTACGGGATCGCGATGCGACGTCCCGTAATGCGCTTAGCCGGCGGCGGTATCGCAGGGTTTGGGGCGCTCAGGGCACTCCGGAAGTACAGAGACGGAGACCTTCAGTTCGGTAGAAGGCGAAAAGGCTTCGGCGCGCGGTGATTCCTGCGAAATGGTGATCTGTTCGGCCTCCGAACGCGGCGCGGCACAAGCCAAGAGGGTCAACCGTCGAGGGCGCAAGATGTTAAGCACCGGCCAACGGTGACACGCTGGCCGCGCTCACTGAAAATCCTTACTGAGGCCCATCACATATAAGGCGCTGGCCGGCGGAGTTGCAGATTCTAGCTGCTATCGATGAGTGTGTCGCTCGATGTCGTCGCCGAGGTCTTCGGGGTATCTGAGTCGCCCTTCGAAGTTGGTCGTCGTGCGTAGGACACGATGATTGCCGCGCACGCGACTAGCCATAGGAGCGGCGTCAGTTCCGCGGTGGTGGAAACGATCGGCGTGCTGCCGACTATTCCGACATTCCCTAGCTGGCCCGCTATCGGCATCGCCACTGGCGGGCCAGGGAGGGGAATGGGGGCAATACTGAGCGCTGTGGCTAGGGTCACACAAAAGCCCACTACTGGGCGGTCGCCACCAACTCTTGCGAGATCATCGAAGAGGCCCGACCCGGGTGGCCTATCTGCATCCCTGACCACCAGGGCGGCTATGGGTAGAGCAAACACAAGGTAAGTGTGAAATACCAGGCCAGGGAAGAGGGAAGCTGTTGCCAGCAATGTAATACCTACCATTACTGGTGGTATGCGCTGCCCGAGGAACAGAACGGAACCGATGATCAGGAAGGCTGCGATATATCCGATCTGCGGGCGCACCGCATCAAAAAAAACATTCGACACGTAGCCCCGCTGAGGATCTATTAGCTTATCGGGAAAGAAAAAAATGCCCTTGGCAAAGGACACGTTGTAGGGGCCGTTGAGTGTGGCTACCGTATTACTGTAGTGAAGGGCGCTTCGTGCCGACTGTACGATCGTGTTCGGAAAATCCCGTGGCCACAGTAAATACGGTACGAAATTGGAGATTGCAACGCCCATCACCGCTAAGCTCCCTGTCCGCCACTGTCGAGCTGCAAATATAGCAACTATGAGTATTACGAACTGCGGTTTTACTAAGGCTGCGAGGACTACTGCTATAGCTACCGAATTCCACCGTCGTCTGCGCAGTGCGACTAGAAACAACAAGCCGATAGGCGCAACTAGACCCACCGAGTTGCCTCTATCAAAGACCGCCCAAACGGGAATTGCTGCAAGGCCCAACGCGATAAAAACCACCACGCGCTCTAGACCGCGGGAGCCCCGAGCGGCCCAGAATGCAGGGGTCAGTAGAGCGCTCAGCGAAACTAGCAGAAACCCCACCAAGCCTAATCTCGGCATGTGCAGCCATGCGCCTAGTACTCCAAACAATAGTTGCGGAAGCATGCCGGCCGCCGGGTAGTTGCTCCCAGCGGGCTTATAATCATTCCAGGGCAAAAACATTGGGTAGGGTTCCCAGGGATTTGCCCGCATGCCTAGGCCCCCGACAATTCCGTAGTCGCAAAAGCAATGGCGGCCGATTTGTGTACCCCAATCGAGCCAGCAGTCCTCGGCAGGAAAGAGCAGCGAGCTGACCACGTCGACGGCGTAGTACTGGCTAAGAACCAAGCCAATTACTGCCGACAACGTTGAGGCCGACAGGATGATGCCAAGTAGGAGCGTGCGGTCAGGAAGGCAGAATAGAGCAGCCACCTTCACCCGGGTAGCAGCGATAGCATCGTTTGACATCTCGACCAGTCGAGTCACGTGTACAAGCCTCAATTCGAATCGCAAGAGCAATGATCAATACCTGTGGATGAGCCTCGGCGAGGCGGCCTGAAAGTGGGCGCACCTTCCCGAGGATGATCTTC
>NZ_LZLS01000016.1 GCF_001673365.1 Mycobacterium asiaticum
AGCCGAAACCTCGGCTCGTTCAACCTGGCCGACGGCCAAGGCGTGGACGGAATCACCATCCCGCTCAACTTCCCGGCGATTCCGATCGACCTCGTGGCGGGTACCAACTCGGCGATCCCGATCACCGGTCAGATCGACCCCATCACCATCCAAGCCCCTACGTTCGGTATCCCGGTCAATGTTTCGCTGACCGTTACCGTCCTTTTTCTCCCTGTCACTATCGAATTCGTTGGAACCCAGCAGTTCCCAATGTTGGACCCCATCGTCATCAACCCAATCGTGCTGAATGACCTCACGGCCGGCGCGAACGTACAGGTACCCATCCAGATGACGGTGTTCGGCCGACTCGACCTGGGGATACCGGGGCTGCTCGGGATCGGCAATTCCTCGGGGTCGTTGTCGTCGGGCTACTTCAACGGAAGTTCCAGCGGCACTTCTGGTTTCTTCAACTCCAGCGACCTGAGTTCGGGCTTTGCCAACGCCAACGGGGCGCTGACCTCGGGCTGGTACAACTCCGGTTCGTTGCTGTCGGGCTTCCAGAACCTCGGGGC
>NZ_LZLS01000017.1 GCF_001673365.1 Mycobacterium asiaticum
ACCTCGCCCACCCCGGGCGTGTCGGCACCGTCGACATCGGGCGCGCCTGAGCCACCGCCCAGTGCGTTCGGCATACTCTGCGGACATGGACGGCACCGACGATTCCGGCCTCGACAGCGCGGAAGCGATCCGCAGCAGAGCCGATTCACTGTTGGCGCACGCCGAGGAGTCCATCTCCGAGGATGCGATCGTGGCCAGCGCGCGCGAGCGAGCCGTAGACAGCGGCGCGGGGGCGGTTACGCCGGCGGTCGGTGCCCTGCTGAGCCTGCTGGCCAAACTCAGCGGCGGCAAGGCGGTCGCGGAAGTGGGCACCGGGGTGGGTGTCAGCGGACTGTGGTTGCTGTCGGGCATGAACGACGACGGGGTCTTGACCACCATCGACATCGAGCCGGAATACGTCAGGCTTGCCAAGCAGGCGTTTGCCGAGGCACAGGTCGGGCCGTCGCGTACCCGCCTGATCAGCGGTCGCGCGCAAGACGTGCTGACCCGCCTCGCCGACGACTCCTATGACCTGGTGTTCATAGACGCGGATCCGATCGACCAGCCGGAGTACGTCACACAAGGTGTGCGCCTGTTGCGCTCCGGCGGCGTCATCGTCGTGCATCGTGCGGCGTTGGGCGGCCGGGCCGGTGACCCGGCGGCGCACGACAACGAGGTAGCGGCGGTCCGCGAAGCCGCCCGGCTGATCGCCGAGGACGAACGGCTCACCCCCGCGTTGATACCGCTGGGCGACGGTCTGTTGGCCGCCGTGCGCGACTGACCGCTACGTCACACCGCGCTGAGCAGGCTCTCGGCCACCGCGAACGGGAAGTGCACCGTCGCGGTGGTCACCTCGCGGACACCGTCGCGAACCGCGTTGACGATGGTTGCCGGATTCCCGGTGAACAGTGCGGCCCCGACGTCGTAGCTCGCGTACTGCGGCGCCGTGATCAGGTTGCGTACGTCGACGAAAAGCTGAGTCGGCAAGTTCGCCGGCCCCACGGGCATCCCGTCGTAGCTGACCATCGTCCAACCGGTTTGCGGGCTGCCCTGCACGACCACGACACCGGTGTTCGGCAGCGTGTGGGTGAGCAGCAGCAGCGGGTTGGGGTTGTCGACCATCATCATCGTGCCGGCCTCGATGGTCAGTGCGCTGGAGTAGGCGGCGACGGTATGGCTGGGGTTTGCTACGGCGGCGTTGTACATGGTTTGCACGGCGCCGTTGAAGCCGCTGGCGAAGTCCAGCCCGGTCGGGTTTGTGGACAGCGGAGCCAGCATCGGGAATGCGGGCAGTCCCAGGGTCCATACCAGCGGGCCGGCCAAATAGAACAATCCCGCAGGGATTTGCTGCATGTCTTCCAAGATGCCGGCATTGATCTCGTTGAGCCCGGACAATATGACCGGCGCCGGCTGCCCCGCGTAGGCCGCCAACGCGGCGGCCGTCTTCTGCGTCCTGATCATCTGCGATTCGAATATTCCGGCGAACGTGCCCTGGCCGTTGAGCACGGAGGCGACGTTGGCGGCCTGTAGCTGACCCAACGCGGTGAGTGACGGTCCGGGGGCCGCGGTGTCGAGCAGACCCGCAACGTTGCTGGCCGTTTCACCGTGCCGGACGAAGTCGATGGTGACGATCTGGTCGTTGAGAATGGGGACGGTGGAACCGCCCCGCCCGATGAACAGGCCCGGGTAACCGCGCTCCCCGAGTGCGCCCAACGTGCCGCCGGTGCCACCCGTGCCGCCGTACCCCCCGTCACCGAACAGCAGCGCCTGCCCGCCGGCGCCGCCGGCACCGCCGGTCCCGGTCGTGGGGATTGCCGCACCGCCGGCGCCACCATGGCCGCCGTTGCCCATCAACAGGCCTCCGACACCCCCGATGCCCCCGGTTCCGCCAGCCCAGCCGGTACCACCGGTGCCGCCGGTGCCGATCAGCCCGGCGCTGCCGCCGGTGCCCCCAGCCAGCGGTAACACTCCACCTGTCGGCGAATACCCGGCGCCACCGTCACCGAACAGGAAACCGCCCGCGCCACCGTTGGGGTGGCTTGCCGTTCCGGCACTGCCGTTGCCGATCAGGTCGCGTCCGAACAGCGCCTGAGTGGGCGCATTGATGACGGGGTCGATGGCCTGGCCAAGCGGACTGGCTATCCACGCCTGGCCTATCGCGTGAACCGGACCGTAGACCAAACCCTGAAACGCACCGGAGCTGATCTCGTTGATCGCATCGGAGATACCTGCGACGGCCCCGCCACCGAGCAGGGTGCTCTCCAACTGGCCAAGAATGGCCGCCTCGGCGCCGCCGTAGGATGCCGCCGCCGCGCCCAGGTTCCTCACGAACTCCTGGTGATAGGCCACCGCCTGCGCTGCGGCCGCCTGGTACTCGTTGGCGTGCGCGCCGAACAGCGCCGCGACAGCTACCGACACTTCGTCGGCGGCCGCGGCGGCCACCTGGGTTGTCGGGATGACGGCGGCCAGACTGCCGGCGTTTAGAGCCCCACCGATCTGCGCCACATCCGCCGTCGCCGTCTCCATCATGTCCAGTGCCGCGACAACGAATGACATTTCGCTACTCCTCGATGCGTTATTAGGGCCCGAGTCATCTTGACACCAAGAGCGAAGAAATTGACGGAAATCGCGAAACTTGTGCCTGAACTGCCTGACGTCAGGCCCGGTTGAAGAAACCAGACTGACCGAGGCCGGCGTTGAATCCGCCCGAGCTGTTATCGCCCGTGTTGCCCACCCCCGAATTGTGCTCACCCGGGTTGATCAGTCCGGTGTTGTAATAGCCCGAATTACCCACGCCCACAACATGATTGCCTGCGTTGAAGAAGCCCACCTGCAATCCGGACGGACCGCTGTTGAAGAAGCCGGTATTGGTACCGCCGGCGCTCGCGTTGAAGAATCCGACGTTGTCCTCTCCTCCCCCGGCATTGCCCCAACCTGAGCTGTAACCGCCACTGGCCGAGTTGGCCAGCCCGGAGTTGTAGTCGCCGGAGTTGAAGAAACCGGAGTTGCCGGACCCGGAATTGCCCAAGCCGGAGCTGCCGCTATAGCTGGCGATGCCCCCGAAACCGGTGTTGACGTCACCGGCGTTCCACAGTCCGGTGTTGGTGTCCCCGGAGTTGAACAGTCCGGTATTGGTGAAACCGGTGTTGAAGAAGCCCGTGTTACCGGCCTGTCCGACGATCCCTGGTCCGAAGACGGGGTCGGTGCCGTTGCCGCCGGCGTTGAAGCCGCCGGTGTTTCCCACGCCGGTGTTGGACCAGCCCACATTGCCGAATCCGGCGTTGAACGACCCGACGTTGTGGTTTCCGGCGTTGAAGAAGCCAACGTTGTGACCGAATAGCGCGGTGCCGCCGGAGTTGAAAGCGCCCAGGTTGCCGTTGCCGGAGTTGGCCGAGCCCATGTTGGTGCTGCCGCCGTTGAACGAACCGGTGTTGAAACTGCCCGCGTTGAACAGACCGGTGTTGGTGCTTCCGGAGTTGCCGATGCCGGTATCGGCCGTGCCGGAATTCACCAGTCCGACGTTGTGGCTGCCGGAGTTGGCCAGGCCCCAATTGGAGTTGCCGGAGTTGAAGAATCCGCTGTTGCCGCTGCCCGAGTTGAACAGGCCGACGTTGCCGCTGCCCGAGTTGAACCCGCCGAAGCCGATCTGGTTGTCGCCCGACAGGCCGATGCCGATGTTGCCGTTGCCGGTGTTGGCCAGACCGAAGTTGCCGTTGCCGGTGTTGCCGAAGCCGAGGTTGAAGCTGCCGTTGTTGCCCAGACCGAGGTTCGGGCCGACGTTGTTGGCGTTGAGGCCGCCGATGCCGATCTGGTTGTTGCCATTGAGCCCGATACCGATGTTGTTGTTGCCGACGTTTCCCAGGCCGATGTTGTTGATGCCGACGTTGCCGATGCCGGTGTTGTAGGCGCCGAGATTGCTCGCCCCGATATTGAACGACGACTGAGCCCCGGCGATCGCCGTGGCCAGGTTGCCGTTGCCGAGGCCGATGTTGCCGGTGCCGACGTTGCCGATGCCGAAGTTGAATTGGCCGATGTTGCCCAGTCCGACGTTGTAGGTAGCCGCACCGGGATAGGGCGCACCAACCGCACCCAGGACCGCATTTCCGTTGCCTGCACCGAAATTGAACGAACCGTAATTGCCCAGGCCGAAATTGTTGTTGCCCCCGGCGGGACCCGGGCCGCCGTTGCCGGCGCCGATGTTGAAGCTGCCCGTGTTGCCACCGCCGAGGTTGAAGCTGCCGATGTTGCCGAGACCCAAATTCAGACCCTGCTGGCCGAACGGCAGCAGTTGCCCGACGGCCGCCGAGGCCCCCGCGTAATAGCCCGACATGACGGCCACATCCTGCGCCCACATGCCCTCATACAGCGCTTCGGCGGCCGCGATCGCCGGCGCGTTGAACCCGAACAGATTCGACCGCACCAGCGCAACCAGCTGAGATCGGTTGGCGGACACCAGTTCCGGGCGCACGATCGCCGCCTTGGCCGATTCGAACACTGACACCATCGCCTTGGCCTGGGCGGCGGCCGACTCGGCTTGCACCGCGGCGATGCTCAACCATTGCGTATACGGTGCGGCCGCGGCCGTCATAGCTGACGACGCGGCTCCTTGCCAACCGGTGCCGGCCAGGGCGGCGGTCACCGATCCGAACGAGGACGCCGCCGAACCCAACTCCGCCGCCAGGCCGTCCCAGGCGGCCGCGGCTGCCAACATCGGCCCTGTTCCGGCACCGGCGAAGAACCGCGCCGACGTGATCTCCGGTGGTAACACCGCAAAGTTCATCTCGCCCCCCTTTTCGCGCCGCGCTCCGATGCTCGCGACCCGGCAAACCGTACCGAGGACAAAGGGGCACGCATCGCGTTGCGCCAAGGTGTCATTGCGTTTTCTTAATCGCCGACCGCTTGACACCGGGCTGAACACGCGTTTAGTCTGCTGAACATGCGTTCAGTCGACCTAACTGCGACCGCCAGGATCCGCGACGCGGCCATCGCGCAGTTCGGCGAGCACGGCTTCGGTGTCGGGCTGCGCACCATCGCCGACGCGGCCGGCGTCAGCGCCGCTCTGGTCATCCACCACTTCGGTTCCAAGGATGGCCTGCGCAAGGCGTGCGACGAATACGTCGCCGAGGAGATTCGCAGTGAAAAGTCCGAAACCATCCAGTCCAATGACCCGGCCACCTGGCTGGCCGCCATGGCCGAGATCGAGTCCTACGCCCCGCTGATGGCGTACCTGGTGCGCAGCATGCAGTCCGGCGGCGATCTGGCAACCATGTTGTGGCGCCGGATGATTGACAACACCGAAGAGTATATGGCAGAAGGTGTGCGGGCCGGCACCCTCAAACCCAGCCGCGACCCGCACGCGCGCGCCCGATACCTGGCCATCACCGGCGGCGGCGGCTTCTTGCTCTACCTGCAAATGCATGAAACCCCAACCGATTTACGCGCAGTGCTGCGCGACTACGCCCGCGACATGGTGCTGCCCGCCCTCGAGCTTTATTCCGAGGGCCTGCTGATCGACCACACCATGTACGAGGCGTTTCTCGCTAGAGAAAACCAAGGAGAGTCAGATGTCAGCTAATCACCAGGCGCCCATCGAAATTCGGGGTCTCACCAAGAACTTCGGTACCGTCCGGGCGCTCGACGGCCTCGACCTCACCGTGCAGGCCGGAGAAGTACACGGCTTCCTCGGACCCAACGGTGCGGGTAAGTCGACAACGATCCGCATCTTGCTGGGCGTGGTCAAAGCTGACGGTGGCACTGTCCGATTGCTCGGTGGCGACCCATGGACCAACGCGGTCGCCCTGCACCGTCAAATCGCCTATGTGCCTGGCGATGTCACCCTGTGGCCGTCATTGACCGGCGGTGAGACCATCGACCTGCTCGCTCGGATGCGAGGCGGCATCGACCAGCGTCTGCGTGCGGAGTTGGTCGAGCGCTTCGAATTCGACCCGCACAAGAAGGTGCGGACCTACTCCAAAGGCAATCGCCAGAAGGTCTCGCTGATCTCCGCCTTTTCTTCGCGGGCTTCTTTGCTGCTGCTAGATGAACCCACCAGTGGATTGGACCCGTTGATGGAGAACGTCTTTCAGCAATGCGTCCGGCAGGCCCGCGAGCGCGGCGTGACCGTCCTGCTGTCCAGCCACATCCTGGCCGAGACGGAGGCACTGTGCGAACGGGTAACCATCATCGCGTCCGGACGAACCGTGGAGAGCGGCTCACTGGAATCGATGCGCCACCTCAGCCGGACCTCAATCAAGGCCGAATTGATCGGCGACCCAGGTGATCTCAGCAGGATCAGCGGCGTCGAGGACATCAGCATCGAGGGCAACACACTGCGTGCTCAAGTGGATGGGGAAAGCCTTGGCGAACTGATCCGCGCGCTCGGCGATGCCGGGGTGCGCAGCCTGATCAGCCAGCCACCGTCCTTGGAGGAGCTGTTCCTGCGCCACTACAGCACCAACGGATCCCGCGAGGAGGTGCCGGCACGATGACCGCGGTCCTCGATCGTCCTGCGCAACACGCTGCGCCGCAGCGCGGTTCGAATTTCGTCGGCACCCTCGGGCTACTGCGACTCTATTTGCGTCGGGACCGAATCACCTTGCCGCTGTGGGTGTTACTACTATCGGTTCCACTGTCGACGGTCTACATCGGCAGCATCGAGAAGGTCTACTCCACTGCGGCCGAACGAGCCGGGTTCGCCGCGTCGATCATGGCCAGCCCCGCTCAGCGCGCACTCTACGGCCAGATCTACAACGACAGCCTCGGCGCGGTCGGGATCTGGAAGGCGGGAATGTTCCACGTCCTGATCGCGATCGCGGTCATTCTGACCGTTATCCGGCACACCCGCGCAGACGAGGAAACCGGGCGGGCCGAACTGATCGACTCGACGGTGGTGGGACGCTATGCCAGTCTTACTGCGGCACTGCTGCTTTCCTTCGGGGCTTCACTGGCCACCGGTGTGATCGGAGCGGCCGGACTGCTCGCCACCAAAGTCCCCGCCGGTGGATCATTGGCATTCGGCGCTGCCTTGGCGGGCTCGGGTCTGGTCTTCACCGCGGTCGCGGCCGTGGCAGCGCAGATCTCGCCCAGCGCTCGGGTATCGCGCAGTTTCGCCTTCGCCGTGTTGGGCACTGCATTCACGCTGCGCGCCGTCGGGGACGCGGGTTCTACTGCGCTGTCCTGGTTCTCGCCGCTGGGATGGTCGTTGCAGATCCGTCCGTACGCGGGCGACCGTTGGTGGGTGCTGCTGCTGCATTTGGCGACGACGGTTCTGCTCACCGGTGTTGCGTACCGGTTGCTGGCCGGCCGCGACGTCGGCGCGGGACTGATCGCCGAACGCGCCGGGCGCGGTACCGCTTCGGCATCACTGGGCAATGTTTTTGGGCTGGCCTGGCGATTGGATCGCGGTGCGCTGCTGGCCTGGACGGTGGGATTGGTGCTGTACGGCTTGCTGATCGGCAGCGTGACGCACGGTATCGGCGACGAACTGGGCGGAGCCTCCGGTCGCGACATCGTGGCCCGTCTGGGCGGTACCGGAGCCGTGGAGCAGGGCTTCATCGTGGTGGGCTTCACCATGTTGGGCATGATCGCGGCCGCGTTCGCGGTCTCTTTGTCCCTGCGACTACATCAGGAAGAAAGTGAGCACCGGGCCGAAATCGTGCTCGCCGGTTCGGTTTCCCGACTTCGTCTGCTCGCAAGTCATTTGGCGATGGCGTTGGCCGGATCTGCGTTGGCCATCCTGCTGTCGGGTCTGACCGCTGGGCTTGCCTACGGCGCGGCGGCCGGTGATATCGCCGGCAAGCTGCCCATGGTGCTGGGCACGGCGGCGGTGCAACTGCCCGCGGTCTGGCTGCTCGCGGCGGTAACCGTCGTATTGTTCGGGCTCACACCGCGGTTCACGCCCGTAGCGTGGGGAGTGCTGATCGGGTTCATCGCGGTGTATCTGCTCGGCTCACTGTCGGGGTCCCCGCAGTGGCTGCTGAACCTGGAGCCGTTCACCCATACCCCGCGGGTCGGCAGCGACTTCACCGCGGTGCCGCTGCTATGGCTGTCGGGCGTCGACATTGCGCTGATAGCGCTGGGAGCCATGGCTTTTCGTGGAAGGGACATGCGGTGATGAAGCTAGGTTTGCAGACGGCCGCATCGGTAGTGTGTGGCTTGCTCATCTTCGGTCTGGTCTTGTTCTACCCGGCCGGCACGTTCCACTACTGGCAGGGCTGGGTCTTCCTGGCCATATTCATCGTCGCCTCAATCGTGCCCAGTCTGTATCTGGCTCGCACCAACCCGGCCGCCCTGCAACGCCGCATGCGTGCCGGCCCGGTGGCGGAAACCAGGATCCTGCAGAAGTTCATCATCGTCGGGGCAATGGCAGGGTTCTTCGCGATGATCGCGCTTAGCGCTCTGGACTACCGGTTCGGCTGGTCGTCGGTCCCCGCGGCTGTGACGGTCGTCGGAGACGTGCTGGTGGCGGTCGGACTTGGGATCGCGATGCTGACGATCGTCCAGAACGGCTACGCCGCCTCGACCGTCACGGTGGAGGACGGGCAGCACGTGGTCTCCACCGGCTTCTACAGCCGGGTACGCCATCCGATGTATGTAGGGAACCTGATCCTGATGGCGGGCATCCCGCTGGCCCTGGGCTCATACTGGGGTCTGGTGATCTACGTGCCCGCCCTGCTGGTGCTGGTGGCCCGCATTGTCGACGAAGAGCGCGCGCTCGTCGATGGGCTGGACGGATATCGGGATTACATGCAGCGGGTCCGCTATCGGTTGATACCGCACGTCTGGTAGCGGGGCGGCTTAAGGTATCGGGCGTGGCACGTGAGCTGGCACCCGGTCTGGACCGACCCTGGCGTCGTCCCGGAGCCGCCCGCTACGCACGGGACCGGATCCGCAACATCGTCAGGCCACCGGTTACCGTGACCGACCCACCCCAGGACATCGTCGTCGACCGCGACGTCGAAGTGCCCACCCGCGACGGAACCATCTTGCGGATCAACGTGTTCCGACAAGACAAGCACACGGCTCGTCCGGTGATCCTCAGCATCCACCCCTACAACAAGGACGATCTGCCGACCAAGCGCCGCAAGCGATGGACGTTTTCGTCGCAATACCGCGTCCTGCGGCAACCGAAGCCGGTGAGCTTCTCGGCCCTCACCGGCTGGGAGACCCCTGATCCGGCGTGGTGGACAGCGCAGGGCTTCGTCGTGGTGAACGCCGACTGCCGCGGCTGCGGCTGCTCCGATGGAACCGGGAACCTGCTGTCCCGCCAAGAAGCCGAGGACACCTACGACGTGGTGCAGTGGCTGGCCGAGCAGCCGTTCAGCGATGGCCGGGTGCTGATGCTGGGCGTGTCGTACCTGGCGATCACCCAATACGCGGTGGCCGCCCTGCGTCCGCCGGCGTTACGCGCCATCTGCCCGTGGGAGGGCTTCACCGACGCCTACCGCGATCTGACGTTCCCGGGCGGCATTCGGGAGTCGGGATTCACCCGCATGTGGGCACGCGCCACACGACGTCGCACCCGCCAGTCCTACGACCTGGAACAGATGCAGGACGAGCACCCGTTGCGCGACGAATTCTGGCGTTCGGTGGCACCTGACCTGTCGGCGATCGAAGTCCCGATGCTGGTCTGTGGCAGTTTCTCAGACAACAACCTGCACAGCCGAGGCTCGATCCGGGCATTTACCCGCGCCGGCTCCAGCCATGCCCGGCTGTACACCCATCGCGGCGGCAAATGGGAGCAGTTCTACTCCCAGGACGCGCGGGCCGAGCAGCTGAAGTTTTTCCGCGACGTGCTGGACGGCGCGCCTGGGACCCGCAGCGTTCGTCTCGAAGTGCGTGAGGACCGCGACACCGTCGCCACGGTGCGCGAAGAAAGCGAATGGCCGCTAGCCCGAACCAGCTGGCAATCGCTGTATCTGGCCGGGCCCGGACTCCTGACCCCCGCGCCGCCCGCCCGGGCGGGCAGCATCACCTTCGAAACTCATTCGCGCGCAGCAGTATTCAACTGGACTGTCCCGCACGACATCGAACTGACCGGGCCGATGGCGGCACGGCTCTGGGTGCAGCTGGATGGCTGCGAGGACGCGAATTTGTTTGTCGGCGTGGAGAAGTGGCGCAATGGGCGGTACGTCGAATTCGAGGGTTCCTACGGTTATGGCCGCGACCGGGTAACCACCGGATGGCAACGAGTATCCCTGCGCGCTCTGGACCCCGCGTTGTCCAAGCCGTGGGAGCCGGTCCCCACCCTTGACCGACCGCAGTCGGTGCGCCCGGGCGAGGTGATCGCTGTGGACGTGGCATTGGGTCCGTCGGCGACGCTGTTCCGCGCCGGCGAGCAGTTGCGATTGGTGGTTGCCGGACGCTGGCTGTGCCCAAGCAACCCGCTCACCGGTCAGCTTCCCGCGGCTTACCCGAACCCGCCGCGCGGCTTGGTGACGCTGCGTTGGGGTCCGCGCTACGACGCCCGCCTGCTCATCCCCTTGGTCCCGTAGCCCACGCGCTTAGATCCACACGCCCTTACCGACCGCGACCACGCCACCAGCGCTGATCGCGAAGCGTTCCCGGTCGCGTTCGAGGTCCACACCCACCATCTCGCCGGGCCCTACGACGACGTTCTTGTCCAGGATCGCGTGGCGCACCACCGCGCCGCGGCCCACCCGGGCGCCGGGCATGATCACGCTGCCCTCGACGATCGCGCCGTCATCGACCACCACATTGGACGACAGCACCGAGTTACGCACCGAGGCGGCCGAAATGATGCTGCCGGCACCGACCACGGATTCCTGGGCCGAGCCGCCGTTGACGAACTTGGCCGGCGCCAGGTTCTCCGACTCCCCGCGGATCGGCCAGCGCTTGTTGTACAGGTTGAACACCGGGTGCACCGAAACCAAGTCCATATGGGCGTCGTAGAACGCATCCAGCGTCCCGACATCGCGCCAGTAGGCCCGGTCGCGGTCGGTGGCGCCGGGTACTTCGTTGTCGCTGAAGTCGTAGACCGAGGCCATCCCGTCTTCGACCAACCGCGGAATGATGTCTCCCCCCATGTCGTGGTCGGAGTGATCGTCGTCGGCGTCGGCGCGAATCGCATCGATCAGCACCTTGGTGGTGAAGATGTAATTGCCCATCGAGACGAACGTGGCTTCGGGATCGTCGGGAGTGCCGGGCGGGTCGAGCGGCTTCTCGATGAAGTTGCGGATCCGGCCCGACTCGTCGGAGTCGATGCACCCGAACGCACTCGCCTCTGTTCTCGGCACCCGAATGCCCGCCACCGTCGCGCCGGCTCCGCTGTCGATGTGGAACCGCACCATTTGCTCGGGGTCCATCCGGTACACGTGGTCGGCACCGAACACGACGATGTAATCCGGGTCTTCGTCATGGATCAGATTGAGTGACTGGTAGATCGCGTCCGCCGAGCCGGTGTACCAGCGCGGGCCGAGGCGCTGCTGGGCGGGCACCGGGGTGATGTACTCGCCGGCCAGACCGGATAACCGCCAATTCTGGGAGATGTGCCGGTCCAGGGAGTGCGACTTGTACTGGGTGAGAACACATATCCTCAGGTAGCGGGCGTTAACCAAGTTGGACAGCACAAAGTCGATCAACCGATAAGCGCCACCGAAGGGAACCGCTGGCTTGGCGCGGTCGGCGGTCAAGGGATAGAGACGTTTGCCCTCACCACCGGCCAGCACAATGCCCAGCACGTGCGGCGCTTCCCTCATTCCTCAAACCTATCGGCAGCCGCGACACGCTGCCACCGGGAGTCCCCCGATTGTCCACGCGCTTGACAAGCTGTCGCTCACGGCATTTGGGGCGACTCGGACGCCAGGAAACCCGCACCCCAGCCCGATATCAGGCCCCCGTCGTCACCGAACTACGGTGCCCCTATGCGGGTGGCGATGATGACGCGGGAATACCCTCCCCACATCTACGGGGGTGCGGGAGTGCACGTCACCGAACTCGTCGCCCAGCTGCGCAGACTCTGCGCGGTCGACGTGCACTGCATCGGCGAGGACCGACCCGGTGCCCTCGCCCATCAACCCGACCCGCGACTGCGCACCGCCAACGCGACGCTGTCCACCCTGTCGTCGGACTTGGTGATGGCCGACGCCGTGCACGCGGCGACCGTCGTGCACTCGCACACCTGGTACACAGGCATGGCCGGACACCTGGCCAAATTGCTCTACGACGTTCCGCACGTGCTCACCGCGCACTCGCTTGAGCCGATGCGACCGTGGAAGGCCGAGCAGCTGGGCGGCGGCTACCAGGTGCGGCACACCCTTCTGCCGGGTGATACGCCCGACGAACGCCACGATGGGCCGGTTCGGGTCGACGCCGTACTCCTCTAGTACCGACCCGGTGCGCACCGGCCCCGCGGGATGCCACACCTCGGTGTCGATGCCGTTGCGGATTACGTGAACCAGGCTCGGGTCCAGCGTCGGATAGATGCGCAGGACGTCGTCGCGCATGCCGGAGCTGACCGCGATAACGGCGTCGGCGCCCAGCACCGCGGTGCTCTCCACCCAGGAGGACACCTGGTAGCCGCCGCCCAGCTGCTCGGCCTTCCACGGTCGCATCGGCTCAAGCGAGTGCGCGGTGAGCACGTGCG
>NZ_LZLS01000018.1 GCF_001673365.1 Mycobacterium asiaticum
ACCGCGCGCGACGATCTTGCGCAACCGACTGTGCTCGGGGTCGTCCATCATCAGCATCGACGTTCGCCCGGCCTCGATCTGCGCCTGCGCCTGCTCTTGCGGGTAGCGCGGCACGACAGACTTCGCCGCCGCGGAGAAGACGTCGGTACGGAGTGAAACCTCGCGGATGTCACGGTGTTTGCTCACCACCCAGTAGCCGCCATCGCCGAATCCGCCTTGATCCAACGGCTGTTTGTTCCACCAGATCGGCGCGGTGGCACGCAATTCGGCGAACTCCTGCACCGGTAACCGGTGGGCGTAGATGTCGGGATCGGTGAAATCGAAGCCTGGCGGTAAATTCGGGGCAGCCATCGCTCGCCTCCTTTTGAGGCACCTCGTGCAGAGTCAGGGAAATGGTAACGACGAGACGGTGAGCCAGCGCAAGAGTTTCGCAAGAAATTCGTGAAGATCCGGCAAGGCGCGAGCGGCAGCCTGGTAGGCATGAGAATCCGAGCGACGACAGCCGCCGCCATAGTCGCCGCAGCGGTGGGCGTGGCTGTGGCTGTTGCGGGGGCGGGTCCCGCACAGGCCGGCGATCCGCAAGCCGATGTGGTGGAGTTGCAGCGGCAGACGTCGGACTTGCACGCCGCATGGGACAGCCTCACGCCGGTACAGCGGAATCAGCGGCTGACCCAGCTACGGCAGCAGGCCACGATCGTGCAGAACGAGGTCGACAATCTGCCGCCGGAACAACGCCCGGAAGTGCAGGCGAGACTCACGCAAGTGACCCTTGAGTTGGCGGACATCCTGCGCAAGGTGTGGCCGGTTCAATAAACTCAATTCGCTTGTGAGCTAGATGTTTTGAGCCCATCCTCCGGATCGAGGTGGGTGGCCGCGGCAATGACGGCGTGGTCGATTTGACGCAACGGGTGCAGTATCGAGGGGTGCCGTTGCGTGTCGGGCCCAGGCGCCGCCGGGTCGAATGTGCTGTCGTGCTCGCGCGCCAGCGCTTCGGCGGCGTCTAGGGCATCGGCGGCGGAGACGCGCCTCCCGGGGTGGGTCGCCTCGTTCGCACCGTCGATCATGGTGACCAATGCATCGACGTTGTGTGCGACCTGTGCGGCGGCGGTTTTGACGGCGTCGACAAGTTCGGGTGGGCACGTCGGATCCCGATACTGTTCGCTGCGGCGGGCCAGGATGCGGGCGTATCGGTCGCAGGCCCTGAACAATCGCAGCCGGTGCTGGATGCTGCGGCGGCCGGCGAGCCCGCCGATTCCCGCCAGCAGCGGCTTGGCGGTGGCTCGAATCTGCTGCAGCTTGCGGTCGAGTTCCCGGGCTTGTTCGGTAGGAACGCCGGGTTCGTCATCGAACATTGTCGCGATGGACTTCTCGATCAAAGCGGACAGTTCCGTCAGGAAGTCGCGGGTGTCGCTGCGTAGCGTCGTACCGATGTTGGTGGGCAGCACCAGGATTGCGACCGCGACGCCGATGACCGCCCCGACGGCGGTCTCTTCGATACGCACCAGCAGCACGTCGAAGCTGAACTGGCCGAGCAGTCCGTACAGCAGCGCCAGCATCGTCGTGATCCAAAAGGCCATCAGGCTTTGGGTGAGCTGCATGAAATAGAACGAGCAGAACAGACAGATAAAAATCAGCACGAGCGAAGTGTTGCTGTGACCCCCGACCAGGGTGGCGACAAGGATGCCGCACGGCACCCCCAGCACGGTGCCCAGCAGTCGTTGCCAACCTTTGGTCAGTGTCTCGCCCCAGGTGTTGGTGCCTGCGAAGACCACGAACGCGGCGATCACCGCCCAGTACCAGCGATCCGGTGACACCAGCTCGCCGGTGACGATCGCCAGGGAGGCCGCGACGGAGGCCTGGATGGCTTGCCGTGTCGTCGGCAGCAGCCCGGGCCCGCGCTGTAGGTCTCCGGTGTCTGGACCGTCTGCGGTGTCCGCGGGTTGCCGAGCGGTTGTGTCACCGGTCGTTGCGTGCTCGATCATTTCCCGCACTTCCGATGTCGCTGCTGCGGCCGCGACTATCGCCAGGGCAATGCGCCGCACGGCAACCTCGCCTCTCTCGTCAGAGGCCGCCGATTGCAGATCGTCAAGAACACGCTGGGCCTGCTCGCCAGCACGACGCAGTCCCTCGGCGTCGGGAACTCGGATAGCCCAAGCCAATTCGTCCATAGCGGCGGCCAGACCTGCGCGCGCCGCGGCCGGCATCCGGGCCGGCGCTGACACGGCTCGGTGGCTGGCGATCGCGACCCACTCGACGGCGAGTTCGGCGTCGAACAACCACGGCGCCAAATGCTCGCCGCCCACCCCGAGCCACAACGTGGCCGGGTTCGCCTTGTCCTCGATCTGGTCCTGCACCATCAACGCGGTCTCGTTAAGTCGCGCGATCCGAGCCCGCAGCCGACGTCGGCGACGTTCGTCGAGACGGTGCGCGCGGAGTACCTCGGCGGTGGTGTCGATCACGATGGCCATCCGTGCCCGCAGCGACCGAATTGTGGCCTGCAGCACGCGTTCTGGGCGATCGGGCAATACGTAGGAGGTCATCACGAAAGTGCACAGCGTGCCGACCACGACGGCGATGATCATCCAGGGCAACTCGTGCACCCCGGCCCGCAGAAACAGGTTGAAGAAGTAGGCCATGAACGCGACCATGCCGAGCGCGCGCCCGCGTGGCCCGAACCGGCGAACGTAGACCGCGCCGAATACGACGACGACGAAGACGGCGTCGGTTACCACCCGATAGGGCGAGAGCAGCGCGGCGGCGGAAATGGACAGCGCAGCCGGCAGCGGTAGCAGCGCCATCGTAATCCGTTGCTGCCGTGGGTCAGGCTCGTTGACCGAACGTGCTGCGATCATCGTGATGACGGCACCGAGCAGCGCGACGGTCAGCGGCTGGTTGGCGGCGCTCGTCAACGCATACATCACCAGCAGCGAGCAACCCAGTGCAATTGTGGTGCGGATCGCCAGCCGCAGTCGCAGCAATCCCGGGTCGGTGCCGACCGTCCAGATCCGCGCGCGTCGGTAGCGGGCCGACAGCGATGCGGGCAGTGCTTGCGGCTTCATCCCTCGGGCAGGCTGAACGCCGGCGGCCCGATTACCGCCGCCCGGGCCCGGAGACGTTCGAAAATCGTTGTGGGCAAAGACGTTAGGCGACCAGGGTGAACCGGATGGCCGCCAGCTTCAACCTAACGATCGCCTCGGCGAACTCTTCGCGCGTCGGTGTGCGATCATCGCGGAATTTCAACCCCATCTGGCGTTGCGCGCGCTTGACGTCGTAGCCCTGCGCGCACCGCGAGTAGAGGTCGTAGGTGGTTTCGCGGTCCTCGACGAGTTCGCCGCGCATGTCGGTGGTCTTGCCGTCGTAAACCACCCGGGCCGGCGCGCCGCCGCGAAAGTTGTACTTCCAGGCGGCGGCCGCCAACGCGTAGAGGTCGTTGTCTATCACGTGGGCGCTGACCGGCAGCTTGAACTGCTTGCCCGATTTGCGCCCGGTGAAATTCAGCACCATGAACTGCTTGCGCAGCGGGCCGCCGAAGGGAGTCCCCAACAAGAAACCCAGCACCGGGTTGACGGCTTTGAGCAGTGCTGAAGGTGGATGGCCGACGTCTACGGCATACGACTGTTCTGTCATCGCTTCACCGTATGCCCTACCCGCGCCGAGCGGGAGTTACGGGGTAATGGTCGTCTGCTCGTCGATGACGGCGGTGGCGTCCATCAGCGGGCCGGACTCGGTGTCCAGCCCATCAGCGTCGAGTTGAAGCACGAACAAGCCGTTCGGCCCGGTGATCACGACCGTCTTCTGCGCGACCGTGCGCTTCTTACCGTTCTTGGTGTAGGTGCCGCCGAACTGCCACGCCTGGAAGCCGCCGAGCGTGGACTCGCGCCCGTTCGCGCTGCCACCCTCGAACTCGGGCAGGTTCTTCAACTCACCGGGAGCGTATTCCAGGATTTTCTTGGGGTCGGCGTCACCGTCGAGCCTGGAGACGATAGCGACGATGGTGGGCGCGTCATTGGGGTCGGCTGCGGCGTCGTAGACGATGCCGCCGTAGGGCGCCCCGGAGCCTTCCGGAAGCGCGTGCCAGCCGTTGGGCACGGGCAAGTTGATAGTCGGGGAGCCCGGGTCGCCATGGTGGACGGGGATCTCCTTGATGTTCTTTTCCCGGATGTAGTCCGCGATCGTGTAGTTGGCCTGGGCACCGGGGGTGGCGCTGGTGGTTGCTGGGGACGTGACGGTCGACGTGGAGGTGGACGTGGACGTCGACGTTGAAGTCTTGACCTCGGTCTTGGTTTCGGTGTGGCAGCCAACCAGGGTCAGGCTCAGTGCCACAGTGGCGACTACCGCAGTGAGATCCTTCATCGATCGCATCTCCAAAAGGTGTTGTGGCACCGGCACCTGTGCCGGCGACGTCGCCGGCGACGTGGACTGAGAGTAACCGACATCGCGCGAACTGCGTCGGTTGTGCCGACGACGAAATGCGCGTCGTTGGCCGAAAAGGTCCACAGAACGCGCCGCGTGCAGTAAGAGACATCTATGGGCTCGGGTAGGTCGCGAAAGGGTCTGAGAAGTATCGCCGCCGTCGTCGCGGTGCTGGTTGTGTTTGTGCCGTTCTTCCTGCTGTCGCCCACCGCCTACGACGGTGAACCGACGGCGGTGACCGATCCCGTCGAACACGTCGACACCCTCATCGGCACGGGTACCGGCGGTGATGTCGTCGGAGAGATCAACAACTTTCCCGGTGCCACCGTGCCGTTCGGGATGGTGCAGTACTCGCCGGACACCGTCAACAATTACGCCGGTTACGACCACGCGAACTCCCAATCAACCGGGTTCAGCATGACCCACGCCTCGGTGGGTTGCCCTGCGTTCGGCGACATTTCGATGCTGCCCACAACCAGCGCCGTCGGTGGGCGGCCGTGGCGCGCCTGGGAGCGAATCGCCCACGACGACACCGAAACCGGAGTGCCGGGTTACTACACGGTGCGATTCCCCGACACCGGTGTGAAAGCCGAACTCACCGCGACCACGCGCACCGGAGTGGGCCGATTCAGCTACCCGCAAGACGATCGGCCGGCACTGCTGCAGGTGCGATCTGGCGCGTCCCTCGCCGGCAATTCCAGTGCGGCCATTCAGATCGGCGAGGACAACACCACTATCACCGGGTGGGCTACCAGTGGCTCGTTTTGCGACAAGCAGAACACCTACACGGTGTACTTCGCGATGGAGTTCAGCCAGCCCTTCTTCTCCTACGGAACATGGGACGGCTATTCGCTGTATGACGGTGTCCGGCGGGCGAATTCGCCGTACAGCGGCGGATATGTGCAGTTCCCCGCGGGCGCTGTGGTCGAGGTGCGGACGGCCATCTCCTATGTCGGTATCGACGGTGCTCGGGCGAACCTGGCGGCCGAGAGCGCGAGTTTCGACGGGGTTCGCACCGCGGCGACGGCCGCATGGAGAACTGCGTTGTCGCGCATCATCGTGGCAGGCCGCAACCCCGGGGACGTGAAGACTTTTTACACCTGCCTGTACCGCTCGCTGTTGCATCCCAACACCTTCAACGACGCGGACGGCCGCTACATCGGCTTCGACAATGCGATTCACCGTGTGACGCAGGGGCGTTCGCAGTACGCCAACTTTTCCGACTGGGACACCTACCGCAGCCTGGCCGCCCTGCAGGCGCTGCTGTTCCCGAAGGAAGCCAGCGACATGGCCCAGTCGCTGGTGAACGACGCCGAACAAGGTGGGGCGCTGCCCCGCTGGGCGCTGGCCAATGCCGCAACCAGTCAGATGACAGGCGACAGCGTGGTCCCGCTGATTGTCGGTCTATACATGTTCGGCGCCAAGGACTTCGACGTTGAGGCGGCGCTACGCTACATGGTCGACGGTGCAACTCAGGGCGGTGTCGGGGTCAATGGGTACGTCGAGCGACCGGGCATCGGCGTCTACCTACAACTGGGCTACTTCCCCCAACTCACGGGATTCGGGCCCGGCGCTTCGATCACGCTGGAATGGTCGATCGCCGACTTCGCGATCGCCCAGTTCGCCGCCGCGCTGGGTCATGCCGACACCGCCGCTGAATTTCAGCTGCGCGCCCAGTACTGGCAGAACCTGTTCAATCCGTCGACCGGCTACATCTCGCCGCGCGGCGAGAGCGGACTCTTCGGTGACGCACCAGGATTCATCGAGCCGACCGAAACCTTCGGTCAGCCGGGCTTCGACGAGGGCAACGCCGAGCAGTACGTCTGGCTGGTGCCGCACAACGTCGCCGGTTTGATCACGGCGCTCGGTGGCCGTCAGACGGTCAGAGATCGCCTGGACCGGTTCACCAAGTACCTCAATGTAGGCCCCAACGAGCCCTACCTCTGGGCCGGTAACGAGCCAGGCTTCGGCGTGCCGTGGCTGTACAACTACGTCGGCGCGCCGTGGCAAGCGCAGCATACGGTCGACCGGGTCCGCGGACTGTTCGGCCCGACGCCGGACGGCGCACCGGGCAACGACGACCTCGGTGCGATGTCGGGCTGGTATGTCTGGGCTGCCCTTGGCCTATACCCGAGCACTCCGGGCACCGCGCTACTCACCGTCAACACGCCACTGTTCGACCGCATTGAAATCGCTTTGCCGGCAAGCCAACCCATACACATCACCGCCCCCGGCGCCTCCGGACCCAATCGGCTCAAGTACATCAAAGAGCTGCGCGTCGACGGTCAACCGAGTGATCGGACGTATCTTCCCGAAACGTTCATCCGCACCGGCGGCAAGAGTGTGTTCTCGCTTGCAGCCAAACCCGACATGAGTTGGGGTACCGCGGAATCCGCGGCGCCGCCGTCGTTCGGTGCGGGTAGTTCGGCAGTGACAGCTAATGTTTCGCGTCCCGTCGTCGCGATCGCTCCGGGCCAGACGGGGACGGTAAGGCTCGACGTGCAGCGGATGATCGAGGGCGCTGGGGACTACACCGTTAGCGGCAGGTCTTGGCAGCCGGGGATCACCGTCGCTGCGGCGGGCGGACGGTTCGATGCCGACGGCGCCGCGCGGGTGGATGTCGCGATCGAGGTGGCGCAGTCGGTGCCGACGGGATATCACCTGATCTATCTGACCACCACCGTGGGCGCCAGCAGTCGGTATCAGCCGGTCATGGTGGAGGTCGCAACAGCACGTGCGGCCGGATAGTCCTGCAGCTGCTAGACCATCTCATTCTTGGTGAGCCAGCGCATCACCGGCCAACCGACGAACACCGGGAGCCAGCAGGTGAGCACCCGGTACAGCAGCACCGACGGCACCCCGGTGGCCGCTGGGACGCCGAAGGCGGCGAGCCCACCGATCAGAGCGGCCTCCACGGCGCCGACGCCGCCGGGTGTGGGCGCCGCGGAAGCAAGCGTCCCGCCGACCATCGTCACGACGGTGACGGTGACGAACGTCGTCCCGCCGCCGAACGCGCCGACACTCGCCCACAATGCCAGCGCGGCACCAAGAGTCGTCCCCGCGCTGCCCAATACGATCAGCCCGAGCCGCTTTGGCTCGCGGGCGAGATCGGCGAGGTCGCGGGTGACCTCGGTGAGCTTGGGACGCAATTCGGTTGCCAGCCACCGCCGTAGGTTGGGCACCAACAGAAAGGTGCCCACGATACCCAGCGCCACACCGGCGATCAGGTACAGCACCGTCGCATTGGGCACGAAATGCGAGAGGTCGGTGGATGTCCCGGCGACCGCGCTGAAAAAGATGAGCAGCAGCACGTGGACGATTACCTGAACTGATTGCTGCAGTGCCACAGCCGCCGTCGCCCGCAACGCGGTCAGTCCGCCCTTTTGCAGGAACCGGGTACTCAGCGCCAGCCCGCCGACCCCGGCCGGGGTGGTGGTCGCGGCAAAAGTGTTGGCCACCTGCATGATCGACAGCTTCCAGAAGCTGACCGAGCCGTCGGTGCAGGCCCACAGCGCACCTGCCGCACCGACATAGGTCAGCGCCGAGACCAGCAGACCCAGCAGCGCCCACCACCAGTTCGCCGTGCGCAACTCGGAGAAGAAGGTCGGCACGGTGCTGATGAAGGGGTACGCGACATAGACCAGCGCCCCGATCAGCACCAGCTGAATGAACTGGCTGCGGCTGAATCGGGTAATCGTCTCGGATTCGAGTTCCGCAGCACCGGTTTGGCGTTGCACCTCGGCGCGGGCGTCGGCGATGACGGCTTTAGCATTGGGCACCGACTGCCGGATTCGTTTGGGCACAGCAGATTTGGTGAGTCGACGTCCAGCCCTGAGAATCGTTTCTTTACCGAAGGTCTCGATCGCGGCACCGACGGCGGACTGCGCGTCATACAACGCCGACGTTGTCACCAACAGATGGGCGATGTCGGATTGCAACTGAGCGTCAGTGGCGCCGTACTCGGCGGCACCGAACCCGCCGAACAACGCTTTACCGTCGGCAACCGTGATTTGACTGCAGCGCAAATCACCGTGGGAGATCTGGTGGTCGTTGAGGACGCGCAACGACTCCCAAATCCGCGCGACCGGCGTCTCGCCGGCGCATTCGTCCAGCGGCAATCCCTGCACGGGCTGGTGCGCATACAACGTCCAGCCCCGATCCAGCGCGGCCAGCGCGATCGTCGCGGTGTTGGCCACGCCGGTGTCGCCGACGGCGATAGCCATCAGCGCACGGTGCTCGACGGCGCGCCGCATCGAGGTCTGCAGGGGTGCGGTTTCGGATCCGCGCAACCGCAGCTTCCACCACACTTGACGTAGCGCTCCGCCGCTGCGCTGGTGGGGTCCGTACAACTCGACCGCCGCGCGCGATGCGGGATCGGTCGATTCGGCGGACAGCACCAACGGTCCCGGGCCGCCGGGGCGCACCACCACCAGACGGGACACCATGAATCCGCGCTTGGCCATCGCGCGGACCGCACCTTCGAGCGGCACTTCCAGAGCTGGGGTGCCCACGACCAACACCACGAAGGCGCCGACGAACCAGCCGACCGACAGCCCGACCACCGCGCGGGCCGGAACGATGGCGCTGATGACGAGATGGATCGGCACAAAGGCCAGCAGCAGTGCCCACCACCAGCGTCGCCAGCGGGCGGGCAGCCACGGGCCGGACACGGTCAGCACCGCCGCGAGCATCGCAATCCAGCGCGGGTCGTCGAGGAACTGAGCGGGCAGCGTGTTGAGTTTGTCGGACAGTTCCCAGTGCCATCGCGGCGCCGCAATGCCGTTGCTGTTGATGGACAGGGACAGAAAGGCGATCAGTGCGGCGGCCCCGTATGCACCGAGCAGCTTCCACTGCCGGGACAGGATCAGTCCGATCAGGATCATGAACGGCAACGCCAGTATCGCGATCCCGTAAACCAGATAGACCAAGTCCGCCTGAGTCGGCGTCAGTACCCCGACGATTTCTGAGATCGACTTCTCCAACGCGACCCAGCGCGGACGGGTGATCAGCGAACTGGTGATCACCGCCACCAGGGCAACGGCAGCCAGCGCGAGCCGGATGAGGTCGTTGGTGCGCCGAGTGAGCGGTTGCAGCAAGCTGCCGGACACGGTGATGTCGCGCCCGTCAACTCGCATGTGCACGGTGCTGGTCCTTTTCGATCCTCTTTCCGGGTGCCGCCGTCGGCTGTTCTACGACAACTTAACGTGCCATACGCGCTAATCCTGTTCACGTACTCTCGCGAGGGTTGTGTGCCGTGTAAAGGAGGACTGAGCGTGACGCGGACCGAGGACGACACCTGGGAGATCACCGAGAGCGTCGGAGCCACGGCGCTGGGCGTGGCGGCCGGCCGCGCTGCGGAGACTGAGAGTGAAAACCCGCTGATCAGCGACCCGTTCGCGCGTGTTTTCCTGGATGCTGTCGGTGATGGGATCTGGAATTGGTTCGCTGCGCCGGACCTGCCCGCCGAGCTCCTCGAGGCCGAGCCGCAGCTGTCCGTGCAGATGCAGTCGATGGTCAACTACATGGCTTCGCGCACGGCGTTCTTCGACGGATTCTTCCTCGACGCCGCGCGCGCCGGCGTGGGGCAGGCCGTGATCCTGGCGTCCGGGCTGGATTCGCGAGCCTGGCGGTTGCCCTGGCCCGATCAGACCACCGTCTACGAACTCGACCAGCCCAAGGTGTTGGACTTCAAGGCGTCGACACTCGCCGAACACGGCGCCGAGCTGAGGTGCACCCGGGTCGCCGTCGCGGTGGACCTGCGTCACGACTGGCCGGCTGCGTTGCGGGAAGCCGGTTTTGATCCGGCGGCACCGAGCGCGTGGTCCGTCGAAGGATTGTTGCCGTACCTGCCGGCGGCCGCCCACGAGTTGTTGTTCGAGCGCATTCAGGCACTCGCCGCATCCGGTAGCCGGATCGCGGTGGAGGCCCCCGGCCCGGACTGGATGGACGAGGACGTTCGGACCCGCAGGCGCGAACGGATGGACCGGATCCGCGCGCTGATGGCCAAGGTGGAACCCGAACGCGAGATGCCCCGTACCGATGAGCTGTGGTACTTCGAGGAGCGCGAGGACGTGGGGCACTGGTTGGGCCGGCACGGTTGGGACGCGACGGTGACGCCGTCACCCGAGCTGATGGCAAGTTACGGGCGCGGGGTGCCCGATGGGGTGGAGGACACCTCGCCCCGCACCCAGTTCGTGTCGGCGGTGCGGGGTTAGCCCTTCACCAGTCGGCCGTCCTTGATGATGGCGGTGAAAGCCTCGTCGGGTCGTGCGATCAGGGAGATGTCGGCCACGGGGTCGCCGTCGACGAGAATCAGATCGGCGAAGGCGCCCTCGGCCACCACGCCCAGACGGCCGGGGTACGGGTTGCGCGGTCCGGACATGGCCAGCAACTCGGCGTTGCGAATCGTCGCCTGCTGCAACACTTCGGCCGGGGTGAACCACCGGGTGAGCTTGGCCAACTGGGCCCCCTGGCGCCGGGCCAGGCCGGCGTCGAACAAGGTATCGGTGCCGAAGGCGATCTTCACCTTGTGCTTGATCGCGAGTTCGTAGGCGGTATCGGTGCCGGCGACCATCTGCTGGAACTTGGGCAGATTGGCCGGCGGCAGCGTGACCGCGTCCTCGTCGTCGAGAAACGGTTGCAGGCACCACCAGATATCTTTTTCGGCCAGCAGCGCGGCGGTCGCCTCATCGATGAGGTGTCCGTGCTCGACGCAGCGGACGCCGGCGGCGACGGCGGTGCGGATCGCGCGACAGGTGTAGACGTGCACCGTCACGTAGGTGCCCCAGTTTTCGGCGGCTTCCACCGCGGCATGCATCTCGGCCTCAGTGAACTGGCTGACGTCGAGCGGGTCGTAAGGTGACGCCACCCCGCCGCCTGCCATCAGCTTGAGTTGCGAAGCGCCACGACGCAGCATCTCGCGCGCGCCGCGGAGCACCTCTGCCTCACCATCGGCGATGACGGCCGCCCCGATGATCTCGGTGTAACTAAGGTGGCCACACACGCCACGCGGTACCTCGTGCGGCAGCCGGAAGTCGCCGTGACCACCGGTCTGCGAGATGAATCCGCCCGCCGGAAAGATACGTGGTCCGAGGATGGTGCCGTCGTCGATGGCGTGCTTGATGCCGAATACCGGCCCGCCCAGGTCGCGGACAGTGGTGAAGCCGCGCAGGAGTGTTTCCTCCGCACTGGCGACGGCCCGCGCGAAGACGTAGCCGAGTTCGCTGATCTGCGCTTCGAACGCGGAGATGGTGGCAAACATCGCGTGCCAGTGCGCGTCGATCAATCCCGGCAGCAGCGTCTTGCCGGTGCCGTCGATCTTGTTGCCGCTGAATTCCTTTGCCGCGACGGGCGTCACCGATGCGATCAGGTTGTCGCGGATCGTGACGTCTCGCGGCCCGGTGATCCGTCCATCGACACTGTCGAAGACGTTGACGTTCGAAATACGCAGTTCGTCCATCAGGCTCCTCGTCGAGTCCGTCGCGCGCGCCTTTCGTCGGGCCGCCGGCATCACCGGGTCGCGCTTGCTGCCCACGCCCACCACCCTAGGGGGTTGGACTAAGTCGCGGCGCGCAGTCGGCGTGCCAATCCACTGGCGCGCACGGCACGCCGCTCGATCGCGGCACGCACGGCGGCCGCCGGGCCGATCACGCGCACTTTTGACTTCGCCCGCGTGACCGCGGTGTAGAACAACTCCCGCGTCAGCAACCGCGAATCTTCAGGCGGCATAAGCACTGTGACCACGTCGGTCTGGCTGCCCTGACTCTTGTGGATGGTCATGGCGTGCATGGTCTCGACGTCGGCCAGTCGGCTCGGTGCGAACCCGAGCAGCTGGCCCTTTCCGGCGTTCACGCTCTGGAAGACTGCCCGAAGCGTGCCTTGCTGGTCGGCGCCGTCGAGCACCGTCACTCCCGTGTCACCGTTGTAGACCCCCAGCCCGTAGTCATTGGCGGTGACGAGAACCGGCCTTCCGACGTACCAGGACGACCAGATCGCTTCGCCGGTGGCCTCGCTCAGCCACCGTTCAATGTGGCGATTCCAGTACGCGATGCCATACCGTCCGCGGCGGTGTGCACACAGCAACCGGTGATCGTTGAGCGTCGCTAGCGCGGACACTGCGTCCCCGAGCACAGCGGCCTGCCGGATCGCAAGTGCTTGCGGCACAAGGATATTGCGCAGATATTCGGTTGGTTCATCGGTGTCAAGCCATTCGATGTGATCGCCACCGGCCCGTAGCACCTCAACGGCGCCGTCAGCGTCGCCGTCCCGAATCGACGACGCCAACTCACCGATCGATTCGCCGAACCGATGCGAGGTCTTCAGTGCCGCAACCCGCGCCTTGTCATGCGCCCCGAGCCCGTCAACCAAATCGGCCAGCACCGCGCCCGCCTCCACCGACGCCAACTGGTCAGGATCCCCGACCAGCAAGAGCCGCGTCTGCGGACGCACCGATTCCAGCAGTCGCGCCATCATGGTCAGCGACACCATCGAAGTCTCGTCCACCACGATCACCTCGTGCGGCAGACGGTTGCCGCGATGATGCCGAAACCGCGACGACGTGTCTGGCCGGGGACCAAGCAACCGGTGCAAAGTGGTAGCCCGCAAATCCGAAACCCGTTGTCGATCAACCTCGTCCAGATCGTCGATTTCTATCTGCACCGCTTCGTGCAGGCGGGCGGCGGCCTTGCCCGTCGGCGCCGCCAACGCGATACGCAGCTGACCCTTGCCGTCCAACTCCGCCTGTTCGGCAAACAGGGCAAGCAGCCGGGCAACGGTGGTCGTCTTGCCGGTCCCGGGCCCGCCGGTGAGCACCGTCAAACCCTGGCCCAGCGCAAGCTTTGCGGCCGCGCGTTGTTCGTCATACCCGGCCGGAAACAAACGGGTGATGTCGGGTGTCGCACCAGACATCCGGGTGGACAGCAAGGTCAGGAAGTCATCGGCGACCTGCTGCTCCTCACGCCAATACCGGTCCAGATACAACAGATTTCCGTCGTAGACCCGCAATACCGGTGGCGATCCGACCAGCGGACTGGCCAAAACCGAGGCCAGCCACTGGTCCGCATCCGGCCACGGCAACTCCGGCATGCCGACCTGGGTCTGCACCGACCGCAGGTCGACGCACACCGACCCGCTGCGAAGCGCACGCACGGTTAGCGCGACTGCCAGTGCTACCGACGGATTGGGTTCGCGCGACATCGCTGTAAGCCGTTGCGCTACATGCACATCGGCGGACTCGATGACGCCGGATTCGTTGAAGATCCGCAACAGGCCGACGGCGCTGACCGCCTGGCGCCGGTCGAGGCGGTCGACGGTTTCAGTGGCCGCGCTTTCGGTCGCGCTTGTGTTATGACGACCCGATGCGCCCGGCTCCGCCGCGCTTTCGGTCGCGCTTGTGTTATGACGACCCGATGCGCCCGGCTCCGCCGCGCTTTCGGTCGTCATGCGACGGCCTTGCGGGCATCGAGGAGGTCGGACAACTCCGTCACCAAAGCGGTCGGCGGGGACCAACTGAACACTCCGGCGGGGTGGCCGTCGATGACCGGCGTGTCGGGTCCGCACATTCCCCGCAGGAACAGATACAGCACACCGCCGAGGTGACGCGCCGGATCGTAACCCGGCTGACGCCACCGCAAGAAGCGGTGCAGCACAACGCTATACAGCAAAGCCTGCAGCGGATAGTCGGAATGCAACATCGCCCCGGCCATCCGCGAGGGTGTGTAATCGTCAGACGTCAGTGGCCGGTCTGGATCGCCGAGCCAGTTGGTCTTGTAATCCACAACCAGATAGCGATGCCCTGACCCGTCCGGAATCCGCAGCACCGCGTCGACCGAACCGCTGAGGTAGCCGCGCAACGACTGGCCGCCCAGGGTGTCGCCCAGCAACCTGTCGGCATACGACGCCAGCGGGTCCTTGGCCGGAAGGTGGGCTCGCAGCAGCACCCCGACATCGGCGAGTCGGAGATCGGTCGGCCCGCCCCGGACGTCACCGCCCGCCAACGGGAATTCAAAGTCCAACTCCCGCAGTCGATCCGACAGCCCGATCCGGCGCAATGTCAGGCCGTCGGCCAGCGGGCCCAGCGAAGTGTCGTGCATCGGGACCATGGCCGCGGCCAGTTCGGCAGCCGGCACGTCCACCGGCCACCACACCGAATGAGCCCGGATCTGCTGCTCGAGCTCGGTGGCCAGATCGGTCGCCAGCGGGTCAGCGGTCTCCAGCACCGCATGCACCAAGGTTCCGAACTTCGCGCCGGTCGGCAGATCAGCCATCGGCGACGGCACCTGCGCGCGCATATTCGGGGCCGCCACCGGCTCGGCCAACGGAATGTCGCCGACTTCGTCGTCGAGATCGGTGGTCTCGGGTTCACTGCTGACCCCGGTGCCACCTGATTCTTCAAGAACGCGGATCAGGCCTGAGTACGAGGTGCGCCGCCAAGCGGTGTCGATGACGCGGTGGAAGTGGCGGGTGCCCAGGTCGGATGGCGGACGGGTGGCTACCAATGGGGGAGCTGAAGCGATCACGGACTCTTCGACAACCGGGCCGCCGGCTTCTTCCCACTCCCGCAAACGCGCCCAGGCGTCGTCGTCGGCGATCTTGGCCGGCACGCAACGATCGGGAACAACCGACTCGCCCGGGCGCCGTCCCCGCAACAGCCGGGATAAGCCGCCATTGGGCTCGCCGTAGGCAGGCGACCACCAGGCCACCACCTGCGACTGGGCCCGGGTCAGCGCAACGTAGGTGAGGCGGCTGTCGTCACTGGCCGTCTCCTTGATGCCGAGCTTCTCCACGGTCGCAAAATCGGAACTGTCCCTTCCGCCGATGTGCAGGCAGCGCACGCCCTGGTCGTGGAACAGCACCAGATCCTTGTCTTGGACGTTGCGGTTGAATGCGAACGGCAGGTACACGACCGGGTATTGCAGTCCCTTGCTCACCCACACCGTCATGATCTGCACCGCGGCCGCGTCGCTGTCGATCCGCCGATTGCGTTCGGTCGCCCCGCCCCGCTCCTCGCGCTGTCCTCGCAGCCAATCCCGCAGCGCCGGAAGGGAATAGCGCTCACGATGGGCGACTTCCTGCAACAACTGAGTCAGGTGCGCCAGGTCGGTCATGTGCCGCTCGCCGCCCTGCCACGACAGCACGCGGTCGCCCATCCCGGTCAATTGCGCGGCCTCGAAGATGGCCGCCACCCCGCGTTCGCGCGCGTGGTCCGCCCACTCCCGCAAGGTTTCGGCCACCCGGTCGGTCAGCGCATCCCCACCGGCGGCCAGATCTTGCGCGGTATTGCCGAAGAACATCGTCGCGGCAGCGGCCCGCACCACGCCCGGGCGGTGCGGCTGGTCGAACGCCTCCAACAGCGATAGCCAGTCGTCGGCGGCCTCGGAGCTGAACACGTCCGAGTCGCCGGTGTACACCGCCGGAATCCCCGCCTCGGTCAGGGCACGGTGACAAGCGCGGGCGTCCCTGTGGCTCTCGACGATCACGGCGACATCGCGAGCTTGCAGCGGTTGGCTGTCGAAAGTGGCTTCGCTTGCCAGCAGCCCGCCGATGTCGGCAGCAAGATCCTGGCCGATGTGCTGGCGCAGCTCCTCAATCGGCAAATTGTGAAGCTCCCTGCGGCCCAATGCTTCCCGCCTCACAACCCGTAGTCTGAACGGATCGTTGTGCGGTGCCCCGGCGAGTCGACGGCCCTGGTGATAGGCCTCGACGTCGTGCACCTTGATCCCGGTGTCGCCGAGTTCCGCACCACGCAGGACAGCTTGCAGCCGCTCGACCAGCGCGCGGTCACTGCGCCAGTTGGTCACCAGCGTTCGCTTCTCACCCGCCGTGGCCGCCGCGTCCAGATACGTGACGATGTCGCCGCCGCGGAAGGCGTAGATGGCCTGCTTTGGGTCGCCGATCAGGATCACCGTCGATCGCCCGGAGAATGCGCGATCAATCACCTGCCATTGCACCGGGTCGGTGTCCTGAAACTCGTCGACCATGACGATCGGCCAGCGTTGATGCATGCGGGCGCGGGCGGGGGAGTCGTCGGCGTCCAGCGCGTTGGCAAGGCGCAGGAGCAGGTCGTCATAGCCCAATACGCCGCGACGGCGCTTCCGCCGTTCCAGTTCCGCGACAACCGCTTCCGCGAAACCGATGCAGACCGCAGCCGTAGAACCCGGCTCCGGGTCACGCGGCCGCAGTTCGGTCGACGGGTTGTTGACCACGGTCCGCGTGATCCGCAGTGCGTCGCGGTAACTGAGTACGGGATCGTCGCGGTCCTGCCCGAAGTGGGCCAGGTAGAGATCGTCCACGATCTCGGTGACGAGGTCGTTGAGGTCTTCGATCAGCGTGACACCCGCGTCGGTGTCGCCGGCCGCACCCAGCGACTTCAGGACCAGTTGGCAGAACTGGTGTGTGGTGGCGATGGTGGCCGCGTCAAAGCCGGCCAACGCATCACGCAACCGTTGCCTGCGCTCGTCGCGCTGGTTCGCTGTGCCCTCGATCAGGTACATCACCAACTGGTTGTCGCCTGCCAGCTCGGGGTGGTCGAAAGCCCTTACCGCATCAACCATTTGACAGCGCACTCGCTCGCGCAGCTCCTGGCTGGCCGCCCGCCCGAAGGTGATGAGCAACATCTCGTCGAGAGCCGCTTTGCCTTCGGCGACGTAGCGAGTCACCAGGCCAGCGAGCGCGAAGGTCTTCCCCGTACCAGCGCTGGCCTCCAGGACCGTGGTGGAACGGTCGGCGGGCAGCGGCCCCAGCAGATCGAACGGTTGCATCAGCCGGGATTCCTCTCGGCGCGCAGTAGCGGTAGCCAGAGCCGAGCGGCGTAGGCGCCCAAACGGTTATCCTCCCCAGCCGATTCCTCACCGGGACGCAGGGGTTGCATCAGATCGGCCAGTCGTGGGTTGCGTCCCCAAGCCCGTACGTGCGCCGGCTCTTGATCCTCGCCGGGATAACGATTGCTGTTCCACCGGTAAGACGCCGCCTGCACAGGGTCGTCGCCGCAGTGCCGCGCAGCCGCCCACGCATAGGAAGTCTTGATGGGCAATGGGATTGGCTCGCGTCGTCCGGCATCGTAGATCGCAACGAGATCGCGGAGAATCTCGACAGCGTCCTCGTGAGGACGCCCGAGTCCCTCGACCCGCGGCGCGGTTCCTCGCTTCGGCCGGCCGATGCAAACAGCCGACCAGTCGCGGTTGGCTTTGTGAGCGAGTAACGCCAACAACGGAATCCACGACGCGAGCAGGTGCTTGCCGTCGAGCTTGGAATACGTCACCGACACCAGGTGGTCGCCGAACACCTCCGGCACCGTCCCCGTCAGGCGACGCCCGCCGAGATCGATGTCGACGTCGTATGCCCTGGCATCCACCCGACGGTGCTTTAGCGCCGCCGACGCCAAAAGCGCTACCTGATCACGGATCTCGGTGACCTTGCGCCAGCCGAGATGACCGGGCGGCAGCGTGCCGCGGCGCCATTCCGCTTGGCGTGCATCGTCGGGGGACAGGCCGTTCAAGATGTCGTTCAACATCCGGTCGCCGACCGTCCACTCCTCGAGCGCATTGATGTCGACCGGCATGGCGTCCTCAACACCGTCCACGTCCCACGGCAGCGTGTATTCGAGCGCCCGGAAAAAACCCTTAACCGGGTCCTTAAAAAAGGCGATCAAATCGGCCAGCCCGACATCCTCTGCCGGTGGCGGTGGCAGCGGACCTTGGATGAAATCCGGCCGAGCGGCCCGCTCGCCGGTGGCCGAACGTGCCGCGTGCAGGACGATCGGATCGAAGCTGAACGGCACGTCGGGCACCAGTCTGCCGCGTTCGACATTGCGGATATCGAACGGCTGCAACGGATGTTCTACAACGATCCGACAACGGATCTTCTCGGTGGTCGTCACATCCAGGGTGTCGAGTAGCTCAGCCAGTGGCACCGCCGGTGGCCGACGTTGACCCGAATACTCATTGGCGCCGGTGTAAGTGATGACCAGGTGGCTGGAGGCAGCGCCGATGGCATCGAGCAGCAGTTGCCGGTCCTCGGAACGGATGTCGCGCTCACCGGTCCGCGGCTGCCGGGCCAGCACGTCGTCACCGTCGACAACACCAAGTCGCGGGAACACCCCGTCGTCCAGACCCACCAGGCAGACCACCCGATGGGGGACGGATCGCATCGGAACCATGGTGCACACCGTCAACGTTCCGGTGCGGAAGTTCGCGCGGGTGGGGCGGCCGGCGAGGTGCCTCTGCAGCAGGGCACGAATGTCGGGCAGCCGCAGCATCGTCTCAGCCCGCGGGCCGGCGGTGCGCAAAATGTCGGCGAATTCCCGCTGCATCTGGCTGGTCTGCCAGGTGTCGTCATCGTCAAGCTGAGTCAACTGGCCGATCCCGTCGGCCAGCGCGGTCAACCACTGCCGCAGCGGACGTGTTCCGGTGAGCGAGTCGACCGCGCGCTGTAGCCGGTCGACGTACTCGGCGAATTGGCCGACCAATTCGATTCGGTTGCTGCCGACGTCATCAAGGGGCAGGGTCGAATCGATCCAGTCGTGGGATGTCTCCGACTTCGCGACGCCCGCCAGCACGCGGTCCAGACCGAAACGCCAAGTGTTGTGGACGAAGTCGACACCGAACGGGGTTCGGTGTTCCTGGTCGAAACCCCACCGGATGTTGGACTGTCGGACCCACCTTGTGATGCCTTCCAAATGGTCGTCGCTGAAGCCGAACCGGGCGCGCACCGGCGCTGCCTGAGCGAGGTTGAGGACCTCACTGGCGGTGACCCGGCCGGCGGCCAGCGACAGCAGTTGTGACGCGACACCGAGCAGCGGATTGGACTGCAGCAGTGCGCGATCTGCGAGGCGCACGCGCAGTCGGTGGGCCGGGTGTGCACCATGCACCACGTCGCCCAGGCCAAAGTCGGCGACGATCAACGGGGCATAGGTCTCGATGTCAGGGCACATCACCAAGATGTCGCGTGGTTCGAGCGTGGGGTCGTCGGCGAGTAGGCCCAGTAGCACCTCGCGCAGCACGTCGATCTGTCGGGCCGGGCCGTGGCAGCTGTGCACCTGCACCGACCGGTCATCGGCTGCCAGGACGCGCCCTTCGGGCCGGACGGCGTTGGCCGCCAAATCGGACTGCAGCCAGCCGAGCAACGTATCCGGACGGGCCGGCTCACCCAGCCACTCGTCGGTGGCGGGATCGGCGGGAAGGCTTCGTTGCAGCTCCCGCAGATCCCGACCGAGGGTGGCCAGCAGTGGATTATTGACCCCGCGATGGCTGGTGTCCTCGCGCCGCGGCACCGCGCCGTGCACACCGGCAAGCGATCGCCACAACTCATCGCTCGGATGCGGCAGCCACAAGTGCAATTCATGGTGGGTCGACAGGCCCTCCAGCAGCTCGATATCGGTGCATGCCAAACGGGTATGGCCGAACAGCGACAACCGCGAGGGGAGATCGACCTTACTTTCGCGGAGCCGTGCCAATGTCTTGGCGTGACGGATATGCGGTGGGTCGGCGGGAATGGCCGCGACCAGTGCCCGCCACAGCTGGGGCTGCCAGTGCAGGTCGGCATCGAGGTCGCCAAGGTTGTCGTCCAACCAGTCCACGAGCAGTCCGGGACGTTGATGCGCGTAGGACGCGAACAGCCCTGCCAGCCGCCGAGCCACCGCATATCGCCGTCCCCGGCGCAAGTCCGCTTCGTCACCAATATCGAAGTGCCCCAAATGTTTTGCCAAAGTGCGACACCAGGGCTGGTCCAGCGAGCAGTCGATCACCTCGAGTAGCGGCCACGTCATCGCCTGGGGAGACCAGGGATCGTCGTCGACCGTTTCGGCGATCTCGGCGATCAGCGACGCCGGACTGCGGAACGAAACACCCGCGCACACGCCGTCGCCGTGCCCAGCCTCGGTGCCCAACCGATGAGAGAGCCGCTGACTCAGCCAGCGTTCCACTCCTCGCGCGGGAACGAGCACCAGCTCCTGGGCGAACGGATCTTGTGGCGGGCGAGCGAGGAGAGCGCCGAGCCCGTCGGCGAGGAGATCGGTCCGTTCGGCACGGTGGAGGTGAAGCGCCATCGCGGGCCACCATAGACCTTCCCACCGACACCGCAGGTGGCAGCATGGATGGCCTGGGCCGTGACGGAAGGGACATCACATGGAGACCTGGGACGCCATCTGCGCGCGGCGCAACGTACGCCAGTACACGGCTGAACCGGTGCCCGAGGACGCGCTGAACCGCATCGTCGAGGCTGGATGGCGGGCGCCGTCGGCCAAAAACCGGCAGCCGTGGGACTTCGTCATCGTCACCGATCCGACTCAGCTGCAAGAACTTTCGACCGTGTGGATGGGTGCGGGCCATATCGCCGCGGCCGCCGCCGCGATCGTCCTGGTGGTGCCGGTGCCCCCGGATGAGCGCCGAAAGATCGTCGACCAATACGACCTCGGGCAGGCGACCATGGCGATGATGCTGGCCGCCACCGACCTCGGCATCGGTACCGGTCACTCCTCAGTGGGTGATCAGGACAACGCCCCGGCGATTCTGGGGGTTCCCGACGATCATTTGGTCGCGTTCATGCTCGGCCTCGGCTATCCCGCCGATCGTCCGCTCAAGCCGATCCGCAAGCCGAATCGACGGCCTTTCACCGAGGTGGTTCACCGCGGTCGCTGGTGAATGCTTGGCATGCTGGGACCCATGAACAGAAACGAGATCACCGAACAGATCGTTGTCGCTCGCCTGAGCAAGGGCTTGAGCTGGCAAGAGCTGGCCTCCGCGATCGACAGGCCGCTGTTGTGGACGACTTCAGCCCTGCTCGGACAGCATCCGATACCGGCTGAATTGGGCAAGGTGCTGGTGGGCCTGTTGGGCTTGGACGAGGCGGTGGTACCGGTGCTAGCGGCACCGCCGATGCGCGGCGGGCTACCTACGGCTGTGCCCACCGACCCCACCATCTACCGGTTCTACGAGGCCTTGCAGGTGTACGGCGGCGCGATAAAAGAAGTGATCCACGAACAGTTCGGTGACGGCATCATGAGCGCGATCAACTTCAGCATGGATCTGCAGCGCAAGCCACACGAATCGGGTGATCGCGTAGTGGTCACCTTTGACGGGAAGTTTCTTCCCTACCAATGGGATTCGTCGGGGGGCTGACCCGCTGGCTTGGCTTCCGTGGGCCGGGGCCAGCCGCTTGCGTGGGCCGCGAGCCGAACCGCACTGCGACGACACGCGGCGGAATTGGCGGCCTGGTTCGGTTGGCGGGCCGACGGCGGGGGTGGCTGGACGCGGACGAGGTCCGGCGAGCGCAATGAGCCGCGAGCCGAACCACACTGCGAAAACACGCGGCGGAATTGGCGGCCTGGTTCGGTTGGCGGGCCGATGGGTGGCGGGCCGACGCGGACGGCGGCCCGGAAAAGGCCGAATTACTTCGGCGGCATCCGAATCCCGCCGTCGACCCGGACGACTTCGGCGTTCATGTAGGAGTTGGTGAGCAGCTCGATGACCATCGAGGCGAGTTCATCGGGCTTGCCCAACCGATGCGGGAACAACACCGACTCACCGAGCTTGGCCTTGAACGCCTCCGACGCCTCGCCCTCGCCGTAAATGGGAGTGTCGATGAGCCCGGGCGCGACGGTGTTCACCCGAATGCCCACCGCGGCGAGGTCGCGGGCCACCGGCAGCGTCAGCCCCACCACCCCGCCCTTGGAGGACGAGTAGGCGGCCTGGCCGATCTGTCCGTCGAATGCCGCGACGCTGGTCATGTTGACGATCGCGCCGCGCTCACCCGTCGAGGTGGGTTCCAGCCGGCTCATCGCGGTCGCCGCCAGCCGGATGCAGTCGAAGGTGCCGACCAGGTTGATCGCAAGCACCTTTTTGTAGGCGTCCAGGTTGTGCGCCGAGCCGAATTCGCCGTCCTTACCGATGGTGCGCTGCGCCCACCCGACGCCGGCGGAGTTGACCAGGGCGCGCAGCGGCCCGAGATCGACCGCGGTGTTCACCGCATCCTCGATCTGTTCGGTCTTGGTGACGTCGACGGTGACGAATGCGCCGCCGATCTCGTGCGCGAGCGCCTTGCCGCGATCTTCTTGCAGGTCGGCGACGACGACTCGGGCGCCTTTGGCGGCCAACTGGCGTGCGGTGGCCGCGCCGATTCCGGACGCGCCACCGGTGACGATTGCACTTATTCCATCGGTATCCACCCGGCAACACTAACTATCAGCGCCCCTGGACGGTGACTCGGCCTTGATTGGTCGCTAATCTCGTCTTCATCCCTGACACCACAGCCCAGACTTCAAGCGCGCCTTCCGCACGAGGACGGCGCAAACCCGTTGACCTCGTTCTCTCCGGGGGCGGTGTCAAGGGCGTCGGCCTGGCGGGGGCCGTCGCCGCCATCATGGACGCCGGATACGCGCTCAAACGAGTCTCGGGGGTTTCGGCCGGATCGCTGGTCGGGTCGATCATGGCCGCGGCGGCGGACGGTGACCAGATGAGCAGCGAGCAGATGAAGGAGCTTGCTCTCACCCTGCCCTACGACAAGTTTCGTGACTCCGGTCCCGTCGGTCACCTGCCGCTGGTGGGCCAGGCGTGGGGCCTGATCAAAGACAACGGCATCTACCGCGGCGACTTCGCTCACCAGTGGATCCGCAGCGAACTGAAAAACCTGGGCGTGACGACCTTCGGAGATCTGGCGTTGAGCGACAAGCAGATTCGACCCGAACGCCGTTATCGGCTAGCCGTCACGGTCACTGACATCACCACCGGCCAATTGGCCAGACTGCCATGGGACTACCAGCGGCTCTACGGCCTGGACCCCGACGAACAAGTGGTGGCCGACGCAGTGCGCGCCTCGATGTCGATCCCGTTCTACTTTCGCCCCGTCACCTTGACCAGCGCTTCCGGGCGCCCATCCACGTTGGTCGACGGCGGAGTGTTGTCGAACTTCCCGATCGACTCCTTCGACCGGTTCGATGGAAAGCCGCCGCGCTGGCCCACTTTCGGCGTCACCGTGCTGCCCAATCTGCCCGAAGGCAACGACCAGGTGATCCCCGGGGTGGGGGCGCTACGCCTGCTGGGTCCGCCGTCGGTATTGCTCGAGCAACTGATCACCACGATGTTCGTCGGTCACGATCAGACCTATCTGAACCAGCCGTGGGTCAGTGCCCGCGCAATCCGGGTCGATTCCACCGCCGTCAACTTTCTCGATTTCAGCATCTCCCGCAAAGACGCTGAAGCCTTGTACGACAAGGGCTATGCGGCAGCCGAAGAATTTCTGTCGACCTGGAATTGGGTGGAGTACCTGGAGCGGTTCCGCCAGTACCAATAGCCGCTCAGCTGGTCAGGATCTGCGGTGAGAGCTCTTTGAGCATTGCGTTCGCCCAACGCATTTGGCGCAGTGTCTCGGGATGGCACCGCGACGTCAAGTCCAGCAGCTCGTGGTCCTTGGCAGCCTGTGCCGCCTGACCGAGTAGCTCCCAGTCCAGCGAGACGCCCGCCGCCAGTCGATGAATGTGGCGCAGATCGGCGAGTAGCAGCAACCCCGGTTCCGGGCGGCGTCGCAGCAACGCACTGAGCCGAGACTGGATAGCGCCGCTGAGCGCCCTGGTGCGCGGCTCCGCGGACAAACGCAGTCCGTAATGACGGCCATGGTCAGCCAATTGCGCGAGATGGCTTTTCGACCAGCCCGCCAGGTCATGGGCCAGATGTGCAATGTCCTGGTCGGTCCGATGTCGTTCGGAGACGACGTCGAGCGCGCGGGCAAGTTTGCGTTCGGAGCGGTGCAGCTCGCGGATGGCGACCTTGAGCTTCATCGCGGACCTGCCGACGAACTCTTCTGCACGCGGGCGGCCGCCGTCTTGTAGATCGGCTGCTTGGACACCGGATCCCAGTCGGTGATGGTCAGCTCGTTGCCGGCCCGGTGATGGTCAGGAGCCTGGGAGTCCCAGTAGCCGTAGTGGAACGGCACGAAGAGCACTCCCGCACGGATTCGGCCGATCCGGGAGGGGCAGGTGATTGCGCCGCGAGGCGTGATCACCTCCAGTGGTTGCCCCTCGCCGATGCCGAGGCGCCTCGCATCAGCATCTGAAATCTGCACCCAGACTTCCGGTGCGGCCCGCTGAAGTTGCGGTGCCCGAGCGGTTTTCGTGGGGGTGTGGAAATGGTAGACGGTGCGACCGGTGATCAACACGAATGGGTAATCTTCGGACGGCTGCTCATGCGGCGGGACATATTCGGCCGCCTTGATGATCGCTTTGCCGTACGGATTCATCGCCCGGTATTCGGTGGGTTCCAGCGGCGCGCCGGTGATCAGGTCCTTGCCGTACGCCTCGCAGTAGTCGGGATCTGCCCAAAATTCCCCATCGGCGTAGAGCCGCTCGGTTCCGGTGGGATGCTCTGCGTTGCAAGGCCACTGGATTCTGCTGCCACCGCGCAGCTTGGTATAGCTGAGGCCGGTGTAGTCACAGGGGCGGCCCGCACTGCATTTCTTCCATGCCTCGAAGGCTGATTCCGGGTCTTTCCACGGCGGAAGCGGCTGACCGTCCTTGTCGCGAAAGTCCATCCGCCGCGCGTAGTCGAGGAAGATGTCGAGATCCGCGCGCGCCGAACCCGGTGGGTCGATTGCCTTTTCGGAAATATGCACGGTGCGATCGGCGTTGGTGAAGGTCCCGGTTTTCTCGCCCCACGCAGCTGCCGGCAACACGACGTCGGCCAGCTCGGCCGTCTCGGTCATGAAGATGTCCTGTACGACCAGGAATAGCCGTTCCTGCGTGAGTATTTCGCGAATGCGCGATAGTTCCGGCAGGGATACTGCCGGGTTGGTCGCGGTGACCCACAGCATCTGCAGTGTTCCCTGCTCGGCGTAGCGGAACATCTGCATAGCATGGGTCGGTGGCGCGTAGTGCGGAATCTGTTGTGGCTCAAGGTTCCACAGTTGCGCCAGTTCGGCGATGTGATCCGGGTTGGCCCAGTTGCGAAAGCCGGCCAAATCGCCGTCGGCGCCGCATTCACGCGTATTTTCCGCGGTCGGTTGCCCGTTCATCTGCAGAATCCCGCAGCCTGGCTTGCCGAGCATGCCGCGGACCAGGTGGATGTTGTTGACCTGAACACTTGCCGCCGTGGCTTGGTGGGACTGGTAGAAGCCCTGCAGCACGGTGGACAGCAACCGTTTTGCGGTGCCGAGAAGCTTTGCCGCACGACGGATTTCGTCTGCATCGACACCACAGATCTCGGCGGCACGATCCGGCGGAAACTCCGCGACCCGGCTGCGAAGCTCGTCGAAACCCACCGTGTGCGTGTGCACATAGTCCAGGTCCACCCACTCGTGGGCGATGATCTCGTGCAACAACCCGTTCATCAGCGCCACGTTGGTACCGGGAAGCGGCGCTAGATGCACGGTTGCGTGCTCGGCCACTGGGGTGAGTCGGGGATCTACACATACGATCGCGGGCGGTTCAGGTCCGGCCAGTCGGTCCAGCATTCGTGCCCACAGCACCGTCTGGGTCTCGGCGACGTTGTGTCCGTACAGTGCGATGACATCGGCGTGGTCGACGTCGGTGTACGAACCGGGCTGTCCGTCGCAACCGAACGACTCCTTCAGCGCCTCGGCCGCGGTGGCGGTGCACAGCCGGGTGTTGCCGTCGACATGGTTTGTGCCGATCGCGCCGTGGGCGATGACCCCCTGGGTGTAGTACTCCTCGAGGAACAGCTGCCCCGAGGTGTAGAACCCGATCGCGCCCGCACCATGACTGTCGAGTAATTGCTTGCTGCGCAACACGATTCGGTCCATAGCGGTATCCCAGTCGGTGGGCCGCAACTGGCCGTCGGTGCGCACCAACGGGGTGGTGAGCCGATCTTTGGATCCGTTGGCCTGCCAGCCGAACATGTCCTTGGGGTCGAGGCGGCCCCGGTTGACCCGGTCGACGTCGCGACCTCGGACCCCGACGATCCGGTCGTCCTTGACGGCGATGTCCAGCCCGTCACCGTTGGAATGCAACACTGCCGCCGACTGCACCCAGCGGTCCACCGACTTCGCCTCGACGCCCGGTGCCAGGAATTGGTCGAGACGTTCCGGCCACTGCTCGCCCGGCCCGTATGGAGTGCGCTCGCCCCATGGATCGGCAATCCTGTCTACCGTCACCATGGCAGAGGGCGTACCCGGGGGAACGCCCTCGAAACGTTATGCGCCGACCGAGCGCCTACCGGCCGAACTCCTTCTCGACGTTGTCGATTCCGGCGCGGATCGCTTTGAGCGCGTCGGCGCGGGCTCGCAACTTGGTCGCGGCATGGGCCTGCTGGTTGAGCCCGGCGAATTCGTGAGCCGCCTCCTCGGCGCGCGAGACCACCATGTCGGGTAGCGCCATCTCGTCGATAAAGCCGGCGGCCAGCGCGGTTTCACCGAAGAAGGTCTTGGCCAAACCGGTGGCCTGTTGGTAGGCCGACCGGTTCAGCCGCAACTTCAACACCTCCAGCGCGGCCCAGGGAATGACCATGCCGATCGCGACCTCGTTGGCCTGAATGTTGTACGCGTGCGCGGCGATTCGGTGATCACCTGAGCACAGCAGAAACGATCCCATCGCAATTGCGGGCCCGGTGCACGCGATCACGACGGGCTTGGGGTAGGACAGCAGCCGGTAGGAGAGTTCGAAGCCGCCGCGCAGCATGTCGATCGCTGGTTGCAGGTCTCCGGAGGTCAGGATCTTCAGGTCGAACCCGGCACTGAACACCCGCTCGTTTCCGGTGATTACCAAAGCCTTGACGTTGTCGAAGTCGGCTTGGTCGAGCGCCTCGTTGAGTGCCTGCTGCATGGTCGGCCCCAACGCATTGACCTTGCCGTCGTCCATCCGGATCACCCCGATGGTTTCGTCGTGTGTGTAAACGACCGGACCGCTCATGGGTGACTCCTTCGCTGCGGGCAACGGAGTCGATTGAATCAGATCGAGGAGGCCCGGCTCACACCCGCTGGCTGCGGTGCTTGCCCAATTCGTTCTCGGCATCACCCCAGCGCAGGCTCACATCGGTGGGCTCGTCGAGCTGCCGGGTGCGCCAGCGGTCCTGGGTCTCCTGCACGGCCCGGTTGATGCGGTCGATCTCGCTGCGGAATACCTCCGGCCGCGTCTCCTTGCTCGCGTAATGGAAGTACGTCAGCAGGTTGCGCAGCAGCTCCAGCTTCTGCTTCTCCCGCTTGGCCAGATCGTGCGTCGTCATCAGCTCGATGCGCTGCACGGGCGGTAGCGCGTCCCAGTCCAACACCACCTTGGTCTCCAGCGGTTGACGGTCGCGTTGCCAGAACTTCCATCCCCGGGGCCGATCGGGGCGGTCGTAGTAGCTGACGGTGCCTTCGAAGCGTGATTCGACGCCGTGCCCGATCTCGGCACGGTCCAGCGCCGAGTCCCACACCATCCGCCATTCCTGGCCGGGCGCCAAAGTCGGCAGTTCCCGGGGTAGCTGCAGTTCGACCACATCGGCGTAGCCGTCGGAGGCGTTCTCGTACTCGGCCACGGTCGGGGGATTGGGAAAGTTGAACCGGATGTCGTATGCGGCGGTGCGACCGAAGTTGCGCACCACCAACTCGATGACGTGCCAGTCGGCAACGTGCGGCTCCATCAGCATGGCGACGTACGGACGCGTCTTCTCCGAGGCCAGCGCGCGGTTCCGCTGCAGCTGTCGGTGCGTGAAGATCAGCGCGACGACACCGAGTGCCAGGGCAGCCCACGCCGCCCACGCCAGCCAGGTGTTGGAGTCGACGTTCTCGATGCCCCCCCAGCGTTGAGGCCAACTTTCCGGCCAGCTTCCTTGGACCCACCCCATGGAACCCCCCCACCCCCTAAACCACGGACCATG
>NZ_LZLS01000019.1 GCF_001673365.1 Mycobacterium asiaticum
CAAACTGGCCGCCGCCGCAGGGATTCCGATCGTCCCGCTGGCCCTGCGGGGTCCGCGCGAGGTGATGCGGGGACGGCGGTACCGGGGGCCAGGGAGGCGGCACCGGCACCATCACCGGTACCGCTACCGGTACCGCTACCGGCCAGGTACACGGTATTTACAACTCAGGCATTCTCCATGGTGGGGACGGGGGATCCGGCGGTACCGGTGGTGCCGGCGCGGCTGGGGCCGGCGGCGGGCTGCTGTGGGGTCACGGCGGCAACGCCGGGACCGGCGGTGCCGGTGGCCAAGGAGGTGACACCGGCACCATCACCGGCGCTGGCAGCAGCACCGGCTCCGGGACGGTATTCGGCATTAACAACTCCATCTCCGGCAACTCAGGCATCTTCGAGGGTGGGACCGCGGGAGCCGGCGGTACCGGTGGCGCCGGCGGGGTTGGTGGTGCGGGCGCGCTGCTATCGGGTTCCGGCGGGGCCGCTGGTAGCGGCGGTGCCGGCGGCCGAGGGGGTGACACCGGCACCATCACCGGCAACGGCACCGGCTCCGGCTTCACAATCGGCATCAACAACTCAAGCGCCATCGATGGTGGGGTCGGGGGCTCCGGCGGTATCGGTGGTGCCGGCGGGCTTGGTGGCACCAACACCGGCACCACCGCCACCGGCAACAACGGCGGCGGCATGGGCGCCCGAGGCGGACAAGGCGGTACCGGCGGTGACGCCGGCGCAGCCGGCACCCTCGTCGACGGCGGCGCGGTCGGCAACAACGGCATCGGCGGCACGGGGGGTCGCGGCGGCACCGGGGGCGGTGGTGCCGCCGGCATTAACGGGGGCGATGACCCGACCAGTCCCCAGGTAGGCGCCCAGGGCGGCCAAGGCGGTGCCGGCGGTGCCGGCGGCGACGCCGGCAAAGGGATCCTCGGGTCCGGCGGCGGCACGGCAGGTACCGGCGGTAACGGCGGCACTGGCGGTGACGGCGGCAACGGCGGCAACAACACCGGCACCACCACCACCGGCAACAACGGGGGCGGCATGGGCGGCACCGGCGGACAAGGCGGCACCGGCGGCGACGCCGGCGCAGCCGGAACCCAGGTCGACGGCGGCACCGCGGGCAACCACGGCACCGGCGGCACCGGTGGCACCGGCGGTGACGGCGGCCACGGCGCCACCGGTACCAACGGCAACGACGACAATGTGACCCCCTCCCCCGGCAACCAGGGCGGCCAGGGCGGCGCCGGCGGCCAAGGCGGTACCGCCGGCGCCGGTTTCGGCAACGTCGGTGGCGGCCAAGCCGGTGACGGAGGCAATGGCGGCACCGGGGGCACTGGCGGAAACGGGGGCAACAACTACGGCTACACCAGCACCGCAACAACCGGTGGCGGCATGGGCGGCCACGGCGGCACCGGTGGCACGGGTGGCGACGCGGGTGCCGCCGGCACCCAAGTCGCCGGCGGCGCAGCCGGCAACAGCGGCACCGGTGGCACAGGAGGACACGGCGGCAACGGCGGTGACGGCGCCACCGGCACCAACAGCCCCAGCAACCCCACCACCGCGGCCTCCCAGGGCGGCCAAGGCGGCGCTGGTGGAACCGGCGGTGCAGGTGGCCAGGGAATCAACAGCATCGGCGGTGGCGACGGCGGCACCGGCGGCAACGGCGGCAAAGGCGGCGGCGGCGGTGGCGGCGGCGCCAACACCGGCACCACCGGCGGCACCGGGGGCCAAGGCGGCCAAGGCGGCACCGGCGGCGACGCCGGAGCCGGCGGCGCCGGAACCCACGGCGGCGCCAAAGGCAGCATCGGTACCGGCGGTACCGGCGGCAACGGCGGCAACGGCGGTCAAGGAGGCACCGGCACCACCGGCACCAACAGCGCCACACCCAGCCAAGGCGGCCAGGGCGGCAAAGGCGGAGACGGCGGACAAGGCGGCACCGCCGGCAAAGGCATCGACGGCCTCGGCGGTGGCCAAGCCGGCAACGGCGGCAACGGCGGCACCGGCGGCACCGGCGGCCAGGGCGGCACCAACACCGGCACTACCAGCGGCAGCGGCGCCACCGGTGGCCAAGGCGGCACGGGCGGCACAGCCGGCGCAGCCGGCGTCCAACAAGACGGCTCTGCCGCCGGCACCAATGGCACCGGCGGCACCGGCGGCCTAGGCGGAAACGGCGGCAAAGGCGCCGCGGGCATAACCGGAACCACCGGAACTACCCCCACCGCAGGCGGAAACGCCGGCCACGGCGGCAAAGGTGGTACCGGCGGTGATGGCGGCGCCGGCATCAACGGCGTCGGTGGCGGCACCGGAGGCGGGGGCGGCAAGGGCGGCGACGGCGGCGACGGCGGCCAGGGCGGCCAGAACACCACCGTCGCCACCAGCGACATCACGCTCATTACCAGCGCCAACGGGGGCACCGGCGGCGACGGCGGCGCCGGAGGTAACGGCGGCATACCCGGTGCTGGCAACACCCAAGGCGGCAATGGTGGTAACGGCGGTACCGGTGGCCTAGGAGGCAGCGGCGGCGCCAATAGCGCCGGCACCGGTCCGGCGCTCGCCTCCGGGGGCGGTGCCGGAGGCGGCGGCGCCGGCGGAGACGGCGGCAACGGCGGCAGCACGACCGCCACCGGCGGCACCGGAGGCACCGGCGGCGGCGGCGGCACCGGTGGACCGGCATTCGCCGCGGCCACCAACGCTTTTGCCGGCGGCGGCGTCGGCGGAGGCGGCGGCGGAGGCGGCACTGCGACCGGCGCTACCGGAGGCAACGGCGTGGGCGGAGGAGGAGGCGGCGCTGGCGCGTCGGCCGGCTCTGGAGCCTTCGGCGGAGGCGGAGGCGGAGGGGGCGCTGCAGGTGGCGCCAGCGCGATGGCAGGAGCCGGTGGCAGCGGCGGAAACGCAAGCTACCAGCTCGCCATGGGCGGCACCGGCGGCGGCGGCGGTGCGGGGGCCGCGGGCGGCAACGGCGGAGGCGGAGGCGGTGGCGCCGCATCATATGTCCAAGGTTCGCCTCCCGCAGTTGGTGCACCCGGCGGCAATGGCCACAGTGGCGCAGAAAGCGGGTCGAACAGCGGGACAGGCGGACCTGGCGGCCTCGATTCCTTCAATCTTTACGGAGGCAATGGCGGCAACAGCCCCGGGGAGGGAGGTGGCGGGGGTCAGGGCTATCAATACGGCCCCACGGAAGCCGCGGGCCTCCCCGGCCGGTCCAGTTGACCCGGCACAACATGTGTCCTGCAACACCCGCAAAAGGCGGTGTTCGGCACCAGCCCGTTGGTGCGGCAGATCTACGTCTACGGCAACAGCGCACACCCGTACCTGCTGGCGGTAGTGGTGCCGGCGAGTGCTTGCATCGGTTCGAGACCTCGCTGGGGGGCTTGCCGGAAACGAAACGCCAGGCTTCGCTGCTGCCGTTGCTGCACAAACAGTCGGAACACCTCACCAACCGAGCCGAGACCCAACAATGTCGCGAAGGCACGCCACCATGAGCCAGGCGTCCTCCGGCACCTCAACCAACAATGGTTATTCCGGCGCAGGTGGTGGCGGGTGAGACGGCGGCAACGGCGGTGGAGCAACGCTCTCGGCACAGAGGTTGGGCGACCGCGTTGTTTTCGGCTGGAGACGCCGAGTCCGATTGAAATAGTCGATTCAATTCACGACTACGTTGTGCGCGCTAGCGTGCTACACGGGGTTAAGCCAGCGGGTGTCAGGAGGACCTGAAATGTCGTCTTATGTGATCGCGACACCGGATTTGGTGGCCGTAGCGGCGAGCGATTTGCATGGGATCGGGGAGTCGCTACGGGCGGCAGCCGCCGCCGCGGCGCCCTCGACAACTGGAATCGCCCTGCTGGCTGGCGACGAGGTTTCGGCGGCTGTGACGAGGTTATTTGGCAGTTTCGGCCAGGAGTATCAGGCCCTCAGCGCGCAGGCAACGCTGTTTCATGACCAGTTCCTGACAGCGTTGAATGCGGGCGGGAAGGCATACGCGTCCGCCGAGGCGGCGGGCACTTGTCGCTGCAGAACCTCGAGCAAACCATGTTGGGGTTAATCAACGCCCCGACCAACACGCTGCTGGGACGCCCGCTGATCGGCGATGGCTCCAACGGTGCCGCCGGCACCGGGCAGCCCGGTGGCGCAGGAGGGCTGCTGTGGGGCAACGGCGGCAACGGGGGGTCGGGAATGCCCGGCGCTAGTGGCGGCCGTGGCGGTGACGCGGGTTTGTTCGGAAATGGTGGAGTCGGCGGAGCAGGTGGGGCCGGCGCAGCTGGGGCTATTGGTGGTACCGGGGGTTCGGGCGGTGCCGGCGGGTGGCTGGGCGGATTCGGCGGAGCCGGTGGGGTTGGCGGTCATGGCGGTGACGGCGCCGGCGGCATCGGCGGCACGGGTGGCACAGGCGGCGTCGGTGGAACCGGGCGAGCGCTATTCGGCGGGGGTGCTGGCGCCGGCGGGGTCGGCGGGACCGGCGGCGCCGGCGATATTGGCGCGACCGGCACGGCCGGGGCCGGGCCGCTGGGCGGACGCGGTGATATCGGTTTCGACGGCGGTGCTGGTGGTGTTGGCGGCGCCGGCGGCGCCAACTACGGGTTGATGAGTGCCGGCGGGGCCGGCGGGGCGGGCGGGACCGGCGGAGGCGGCGGCCAGGGTGGAACTGGCGGCACCGGCGTCGGCTACCACATCGACGGCGGCAACGGCGGCACGGGCGGCAACGGCGGTGCCGCCGGCGCGGGCGGGGTCGGCGGGTCCGGCGGCTATCTCGGCACCGTCGGACACGCCGGTGCGGCAGGCGCTGGCGGGGTCGGTGGCACCGGCGGTACCGGCGGGCAGGGTGATGCCGGAGCGATGGGCTCCTCGGGCGCGGCCCCCACCAAAGGCGGGCAGGGCTGGCAGGGCGGCGCCGGCGGCCAGGGCGGTAACGGCGGAGCCGGGATCGGCGGGGTCGGCGGCGGCGCCGGCGGCCAGGGCGGCACCGGCGGGGTCGGCGGCACCGGCGGCCATGGCGGCAACGGCGCCACCGGCACCAACGGCACCGACAACGCGACCTCCCCGACCGCGGGCAACCAGGGTGGCCAGGGCGGCAGCGGCGGCACTGGCGGCGCTGGTGGCGCGGGCATCAACGGCGTGGGCGGCGGCCAAGCCGGCGCCGGGGGCACTGGCGGCCAGGGTGGTGGCGGCGGCAACGGCGGCAACAACACCGGCACCACCGCCACCGGAGCAACCGGAGGCGGCATGGGCGCCCAGGGCGGCCAAGGCGGCACCGGCGGCACCGCCGGCGCCGCCGGCACCCGAGTCGACGGAGGCGCGATCGGCAGCACCGGCACCGGCGGCACCGGCGGCACCGGCGGCAATGGCGGCACCGGCGCCACCGGCACCAACGGCACCAACGACCTCTCGGCCCCGACCGCGGGCAACCAGGGTGGCCAAGGCGGCACCGGCGGTGCCGGGGGCACTGCTGGCGCCGGCATCAACCTCGTCGGCGGCGGCCAAGCCGGCGCCGGGGGCGCCGGCGGCCAGGGCGGCGGCGGCGGCAACGGCGGCAACAACACCGGCACCACCGCCACCGGAGCAACCGGAGGGGGCATGGGCGCCCAGGGCGGCCAAGGCGGCACCGGCGGCACCGCCGGCGCCGCCGGCACCCAAGTCGATGGCGGAGCAGCCGGCAGCACCGGCACCGGCGGCACCGGCGGTCACGGCGGCAACGGCGGCACCGGTGCCACCGGCACCAACGGCACCAACGACCTCACGGCCCCGACCGAGGGCAACCAGGGTGGCCAAGGCGGCACCGGCGGTACCGGAGGCACTGCTGGCGCCGGCATCAGCGGCGTGGGCGGCGGCCAAGCCGGCACCGGGGGCACCGGCGGCCAAGGTGGCGGCGGCGGCAACGGCGGTAACAACACCGGCACCACCGCCACCGGAGCAACCGGAGGCGGCATGGGCGCCCAGGGCGGCCAAGGCGGCACCGGCGG
>NZ_LZLS01000020.1 GCF_001673365.1 Mycobacterium asiaticum
TGCGGGGGTGTCGGTTTTGGCCACGAGTCGGCAGCCGTTGGGGGTGGAGGGGGAGCAGATTATTGCGGTGGCGCCGTTGTCGGTGGGTGATGCGATGAGGTTGTTTGGGGAGCGGGCGCGGGCGAGTGCGCCGGGGTTTGTGTTGGATGCGCAGCCGGTGGGTGCGGTGGCGGAGATTTGTCGGCGGGTGGATTGTTTGCCGTTGGGGGTGGAGTTGGCGGCGGCGCGGATGCGGGTGATGAGTGTTTCGGATGTGGCGCGGCGGTTGGATCGGTTGGGGTTTTTGCGGGGGGCGATGCGGGGTGCGTTGCCTCGGCAGCAGAGTTTGACGGCCACGATTGATTGGTCGTATCGGTTGTTGAGTGAGTCTGAGCAGGTGTTTTTTGCGCGGTTGTCGGTGTTTGCGGGTTCGTTTGATTTGGCTGCGGCCCATGGGGTGTGTGGGGTGGTGGGTTCGGCCGAGGACGACACGTTAGAGGTGTTGGCCGGTTTGGTGGATAAGTCGATGGTGGTGGTGCGCAGCATGACCGACCACACCCGTTACGGCGTCCTGGAAACGCTGCGCGCCTACGGGCAGGAACGCCTGCAGGAACAGGGCATCGAGAAGCAGCTGGCGATCCGGCACGCCGAATATTTCACCGAACTCGCCGAGCGAGCCTTGGCCGGGCTGGAGACCGCCGACGAACGCGAGTGGATCGAGCGGATGCTTCCCGACTACGACAACTTGCGCGCGGCGTTCGAGCGGGCGATGACCGAACACGACACCGATCTGGCACTGCGTCTCGTGGCTTCGTGTGGCGAGATTCTCGGTGTACGGGTCGGGTACGAAGTCTTCCGATGGTCCGAACGTGTCGTTGCCGTCGCCGACCCCGACCACCCGATCTTTCCTGCCGCGGTGGGCATGGCCGCCAGGGGCGCCTGGGGCGCCGGTGAGTATGTCCGGGCGCGAAATCTGGCGGATATGGCTGGCGGACGGGTCCCGATGCCCGGTACCTCGCGGATCGCTTACCCGGGGGATGTACTTGCCGACGTAGACCTTTTCGAGGGAAAAGTCGACCGTGTTCTTACGTACTGGCAGGATCAGGCCGCTCAGGCTCGCAGCAGCGGTGATCTGATCCGGCTCGGTCAGACACTGTCGACGCGCGCCGTCCTACACGGTGTGCTGGGCGGTGATTTTGATTCACATCTGCCCAGCGCGCAGGAGGGCGTCGAGATCGCCGAGGCGACCGGAAATCCGACGGCCCGCTCGACGGCTTATTTCGGACTGGGGTTTTTGCTTAAGAGGTCCGATCCCGGGCGGGCTTTAGCTTTGTTCGACGAAGCGGCAGGGCTGGCCGGGGACGTGCAGAACTTCTGGTGGTACGGCATCGCGTTGATGGAGGCCGCCTCGACACGTGCGGTGCACGGCGATCCCGTCGTCGCCGCGCAGATGTTCGACGAAGTGCTTGACCATTGGGATCGCGTCGGGGACTGGACCGAGCTGTGGATCTCTCTGCGTTACGTCACCAGGCTCCTGATGCGGCTGGGCGCCGAGGATGACGTGGCTTTCCTGCATTGGGCGCAGCTGAAGGCGGGTAAGGGAACACCCCTGCATGACGAGCAATTGAGCGCACTCCAGCAAAGCCTGGGCGCAGAGCGCTTCGCGGCCTACGGCGATTCGCCGGCCGACGGCCCAGAGGCCGTGGCACGCGTGCGTTCGACGCTGCAGCGCTATTCCCAGCACGCTGCGGCAGCCGCTAGGTAGGTTGCCGCGCCGCTGCAATGGACGCGGCACCGGAGTTCGCTGGTGTGCCGGCTGCTCGCCAACGATAACCAGCGGAACGCCCGGTGCCGCGTCGTCGGGGGCTCTTCGGATTAAGTACCGACCTGAACTCCGAAGCTTCCGTTCAGAGCGGCCTGCAGGGCGAGCTGAAGGTTGAGCAACGCGCTGCTGGCTGCAACAGCGAAGTTGGCAGCAGTGTCATTCAGCGAGAGCAGGAAGGCGCCGCCGGTCTGAGTCAGCCCTGTCAGGGCGCTTTGGATTCCCGTTGTCAGCGCCCCGCCGGTCTGGCCAAATCCTGCGAGGCTAGTTCCGAAGCTTGCGCCCACGGCATCACCGAAGACGCCGGCCACCTGTGCCACGGCATTGGTCCAGATGCTGGCCAGGGCCATCCCGGTTTCACCGCTTCCGGACAGTGCAGCTAGCAGGTTGCCAGCTACTCCCGCTCCGGTCTGCGTCAAGCCGCCGAGGCCGGCAGAAAGGCTGGCGGACAACGCTTCACCGGCATCCACCAGGCCGTTGAGGCCTGAGTTGAAGGCTCCCGAAAGTGCCGCGCCCAGTTGGGTGGCGACGTCGGCGCTGAGACTGGCCGTGAGCGCTGCGTTGAGGCCGGCGAACCCGCCGCTGAGCGCTGCGTTCAAGCCGTTGAGGCTGGCGCTGAACCCGCCCGTCAAGGCTCCGTTGAGGGCGGTGTCCAGCGCAGTGTTCAGGCTTCCTGCCAGCGTCTGTCCGGTGCTGATCAAACCGTTGAATCCGGTCTGCAGCGCGGTCAACCCACCGCTGAATGCCCCGGTGATCGCGGGCAGTCCGCCGGAGAACGCGGCGTCGATAGCGGCGTTGAGGCTGTTGAGGCCGGTGCCGAAGGCTCCGGTGAACGCTGCGTTCAAGCCATTGAGGCTGGCGTTGAACCCACCGGTCAGGGCAGCGTTGAAGGCGGCTCCCAGAGCAGGCAGGTTGAGTGCCGGCAAGGTGGCGCTGAAGCCTCCGATCAGGTTCTGTCCGGCATTGATCAGGCCGCTGAGCCCGGCCTGGAAGCCGGAGAACCCGCCGGCGATCGCCGCGTTCAGGGCAGGCAGGCCGCCCGTGAGAGCACCGCTGAGAGCAGCCGAGAGACCGGTGAAGCTGGCGCCGAGGCTGCCCGAAAGTGCCCCGCTCAGCGCGGCGGAGAGCGTCGGCAAGTCGAACGCGGGCAGGTTCGGGAAGCTGAACGGCGGCAACGTGAACGGCGGCAACGTGAACGGCGGCAGCGCTAGCGGCGGGAGTTGGAAGCCGGCCACCAGTGTCTGACCCAGGTTGACCGCTGCGTTGAGGCCGCCATTGAAGGCGCCGCTGATAGCGCCTGACAAGGCCGGCAGTCCGCCGGAGAACGCTGCGTTGACCGCGGCATTGAGGTTGTTCAGCCCGGTGGAGAACGCGCCGTTGAAGGCCGCGCTCAGGTTGTTGAAGCTGGCGCCGAGGCTGCCCGAGAGTGCGCCGGTGAGTGCCGCCGATAGGGCGGGCAGGTTCAACGGCACGCTCGGGAAGGTGAACGGCGGCAGTGTCAGCGGCGGGAGGGCCAAGCTGCCGGCCAGGGTGGTTCCGACGTCCACCAGCGTGTCCAGACCCGCGGTGATAGCTCCGCCGATGTTGGGCAGGGTCGGCAAGCTAAACGGCGGAATCGCGAACGGCGGGATCGCGAACGGCGGGAGTTGCAGGTTGGCGACCAGGGCGGGCAGTCCGCCGTTGAAGGCGCCGTTGATGGCTGCGGACAGGCCGTTGAGGCCGCCGGTGAGTGCTCCGTTGAAGGCGGCGGACAGTCCGTTGAGGCTCAGGCTGAGGTTGCCGGAGAGGGCTGCGTTGATGGCGGTGCTCAGGTCGGGCAGTCCGGGCAGGGTCGGGAATGGCGGAATGGTGAACGGCGGCAACGTCAATGGGGGTAGTGCGAAGTTGCCGGCCAAGTCGACCAGGGCGTTGATGCCGCCAGTGATCGTGGCGCCCAGGTTGGGCAGTGCGGGCAGCGTCGGGAACGGCGGCAGCGTGAACGGCGGAATCGCGAACGGCGGGATGGCCAGGTTGCCGGCCAGATCGACCAGGGCGTTGATGCCGCCGGTGATCGTTGCACCGAGGTTGGGCAGTGCGGGCAGGGTCGGGAACGGCGGAATGGTGAACGGCGGCAACGTCAATGGCGGTAGTGCGAAGTTGCCGGCCAAGTCGACCAGGGCGTTGATGCC
>NZ_LZLS01000021.1 GCF_001673365.1 Mycobacterium asiaticum
GTCAGTGGATGCGGGCGCTACCGCCCAGGCCAACCTCGAGCACGCTGCCCGTGATGACGCCCGGATCGGTGACGAGGTAGACGACGCCGCGGCTGACGTCTTCGGGCTGCAGCCACGGTTTCGGGATCGGATTGCCTTTCATCATGCGGCGCACCAAGTCGTCGGGAATATCCTCCTCGCCGTTGGGCTGCACCATCGGTGTCTGCGTGGTGGTCGGGCAGATCACGTTGATGGTGACGCCCTCTTTGGCTACTTCGAGCGCCGCGGACTTGGCGAGTCCGATGATGCCCCACTTGGTGGCGTTGTAGGCCGCGAGATCGGGAATCCCCATCCGGCCACCCATCGAAGAGGTCACCACGATCCGGCCGAAGCGCTGTTGCCGCATGACCGGGAGGGCCGCCCGCAATGTGTGGAACACGCCGGTGAGGTTGGTGTCGACGAGTTGTTGCCACATCTGGTCGCTGACCTCTTGCAGCGGCCCGGTGGTTACGACGGCGGCGTTGGCCACGACGATGTCGAGGCTGCCGAGGTCTTTCACTGTCTGCTCGACGGCCTGATTCACCTGTGCGGGGTCGCGCACGTCAACGGTGAGCGGGAGGCAGCGCTGGCCGAGTTCTTCTACGAGCTTCGCGGTTTCTCGTAGGTCATCTTCGGTGCCGAGTGGGTAGGTGAGGCCGGTCATGGGGGCCGGCGCATCGGCGGCGGCGATGTCGGCGCCCTCGGCCGCCAGCGCTAACGCATGGGCGCGGCCCTGTCCTCGAGCCCCGCCGGTAATTAGTGCGACCCGTCCGTCCAAGACACCCATAGCGCGCAACGTTAGCCGCAGACCGTTTTGGCGCCCGCAGCTAGTGT
>NZ_LZLS01000022.1 GCF_001673365.1 Mycobacterium asiaticum
GGTGGTGCGTAAGTTGCGGGTATCTGGGCATGCGGTGATCAATCAGCTGGGTGTGGTGGCCACCCCGGCGGAGTTGGGGGGCACCTTGGGACAGGCGTTGGCTAACCGGTTGCGCATCAACAAGTCTGAGGCCGACCGGTGGATCCGCGAGGCCGCAGATCTGGGTCCGCGCCGGGCGTTGTCCGGAGAGCCGTTGGGCCCGATGTTGCCCGCGACCGCGGCCGCGGCCCGCCGCGGGGAGATCGGCCCGGAACATGTCGCGGTGATTCAAGAGTTTTTCGCCAAGTTGCCCGATGCGGTCGATGCCGACGGGCGTGCCGATGCCGAGTCCCGGCTTGCCCTGGTCGCCGGTGGGTACCGCCCCGATGAGTTGGTGGCCTATGCCAAGGTGCTTAAGGACTGCCTCAAACCCGACGGCGACTTCCAACCGGATGAGGCGCCGGCGCGGGCGCGCAAACGCGGCATCAGCATCGGCCGGCAGGAATCCGATGGTATGTCCAAGATCAGCGGCTACCTGACACCCGAATGTCGGGCCACTATGGAGCCGGTGCTGGCGAAATTGGCCGCCCCGGGCATGTGCAATCCCGAGGACGAGAACCCGACGGTGGGCGGTCGGGCGTCGGCCGAGGCGGTGGACCGCGACAGCCGCACTCAGGCCCAGCGCAACCACGACGCGGTGCAGGCCGGGTTTCGCGAGCTGCTGATGTCCAACAAGCTGGGCCAGCATCATGGGTTGCCGACCTCGATCATCATCACCACCACCTTGGCCGAACTCGAAGCTGGTGCGGGGCGGGCGCTGACGGCCGGGGGCACCCTGTTGCCGATGTCGGAGGTGATCCGGCTGTGCCAGCCCGCTCACCATTACCTGGCGGTTTTCACCGAAGACAAAACTGCGGCGCTCTATCACGGCAAGCGGATCGCTTCCCCTGAGCAACGGCTGGTGTTGTTGGCCAAGGACCGCGGTTGTACCCGCCCGGGGTGTACGGTGCCCGGGTATTGGACCCAGGTCCATCACCTCGAAGGCTGGTTCGCCAAGCGCCGCACCCATATCGACGAACTCACCCTGGCCTGCGGACCCGACAACCGCCTGGTCGAGCTACGCAAATACATCACCCGCAGAAACGCCCACGGCCAAACCGAATGGATACCGCCCGAACAGCTC